>JBEKNI010000099.1:0-50110 GCA_049522975.1 Occallatibacter sp. | reverse complement strand
GGTTCTTCCTCACATTTGGTGAACCAGTGCGGGTACTTTCCAACGGCACGATCCCAAGGTAAAAGGTGATCAGCTCTGGCGATTCCGCGCAGGCAAAGATGCGACAGAGGACGCTATTGCCAAATGCTGCTGAAGTGGTTTTGGACCAGTTGCGAGTGCTTGGGCGCGAGCAGATCGTTATGGTCTTGCGCCCGTCAAGGGACCAGAGCCATTGCCCTGCTTGCCATCGGCCCTCCAGCCGGATTCACAGTTGGTATCGCCGTCGGCTGAGCGATCTGCCGTGGGAAGGGATTGAAGTCCGCATTGAACTTCGCGTGCGTCGGTTCTTTTGCGACGCGGATGTCTGTCCACAGCGGATCTTCACAGAGCAATTGTCGAAGACCGCCCCGCGCTATGCACGACGAACTTCGCGATTGAGCCTTGCGCTTGAGCAGATCACGCTGGCGTTGGGAGGGTCTGCCGGGGCTCGCTTGGCCGAACAGCTCGGAATCAAGGCATCCGATGCGACGTTATTGCGGCAACTACGGCATAGGACCGTAGAAAAGCACTCGTCCCCGCGCGTTCTTGGGATCGATGACTGGGCCTGGCGGAAGGGACATCGCTATGGGACGATCCTGTGCGATCTGGAGCGCGGCAAGGTAATCGATCTTCTGCCCGACCGCAGTGTGGAGAGCACGGAGCGCTGGTTACGGTCACATCCCGGGGCAGAGGTGATCAGCCGGGATCGCGCCAGCCTATATGGCGTTCACCGATGCTCTGGCTCGGCATCACCGGCTGTTGAATGAAGTCGCCCTGGCCGTGGCCCCCACGGAGACAACACCGGAACGAGCACAGGCGACGAGCGAGCCGGAGGTGCCTGCTTCCCGTGCCCAACAGGCGCAACGGAACAACCGCCAGCGGCGTCTGGATCGCTATGAACTCGTCATGGAAAAGCTCCGCCAAGGGTTGTCGCAGCGGGAAATCGGTCGGCAGCTTGACCTGAGCCAAAAGACCGTTCGTCGTTGGCTCAGAGCCGGTGATTTCCCGGAACGTAAGCGAAGCCTTCGACGCTCTTCGGTAGAAGCTCATCGTGAATATCTTGAACTACGCTGGCGTCAGGGATGCCATAACGCTGCGCAACTCTGGCGGGAATTGCAGGCAAGAGGATTCGCCGGCCGCCCTCACACACTTCGCGACTGGTTACAGAAGCACTATGGCCGCAGGCGCGAGCGGCAAAAGCAGCCAGCGCCCAAACCCTGCCAAGTTCGCACCTCTCCGCGCAATGTCACCTGGCAGATCTTGAAAGATCCCGAAGAGGCACAGACCTTGTTGGCGGAAATCTACCGCCGCTCTCCTGAAATCGCAGCCTTTGCAGCAACGGCGCGTGAGTTTTTCCGCATTATCCGGGAACGCGACGCCGCAGCATGGCCAGAATGGCAACGTACCGCCAGTACCAACCCGCTGGCAGGGTTCGCAAAGCATCTATGCCGCGATGAAGCAGCCTTCCTTGCTGCCCTTGAACATCCATGGAGCAATGGGCCGGTCGAAGGACAAGTCCATCGCCTCAAGCTCATTAAGCGCTCCATGTACGGCCGAGCTGGCTTCGAGTTGCTGCGCCTGCGCGTCCTCTCCGCTGCATAAAATCAAGCTGGCAAATGCATAAGGATCCACGCAGTATCTTTACCAAATGTGAGGAAGAACCAAATTTCAACCGGCGTTGACAATACTTGCCGACATTCCAAGAGTAATCCGGGAAAGAACCTGTAACGCGCAGAAAATAGTACGGTTATTCAGATTTTTGCTTTACCCAATGTATGGTTTGTCACCGATACCTAAGAATCATCCATCTTCAGTCCAATAGAAAGGCCGGATTACTTCCCGAAAACGTTCGATCACACCCAAATTCTGACGAAAGACTGTCGAGACCAAGGACGTATCGATAGTTTCCCATTGCGCAGCCGGTGTATTGCGCTTGACAGGATAGCCGCAACCTGGGTTTGGCTGCTGTTGCGAGCCACTGGTCCAGAAAGCAGTCAAGCCGGATCGCCGCCACGCGTGGCAAGCGCCCGATGTTCCGTTCCTGGAGCTTTACGTTCAGGTAGGTTTGTGCCTCACGGAACGATCCGCGAACGGTTTTGTTGTGGTATTCCGCTTTCCGGTTTCCGGATCGCGGCCGAGCGAAACGCGCACAAGTCAAGTACGAACTCCGCGCGCAATGAACTGCCCAGCTTTTCAAGCCATAGGATACCACCTGCCCATAAAAGGGCACACAAACCGCACAAAGGGTGCCGCGGAGATCAGGTTTTGAGGGTGTTTCAGAGGGGTGTTATTGATCTGGAAGTCTCAGAGGCCAAGGGACGGCCCGCCGAAACAACCGTCGCTTCCTATGGACGCAGCTTCCGGGAAGCATTGACGCCTATCAAGCCACCCGCAAATGGATACCCCGCTTCACTTGTGCGCCGGGGATCTCTTTAAAGCGGCTCAAGGCCTCCTTGATCGCATCACTGCATGGCTTATCGCTGCGGATGCAGCTTGCCAGAACTTTGGACGTTTCCTCGGGAAGGATCGTAAGGACTGCTTGCCAGAGGCTTCCTGGTATGCGAAGTTCCAGCTCACGGCAAGTGATCGGAACCTGACTTGCATCCGTGATCTCCACGGAATCCTGGCTATTCTTCTGCAGCCGCAACGTAAACTCCTTGCCTTCGATCTTCTTGAGTCCCCGTGCGGCAAGAAAATAGAGCACCATGTTTTTCGTGTTCACGACCTTCGCATCGGCGGTGCGCGCGCGTTTCTGGAAGTGTTCTGCTTGCTGGCGGCAGTATTTGAGCCGGCTGTCCATCAAGGTCAGGAACCATCCGATCCTGTCGACCTTTTCGCTCTCGGCATCGCAGAACTGCTGAAATCTTTCCAGCAGTTCGGGAGATGCGGAGCCGTTCTCTTCGACTTCCTCTTCGATCTGATCGAGAAGTGAATCCAATTCTCTGTCGATCTCAAACAACGTATTGCCATCGCTCATTGCGATATCTCCTGGAGTCTGTTCGGGCCGCCACGCAGCCTAAGAGCCACGCGGTGGAACAGAATCATGCGGCCATTCGCAGGTAGTTCCATTGGGTCCGAGCGGCCCGATAGGCGAGAGCATCGGCGCGGGTCTGGACTGGATGCTCGCTGTGGCCCCTGATCCATCGCCAGCGAATGTTCAACCGCTCGTTCAGTCGAAGTAATTCTCTCCAGAGTTGCTGGTGCTGCAACTCCATGCCGCAGCTGTTGCGCCATCCCTGCCTCTGCCAACGAAAAACACGGTAACGCATTCCATGAATCAGCAGTTCGGAGTCCGAGCGCAGTTCAACGAGGGACCCGGCCGGAATTGAGCGCAGAGCCTCGACGGCCGCCCGCAGCTCCATCTCCGAGATGGTTGTCCACGGGCTTGCTCCCGACATCTCCCAGCGCCTGCCTCCCCGAATCAATACCGCAGCCCATCCACCCGGCCCAGGGTTCCGGATAGCGGAGCCATCCGTAAAAACATGAATTGTCTTCTCCATACTCAATTTCCCTCACGGCGCACGAAAACAGTCCTCCATCTCGCCGTAGCGTGAGGCGACTGTTCGTTTGGTTTTTGGTCACAGTGAGTGTTGCCGACCACCTCAACTTGCCGGAGCTATGCCGCTAACATGGGAATGACGCTCCCGAATGGCGCCTGCCGACGCTCGGTGGATGCCCAGAGCACTGGATACCCAGGTTCGGTCCCGGGGAACGTGCCGCATAGGTCTGTCAGAAAGACCAGAGTCTGCGGCCAAATCCCGTGTTCCTCAAGCCAATCGAAGCACGGGCCGAAGTTGGTTCCTCCGCCGCCAATGGGATTGAGATGAACTTGCTCTCCGGCTTGATACGTTTCAGTTTTGTGTACCTCTGTGTCGAAGTACAGGACGTGAACGCGCTGTGGGCGCTGGTCTTCGAGGATTGAGCAAACCTCAGCTTCAAAGAGTCGCAACAGACGAGCATTCACTGAGCCGGAACAATCGACAGCGATGGCAATCTCTCCGACGCCCTCCCGCACGACTCCAGGAAGATAGAGTCCGTTCCAGATGTGGTGGCGGTTAGGACGCATCCAACTGGAATCGGCCGGAATGGTGTCTGACCAGAGCCTACGCAGCAATTCGCGCCAATCGACGGTTGCCTCTGCGGCTCCTTCGAGAGTTCGAGCAAGACCCGCTGGAGCCTTGCCGGCTTGCTTTGAGAGCGTGACAGCCTGGTTGACGGCAACGCTCCACTCTCGCGCCTGCTCCTCAACACTGGATGTCTCTTCGTCAGGCTGTGGTGCATCAAGTACTTGACCAATGCCGCTTTCCGTCTCCGGCGCAGTCGACTGATCGGTGCTGCCGTGCTTTTCTGGCGTTTCGTTGGCGCCAGTTCCGGCACCGTCGCTTGCATTGTCCTGGTCACCCGGCTGTGGCTCGGCCTCCGCTTCGCGCAGGTTGTAAATCTGCTCTGCGCTCATGCCACGGAAGCGGTGATTGACGAGAACGCCACCCGGAAGACTGAGGCCTGCATCGAGCAGCAGCGGGTTGATGGCGTAATCGCACGCCTCATTCCACCGCCTTGGATCGCGCCCGGAACGGCGCAGATGATGCTGCAATGCGGGGTGCATGACCTCGTGGGCCAACACCCCGGCGAGCGTCGCCGAGTTGAGCGAATCGATGAACTCAGGGTTGTAGTAGAGCGACACGCCATCGGTCGCCATGGTCGGAATCGACCGCCGTTCCCGTCCCTTCAAGCGAAATAGGAGCGAACCAAAGAACGGATGGTCCAACAGGAGCGTGGTGCGCGCCTTCTGGATGCGAACCGCTGTCGGTGTCTCGTATCTCATGCCGCCGCGGGCGCCTCCATGTACGCAGACATCCGAGCGAGGATGTCATCGACTGTTGGAGCATCCGGTGTCTCCGCCGGTGCTGCGGTCTCGCGGTTGTTAAGAACGCTGTCAATCTCGGCAACTATCGCCGCAGCGTCGGTTGCGGCCGCCACGCGCAGCAGGTCGTGTTTCTTGAGGTCCTGAGCCGTGAAACCGCACAGCCGCTGCCTGATCTGATCTGCGAAACGGTTCAGGTCGGCGTCGCCATTTACGTTCAGGCGAGGCAGCAGTTCCACCAGGTCAAAGACATTCGTGACCATCGTGGCATGGAAGCGCGACTCCGGCTCATTCAAACGGTCCACCATGTGCGAGATCACGTCCCTGAGCCGCTTCCACAAATCCTCGGTCCCGCGCGTCAGAGACTCGCGAACATTGGCGTCGATCTCGCGGGCGACGCGCGCCTGCTCCTCGGCCGACATCTGGACGCGGAAGTCGTTGCCGGTCGGTATCGGCAGGATCTCCAACTTCACGCCGAACTTCTTGCGCAGCTTGTCGGCGGCGGGATAGTCTTCCTCTCGGAACAGGCCGTTCAACTCCCGCCTAACCTGCTCAATGTACTGGGGATAAACCTGAATGAAGCTCTCCACGCCTTGCTCAAAGCTGGCTTCGAACTCACGCATTCGAGCCGTCAGATCGAAATAGAGGTTCGACGGCAGCAGGCGGAATCCCTCATCGGACCACGGCAACGTGATCTTGTAGAAGTACTGCCGCACCTGGCCTGCCAGTGTGCGCAATTCTTCAAGCTTGTCGGCGCCGCGCAGCAGTTGCTTGTTATAGCGGCCCGCGCCCTGGTGCGCTCCGTGCTGGTCGGCAACGTCGCGGCTGATCTTGCGGTCGTGTTTGACGGCCGTCCAAATGCTGATATGGACGGCTGCAAGCATTGCGCGTTCGGTAATCATTGAATAGCCTCCGAATGTTGCACTCCGAAGCGAACGAACTCCGGTGTGTGGGTGATGGCGGTGTCCCGCGCTGCCGCGTCGCGCATCGCCATGACGCGCATCTCGGTCGGCATCCGGTCGAGGTACTTGAGACCCCTGGCCACGGAGTTGTCGGTCATGGCCCGGCCCAGCGCGGTGGCGATTGCGATCTGCGCCGAGGTCTCCGCCGGAAGCGACGCCGTCTCGGGGTTGAGCAGAATCTCGTCGATCGACGGCAACTGCCGAAAGAGTCTGAGGAATGCAATCAACTCCGCAGCAGCGGCAGGCCCAACCGTGCCGTCGAGCAGCTGCGCCTCGAACTCGCTTGCCCCGGAAAGGAAGGTGGTCTTCTGCCGGTTGGCAATGCCGCGCAAGACATTGGAGGCCATCTCCCAGGATCGGGGAGTGGGCCAGGCATTCGCGTCCGAAGTCGCATCTGCCGTATGCAGAAGGTCCGGCTTGAAGCGCAGAAACGCGATGATCTCCGGCCTAACACCGGCGACCACGGCCCAATTGCACCAGTCGTTCAGATCGGCTTCGAGGTCGAGATGGACAAAACGATTTCTGAGAGGCCGCGGCATCGAGAAGTGCACTCCCCGCTCGGAGGCCGGATTGCCCGCAGCGATAACCACCCAGCCGTCTGGCAACACATACTCTCCAAGCTTGCGGTCGAGCACCAGTTGGTAGCAGCCGGCCTGCGTCATCTGTGGCGCGGAGGTCAGCTCATCGAGAAACAGAATGCCTTTTCCGGCCTTGGGAAGAAACTTGGGCGGCACCCATTCGGTCTGATCGGCGGCAATCCGCGGCAGTCCACGCAGATCCACCGGATCGAGTTGTACGGCGCGAACGTCAAGGAATTCATAGTCGAGATCGTCCGCGACCTGAGCGACGATCTGCGACTTGCCGACACCGCATGCGCCCCAGATATGCAGGGGCACACGCTCGCCGATCAGCGCATGGAGCGCCTCGTAAAGCTTGGATGGCTTCATTGGGATTCCTCGTTGGTACGGGATGGAATGTTTGGTGAAAAGGTGCGTTCAAGCAGCGTCGAATCGGCTCAACCGCCGGTTCACGCTGCCGTGAAGCCGTTATGCCGTTCGAGCGGCATCTTCTATCGCGCTGATAGTCTCTGATTCAGCTTCGAGAAGTGTGGCTACCCATTCCCAATAGCCAAGACGGGTATTGTCTGTCTGCACTTCCTGCTTCCAATCGGATACGGAATGCGCCGGATGGCCTCCCCAGTGTCCATGCGCTTCCCGCAGTTCGTCTGGACTTTTCTTCATCGTCAAACTCCTCTCGCGTCAGCGTTTCCGCCTGATGGGCGTTGGCCTCAGCAACTTCCGCGAGCCTGAACAAGCGCTTTTGCAATCAGAACTCTTCGAGTAACCAAACCTGTTTGCAGTAATCTTCCGAGCGCGCGCTTCGATAAGCCGTTAGCTCTGTATTGTCCGTCACTCGCCCTGACCGGACGTTTGGAGTTCATTAGGCGCTCGCTGAGTGCATCGGCGATTATGCACTCGTTGAGAGCCGTCACTCCTCGAGAGCTGTCGTTGAACCCGATGCCCGTTTACTCGTAGCTGCACATTCCCCGAAAGACTGCTTTTATCGGATATCGGAACCTTGCGGTCCTCACGACGGGATACTACCTGTCTGTGCGTGCGGCCTGGCAGGCTCGTCGCGCCCTCATCCGCCATAGCTCGCCCTTGCGCCCATCGGGCTTCCGCCCCATCGGTTCCGGAAGCCTATAATTACGTAAATATCCGTTGAGTAACATCGAGGATCCATGACCTTCGGAAGGACCGATCTCGCACGAGCCTTCGACGATATGAAGGAGAATCAGGACGGCATTCGCTTCCAGCGAGTGGCGGTTCAGCTGGTGCGCCGCGATTGGCCTGAAATTATCGCCAGCGAGCCAGGGAAAGACCTCGGTGCAGATGCGCGAGTGCCACAGAGCCTCGCGTCCGACGGAGTGGGCAAAGTTTTGGCCTGCTCCATTACTCCAACATATGCCAAGATCCGCAGCGATGCCCGAAAGGTGGCCACTCACTTTCCGAACGTTCGATTGCTCATTTTTGCCACACCGGCAGGTGTGACAAATCAGCTTGCGGCGGGCTGGATGGAACAGATCAAAGAGGAGTTCGGGCTCGAGCTGATTGTCATTTCCCGGGAGGATCTGATATCGCGGCTCCTGCAACCAGCAAACGCACCGGCGCTTCAGTTGCTGCTTGGTCTCGTGGGAACGACGCCTCCGGAGTTTGAGAGGCTTTCTTCAGAGGTCGCCATCGCTGCAAGCGAAAACGTGGATCTGTGGTTTGCGCACCGGTGTCTCGCCGACCAGCCGTCACTGAACCTCAACTTCGCCACGGTTGAAGAGGACGGCAAGACAGGTGAACGCATTGACTTTCACCAGATCACACAACTCCTGTCCCAGGGAAGACGCCTTCTATTGGAAGCTCCGCCAGGAGCCGGCAAGACCACTACTCACGTCCAGATCGCGCGGTTCTTTGCGGACCATGGGATTATTCCCATCCTCGTGCACCTGCCCGAATGGGGGAACTCGGTGCATGGAGGCCTTTGCGACTTTGTCGCGGGTTCCGGCCCGTTCCTGGCGCGGTCCATACACGCGGCTCAACTGCTGCAGGTTATTCAGCAACGTCCTGCTGTCGTGCTGCTGAACGGCTGGAATGAACTCTCTGCGGCTGCTCTTGATCTGATCGAACAGCGCATTCAAGCCGAAGACCGGCAGTTGCCGGAGACAGGGTTCATGATCGCCACGAGGGGGCACAGATTAAGGCCGCCTCTTCAGGGACTGTCCCGAATTACGATCCTCAAGCTCGATCGAACGCAGCGCAGGGGATACCTGGTCGCAGCCTTGGGTGCAGAAGGCGACGCCCTGGCGAATGAAGTGGAAGGCAATCGAGCCCTGGATGATTTGACCCGCACGCCATTCATTCTGCATGAGGTGGTGAAGCTCAAGCAGGCCAGACGGAACCTGCCGTCCACCAAGATGGGGATTCTTGCCGAAGTCACAGGACTCTTCGAGCAGAACCCGGAACATCGCAATACTCTCCTCCGTGAGCCGCTCAACGGAATGGCCTCCACCTATCTATCCACACTCGCTCAAGAGATGACGGGGCGCGGCGAAACGGTCGTGAGTGAGCAGGCCGCGAGAGGAATTTGTTCGGCGGTCAGCCGGCGTCTCATAGACGAAGGGCAGATCGAGCACGCCGCCAATCCGTCGGAGATTCTTGGGGTACTCAGCGACCGCCATGTCCTGGAGCGGACCCTCCAGACCGCGGAACACCTGCAATTTGAGCATCAACAATTCCAGGAGTTTTATTCGGCGCGCGCACTCGAAGACGCTTTGGACATCGCGCAAACGGGAGCAGAGCAAGCAGCAGGTTACCGCCGGGAGTACATCGATTCGCCAGCGTGGGAGCAGCCACTCACAATGCTCGCGGAGAAGGTCGGCAGCGACATCGAGAATGTTGAGGAGTTGGTGGCAGGAAAAGCCAATCTGCTGGTTGGTATGGCCGCCGAGGTCGATCTGTTCTTCGCGGCCACGCTGGCGCGTCTATGCGGGCGCACGCTACCGGCGGATGCCAGAACCGCTCTGATGGACAGGCTCAGGCGATGGTACGCCATTCGCGACGAGGCACACCGGGAGATGGCGCTCGCTGCAATCTTTGAAACGGGATTTCCCGAATTTGCCGGGATGATTGTGCCGCTGCTGACAAGTCACAGCCAGCAAACGCGATTAATGACCTATCGCAACGCGAAGAGGTTTCACACTTCCATTCTTGGAGGAGACTGGCGGGAGATTGTCCCGGCCTGGGAAGAGGATGCTCGCCGTGAATTCGTGAGCGAACTAACGGTATACGGAGGACGCGCCGACATTGCGGAGTATTTTGCTTTAGAAGATCCAAGCATGGATCTCCGCAAGTTCGCGATCCAATTATTGACGTGGGAACGGGACAAGGCAAAAATAGCCCGAACCATAAAGGCGCTTCCAGAGGCCGAGCAGGAAGGCGCGCTTCTGAAACTCGGCGCAGAGGATGTTCCAGAGGAGTTGCTGCCCAAGACGCGCGCCGCGCACGAGCGGCGACTTGCGGCCGAGACGGACCACATTCGCCGAGTCCAATTGATATTACATGGAAGGGAACTTGGCATACCGAACGCCGCAACCGCTCTCAAGGACGAGTTGGAAAGAGGTGGAGTGCAAGGGTTCACCCATCTCAATAACCGGATACTGGGAGAAGCACTCCTTTTCCTACGAGAGTCGGATAAGGCCTGGATCAGTTTCTGGGTGGCGTCGCAAGTCGCGGCAAACGCGCTCTCCTTTCGGATGTGGGGCGAACTGGTAGCGGAGCTTCCCGACAACGTCCAGCAGGGTTTGATGACCTCCATTTCGAGCACTGATCTCGGCCATCACCGGAGCGAATCTATCGCCGTATTGGCCGCAGTCGTCAGTGCGGAACGGATGGCCGATGCGTTCGGAACGTACTGCGACTTGAAGTCTCAGATTCAGGAATTGAATCCCCCGTTCGGGGATACTCGCTTCGCGATTGTTCGCCAGCTTGAGGAGCTTTTCCGCGACACCGCCGCCTCCGTCACTGTTGCCGCTGTTTCTGGCACATTTGATCGACCTATCGAGGAGCATACCCTCCGTTGCGTCACGAGCTTGATGAATGGCGTGGGAAGATGGAGCGGTGATGGCGGCCGGCCGTTGGATTTGCGGCCCGAATTGTCAGAAGAGCTGCGGCAACGCTTCCGGGCGTATTTGAAGAAAGCTGTGCCTTTCGCCTGTGCGCTTGAGGATTTGGAGGGAAGCTTACTCGCGAACCTGTCTTCGACGCTGTCACGGATTGGCGATCCCGAGGATCTGACCGACCTCGCCGAACTGGTGAAGGCAGACATCGCGCGATGGAGATCTGTACGCGAAGCTCAAGCCGCCGGGCGGCGGGTGCAGGCCACGGGTTGGGCAATGTGGCATGTCCGGGCCATCCTATCGCTCGGTGCTGAAAATGCGGATGAGGTTGTAATTCCGCTTCTAGATGACTCCCACTACTGCGTCGACGCAGCACGGGGACTTCTTGAACTGGCCCGAATCAATCAGATCACCCCCTGGCCCTTCAACGAGCCAGCCTTCAATCAGATCTGGCTGGTTCGCGATGGAAAGTCCGAGGCGCGCTTTGATGAGTCCCGGCGGCAACTCTATTCTGCGGCGATCCGCTCCCGCGTCGAGCGACAGCTCGAGGCAGTCGGGACGATGCAACGCCCGGAAGACCATTCCCAGCCACTTCATGAACTGGCCGGAATGCTGGCTCAACTTGATGGTGCGCAGTCTGCAAGACTCATCTGCGACGCGGCCGCGGCTCCAGCGAGATGGAATAGCTGGAATCGTGTAGAGGCCCTCCGCAAGGTTCTTTTTTTCGGAGGACCTGTGCCCTTCGCAACAGCGAATGCCATTCTGCGAGAGGTAATTGCCCAAGCAGCGCCGCACGGCTTCTACCAGGATGACCAGAGCATGTCTCGTGTCACATCGATACTTTGCCTGATGCCCTTCACGGACGATCCGGAACAAGGAGTGACCACGGTGCGGGAGGTGCTTGCCGGAGGGCGGCTCTATGGGCATGTTCTTCGAGGTGTGATCACTGCCCTAGGTTACAGCCGGGCTCCTGGCGCCCTGGCTCTCCTGACCGAGATTTCCGGCCCCGCCAGTCCGAATTTCAGCACTGTCGGCAGCGAGTGGATCGAGGCGATCAGCAACATCGGGGACAAGGATGCGGCGGAAGCGCTCTTTGCCTTTATTCAATCCGCACAGAACGGACCCAATACACTGCCGCCCCATGAGCACTACCTCTTCGAGTTGGCGGCGAACCGGCTCGCGACATTGGTGCAGGAGGACAACGCGCTCAAATCCCGTATTCTAGGGCTCGTGAATGTCTCTGGAACGCCGGAGCGGGATTTTATGTTGATCAAGTCCATCGTTGCGATGGACTCCCTCGACGCGCTGCTCTCCACCATGAACCTTGCGATTGTGGACCGTTCCCACCGGTGGCCTTATTTCGTTCTTGAGGAAGCATTTCAAGATCTGTGCCTCATCAAGCGACCGACTCATCCAGATAGCAATTCGTACACTCTGGAGCCAAAATCAGCGATGGAACTGCGCCGGAAGCTGATGGAAATCGTCACCGCAGGAGGACTGGGGTCCTGGAACGCCTTTTCCCTTCTAGGACGCATTGATGTCTGGCGACTGGAACACGGGAAACCACCAAGAGAACCCCGGCACCCTCATCTAGACTCCGGCTTGAAATGGCCGTCGTTGAACTTGTTCGAAAGCCCAAGCAACTGAACCCATGGTAAGTCTGTGGCTGACTTTCATTGACAGTCGTTGCGACTGGAATAATTGCTACCGGCCTCAGACTGAAACGAGGTATTCTTTCCAGTAAGAGTGCTTTCAGCAAGTTACTTCCATGAACAGCCACTCAGAGGACTGTTTGATGATTGAACAGGAGTTTGATCCAGATCGCCTGAAACCGCTCGTGCACGTGTTCGCGCCAGATCCGCGAAACACTCTGTTCATGAAGGTCGACCTAACGGGTGGAGCTGTCTCCCCAATGGGCCTTGCCGATCATTACGAAGCGATAAGCGCATACATCTTGCATGACGGAGTTCCAGAGGGAATCGCAATTCAGTTCGAGACGGTCAAGAATATCTATTTATATGCGTGGTTTGTCTATCGGTTCTTTACCGTTTCTGAGCATCATGCCTATTCCTGTCTTGAGTTGGCGTTGCGAGAGAGATTGACGGATGAGATTGCTTCTGGGAAGCTAGGCTCGAAGAGGCCTGGGCTGCGCCGCCTGCTCAGCTATGCGGCCGACCATCACTTCATCAGGAACGAAGGATTCTCCCGGTGGAGGAACCGTGGCCAGATCAACAGTAGGCATAGGGTGGAAATGCAGAAAACACGGGAAGCATCTGAGCGCGGCCTTGAGAGTGTCTCGTGGGACGAATCGGAGATAGAGGTTACGGAAGAAGATTTGAATTGGGATTATGTCAGAGTACTTATCGAGACGTTGCCGGCGCTTCGCAATGAGTACGCGCATGGAAGCCAGAATTTATTCAACGGCGCCTTAAGTCTCATTGAGGTAGCAGGCGAAATCATCAACCAGCTATTTGAAGTATCTCCAACCGAAACCAGCGGGCAGGGCGAAACATTAAACTGAAAGTACGAGGACAGAAGATAGTGACTATGATCCAGGAACTGTCCAAAACGTCCGATGCTGCCTTTGAGCTGCTCGCAACTGCCATCCTTCGCGAAGCACAGGCTGAATACGCTGCTTTGGTTCATCCAGGCGTCAATTCCGAAGGGAAAACAGTGAAGGCACCCGTGGATGGAATAGGCTTTATAGCCGGCGCGAATCCGCGACACATGATTGCGGTGCACCACACGACATTCAATCGCAATCGACTGCGAAAAAAGTGGCTCCATGATCCGGCTGCAGTCAAGCCGCGAAAAGGCAAGAATCCCACGATGCCGGCGGGCGACTTAATCAAGACCGCGGAGATTGTCGCAGTTGAAAAGGACCGCGATCCGGAGATCCGCGCCACGCTCGTGCTTACGAGCAATCAGGAACCGCCGGAAGATCTCGTTCGCGATACGCATGCCGCAGGACAATCTCTAGGGTTCGATGTCGATATCTGGTCGGCCTCACGATTGGCGCATTTCCTTGACAATACGGCAACGGGACAATGGTTGCGACGTAAACACTTGGGTATTGAACAGGAGCGTCTATCTCAGGAGCTATTGCGGGAACTTTCGCGAGAAAGCTTGAAGATTCATCTCCCTTCGAATGATAAAGCCGCCTGGGTATCAACGAACCTTGACGCAGAAATCGCCGAGGCAGTTCGAGAACAGGACGTTGCTTTTGTTGTCGCAGAATCTGGATTAGGAAAGAGCGTGGCTTGCTACAAGCGGCTGGATCAACACATTGCTGCTGGTGGTTTCGGACTGATCCTGACTCACCAAGTCATCTCTTCATCCCTCACGATCGAGCAGGCGATTGAATCGACACTCCGGCAACTTTACCCGGCGCTCACCGAAGGGGCGGCTTCGGATGCGCTCGCCTATTGCTCAAGCGATCGTCCGTTGATGCTTGTGGTCGAAGACATCAATAAATCAGGCGAAGCGCAATTCTTAGCCGAAAAACTTGCCAAGTGGAGTTCTATCGGCCCGACGGACCCTGCCACCAAATCGCCAAGTCGAGCTTCCAGGAGGGGATGTTGGCGACTGCTTTGCCCAGTATGGCCTCAAGTTGTTGCATCCCTCAGCGACGCTAATCTGAAGCTGGTGCAAAGCCTGGCTGTAATTGGCGCCCCCTTCACGATACGCGAGGGAGGAGAAGCTGTCTTGCGCCGCGCCGAGTCGAAAGGGGCCTTTCTAAGTAGCCTTGAGGCCGAAGCCATCTCCGAGACTCTTGGCAACGATCCCCTTCTGATCGCGCTCCACGATCATGAGCCGGGATTCCGTCCGCAGCCTGAGTCCGTCATCGAGCGGTTTATTGACGCGAGTGTAAGACATTTGGCTTTCGAGCGCAGCGAATACACCGCCGGTGAATATCGCTGTACTCTTCGTTTGCTTGCAGGAACGATGCTTCAGCATCGGGAGCTCAATCCATCGTGGCAGGATGTCCTGGGCCGGTTTCCTTCGCAGAGCAGTACTACAACGATGCTGCGCCACCTCGTTCGTCATGGTGACGTCATTCGACTCTCTGGTACTCCGAGCCATGAGTTTCTAAGCTTTCGGCATGATCGGGTCCGCGATGCTCTTTTTGCGGATTCCATCGCCGTCATGATTAGGGACGATAGTCTAAGCAACGAGCTGCTTGCAGAACCATATTTCGCTGAGGTGATTGGCGCAGCCCTCCTGGACGACAATGTCCCGCTTGTGACTGTGGACCGGGTCCAGGAATTGAATCCTCTGGCTCTCTTTCATGCCTTGCGTCTGTTTCGTGAGCCAACCATCGAGATCCATCGCGCAATCCTTGCCGCGATCGATCTTTGGCTTGTAGACGAAAACACCCAGAAACCGCAGAATACGAACCTGCGCTGGGAGGTTCTGGCTGCGCTGTCCCGCACGGAATCAAGCAAGGTCGTAGAGATTGTACGGAGATTTAAGGAACAAGGCTGGACGGCATGGGAGGCCCTCTTTAGAAATGGGGAGATCTCAGGTGGCATCCTACTCTGCCTTTCTGTAGAACCGGGAACGGGAGCACCGTGGCAGGATAGACAGGTCGAGCACGCAAAGGTGCGCTTTGGTTCCCGGTATCGAACTGCCATCGGGCAACAGCTCAAGGAGGAATATCTCGAAAATGGTCTTCGAGTGGGAGCGTTGCGGCTGGCCGGATACTTCGCGGATCCACAATTGGCGGAGTCGATCGAGGTGTCCTGGAATCTTGACGCGGGGAAAGACGCTCATCTCGCGGATTACCTGTGGGCCGCCGCCCAGTGCTGCGGCAGCGATCCGCAGCGCTTCCTTGGTCCAGTATGCGACGCGTGGGCGGCCCTGCCAACCGAACGGGATGGCACCAAGCCTTCACCACGAGATGATCTGGCAGCCTATCATCTCAAGTGGGCATTTCGCAAAGATGTTCCGGTTTCGGCTATCGGTTACTTTATCAACCGCGCCAAAACGAAGGACGAGCTCCGTTGGCCGATCACCTATATGCTGAATGGGCTAGACCATCCTGACGCAGTCGAATTTGTGGTCCGTGAGCTTGCGGATACGGATAGGCGCTTGGAAGGGACCGGGGGATTCTCCCCATTTTCGATTTCAGCGACGGACGACTGGAAGCGGGACCAAGATGAGAGTGGGAGAAATATGTCCCGGGAGTCCCGAGACAGACTCCTGGCGCTCTGGCAGAATTTGGAAACCGATAAGCATATACGGCGACAGGCGTTTCGCTTCTGGGCGTCTACAAGGACCGCTGAGGACCTCGGTATTCTGCGCTCTGTCGACGCCTCGGACACGCTTGTCGATTCGGTTTTGTGGCAGCGTCTGGAGCGCGGAGACCGGGAAGCGATTCCTGCGCTTCTCCTCAAATTGAAGAGCAGTGCTCGCGATCGAGAATACTGGTGGCAGTTCGCTGATTATGTTTGGTCGGATGAATTGGTACAAGCATTGGAAGAGGAACTCGCCTTTCGAAGCACCTCCGTTGACCGGACCTGGGATGCATCCTTCAGCACGGATGAGCAGGTCTACCGGTTGATCATGAATCTCCCAGCCTCTCAGGCCGAGACATTGCTCGTTAAGCATTGGAATCACTTGCACTTTTGCGATGAATTCGTCCAGACCGCTTTGTATGTTGGGACACCTCGTCTGGTGCGCGATGTCGAACAGGTGATAGAGACCTGCCCGGACCCGAAGGCGATGTTTGAACACATTCACATGCGTTATGGCATTCGTTGGAAAGGGAGGAAAGGAGTTACACGCCCGACTCAACTGGAAGTACTAGTGCCATATCTAACCTATCTGCCTGAGTTCACGATCTACATCTTTTGGGAGTTGTGCAACGATCGAGGGTGGTTCGACTTACGTCGCAGGCTTTTCGACGATCGCGTAGAGCGCGGAAACTCCAGGCTGTATCTCGATGAAGATCGAATCAAAGCGTCACTGGACGAGATGCTCGCAGATCCGCGGAAACGCTGGGTCGATCACTGGATTGAGCACTATCTCAAAACAGGAGCATCACCCGAACAGGTGATTGCCACCGTGCAAAAATGGCTGACTGGACAAAGTAGTCTTGCTGCCCTGGAACTCGCGGCGACTGTGGTGATCCAAGTGGGTCAACGCAAGGATGTCCATATTCTGGAGCTCCCGATCGAACCGAAGAGTGCAGTGGACGCTCTTATCGCCGATGTGGCGTTCGCCGTCAGGCGCCGCCGGCTGAACGACGCTTGTTGACAGGAATTAGGCTGGCTTTGTTGCGTGTGGTATCGCGCGGGCAATCGTCGGCGCACTCACCGACAAAGCATCAGTAACGCAAAATCGCGAGCGGATGTTGTTTACCACTCAAGTCGGCGAGTGTCCAGCGATCTGCGGAGGACTTGGTGCTGGATTGTTGACTGCAGACCAAAGCGCACATCGAACCGAGCGGCAGACCAACTTCCAAGCCTCGGGAGGTTCGTTGGCCATCATGAAGCAGTCCTTAGTCGGTGCGATGGGGAATGTTGCGGACTTTAGGCCGCGTCATCCAGTTCTTCAGCCGCTTCCACGGGCTCTTCGTCTTCAACTGCTACGAAGGGCTCATCGTCCTCCTCCAATTCGTCAGGCGCAGCGGTGGGTGTGGCCGCCGGCTTCGGCAAATCGAAGAGGCTTGCGGTCTTCGGCGGCGCCGGCTTCGCAAGCTCTGCCGGTTTGGCGGTTGCGGTAGGTTGTGTGGATTCCGTCTTTGGCGGCTCCCTCTTTCCCGGCGCCTTCGATTTCGCACGAGCCTCGGCCTGGGCAGCCTTGGAAGCCGCATCCATTTCGGCCTTCGCCTTCTCCAGGGTGTTCTTCATCTGAAGATGGGACCCTACAAAGCCGACGATGGTCGGGGACAACTCGGCATCGAGGTCCTCGGCTGTGCCGGTCACGCTGAGTGGGGTGGTGAGAGCGTCATTGTCGCCGTCTTTGAGCTTCTTCGGCACAATGTTCACCCGAATCTGATCTGCATCGACGAGCGTGACCGTCAGCAAAACCGCGCGGTCCCGCAGGACTGGAACAAGTTCTTTGAACATGGATTTCTCTCCGGATGGTTTTTGATGTTTGGATCACGGTCGCCGAGCGCGTCTCCTCGCTTTCGACCATAGAGTGCTTTTGGCAAGTTGTTTTGGCCACTTCGGCCGTTTAATCTGGCCCACCCCCTGGAATGTTGTGTTTAGGAGGGTAGTGTTCGGTTCTGCTGGAGCATAGCCCGAAGGGCGTAGCGGAAGCAGAACCGAACGGCGCGCCTCCAGGGACTACACTTTTCGCTTCTTTCCCAGCGTTCTGCGGAAGCGATATGACTCTGCTCCGGTCTCGATGATGTGTGCCTGGTCGGTGAGGCGGTCGAGAACAGCCTTGCAGAGCCGGGCATTGGTGAAGACTTGCGGCCACTCGGAGAACGGCAGATTGGTGGTCACGATCACGGCGGCCTTCTCAGCACGATCGGCGATGACCTGGAAGAGCAGCTCGGCTGCCACTTCGGCCAGCGGGACATAACCCAGCTCATCGATCACGATCCGTTCAACGCCGGCCCACCGCTTGAGCATGCGAGTGAGGCTCTGGTCGCGCTGTGCTTCGACCAGCTGGTTGACCAGCGCGGCTGCGGTGGTGAAGCGGACACGCTTCCGCTGGCGGCAGGCAGCGATGGCCAGACCCGTTGCCAGATGGGTCTTTCCGGTGCCGGGTTCGCCGACCAGAAGCACTGGTTCAGCGCGTTCCAGATAGCCGCCTTCGGCCAGGGCGCGGATGCGCGCGGCCGGGATGTGCGGCGACTGCGCAAAGTCGAACTCCTCCAGGGTCTTCATGCGCGGCAGATGCGCATCCTTGAGGCGCAGTTCTACCGAGCGCCGTTCGCGGTCTTCGACCTCGGCCTGGAGCAGAGCTTCCAGGTAGCGGAGATGCGAGTGGTTCTGCTGGCGGGCTTCCTCGGCCAGAGACGTGAACTGCGTTCCGATGGAAGGCAGACGCAGCGACTTGCAGTGCTGGGCGATGCTTGCCGCTTCCATGCTCATGCCTGCACCTCGATCATCCCGGCGGAGAGCAACTGGTTGTACTCGATCATCGTCGGCAACGGGCGTTCGTATGCGGCAAGCACGCCGATCTCAACGGTCTGCTGAGCGGCGTGCTGCAACTGATCGGTCATCAACAAGTGGCGGATCGCGGCCACATCCGTGCAGCCCAGTTCCAGCGCCTCGACGACACTGGCCTCCAGCTTGGCGTGGCCAAACTCGCAGCCCATGCGGATTACCGCCACCATCGACCGCGCTCCGGCCTGGCGCCCCTGCCGCCCGGTCATCAACTCCCAGAGCCGGTCGTAGCTTGCCGGCCATCGCCCCTGCGCCCGCCACTCGGCCAGCGGCTTGGATCCGCGCAACGCACCCGGCTTGCGTTCCAGCACATCGAGATAGTGTTCCAGATCGAGTATGTGCCGCGAGCGATCATAGCTGCGCTCATGCTGCGCGACTCGTGCGCCGTCCTGCCGGAACTCAACCACGCTGGAATAGACGCGCGCCTCCACCATCGAGCCCGGCTTCAGAGGCACGGAGTAGAAGTTGGTGCGCACCTTGGCGCAGCCTGCCTGATCGATGCGCGGAAAGCTCACCTCGGCTAACTCGAAGTCTTCGGCTGGAAGCGGCAACAGATGCTCCTTCTCGGTGAGCAACAGCGTGCCGACATTCTCTGTGCGGCCCGCCAGGATGCGACTCTCATCGTGACGGCAGCCGGCCAGCAGCTTCGCGTTCAACACGGCAAGATCGCTGGCCGCCGGAACCGGAACCCAGTGGTTGCGGCGGAAGTAGCCCACCTCGCCTTCCACGCCGCCCTTCTCATGGCCCTCGCCGGGAGTGCAGAAGCTGGCTTCATACTGCCAGTGCGAACGGAAAGCGATGAAACGGGCCGTCAGCTCCCGCTCATGACCGCGCAGAATCTTCTTCACCGCACTCGACAGGTTGTCATAGCGCAGCCGGCGGAAAACTCCGCCAAAGTAGTGGAATGCCAACTCGTGGGCTTCCAGAAACGCCTGCTGCGTGGCTCGCAGATACGCCCGGTGATAGGCCGCGCCGCTGGCCATCGAACGCATCGAGAACACCTGCAACTTGACTCGTTCCCCGTCCAGATCGGCGTACGCTTCGTACCAATCCACCTGAGCTTCAATACCCCACTCGTAACTCTGCGGAACGAAGGTCTCGCGGCGACCGAAGCCCAACTCCTGCTTGCGCAACTCCACGTAGTGGCGCACCGTGCGCTCGGCGGCCGTGCATCCAGCCACCTCACAGCGAATCCGCTCCCAGATCCGCTTGGCCGTGTGGCGCTGCTTGCGCGGCGCCTTGCGGTCCGCTTCCAGAACGGCGTCGATAAACGCCGCGGCCGGTGCAATTTTCACATGCGGCCGCTCGGTCTTCTTCCGCCGCGCCGGCGTTGCGCTGCGCACCGCATCCCGAACCATGCGCCGATGCACGCCCAGCTTCCTGCCACTCCGGCAATCGTACCCGCCCCAAACTCATACTCCCGGCGAATCTGCTCGTATAGCTCCACCTTGGCTCTCCAGTCCAACTCCCGCCTCCAGACCTAAGCTCATGCTTTGTCCAGACTAGGCAGTTCGCTCTGTCCAAGGGGTGGGCCAGAACAAACGGCCGAAGTGGGCCACTTCATAATGCCGGAATCATAGATGTGGATCGACTGGCAAAGCGCTCATCTGGCCTGTCTGCGCATTGAAGAAGCCGCCGTGGTGCGTGAGCTTTCCATAACGGAATAGCCGCGCCAGCATTGCTAGCGCGCTCGACGCCAAAGTCTGGTTGATGAACGGCTCCTGGCGGTCAAGAGCCTCGACGGCGGAACAACTCGGCAGCGGGTCTTCGCCAGCCTCGGCGTCGATGATCTCTGGATACAACTCACTGACGGTGCGCAACCTGCCGGCCTTCCTGCGGTTGCGGGCATTCAGTGGCTGGCCGAGAATGAACTGCCCACTGGCGGCATTGTTGCCAAGATCGAGCCAGTAAGCTGCGCGGCATCTTGCCTTCGTCAACGCCCGCGCGATTACGCTTCGCGCCGCGCGCGTGTCCACGCAGCCGATCAGAAGATCGAGGGAGGTGTCGTTGGTCTGATCGAGCGTCCGTTCATCGAAGTATGACGGCTCTGCCCGCCACCGCGTACCCCAGAACAGGTTGATGCGATTGATCAGCACCGTCGCCTTGTTCTGACCGACGTCGGAGACTGAAAATGGCTGGCGCACGCAGTTCGTCTCGGAGACCGTGTCGGCGTCCATCATGACCACTTCGAGCCCGGATGAACGCCCCCAGACCCTCATTGCCTGGTCGAGATACGGAAGGCCCATGACGATGGCGCTGCCTGTTCCGCCCGCTCCGACTACCAGGACGCGCATCGCCCTCTGACCCAGCAGATCGCTTGGAAGCGTGTGCTCAATGCGCATATCAGCCTCTCTCTCCGCGCACGAAATGTGTGAGCGTCTGAGGCAGGATAATCAGTGTTTCGAGCGGAAAGCGACTGCGTTTACCGGCCAGCCCCGTCCACAGCCCATCAAAACCGCCCTCATGGCGCGTCAGGCGGCCAACATTGGCGTGCGTGAAGGCGCTTTCGTAGAAGCCGCGCTCCCAGGCCGGGATGGCGGCCACAGATGCACTGTCCGGGCGCCGCATGGTGCCGGTGCAAACGCGCCCATCGTCCGAGAGATTCCAGAATGGCGCGACGGCAAGTTTCGTTGAACCCTCCGGCCGCTTGCTCTCGGTAAGCGCACGGATGTTGAGTTCTCCATTCGAGACCCGCCAGACCAGAGGAGGTTGCGGAAAGATCCGCCCGTTCAACTCTGCGGCCTTGCCTTCGGAGTTCTCATAGAACATCTGACGGCGCTTTGCCGGAGTCCACCAGACGATCATGCGGTCCGCCTTGGCAAGAATGTTCGCCGGCAAGAACTCGGCTTCGATGCCGCCGCTGAGAGAGCGCACCAATGACTCGATGAATGCCACAGTGAGCGGTTGCGCCGGACCGAGAGTGGGTGGCGCGTCCTTGCGGGCGGTCACATCGTGGCGAGTAATGAAGCTGCTCTGCCGGTCGCGGTAGACCAGCAGCGCCTCATGCAGCTCGAAGCGATGGTTCTCCCCGATCGACAGATGCACCTGCATGGTGTTTCTCCCATTCCTGAATCTCTTCGACCAATTGGAAGAGTTCGTAGTTAAGCGCAACGAAGCGATCCACTACTCGCATCGCGTGCCGGACCTCATCCGGCTTACGCGGTGAAAAGACGACGCACACGGTCGGCTCGGCCGTGCCCTCCATCATGTATTGGCCCTCTTCGTCGAAGCAGGCACTGATGGCGTCGTGCTCCTTGAAGGTGACAAGCAGGGACGGCAAGGGAGGCTCGTCGTAGTAGCCTTGCTCGATGTACTCCCGCGACTGCTTGAGGGGAAGCCTGGAAAGTCGCTGGATGCGCCGCAATCTCTCGAACCACGAACTGAATTTGCCGTTGCGAAACCTGCACAGGATATCGCGGTCGCGCATCTTCCAATCAGGGTATTCGCGCTTCAGGGTTTTCTGGATGCACTCCGGCAATGCCTTTTCGACCTCGGGAAACTCATACTGGCCGCGGTTCTCTTCTTCATCCTCTGCGGCATAATCGCGCATACGTTCTTCGTACATGAGCGCATCGTCGTGGTTGTAAATCCTCATCACGCGATAGAGTGCCAAGGTCAGTGACCAGTAAAACGCGGCGCCCAGCCCCTCCGCCTCCGCTTCCAGCGCATCGAGTGCCAGCCCGAGTTTCAGGAAGCCTGTCCCGCCGCACTCGATGGTTACAACCAGTTGTCCGCTTTCAAGCTCGGCATCGCTCCCTGCGCGGCCGAGTTGATCGCTGACTTCAAGGTGATACTCGACATTGCGCTGCAGCAGATCGCCACGCTCCGCGCCAATGCCGTGCATCATGGCGTGCTGGGCAAATGCAAGCGCGTTGCCGCCGGATTTCTTCCAGGTCTCCTCGGTGCCAAGCCCCTCGCGCACCAGAGCAGCGCAGAGTTCATAGACCAACTCGGCATTGACCTCGTGGCTATACTCAGCACGAACATCGGCGAGCGACGGCAACGCCTGGCCGAAGGCTGGCGCCAGAGTTGCTATCCCAGAGGCGGAAGCAGCTCCGGTGGCGTCGGGAGCCGATGGCTGCCCGTTGTCACATACTGTCTGATGGCCTCTGAAACGGCTTGTGCGAGTGCGCAAGACTCTCTGCATTGGAGGTGCCTCGCCAGGTTGAGATTGGCTTCCGGAGGCGGTTCCGCGGCCTTCAAGAGGAATAGGTCCGCCAGCTCTTCTTGCGACATCGCGGATGCGGGCACGGCTCACCCCTTCGATCCGATGGCGCGACTGAAGGTGTAGCGCAGCGTGGTTCCGGTGTCTTCCGGGCCGGTGAGGGTTGCGGTTGCGATCTCCGGGTAGGTAGGCGTGAGCAGGTCGCGAACCTGCTCGACGCTCATCTGCGGCGCCGGATCGGGAATGCGAACGCCGTTGTAATTGAACTCACGCAACAGAACTTCTGCTTTGAGACTGGCCATTCGAGTTTCTTCTCCTTGTCGAGGATTTGAAGGGAACCAATGTCGTGGCTAGAACAGGCTGGCTTGCACGGGCATCCTCGTCCTTGCCGCTTCTTCTGTGGCTACTGATGGGACCGACGGTTCCGATTCCGCATCTGGCTGATGGTCGATAACCGTTCGATACTTTGCTTCAAGCCTTTTGAGTGTCTCCATCTCAGACGAGCGCGCGGCCTCGGCGGCTCGCAGCTCATGACGAGCGAGATAGTTGCGCTTGCGAATCTCTTGCTGGATGGCGCGTTCGACATCGCAAAATGTGTACTCTGGGTCACCCCAGCAAGGCCAATCTAGCGTATGGCGCAGAAAGCGCAGCTGGTCGGCGTCCGCCGTGAACCACGTTTCATAGAAACCCGCAGCGTCGTAGTGCGCGATATGCCCGAAACACATCGAGAGGCGGTTATAGAAGCTCTTGGCAAAGACTGTTCGCGTCCATTCAGATTCGATGAAGTACAGGAACATATTGCCAAAATCAGCCTTGTCCTGTGCTGTCGAAAACTTGGTTGGTACGAACTCCGAAGGAAGAAACGGCCCTTTCGGCATGGATTGTCTCCACCAAAGAAAAGGGCCAGCTCTCGCCGACCCTCTTCCTTGCTTTTGATTGCGAACCGGCTGGCGCCGGCATCGCTGGAACGATTCTCCCATTGGCTACGCTACCACCGTTCGCAGTCATTGGGAAGAGCCATGAGCAAGAGTTCGACCAGTTTCTCTCGATAGCAACTGCGGCCCCCGGCGGATTACTGATCCGTGCGCTGTTCGTTACGATCAATCGCATTACGCTGGTCGATCAGGCTTCGATGTAAGTCAGCCAGTTCATCAACCGTGTCCGCCCCGTTGACCTGTTCGTCGTTGTTCTTGCCCAGCCAGGGAAATCTCTCTTCAAGCAATGCCAGCACCCATTCAACAAACGTCTCGGAGCGGCTATCTTTGTCTGTCATGCAGTTCTCCTCAAGGGATTCAAGGATCGTGGTATATGGGCAATAGAGATGCAGCGCGCATCCTCAGCCGAAGAGGCTGAGCTGCACAGCAGGCTCTGAGCCCGTTGGCCACGGCGAGGACTTTTTCCGGACCCTCACGCCCGCAGGAGGTTCAACAAGGTGAATGCCGGCCCGTTCAGCTGATTGACTGATGGGTTCGGTGGCAGACAGGTCGAAGACAGGACTGTCATCTTCCTCAACCTTCAGGGCTGGAGGCTGCGGCAACACCCGCTCCCGTTCTCTCTCCAATTCACGCCACATTTGGTCTGCCGTTGCCCCGACTCCGGCCTTTTCGACCAATTCGCGCGCCATGGCGCTCATCAGGTCCTCGTCGGTGTCGAGCGATTGCAACCCCTCGCCTGAGAACTTGCCCTCCATCATCAGTGCGACGAGCATCTTCTTGCCCATCAGTCGGAGGCAGGTCTCCTGCATCGTGGCCGTGTAGGTGACGAACTTGACGCGCACCGCGTGCCGCTGACCGATGCGCCATGAACGGCGGCTGGCCTGACGCAGCGTATGCAGCGAGTAACCAGTCTCGTAGAAATACAGCGTCGGAAAGGCCAACAGGTCGAGGCCCGTCTCCACCAGCTTCGGATGGCAGATCACGACTTCGACTCCAGCCTTCAGTTGCCGCTCGTACCACTCCTCCCGTTTGTCCGTAGCAACGGAAGAGCGGAGAACTGCAACCCGGAATCCAGCCTGCCGCAGGACAGTCTCCAGCCGCAGCGTGACATCCTTCTCGCCCGTATAGGTCGCATACACCTGGCAGCGCCGCCCCTGCCTCAGTTCCTCCTGAATGTCGGCGATGATGGCGCGTTCCTTCGCGTAGAGACGATCCTGCTTGAGATTCTGAGGCGTCGTCACCAGAAACCGCACGTACTCTTTGGTCTCCGGGTTAAAGGCCCGCGCCCAGATGTCCTCAAAGCCGTAAGGGTGATCGGGATAGAGCAGAAGCGTGTTGAGCAGTATGCTCATCAGGCTCTTGTTGCCCCGATGCGCCCGCATCGCGGCCCTGATATCCTCTTCGAGTTCTTCGTAGGCCTTGGCGTGTTCCTTGTCCATCTCGACAGAAAGCACGCTCTCGTCGTATCGTGGCAGGTTGTCCGCAATGTCTTCGAGCGAAAGAAACGCCGTCGTGTTCATCAGGAACTTGCCGAACAGGAGCGGCGACGCCCCCGGCTTCTTCAGAACCTGGATCGTCTTTTTGGTCGCCCGTGAGCAGGCGTTGTCCGTATCCCGCACCCTCTCGATGGTTTCCAGCACTCCATACTGCTGCTGAAAGTCGCGCCGGCCCTGCCCGCCATACGCAAAGCCCTCGCCGGCCATCGTGCGCGGCTCCATGCGGTAAAAGATGTTGAACAGGTCGTCCGCATAGCCGCCCATTAAAGTGCCGGTGAGAGCGATCAGTCGCTTGGCCGCGCGTCCCAGCACACCTAGACCATTGCCCTGCGCCGTGTCGCCGGCCAACTGGTGGAGTTCGTCCGCGACGGCGAAGTCGAACCACCCGCCCATATACCGGCCAATAAACTCAATCGGCGCCATGCGCTGAATGCGAGTGCGATCCGCCTGCCAGAGTGCGGAGAAGCGCGTCGTGCCGCCATGCGGCAAGGTCAGGGATTCAAAGAGCTTGATCTTGTCGACGAAGTCGAGATGGGTGAGCTTCTGCCTCTCCGAGTCCATGATCGCTTGGCCGGTGTCGGGATTGATGACGCCCCCGAAGTTCGGCCCGGATTTTGCCTTGATGTAAGCGTGCTCCCAGTAGTAGCCCAGCTTTCCCTTGTCCTTGCCGGTAATAAAGAAGGCTGGCCCGGAACAACGCCTGCGCCACTCCTTGCGGCCCATATGCCGCAACTCCGCTAACGACAGGCGCATTCCCTCATACACGATCCTGCCCTTGCGCAGTTTGACTTCGCAGATCCCGTGCGGCTTCTTGGGATCGCCGCCGTTGCGCATGTCCTCGATCAGAAAGGTCCTGGCGCGCGGCACAGTCAGCAGAGCTTCCCGCGCCCATTTGTGCGTGATATGCGAAGGGCACATCACCAGCGTAGTGCTGGGCCGTCCCTCCGCCAGTACATGAATCGCGCCCAGCGCCATGTAGGTTTTGCCAGCTCCGCACTCGGCAACGATTCGCGCCGACTTGGCTTTGCGCAGGTACTTCGCGGTGCCCGTGATAGCAAGCGCTTGGGCGGGGAGCGCCTTTCGTAGAAGCGTTGCAATGCGTGGCGCGACAGGGTCTTTCGTGCCCTGAAGTGGGGGATAGGTTTCGAGAATCCGTGATCCCAACTCAAGGGCATGTGTGCGCAAATACGAAAAGGTAGTATCCATCGAGAGACCTCGCGGAATCTTGTTTGACGGGACTTTCAGGTTGGATTTGCTATAGAACGGCGAACTGTCAAGCGGCAATCGACTCGGCGCTCAAGACCTGTTGCCATGAGCGGCTTGGCCAGAAGATGGGGCCATTTTTCTTTGGAAAGCTAAGAGCCTCACGGCGCAGGCCATCTCCGATCCACCCGAGCACTTCCTCGGTTGTGGCCGAGAGCAGCACCGGCCGGCAACCAATGCCGTCGAGCGGCTTAATGCGTTCTTCAGCCTCTATGACGCCGAGAACGTGCTCGGCCCACGACGGTTCGGCCGGAAGTCCGAGAAAGCTCACCAGTGTCGCCCAAGCTAGATCCCGCTGGTATTGAAGCAATATCGTCCGTCCTACACCCCCGTTTGTGTACAGCTCCTCCGAAACCGCCACCAAGTGGCGCACGGGATGCTTCCGGTCGGCCAGGCTCACGGCTCCTTTGTAGCAGGAGGCGTGCTCGCCGAGAGAGACCTGCTTCACTTCACCGTCCGGGAAAGTCAGCGTGAATGCGGCCCTTTCGTGAACCGCCGCCGTGATCGCGCCTACGTCGGAGTCGTTGCCGAAAACGCTGATGAGGTGCGCCTGTTCGTCCTCTCCCACATAGCGGTCAACCCGCAACCTTATTCTGGTTGACGTCTTCTCGGTCATGCGGTGATACTCAAGCAACCCGAGCCTCAGGTGCGCATTCTGCATCGTTCTCTCCTTCCTGATTCGCCGGTGTCTCGGTCAGCTTCAGGGTCCTTCCATCGGCATAGACCAATCGCAGTTCGTTCGCCCACCGTTCGCGGTGATGGATGATCTGCGTATCGCCGTCCTCCTCGACGAAAGTCGTCACGTGCTTGACCGATCTCCATCGCGCAATGTGCCGGTCATAGCCCTGCCCGAAGACGCCATTTAGCAGGCCCGCCGTACACAAGAGCCCGACGTGGCCTCCATGCAGCGGCGTGATTGGCCGTCCGGTGGCTACGTCCTCGCGCGGCATTAAGAACGGCAACGTCTGCCGCCATGCGCCCGACAGCGGCAACAGATCCTCCAGCAGGTCATACGGTAACCCGCGGTAACTCAATCCAGCCTCGCCTGTCGGGGGTACGGGATAGGGTTCGCACACTCCCGGCGCCAACGCCGGCAGCGTCTGGATGCTGCCATAAGGGCTGATGCGCTGAAGCTGCCGTCTGGCCTCCTCGACAGCCACTCCCCGCACATTGCGGCGAACACCAAGCACGGCAATCTGCCGGAAGCGGACAGATTCTTCGTCTGTCATGCGAAAGAGGTTCAACCGGGTGAAGTGCGAACTCAATATCCCAGCGCACTCGTGCAGGCGCTCGAACGGAATGACCAGCACCAGCACACCCTCCATCACCAACCAGCGAAAAGTGTGTTCGAGAAACAAGCGTTCCATGCGGTTGTTGCCAATTGAGCCGATCTCGGAATCGTAGGGCGGATTGAGATACAGCAGAGAGAAGGACTCAGGCTTGGCAACAGCGTCAAAAGCATTGCCCTGGATTGTCTCGATGCCCTTGGCGCTTGCTGTTAGTGCCCGCTCGGCATCAAGTTCAACACCGTACCGGCGCACATCCGCACCTTGGGTAATCAAGTTGAGAGCCACACCTTGCCCCACGCAAGGATCTATCACCGATGCTGGTCCTGTGAAGGTGAGAAGCTGGCGAAGCCTGGCGCCTTCACGCTCCGGGAGCGGGTAATAACCCATCTTCAATTTAGCGACATTTCGAGCCATCGATTCTCCTTTCTGCCAGATTTTGGCTGAAATAGCTGACAACAATGTAAAGCGGCGGATGCCACCGCATGGGAAGGATAGGCGCCAACCATCCGGTCTATCGCGTATCCTGCTTGGGGATGTGCTGACCGCACTATGTTGAAGTCCATTCTTTCCGAGATCGATGCCGAGATTGCTCGCCTCAAACAAGCCAAGGCACTTTTGAGTTCCGCAGGAACGACTGCAATCAAGCGCAAGCCGGGCAGGCCGCCCAAGACAGCAGCCGTTGTTATCCCGAATGTTCAGAAGAAGAAGAAGCGCAGGAAGATGAGTGCGGAGGCACGGGAGCGCATTCGTCAGGCACAGATCAAACGTTGGGCTGCCAAGAAGTAACCCTTGAAGCTCCGTGCAAATTCAATTGGCAATCCATTCAACACGAAAGTTGCGCGCCAATCCGATGACTTTTTGTCGAGCGGATCGGCGCGCATTGACTGTCGCAGAGTTGTCCTTTGACGTGGGAAGTTGTGTCAACGGTGGATTCTCAGGCAACCGCCGCTTCCCGTTCGGCCACGATCTCAACCTGGGTGTGCAACTTCACATTGAGCGCATCAAGCAGCCGAATCGCCCGCTCCAGTGTTATGCCAAAATACTCGTTCCGCTCATCTCGGGATACCTGAGATTCATGCACGTTGAGCCTCTTGGCCAGGTCTCTTTGCGAGAGTCCCTGGGCGATGCGAATCGAGATCAACAGGTGACCCAACCCGCGAAGATTGTCAAGCTCGCCAAACTCTCCCCGCTTCAGCTTCTCGTAGCTCTCCACCTCTTCCTTGAGCTGAAGGTGGAAGGACTCGAACGGGTCGATGACTCGCTTGATCTCTTCTTCCGCCAGACCGGCAGTCTTCAGTCTCGCCTTGTGCTCGGCAAGCCGTTGCCGTTCCTGAGTTAGGCGCTCTGACGCTTCCTGGTACTCCGTCTCGTTGCGAATCATGGCTGCCCCCCGTATTTGATCTTCACAATGCCTCTGGACTTGCCGTCACGGCGCGATTGACGAAATGCAGATGGAAACTCCAACTCATTGCCATATCGGTCGAGGATTCCGCAACCGATACCCATGCCGGGAATATGCGGGTAAAGCTCGATTCGATACCGATGCCACATGGGGAGTTGCTTCTTCGGATATCCACGATAAGGCTTCCTCGACGCAGGATCCCAGGTCCACACCTTGAACGGATCGATCAAATTCAACTGCCGCGTCAATTCGCCGCTGCTGAGCTGAATGAGATTGCAAACGAAATAACCGTCAATGTCGTTGGGGTGATCTTTGTCCTCAGCGAAGGAGCCGTCTGCGTAAACCTCCCGGATGCCGACCTGCCACAACTGGCGCGTCAGGATTTCAAGGTTGTCAACCAGATGCAACCGCCAAGCGTGATCCCAATTGGGATAGTGTGCGGGGTCGCCAGGACCGAGTACCAGGATCGACTCGCGCAATTGATCGAACGACACTTCATAGTCGCCTGATGGCAAGAGTCCGTCTGGTTCAAAAGCCGGGATGGATGCCATAGTCGCCGCTCACGCCATACAATACAAGATAGTTGTACTTGACGTAAATGTCAAGCTCGCCTTTGGTTCGTTTCAAATTCGCCTCCCGCACGGGCGTTACAGCGCCGTTGTTGCCATCTTGAAGGAGACGCTGCGGAACGCGGTTCCAGGCTCCAGATTTGCGCCAATGAGCCACACCTGCACCACACCGGGAGAAGCATGCTCGGCCAGTCACATCCAAACACCGCAGCAATGACGAATTGGGTACAAACCGGCTCATTGCATCTGAAGCTGATCGTCAAAGTCCTCCAGTCCGATGGTGAAGTTCTCCGGGCCACCATCCCGCAACGCCCGGAGAAGAGCCTTCTGTTCTGCGGCTTGGACCCAGCCTTCGAGGTCGCGCCCGCTCAATTCCCGATCCTTGGTCTGGTCTGCCAGCAGGACGGCGACTTCATTCAACGGGAAGCCTATCTTCTTTCCCGTCAACAGGTTGATGAGCAGCCGAATGCGGGCATTCCGGTCCGGCAACGGGATGACCAGCTTCTCCTGAAACCTGCTCCGGACCGCCTCATCTATCTGGTCAAGGTGGTTGCTGGCGGCGACAAGGAAGACGTGACTGCCCCGGACGTTGATACCGTCCATCTCCTGAAGGAGTTGGCCGACGATCTCGCCGGTCAATTGGTCGCTCCCGCCCGCAGCCATACGATCAGGCGCTATGACGTCCAACTCGTCCAGGAACAGAATCGCCGGCGCACTGGACCGCGCGCGTTCAAAGAGCAGTTTCACCCGGTTGCCGCTCTGTCCGAGGTAGTTGGCCTTCACATCGGCCGTAGTGGCCGCAAGAAAGGTCAGTCCGCTTTCGTTGGCCAGAGTTCGGGCAACCTGGGTCTTTCCTACGCCGGATGGACCGGCCAACAGGAGGCTTCTGGGAATCGAAACGCCCTGCGCCTGCCACTTTTCTGCGTCGCTGAGCAGTGCGCAGATCAACTTCAACCGGTCGAGAATTGCGTCGTCGAGCACCAGCGTTTCCCAGCCGGCTTTACCGTCCACCTTGGTGTTGTGCGACTTTCTCGCTGCGGCGATGGCTTCCAGAAAATGCTCCCGTGTAGGTTCTGCGGGATACCCAATTGCGCGAACGGATTGCGCCAGTTGCTTGAGATCACGGCCGCTCATCCCTTGTGTCAGCGCCGCCGCTTCCTGGGGCGCCTCCACCGAGAGGCCCAGAGCCTTAACCTCTTGCGAAAGTATCTGGCGCCGATCCTCCTCTCCGGGGAGTTTCAGCTCAATCTCCCAGCCGAACCTGGAGAGAATGGCGTCGTCGAGCATATCGCGGCGGTTGGTCGCTCCGATCACCCAGACCTGAGCGTTGCCGCGGATGCCGTCCCACTCCGCCAGAAATGCCTGAACGATGTCGGTCGAAAACGCATCTGTTTCGGCCGCGCCACGGCGGCCAAGAATCCCTTCGCACTCGTCGATGAAGATGATCGCCGGATGATGCCTTCTTGCCCGGTCCCAAACCTCGCGGACGCGCTTGCCGCTTGCCCCGACCTTCTGGTCCTTAAGGTCAGCCAGTGAGAGCATCTGGAAGTCGCAGCCCATCATCTCTCGAAGTGTGCGGGCCACAAGAGTCTTGCCGGTTCCCGGAGGCCCTGTCAGCAGCAGACCGCGTGGGGCAGCCGCGTCATTCCGCTCGAACAGTTCCGCCCTGCGCAGAATGTCCAGCTTCTGGCGCTCCGGAATATAAACCCGGCGCCATGACTCGGCCGCCTTTTCGATCCGGCGTTCACTCGCGGTGGCGCGCGTCAACTGGTCTTTCTTGTTCCAGCTTGCACGAAGCAGCGCAAAACTCTCTTCCGCAAATCGCAACTTGGGTTGAAAGCCGGCAAGCTGTCGGACAAAGGCTTTGGGCAGCGCATCCTGCATATTCCAAGTGACACCGTTCTTCGTGTAGGTAAACGTGTTGAAAGTCACATACGCGCCCGACGGAAGAATCATGAAAAAGTCATCGCTACGCCAGCGGACAGCAACGATGGGCTTGCCCAGCTCATATTGCTTTCCGTCATCGTCCGGCCACTCGACCGCATCGTATTTGCCGGTCCTGCCTGGAACACGAACCACGCTCAGAGGGCTGTGCGCAAAGGGTATCCATAGCTCGACTTTGGCGTTTCTCAAGAACGCGCGTCTGGCTTCCCGAATGAGTCCGAATTGCCACCCCCACAATCGGCGCAAGGGCGCGCCCAGATCGTTCACGCTGCGCTTCAAAAACTCACGTAGAAATGGTATGTGATAGGAGCAGAAATAGTCCCAAGCGCGCTCGGCATCGACATCCGTGGAGGACTGCTGCAACTGGCCGACAGTCTCATCACAGATTCGCTTGCGCTCTGCCCAGTATTGTTCCAATGCCGTGGTCATGGGGGAAGTCTCCAAAACAATACCGTCATTGTAGGACGAAATGGCCGGAAAATCGTCAGCCAAAATGGTCATGGCCGCCTCCCGGATTGTTGGGGTTTGTCGATGGTCCACTCTTACGCCGCCCTGACCACGTCCAGTTGCAGAGCCGGAGCGATGCAACCGGCTAGGGCAGGTCCTGAGCTCGGACCACTGGGCGGTCCATCAATTAGGGCGGCCAATCGAAAAACGCGCTCGCTACCGCATTTGCCGCAGCGTGCACGGTTTGAGTTCGTTACCGTCTCGCAGTTCTCGCAGTAGATGGCCCGTTCAACTGGAATGCTGACGAGGTTCGGTTCCGGTCGAAGCATTCTGACGTTGTGCATGGAAGGCCTCCCAATGGGTTGATGGCCGCTACGCCACTTGCTGGTCGGATATGGCTTCGAGATCCGCAACCAATTGCTTCAGTGCGGAAAGACTGGGCAGGTGCCTGGTTGAGGCGATGTTCAGGTTGCGCATGATCGCGGTGAGCTGCGCGTTGCCCGCCACCTCCGCCAGCGCGTGAAGCCGCTCAAAGCCGCGCGCAGTTGCCTGCATCCACTCCACGACATTCTTCTGCCGTTCTGCATTCGGGATGGTCCTCGCGTCGCGGCTGTGGCCAGCCCGCCGGAGAATCTCTGCGTAGATGTCCTCTCCCAACGTGCTGCGGAAACTCTCGATCTCGGCTGTGAGCTTGTGATCGACGGGGCCACGCACATCGACGGTTTGGCCGCTTCTCGGCTGTACGGTCACTCCCGGTGGCAGCGCCCACTCCGGCAAGCCCGGGAGCGCAACGGGTTCGCCCCGCTGGTTCAAATGCACCCAGGTTTCCTCGAAGCGGTAGAGATACCGCCCAAGCCCGAAGCAACTGCAGGCGCGCTTGAAGGCCTGCGCGTCCGCCGCGGTCACCGCGTTTTCCTTGTCCGCCCACTCTTCTCCGGTGCCGGTATGGCTGCCTAGCCGAGTGATTGTAACGGCGGTCGCAACCAGTACCTTGCTGGTGACAACCACCTTGCCTCTGTCCACGCGAGTCAAGGACGGCACGGTGGAGATCGTGTACTCGCGCGTCCATCCCGCCGGCGTGAAGAGTTGGTTGAGCCGGTCTGTGTACGCTCGCGGATCGGCGAATGGAAGGATTGCGCCAGATCTCCGATCATCTGATGTGCGCATGACCCGCCATTTGATCTGAGCCGGATCAAATGGCACTTCGAGTTGAGCGAAGAGTCTCTCACGCTCCGCTCCCGCGAATTTCGCTGCTGTTGCCATAGTTCAACTCCTTCTGTGCGAAACCTCAGTGGGCTTTCTGTTGAGCCCAGACACGCCGAGAGCGCCCCATGAGGCGCTCCCGGCGGAAGCATGGACGCGACGAAGCCCAGTTTTAGTAGGGCACCTCTGATGCCTCAATCTCCTGTTCGGCGCTGAACTCCTGCGGCACGAAGCCGTTCCCACTGGCGTGATGCTCCGGTCCGTTCGCGCCGTTCGTCCCAGGCCCTTGCGACAGAAGGCTGACCTCATGCACAACAACTTCCGTGCGATACTTCCTCTGACCTGACTCCCGATCTTCCCAGGAGCGTGTACGGAGTTCGCCCTCAACGAAGATCCTCGAACCCTTCCTGACATAGTCGCGAAGGATCTCTCCGATCCGCTGGTAGCCAACCAGGTTGTGCCATTCGGTGCGCTCTTGCCACTCGCCCCGGTTGTCCTTGTAACCCTCGCTCGTCGCGAGCGAGAGATTGACCAGGGTTCCACTCCGCAGGATGTGGACCTCCGGGTCTTTGCCGGCATGGCCCAGTAAGATGACTTTGTTGACGCTCTTGCCCATGATCTTCTCCCTTCCTTCAGATTTGTTTTGATCCGTACACGTGCTCAATTGCCTGTTCCAGGCTGATCTCGGCGTAGTCGCCATCGACGTACTGGTAGAACCGGCCGGTCGCCGCGTCGATATTCAGGTACCGTCGCGTATCGCGGTGCTTGTAGAGCACGACCCCACCGGCGCTGCCCATGTACATGAAGTCCGCACAATCCTCCGGTGAGAGGACGCATTCAAGCGGTTTCCAATCCGGCACACCAACCTCAATTGCGCGTCTCATGAGACACCGCCAGTTGCAGCCGGCGGCGCCGCCGCGACGTGCGTATGTTTGCAGCCAAGGCAAGCAAGCGCGCCGGTGATCTTCCGAATTGCGTCATCGAAGCGTTCAGGATGGCGCCGGACCTCGCCCGCCTGCGTGTAGAAGACCGGCGCAATCGAACCACGCAGACGCTTGTTCTCCGGGTTCCAGAGATCGACGGCAAGCGTTCCCTGATTGCCGCGAAAGAGCAAAGTCGAGGCGATGACGGGACGAACGCGGCCCCCGGCGTTCACAAGCGAGTGCTTCGAGATGGCCATTTCATAGGTGTGGCCGATGCGCAGCATTTCGATTCGGACCAACTCCGGCGCAATCACAATCGCGTGCCGCCCGTTGCCCGACAAAGAATCGATCGGCTGCAACCACGGCACCGGAGTTCCTTCGACATCGAGATACGCGCAGTACCGGCCCATGTCCGCGACGGCGCCGCCGGATTCTGTGGCGCGCAGAACATACCGCTTAGCCAGATGCTGATGCTCTATCGAGAGACCGGACTGGCAGTAGATGCCGCGCTTTTCCAAAGCCCTCAAGATAGCCCGTGGAATCGCAAGACCGTACCGGGCAAACCGCATGGTTTCTGCCTGATCGTTCGGCACGGCAGGGATCGTTGCCTGAGAAGATGGCTTCATCGGCTTCACCTCCGCTATACTGCTTGCCTTCTGCGTATCGGCTGGCCCAGTGCCGCGCGAATCTCTTCCTTCGAGCAGCCGGCCCAGCATTTGTAGAAGCGCGGATTCTTGATCTGGATTGCTAGGTTGTCGCCCGAGCGGTCACGTCCAATCTGTGCGCAGGATGGGCACCTCGCCCACAAATTGCGGCTGTCTTTGCGCGTGGCGCGGACGTGTTCGAGAATCCGGAACTCTTGCTCTCCACCAGAAGAGGTAGTCGGAATGTACGGAGCAGCGACAACTGGCTTGTACGCTTCGGGAAGACTCATTCCTTGGATGAACGTTTTGAGCCCGTCCTCGGTGAGCTTCTTCAGACGATTGAGGTAGTCAAGCTGCGCCTCCGGCGTCACGTCGGCGTCATAGAACCAGTACCGCAGGTTCGTCTTTCGATGCACTCCGAGCGGCGCACGGATGGCGTTACCGTACTCGCCGTTGTCAATCCGGTCCTGGCGCGGAAATACTTCAATGCCTTCTTTGAGACCGCCGCCTTTGACCGGAACTCCAAGCCGGAGCGCCAGATTGTAGATGTAAATTCGGCACTCGGCGGCCAACAGCGGCGTGGCACCGAAGATCCATAGATGACCGCCACGGCGGGATTGTTCGAGAGCGGCTTCGACGCCATCCTGCTTCAACTCCCACTGCAACTGGAAGAGCGATTGCACGGCGCCATCGAAGTCGGCGTCGATTGCCACCCACTTCGAGCGCTGCGTCTCCGGGTTGATCGCATACAGATTGATGGTGATGTCGCCATTCAAATGCATACGCACCACATCCACATCGAGTGGTTTCGGAGCTTTCGTCTGCCAATCCCGTGCCAGGTAGTACGGGACAGATCCATTTGGAAGGGGCTGAGTTGCCTGCATCCCATAAGCCCGCCGGTTGACGAACATATGGATGAAGTTGTTTGCCGTCTCCCGGCTTACACATAACTTCTGGTACATTCGGCGACCTCCTTCCAACACGCAAGAGTGGTTGTACCCCGGCTCTGAAACTCGGTCAAATTGCGAAAAGGCTCTGGCGGCCGGCGCATTGAGGCGTGAAACGAGCTGGAAAGACGAGGGCCCGGAGTGCGTTGCCGAGCCCTCTCGCGATTCCGGTCACACTTGATGGGCTAAACGCGGAAAGCTGTGCCGGAATTCGGCAGCGGGCCTCCGGTTGTTGGGAAAGCTGACGCGCTCCGTGCCGATGCCGGGAAAAACTGCGGCTTCTGCGAGGGCGTAACGAATCGAAAGCGAGCGAATGCGGCTTGCGGATTGACGCATGGGTATCCTCCAGGTTGTGAATTTGGGTCGGGCTGAGAAACTGCAACGGGCGGGGCGTGTTGGAATTACGAGTGAGCCGGCTGAGTCTGGGCGAGCAACAGGCCAGGCTGCTCGACATAGCTGAACAGCTTGTATTCGGAGAAAACGCGATCGAAGCTCTCCGAGGTGAACCGGTCTTCGCAACCCTCGAACGACAGCATGTACCAAATCTCGCGCTGACGGTCGAAGACATAGACGGCGCCGGACTCGGGATCCTCAGGCGCCATCTGCAGAAGCAGAACGCCTTTCGGCGTCTGAATCCAGCGGGTGGCAATCGCCTCACCCAGTTTCAGGAATGCGGCAACGGTCTGTTGAATGGTGCCAGTAACGGAGTTGCGCCAGTCGAACAATTGATAGGCAAACATCTTTCCAAGACTGCGTGCCATGGGGACTCTCCTTCCTGTTTGGATTTGTGAACAGCTTGACTGTTGACTACGGGCGGTCCTTGAATGTCAGGAACCACATGCGTGCAAGCGACGCGATCAATCCGAGAATCAAGATCGCGAAGGAAGCACGCAGGATTGGCGCATTGAAAAGGGCTCTGAACACCGACGAGGCGAAGGTCAGCACGACGTCGGCATCTACACCCGTGAGCAGAAGTGAAATTGCAAATCTGAGGATGAACTGCTTGGAAAACATGGGGACAATTGCGGCGCGCGCCGCAGTGATCGGACGAATATCCGGCATGAGTTTCTCCTTGAATCTGGCGTTTGTTCTGGACAATGTGTGATAGAAAGTGGCAGGGCGAACATGGAATGGTTCGCTGAGAACGGATCAAACCCGGTACGGATTGCAGAAACACGTGCAGTCGATTCCGCAATCCAGGGGCAACCGGGCGACAGACAGCAAAAACCATGAGAGCCAACTGCAATCACGAGCTGTGACATCTGTTCCGCGCGTCAACAGATCACGCTCGCAGGCCTGTCGATTCTGCGTACTGTTCACCAATTCTTTCCAAACGATCACCATCCCTACAAAACGACCAAAAACCAATCGACAAACAAAGGGATAGTCAGAATGCATCCTGCACAGCCATCGAAAGATAGGAGGCTGTGGATTTGTTCAATGGGAAGCAAATGGGAAGGCAATAGGATCGGAATGGGAAGGCAATACGTGAGAGTAGGCAGCCCGCAGACAGCCGGCAATGCGGTGGACATTCTCAACGGAAGTTGTGCCACAGCACAACCATCTCAGCCAAAGAGAAACTCGCGGAATGAGACGACATTGCTCTTCGATAGATTCGTGAGCACTCTCGTATCGAGGAGGTCATGCTGAAATGCGGCGCTCAGTGCGAACCCAATTCTCTTGCCAACGTTGCGGATTTCGCTGGCAAGAACGTAAAGGATCTGCGCATTCGGCGTCAGGTACAGCACCGTTTCCGTGGCCTTGTCCGCGGCAAGCACCCGGCACAGTTCCTCGTACCGCGCAGTTCCTTTGAGGGTTCTCTCGAACTCAATTGCGAAGCTCTTTGTCTGACTTCCTACCTCAATCTCCGCGAGCGCGTCGTAATCTTTTGAGTCTCCACTTTCATAAACGAGGTTATTCGATACAACCTCAAGCTCCCATTTCCACGATTTCAGGATTCCGTTTGCGGCCAGGGCGACGCGGATCGAAGCCAATTCGACGGAGTGAAGTATCTGGGTTTTGCGCACGATCTCCTTCGTTGAAGATGGAAGTGAAAGCAAAGTCTGCCCGCGGCATTCGAGGAATTCGAGGCCCAGGCGAGTGATGGCAAAGATTGGTTGCGAGAAGAATTGGCCGTAGATCATGCGCTGCACCAGCCCATTCCTCTCCAGACGCGACAACCTCCAATAGACAGAACGCCTGGTCTTCTCCAGTCCGTCGATGCAGGCAATCTTGCAAATCTGATCGTAGGTAATGGCGCGCGCATTCCGGATCGTGACCAGAAGCGGCAAGTCCCGGTCGTCCGACAGCGCAATGTACCCCTTGCGGTACCTCATTCCGCTCCTCCTGAAGGCCGCGTATCGAGTTCGAGGCGCTGGCCGTCACCGGAGATTGCCCACTGTCCAAGGTTCGTCTTGATCCAGTCCGAGGCGCCCATAAGAAGCATTGCCTCGTACCGTTGTCCGCGCAAGCTGACTGAAATTGGCTGGACTCCATCGGACCTCCATGCCCGAGAGGCAAACGAAATCTGGCCGTGCATTCGCTCGTTGAGCGTAACCAGGAAGTAATCGGGAGCGGAGAGATTGGCCGGAGTGGAGAACAGGAGATGCGTCCGCCCGTGCAGGTAGTTTGACCCGGTGCACTGAAATATCTTCCCAGCGGATCGTAACGGGTACTCGGGGTGCAATCCACTGGTGCGATTGAATCGAATTTGGCCAGGGAACACCCAGCAGAGACGCAAGCGCCGGCCGTACTTCAAGCCGGCAGAGTTGAACCAGGCCGCGTTCCGGCGAAAGCACAATGGATCGGTTAGGTCTCTCGAATGCGCCGCCCACCAGTTTGTTCCGAAGCTGATTATGCGGACGCGCATGACGCAATTACCTCCAAGAGGCCCTGGACAATCGCACGTGCCTGTAGATTCCGTTCCGGTCCACGCAGATGATGAAGAAACCGGATGCGCTCAAGATGAAGCGGCGGAAGAACGAAGTTTCTATCACGGAAGATGACAAGGAGCTTGCCAAGCTGGCCCATCAAGAGTGTGAACTCGGCTTCAGGATCGTCCGCTCCATGAAGCTCCACCTCAACGAATTCTTCCCAGGCCGGAGCGTCAGGGGTCTGCTGAATCTGCTTCTTATAGTGAGTCCAGAGCGCGAAACTCGGGTTCCTCTTCCCCAGATAGTCGAGCAGGTTCGCAACCGCTTCGTGGGGACTGGTTACCATAGCGCTGGCGATGGTTGCGGAGTTCTCTGCTTCTGAGGTGGTAAGAAGTAGCTGAGTCAAAGCAGCGAGTATTTTGCCGTTCAGAGCTTCGAGCAACGCGGTTCTCTCTGGCTCTCGATGCTGCTCGATTCGCTTCAACTCCGCGCGAAACTCCTCCGGAAAGCTCAACCCCCGCACCTCATAGAAGCGAATGAAGAGCGTTGTCCGTCCAAATGCGAGCGCGTAGTCAACCTCCTCTGGCGGCGCCGTCTCCCGGATGTACGCTCTCCAATCCTTCGGGTCGGCGAAATCGGTGGGCGATTTCAACTGAACCTTGTCTCCCATATGTCCACCTCCTAAGCCCCTTTCAGAGCCTGATTCCGTTGACGCTCTTGCTCCAGCAACGCCGAAGTCTGGTTGAGTCGTTCTTTCAGATTCTGCTCAGTGTTTCTCATCGCTTCGATCCGGCGTTCAAGCAGGACTGTTCGCTGTTGTTGATTCAATGCAGCAGCCGCAGGAACCGGTGTGTTAGACGAGGCAACATCCAGGCGAGTCTGGCTCTCCGTGGAAGCGGGGAGAGTTCCGCCCTTTGCGCGGCTATCGAGATTTGCAACCGAACGCTTGAGGTCGGTTGCCTCCTGATCCTCGCCGGGCGCCGGATGCGATCTGGCCATCAACTGTCGCTCGACAACCGCATTGTGCTCGTCGACGAGACTGTTGTATTGCTCGGTTCGCCGCTCAATCTCAATCCTGTCGCTCACGCGGCCATTCCAAAGTTGCGCAATCAAGGTTGCCGCAATGATCTCCTTCTTGTCAGCAGCGCGCAGATGGAAGAGGAAGACCGTGGTCACGCCGGACAGCAGAATCAGCGTCACCACATTCGACGAGAAGTAAAGATCGTCCATGGTGCGCTTGACGGTCGCGCCTCGCGCAGCATCCAGGGCCGCGCCGTAGTCGGTGTCGTTGGGGTTGATCTTGCCCAATGCATAGCCGGCAAATCCCTGTGGCCTATGCGCCGCGGGTTGAGGCGCGGGGGAAGCGGCGGCTTGTTCTTGCCCCTGCAGCACGGCGGGACCGAGGACCAAAGCGGCGAATACAAGAACCATTCTGAATCTGTTCATGGCTGTCCTCCAGACAACAGTCCTGCCAGCGAACCGGAGGTCCGCCTCCGGGCGCGGCGTTCCCCCTCCTCCCGGAAACGCAGGTTGGCTCCAACCCCAGGATCGAGATAGCCCCGGATCTTGGGATAGAGAGTAGAAATGAATCCCTCCAACTGAAAGACAGGATGCTTGCGCACATGCAGGTGCGAGTGGCGGGTACCTTCGCGGGGATCGACCATGAGAATCTCCATCTGCCCGACGGGAAGGTTCTTTATGTGGTCCTCTCTCGCGCGGGTCTCGCGGAAGTCGCTCTCGCTTCCCGTGCCGGTTTCAAGGTACTTGGTAGTGAAGATGCCGGTCCTGCGAACGGCAAGGCTACGGCGCTTCCGCACAACGCGTGACGATGCCTTAAGAAACCACTGCGCCGTGTTCTCCTCCGAGCCGTTCATAATCATCTTTGTGCCGGGAGCCGAGGAGACCTCGTCGGCGAACGCCTGACTCACGCGCTGGAGTTGCGGGATGCTCTGGAAGGAGAACAAGAACGTGACGCGCGCGCCGCGGGCCGTCTGCAGAACCTGCGTAAATCCTGGATAGGCGAACGGCGCAAACTCGTCGAGGATCACGCTCAAGAGTGGCTCATTCTCCTCGCGGTTCGAGCGGGGTCTTGCGTATCGCTTGCCGACCATGAGCTGGATGTTCTGGAGAAGAATCTTTCCCAGCGCCTCGCAAGCGCGTTTGTTCTTGTTGGTGTTGAGCGAAACGAACAGGATCAGCCCCTTCTCGACGACCTCGTCGACTGTCAGGAGATCCTGGTAGGAGCCGGTGACGATCGACAGTTCATCTTCGAGAAAGGCCAGAAGCTCGTTCAGCAGCCCCTGAATCTTTTCGACGCGATCCCTGTCTGCCAGGGAACGCTTGATCATTCTGACCGACATCTCGAAGTTGAGCCGCATCTGCATGGTGACTTCAGGCAATGTCACGATCCGCGCTTTGGCACGGGCGATCTGTTCAGCCAACACTTTTTCGTCGAGCGCCATCACCAGCACATCGTAGACGTTGAAGACCTTCCCGGCGTAGTAGAGGATGCGCACCAAGTCGGAAAGGTAGGCTTCCTGGTGGCCTTTGAAGAAGTCTTCCTTCAGCCCAAAGGACTGGAAGATGAAGTTGACATGCTCCTGGTAGAGCGCATCGCCGGAGTAGAAGGGGTTGTATCGAGCCGACTCCCGTGGATTCGACGGGTCGATCACGCGCAAATCCTGCAACCGTCCGGCGGCCTCGATATGCGGAAGGAGCCTCTCCAGAAACTCCTGATCTCCCTTACCATCGAAGATAATCATCGGCATGGGCCGGTCGCCGAAGCGCCGCTGAAGATCCTGGGCAATAATGTTTTCGAGAAAGGTCGTCTTGCCGGAACCGGTTCCGCCCGCGATGACGCCATGCTTGATGCGCACCGAATCAGGCCAGAGCCAAGGTTCTCTGTGGACGTTATAACCAAGGACCGAAGCATCGTTGCGGATTGCGCTTTCAACGATGGCTGCGTCTCTCGCGCCGGGAATGGTTACGGCCGGATGCGGCCACATCTCTTCACGCTTCGTTCTGCGGCCAATGAAGTGCGAAAGCAGCAAAGCAATTCCAAAGATTCCGATCACGAGATCGAGAAAGATTTCAAGGCACTGGTCGCTTCTTAGATGAAGGCGCGAAACGGCGATGTACCAGAAGACACCCAGCACGGCGCATCCCCCAAGAACAACAAACCCCGCAAGATCTGCGGGGCCTGATTGATCCCGGCGCGGCGCCTCATACGGCTGACTCATCGATGGCCCCCAATACTGAAGTAGACGAAGACTCCAACGAACACCAACAACAAGGCACCGCCCAGAACGAGCAGTGTGCTGGGCTGCCACTTGCCGTTCTCGTCAACGGGCTTGAGATCATCGGCGAGCGCACGAGCGAATGCCGTCTGGAGATTGGTTTCCGCATCCGTACGGTAGAGCGCGCGCATCGCCTGGCGCGTCTCCTCAGCCGTCACATTACCGCGAATGGCTGTGCTTATAACACTACCTGGGCTCATAACACAGCCTCGGCGGTTACAGAACCAGTCTGGCTGTTGCCGAAATGCAGCTGATAGAGCCGTGGCTGGCATCCCGGAGAGACACGAATGGTGACAACGCCGGTGGACCTCCCGCCCGGCGCGACATCGGTCGCTACGGGTGGATCGGCGCTGACAACTGGAATACTCGGTCCCAACCTTGCCTTGAAAGCGGTGAAGGTCTGAGGAGAGAGCTGACGATTGCGCAGGCTCACAATGGAAATAGGCTGCTGCGTCGGCTGCGGCTGGTAAACATCAGGCGTCGTAATCCGGAATGGCGCTGTCGATTGATTGGCGATGGTGTAGCGGATGTAGAGCGTATCTTTCGAGTGAAAGACCTGTTCCAATTCCACGTTCACACCAGTAGTTGGGACCTTATTGGTCTCACGAACGATCTCCTCGGTACCCATCAATGCTTGCGTCAAGACGAGCGAAGCAATCTTCTGAATCTGTTGTTCGCTTGGCTCGAACGTCGCGGCATTTTGGTCCGCTGTGTGCAATTTCGGCTCCGGCGCATTACGGATAATGACGTTCATCTTGGCGAGATCGCCGGCGGGGTCGATCTCATACGCGAGTTGCCGCGATGCGGTCCAGACAAACAGGTTGGTGGAAACGCCATCTTTGAGCGGCTTGAGAAAGACCTTATCGTCATGGCGTTCGATCTGAATGGAGTCCGGATCGGCGACAGCGACCGTGACGACGGGCTCGGCAAAGTCGATCACAGTGAGGTGATTGAGGGCCGTCTCGATGTGCTGAATCTGGCTGAAGTTGGTGGTCTGTGCCGCGGCGCCGATGGCGGCAAGAGCGAGCAATGCTCCCAGGAATGGCTTCATGATCTCCTCCCACGCGCCTCAATAAGGGCGTCAAGAAGCAACTGTGAGACGAGGCCGGGCACAAGTGCTCAAGCCCCATCTCAACAGGTTAGGAGCATTCCGCTTACTGGGGAACGCTCGTGTTCTCGAAGATCAGTGTCCGATTCCCTTTGTACTGGAAGAGGAATATCCACTTCTCTCCGTCTGGTGCGTCCGGATTCTCGATCCGCTCAACGAGAAAAGCACGTTGCTGATCGTCGAACCGGACGTAGCCGTTGACCATCTTTGGCAAGCGAACTGGAGCGCTCTTGCCTCCGGTCTGCTCGGCAAAGACATCGACCACCTCTTGCGGAAAGGTCTGGAAGAGCACGGCTCCCGATCCGCGTCCGTTCGAGACAATGGTGTTCATCGCCTGCGCCCAGGCACGCCGGTTGTCCTGTTTTCCCTGCGCCCAGTAGTGCATGAACAGGTGCAATCCGCTGAACTGTTCCTTGGCATCCTGTTCGTTCTCCCAGAGCGCCGCTTGCGCCTTGTTCCGGGCAAGCACGGCCGATCTCCGTTGGTCTTTGTCCTCGCTCTTCCGCATGGCTTCCCACAGCGCCTGAGCGTTGCCGTACTCTTGCTTGAGTTGTTCCTCGCGCTCGGTAATCTGCGCCGCAACATCGCCGTAGATCGCATTGACAAGCTGGCATTCCTCGAACATCTCCTTGGTCACGGTGTGGCCGGAGAAGATGCCGCGGAAGTCCTCAACCGCCATGCGTTCAGAGAGGATGTCGCCCAGTTCTTTGCGGAGGACGTTGTAGAGACGGCCAACCTTGTCGGTATCGGCGACGTCGAGGTGAAGTGGCAAATCCGAAACCCTGCGCTCACGCTTGTACCGGAGCCAGGGCGCCGGACTGACTTCTTTCCGGATGTCGCTAATGACCGACTCGTCGATCTCGACCCGATGCTTCAGCGAGTCGAGTGCGTTTTGCAGTTGCTCGACGAGCTTGTATGCGAGGTCAGGCCGTCCGGCTGCAAGGCATGAGGTTTTCAAATCGGTAATCGAGCCGATCCGGTTTCCTCTGGCCTTCATTGCAACCAGGTAGACGTTCCACCAGGGAGACTTTGCCTTCTTGTGCTTGGTCTTTGCCTGATGGAATCTCTCTCCATGCGCGATCCGTCCGGCAACGAACTTCGGGAACTGATCGGACGGCATGGCGCAGATCGTATCGAAGTCGAAGTCGCCGCCATTCCGCTTCGCTGTCTCCGAATGAAGGATGTAGGTTCCCTCCATGCGCAGCTGACGTTTCAGAATGTAAGCAACCAACGGTTCCGGCAAATCAGACTGTCCGGCCTTGCCCAATGCGCGTGCGAGCATCGGGATAAGATCTGAGTCTGCGATATGGCGGACGGGCAACAAGTCTTCCTGCATCCGAATCGGATACCGGATGCAGAGACTGTGCTCGGCCGTGAGCGATGTGATGGCGGTGTCTTCCGGTATCCAGTCCGATGCCGCGAGTACCTTGCCCTCGTGCTCGACCAGGATTCCGTCATCCGCCAAAGCGAATGCCGGCAACTTGAAACCGCCACTCGTCAATGTGCGGAATGCCCAGCGCGCCAGCTTCCGGTTGATCTGATTCGACACGTAGGGAAACCGGATGCTGTTCCCGCTCTTGTCTGCCAGTAGAACTGCCTCCGCCGGCTCCCACTCTTCCGAAGCTGAATTGCTTCCGCCTTCCAGAGCCTCGGGATCGAAGCTCAAGTCGAACGCGGCGTCTTCCTCCGACTTGCCCAGAACTCGCAGCAAGCCCTCATAGTCGCCATCGTCCCAGGTCTTCCTCACCTTGCGAACTTCCTCGATTGCGCGAGGCATGATCTCAAGTTGAAGTGCCTCATCCGTTGCATGCTCGACCAGCGTGTAACTCGATCCATATTCGGAGACGCGAGACCATTGCTTGATCCCGAGCACCGCTGGACCCGTGAACAGCCTGCCAGAAGTCCCTATCTTGGGAAGAAAGCTGCTTCCTCCCTTGAGATTGGGTTTGCAGGCGCTCTCCGGCAAAATGACATCGACCGCAAGCCTGTCGGCTACACGGTCGCTCATCGCCTTCAAAGCACCTTTTGCCTGCTTCGGTTCGCGCGCATCGAATGCCAATCGAAATTGGCAGAAGCGATCCGGCGATAGATGGAGTTTACGAAAAAGCGACTCCCGAATCCAGCCGCGGCAATCGTTGGTGCCAAGGACCTGATCCTCAACAACGACGATACGGAGGTCAGGTTGCTCCATAATCAGCTTGCAATCGGAGATCAGAATCGAAAAGTACACGATTGCTGCCTCCGGCCAATGCTGAAAGCGCTCGGCGATCGGCTTTGCATGCGGCTGATCGACGAAGTAGAATTTGCCATCCTTCGCCGAACCGCTTGCCCCTACCAGCTTGTACTCCACACCGCCAAAGTTGAGCTGCGCCATGCGGTTCTCAACCACAGATTGCTCGTATGGTGTCAACTCCGCCGGCACGCTCACGCGCGCTACCTGGATACCGGGATAAAGCTGCGCGAGAAGTTTTCCCTCGAGCGTATCCTTCCGGCCCAGTTTGATGGCCTTGCGGGTCACGTTTCCACTCGCGTCGATTTTCAGCTCAAGAATGAGCTTGGATTCGCCTGTCGTGTCTTGTGGCCTGTTCGCTGTCATCTTTTCTCCTCACTTGTCTGGCTCGCCAGTTGAGTGAATGAGAGTCTGAACTAACCCTGTTTCTCATTCCTTCTCGCCTGGTTGCCCGTGTCAGGGGTGGATGGTTACCGAACCAGGTTTCAGGAATGAAAACCGGGTCAGCATGGAATTCCTCATCGCGGATGCGTTGAGGGTTCAAGAGAGGCCGACAGTGACCTTGATTGAAGGTATATCTCCTCTTTGAAAGTCTTAGCTGACCTCGTATGCTTGTTACTTTTCGCGCCACTACTTTTCAAGGGGTCGCTTCACCAGAATCGGATTGCCTCCCTGCACCTCAGCCTCCGCGCGGTAGGCCGTGACGACATAGATCACGCCTCCCTTCGACCGGAAGGCTTTGATCAGCGCATCGCTCTCGCTCTGCGCCTCCTCGCCGAGTTCCGGCTTGGCCGGCGTCGTTCCATCCTTGGCCAGGAAGTACCGCGCAACCTCTTCTGCCGCACGCGACTTACGAGTACGCCTCGGTGCTCCAGGATTGACCGCACCATTCACCAACTGCGGCCGTTCGTCTTGCAGACGGTCTGGCGTCAACTTCGCAACTGCTGTCTCCATCTCGTGCCTCCATTACTCCTGCGCAACCACGCGGTCCGGCGCGGCCAGAATGCGGTCGCGGCGCTCGCCGTCGATCGGGCGCTCACTGTATTCAGCGATCCAAAGCCCATCGGGATTTACATCGGTCCTGCGGTCGGCGATCAGGCGCACCCGGTATTCATTGACGAAGTGGTCGGTAACCTCCGAGCCGTTCGTCACATGATGCACATCCTTGACCCCGTACACGAGAAACGTCAGCGGCTCTCCGGGCTCGGAGTCGATCTCGCGCAAATGAAAGACAGACTGGATCTGGTCGTCATCGACCTTCCCGCGCGTGTTGTCGTCGGCCATCGCCTTCATGGTGTAGCTGCGCAGATTGCGCGTCATCATGTTGAGGCTCGCGGCCCAACGTTCATCGACATTGGAAGGCGCATAGTTGAGGTAGCTATCGAGAAACCTCTTCACGAACGCCTGATCGAGGAAGGCATCCGTTCCGGTACTCCCAGCCGCCGCGCCGCCCTTTACCGGCTGGCCGACAACCACTGCCTCTCCGTTCGCGCCGATACGGATCACCGTTGGCGGCTGCAGGCGGACGAATACCGCAAACCCCAGCGCAACCAGCGCCACTGGGATGGTCAAGAATGCCAGGAGCCACGCCCGATTGGCGTTTGCCGTCAACGCTCCATCGACCTCGTAATACTTGGGGCGCACCTGAAGTTCGCTCACCTTGGCAACAACCTTTGGATTCGGCATGATCGATTCCCTCCCTCAATTCCGTTAATTGCTTGTCCTTCTGTCGCCGGTGACCGCAGCCTGTGTGGCCACTCGCGCCGCATGATAGGCACCCCACGTCGCAAGTCCTTCCAACCGAGGATTGGGAGCGCGCAATCGCCAACTCCATGGATTACCACGGTTAACATTTGCAAATGTCGGGGCGGTCGAACGCGAATTGGAACCAGCACTGGAGACGGACCTCTCCTGCGCATCTGTGCCGGGCTCTCCCTCGCTGGAGAGTTGCTCGTGGCCAGCTGCGCTCATAAAGGAACTGCGCATATGACCAGCGTGTGCCTCTGCGGTGGGTTCGCCATCATCCATCTGCCCTGTATCGTCTGCTACTGTTGCGGCTGTATTGCTGGCTCTCGCGTTTATCGCGGGTTGATTGCTCGCGGTCGAGGACGAATCGCCAGGATTGATCCCGCGTTGGGCCGGCGCCGGCTGATTGCCAACGCCCATCGCCCCAAACGGCTTTTCGCCCGCACCGGCCGCCCCAGCGCCATTCGCGGCACTGCCGGAGGCGCCTGCCGCACTCCCGACGCCCGCTGCCGCCGCGCCAACTGCCGCGCCCTCGATCGCCGCCGTGCCTGCGGTGAGAGCCGTGACCGCGGCTCCGATCAACACGCCTGCTGTCGAGCCCACATCCCCGCTGACAATCCTCTTCGCCATGAATGGAATCACGGCAATGGCCAGCGAGAAGATGATGCTTGCGAAGCCGATCAGGAACGATCCTTCCAGGCTACCGAGGCCTCCCAGGAAATTGTTCTGGCTAAGCATCTGGCCTACCTGGCCCATCTGCACAGCACTCAGCAATGCGCCAAAGCCGCCGTAGAGAATAGGCCAGGCATTCCAGATGAAGACATTCTCGACGTATGCCTTGGCGATGCGGTTGGTCGCGCCCAAAGGCATCAGCGAAATGACGAGCGGGCCAAAGATGTAGAGGATGCTTCCGTACAGGATGTAGAAGAATCCGAAGATCACGATCACAAATGGATAGAGAACATAGGCAACCAGAATCAGAATGGCGTCGATCAGTCCGGCGACGGAGCCGGTGACGAGGCCCCACATCTGCTGGAAACCAACCTGGCTGAACTGCGTCTGGAGATCGTTGGCCCAATTCTCAAAGAGATTCGCGGCTCCGGATGCGCTATTGATCCAGTTGCCGGCGTTGACGAAGCCTTGGTTGATCGTCGTAAAGACGGCGTGGTAGTTCATCACCACCACCGCCGTCGCAACATACTTGATAAGGCTCGCTCCCAGTCCCCGCACATCGCCGCCGTGGAGCGCCGACTGGTAGACCTGCCAAAGGAATCCGACGACGAGAATGACGTATCCAACATTCTGCATCCCCGACGTGATGCTGGTCGAATCGATTCCTGTGACGGCTTGCGTCAGGAACCGCTCGAACAGATTCAGCTGCGTCGAATTGATAAACGCAAGAGCTGTCACTCCGGAATGGATGACTGGAAGAGTCATGGTTGTTTACCTGTTGGTCAAGGCTCCATTGATGAGACCGTTGCTGCTCGTCGAGTCCGTTGCCGCAAGCTTCGACATCTTGCTCTGGTTGGCGATGTCGATGCCGCGGGTGCGCATCAACTCGGCAAGCGCCGCCTGCGTGTAGGCATTCGCCCGCAGTACCCAGACATCCGCCTCCGCTTCGAGAATCGGAGCGCTCCCTGGAGCCGCTGTGGAGATCTGCTGGCCCATCTGGTCCGCTTCCGCCAACTCAGCATCCGCCAGAGCGTCGATCTGGATGGCGCGCTTCATGGCGTCCTGCGCCTGTGCGTCCGTCATGTCGGTCATGTTGCGAAGCTGCGGCGATGCGGCATTCTGCGCCATTACCACGCCGTACACGTTCTGAAACTGAGGCGAGACCGTCGAAAGGTTCGCAGCATTGCGGGAAAGCAGGATCGATTCCAGATTTTGTGACTGCGGCAGCGTCGCGCTCGATATGTTGCCCTTGAACAGGTTGCTCACCTGACTGAATTGGCTCTCGAATTGGGTGACGGAGTTCTTGGCCTGATTGATCGCCGCGATCGGAAACACAACCTCCTGCTCATACTTGGCGACAGTCTGCTGTGTCTGGTTGATCGTCTTGAGCGGAGCAGCGACATAGGTGCTCATCAACGACTCGACTTTCGAGAGCGCCGCCATGATGGCAGCGAGATCGATCCCGAACTGCCCGTTGGCGCGGCCTGGAAGAAGCAGCAAGGCAACCACCCCCAAAGCAACTGCCTTCCATACCGTAGGCCGCCACCATGGATGATCCTTGGATTGATCGGGTTCTGTGCTCTGCGCCAACAATGCCGTTTCCGCGCCAATTGGCTCTCTGCGGCGCCAGAAGAAAGGCTTCCGCAAGTTGTTCGTCTTGTTGTTTGTCATATTCGTCTTTGGCATCGAAGTTCCTCCCTACCGGCTAAGTGTGCCGGTGACAAGACTGTTGATTGCGCCGGCCGCCGCTGCCTTCCGCTTCACCAGCACATTGTCATGGGCGATGCGGCCTGCCTCCTGACGCAATTCTGCCGCGAGCATCTTTTGCATGAATGCCTGGCAACGAAGGTTGGCAACCTGTGCTTGAGCGGTGATGAACGGTGCGGAACCAGGACTGCTCAATGCAACCTGGTTCTCCATCTGGTTGGCGGTCGCAAGAATGACATCTTGCCCCTGGTCAGCGATGAGGGTCGTTTTCAAGCTCTGCTGTCCCAGAGCGTCGTCGATGTCCAGCATCACGCGGTCCTGTGGAGAGGCCGCGTTCACCGCTGGAACTGTCCCATAGTTCGTCGTGAAGCTTGCCTGAAGAGCAGGGATCTGTGCCGATTGCCGGCTGTGCAGAATCGTCTCCAGTTGCTGCGGGCTGGCCAGCGTCGCACTGGACGATTTCAGAGTGAAGACCTGCGTCATGTAACCGCGATCACTGCTGTCCGGCTATTTTTCCAAGAAATCCTGTAACCTATTGCATTCCAGCATGATGCAGCCACTCGCATCGGGAACGATTTGAAATTCATCATCGTTTTCCGGTCGTATGGCAGAGGC
>JBEKNI010000098.1:0-3477 GCA_049522975.1 Occallatibacter sp. | reverse complement strand
GGCCATCACTTCGCCCACGCTCCAATCGATCTCCTCCACCACGTCGCCGTAGAGGCCCTCGGTCGATTTGCCGCGAAAACGCTCCGACGCCGCCAGCGGAATGTGCGGAAACGTGTGCGGCATATAAAGGAAGAAGGGCGAGCCTTTGGAGTCGGCGATGAACTTCCGGGCCTGTTCGGTATAGCGCGCGGTGAGGGTGGTGAGGTCGGCGGTCTGCTCGATGACTTCGGGATTGTGCATCAGGACCCGCGGAGTCATATCGTTGCTGTACGGAATGCCGAAGTATTCGTCGAAGCCGCGGCTGGTCGGCAGGTAGCGCTCCGGCCGGCCGAGATGCCACTTGCCGACGCACATGGTGCGGTATCCGCGGCCCTTCAGGAGATTCGCGAGCGTAGTCTCTGACCTCCTGATCTCATGGAATTAAGCTGAGCCAAGTTTATAAATTAGCTTGAGCCCGGTTCCGGGAAATATCGTTTCGGTCGCGTTCAGTTCTTCGCACAGGTGACGGACCACATCGTCGTGGGCGCGCTGCGTGAGGTGGTGCAGTTTGACCGTCAGGGTCTGTTCCGTCAGATCCGGGATGAGATCCACTGGGGTTGTGAAGATCTGCTGCAACAAGGCGCGGCCATCATCTGTGCGCGCTAGTTTCTCGCGCACAATCCCGACCATGCTGGTCTCGGCGCGATAGCTGATCATCTTGATCGTGTCCAGGAACTGTTTCCGCTCGTTGCGCAACCGCTGGAAGGCATACTCCTCCGGCAAATCTTTGACAAGTACGTGATGCGCCGCCGCCTTGCGCTGCTGCTTGAGCGCGTCCAGGTCCTTCTCCAGATGTTCGCTCTGCTCTTGCAACTGCCCCTGTTGTAGTTGGTACTCCAGGACTGCGGACTCGGAAAGTTCCTTGTCCAGTGTAGCCGCCCCCAGCACGGCTTTGAGCCGCCTCCACTGCGCCTGCTTCTGCCGCACCTTGGAATTGAGATCCCGCCAAACTGGATTTACCGTAAAAGTAGTATCAGGCATCGCCTCCGTCCCATGTTCCACAAGTGCATCCAATCCAAAATGTTGTCGCATGTAGCGAAAGTAATTTTCCTGCGACCATCTGGCGAACAACAAGGCCGCCAACCGCCGCCCCTCTCCCCCTGGATGCGTGCTCACCAGGGAGATCTGCCGCCCTCCCTCGGCCAGCCTTCGCACTTCCCGGACGACCAACTTCTTCCGGCTCAGTTCGACCTCCCGCTCGGCCAATTGCAACTTCACCCCCACCCCGCGCACCAACTCCACGGTTTCCTCGCGGAACTCCCCTGCCGGCCAATCTTCCTTCGGATACCGATGGTAGGTGATCACCGCGATCCGTCTCTCCCACAACTGCTCGAATAGATCTGGACTGTACCCCTCCCGGTCGAAGATCACCGTGAATCGCGGCACTTGCGGGTCCGCGTCCATCTGTTGCTGGTGCTCCGCACTCACCACCAGGTTGGCTTCCAGCCAAGGCACCAGATCTTCTCGTAGCGCCGCCACCAAGCCATGGTCCACGGGTTGGTTCATACAGCAGAACGGTTGACCGTCCATGGCGTTGATCCAGTAGTCCACCGTGGCGCGTTGATACAGTCGCTGCCGGGCCACGTAATGTTTGGGCAAGTCCGTCAATTTGCCGTGATAGACGCGCACGTGCCCATCGGCATAGAAGACCGGCTCGCCGGCCTGCTCGGTGGTCATCCATTGCGTCGCTAACGCGGTATTCCAGAGCGTTGCGCGGCCCGCTTCCCGGCAGAGAATCTGCAACTTCTCGCGCAGGGTGCGCACTTCCGGAATGCGATCCAACCCCAATAACTGCCCCCACTCGCCCGGGGCTTGATAGCGCAGTTTCTCCAATGACGGAATCCGCGCCAGCGCCATCAGCGCCAGCAGCAGGAAGATGCTCGTCAATCCGTAATAGCCTGGCGGCAGCGCATACAACTCACCGTGCGCCAGTAGTCCCATCGCGAGCAGTGCTGGCAACGCCAGCAACACTCCGCCCCCGGCTACGTCTTGCCCCGCACCAAACTCGATGGCCGCCGATGTCAACAATCCCAGGGAGGCGGCCACGCGCTCCTCCGTGCGCGTGGCCGCATACCCCATTAAGGCTGTGCTGTCGATCTCGCTGCGTTCGCTTTGAGTGGGGATGGGCGCTGGATTTCGAGTGCGTTCTTTTTTTTTGCGCTGGGCAAACGTCCAGCGCGAATCGCCTTATGCAGGGTATTGGCTTTTACGCCGCTGGCCTCCGCCACTTCTGGCACACTCATGCCTTCTGCGATCAAACGCTCGGCGGTTTGCCGCACATCTCCCGTCAGCACCGGTGCCGATCGCCGCTTGGGTACGGCGAAGAATATTTTCGGGCCATGATCTCTTAAGAGTTTTAGATACCGTTTCACAGTGGGCAGCGGAACCCCAAAGGCATTCACGATATCCACCTGCCGTACCGCGCCCATGTCGATCAGTTGGCTGGTGAACAGCCGGAAGCTTTGCAGGTCGCCTTGCGCATGCTGAAATACGGGCAGCAAACCAGAGAAATACACCACCTGTTTGTCCCGGCACTCTACGGCGATTCCCTTCGTGATGTTTTTCGATCCCGAAGGAAAAATGGGCAGTTGCAATTGCGGCATGGATAGCTCAGTCTGACCCACCTGGCGATCTAGCGCAAGCGGAAAAATGGCTCAAGCTCATTCCTCCGGAGCATGGGCGACAGGGGAATCAAGAAGACCTCACCCGGAGGGTTGAGGCAAACCCCACCGGGTGTTTTCCGGCCGTTTGCGTCTTGGCGCCTTTGCGAGAGATATTCTTCTCTGGCCCAAACCGGTTCAACGCCCGGAACCCCCTTAGGTTTCTCGCAAAGGCGCCAAGACGCAGAGAGAAAACACATGGAAGGGCAGTGCCGCAGCCAGCGAACTGCCTGAAATCGAATCGGAGGGGTTCCGCCTTCGGATCTCCGTGAGCATTGTCGCCGATGAGAGAATTCCGTTTCATCGGCGGTCATGAGGGCTCAATCCAATTCCTCGATTTCGCAAAAATGCCCCGTAGACATCAGGAGGTCAGAGTCTCGTCGAGATTGAGCCCGTCAGTGTCCTGGGGAAAGAAAACGCGCGGAACGCCCACGCGGGTGGGATAGCGGCCGGTGAGCAGCGCCGCACGCGAGGGCGAGCAGACCGGATCGGCGGAGCAGAAATTGGTGAAGCGAACGCCCTCGGAAGCCAGCCGGTCAAAATTCGGCGTGCGGATCTTCGAGCCGTAGACGCCCAGATCGCCGAAGCCGAGGTCGTCGCAGAGAATGAACACGAGGTTGGGTGTATGGGCCGGGGCTGCGAGCAACGGCGAGCCGGCGGCCGCTCCGGCGGCGGCAAGAAAATCACGGCGTGTCATAAGTGACCTGGTCTCGTAGTGTACACTACAACCGGTGAGCGCATTCCCCATCCTTTCGGCGACGCCGCGGATTCAATCGCT
>JBEKNI010000097.1:0-5230 GCA_049522975.1 Occallatibacter sp. | reverse complement strand
TGTTCGCTTGATTCTCGCATCGGATTATCTTGCGGGCGGAAATAGGATCCGCGCGAAGATACATCTGAAGATGGCGCAGATCAAGTCTTGGACCGTGTCGGACGCGTGGTGGAACAAGATCGAGCCGCCGCTCCCAGCGCGAAAGCGGCCGCGTGGCCGCAAATACCGGCGCTAACCCGGAGCAGGGCGCAAGCCGATGCCGGCGCGGCAAGTTTTCTCGGCCATAGTCTATGTGCTTCGCACCGGCTGCCGGTGGAAGGCACTGCCCAACGAGTATGGCGGCGCCAGTTCTGTTCATGCCTATTTTCAGCGTTGCAGCGAGGCGGTTTCTTCCTCAAGATATGGCGTGCCGGGCTGGCCGAATCCGATCGGATGGAGGGAATCGCCTGGAGGCGGCAAAGCGTCGATGGGGCAAGGAGCAAAGCTCCGCTGGCCCAAGAATGTGTGGGACCGAACCCCACCGATCGGGGAGAAAAATGGGCGCAAAAGAAGCCTGCTCGTGGACGCGCGCGGCGTCCCGCTGTCGCTGGCCGGCAGCGGAGCTAACGTGCATGACAGCAAACTTCTGGGACCTGCACCTGGAGCCATCGTCTGCCCCCGGCCGGCTCCCGGAACCGAGTCTGTGGAGAGGCTCTGCGCCGATGCGGGTTACGTCGGCTATCCGGCTCGGGTGACCAGTGGCAAACGCAACGATCGACGGAACGTCCAGCCCGCCGCTGGGTGGTCGAGCGCACCCATTCCTGGATCGCCCGCTTCGGAAAGTTGCTGGTGAGCTTCAAGAAGACCGAGGCCGGCTACATCGCCCTGCGATCGCTGGCCGCAGCCCTTATCTGTTGGAGACAGACTATCATTATTTACGGATAAGTTCTAAAGTCGTGCCCTGATACAAAACCGACTTAATCAGAGGTTCCCTAGGAAGAAACAAGAATGCACGTTCAACAAAACAAGGACAGATCGCGGGAAGGGAATTCCCTCCCACCCTAGCCGCAAAAACAAAGACGCGGCGAGGCTGGGGCACCCGGGCGTTTCATTCCCCGTGGGTCGGCGCACCCGGTCGACGACTACAATGGGGATCAGGAGCAAACTTGGAAGAGAAAGGTCAGCATCCGCATCGCCGGTGGAACCCGCTGCGCCAGTCCTGGGTGCTGGTTTCGCCGCACCGCACGCAGCGGCCTTGGCAGGGCGAAGTCGGCCAGAAGGCCGCGCCCTCGGCAACAGCCTATGATCCGCAGTGCTATCTTTGCCCCGGCAATCAGCGGGCTGGCGGGGCCGTAAACCCGGCTTATGAAGGAATCTTCTCGTTTATCAACGATTATGCCGCCCTGCTGCCGGATTCCCCGGCCCTGACCGAGCCGCCGGTCTCGCCGCTGCTGGTGGCCGAGCCTGCACGCGGACTCTGCAAGGTTGTCTGCTTCCATCCCGACCACAGCCTGACGCTGGCCCGCATGACGCAGCTCGAGATTCGCCGCGTGGTGGACGCATGGACGCGGGAGTACCAGGAGATCGGCTCCCTGGATTGGATCAAGTACGTGCAGATCTTCGAGAATCGCGGGGCGATGATGGGCGCCAGCAACCCGCATCCCCACTGCCAGATCTGGTCTACCGATTTCGTGCCCGACGAGCCGGCCGCCGAGACGATGTCGCAACGCGAGCATCTGGCCCGCACCGGTCATTGCCTCCTCTGCGACTATTTGGAGGCCGAGAGCGCGGCCCAGGAGCGGATCGTCTTTGAGAACGAGCACTTTGCGGCCCTGGTCCCCTGGTGGGCCATCTGGCCGTTTGAAGTGCTGCTGGTCAGCCGCCGTCACCTGGGCTCGCTGCCGGAACTGGACGACGCCGAGCGCGACGGGCTGGCTGACGCCTTGAAACGGCTCACTACCCGCTTCGACAACCTCTTCGAGACCAGCTTCCCTTACACCATGGGCTTCCACCAGAGCCCTACCGACGACGGCGAGCACCCGGAGTGGCACTTCCACGCCCACTTCTATCCCCCGCTGCTGCGCTCGGCCACGGTACGCAAGTTCATGGTGGGCTTTGAGATGCTGGGCATGCCGCAGCGGGACATCACTCCCGAGAACGCCGCCGAACGGCTGCGCGCCTGCGGAGAAGTGCACTTCTGGCCGCGAGCCTGAGAGCTTCGATCCGGCGCGGCGCTTTGAATGGATGCAGACTGAAGAGTAAACTGACGCTGTCGGCAAAAGAGGAGCTACTTCATGCGTATCGTTTCGTGGACCATACTCGCCGCGCTCAGCCTCGCGCCCATCGCGAGCGCCCAATCTGGCTTGCATAGGCTGGGGGACAACACCGCCAGCGAACCCGCTCCAGATCCGGCTTCGATCACAACCGCCGCATCCCCGGCCATTGCCGCGGTCGTCTCCGCGGTGATGCCGGGAGCTGCCGGCATGACGGCTGTAAAGGGATTGCCATTCTCCGCCACGCAGACTACTGTGCATGAGCAGACGCTCTCCGATGGCACGGTCATCAAGAGCACGGTCGAAGTGTCGCTCTGGCGGGATTCCGAGGGACGCATGCGCGCCGAGAGCACGGTGAAGCCGAAATCCGGCGACGGGCCGCAGACGCATGTGGTCGCGGTCTGGAATCCTGCCGAGAGGAAGGAGATGAGCTGGGTGACTGGCAGCCAGTCCGCGACCATTGCGACGGTGCTTCATCTTCCCGAACTGCAACTGAATGGCATGATGAGCGCTCTGGCTTCCCCGCCGCCTCCAGCGCCGGGTACGCTTTCCCGATCGCTCGAAACCTCATCCCTGCCAACTCTTGCCGGTCAAAGCGCCGCGAATACTCATACGGAGACTTTGGGGCCAGAGATGATCTCCGGCCTGGAGGTCACGGGCACGCGCACCACCCAGGTCGTTCCCGCCGGAAGCATCGACAATGACCGCGACTTCACGGTGACCTCGGAGACCTGGACCTCTGCGGAGTTGAAGATCACGGTGCGGCAGACGATCAGCGATCCGCGCACCGGAACAGTGACCGCCGAGTTGACCAACATCGACCGCTCCGAGCCGGACGCGGCGCTCTTCAAGCCGCCGGCGGGGACGAGATTGATGGACGTGCCGGACTTGGTCGGCTCTGGCGGGAAGCGCTAGGGCCTTCTGCTTCAGTTCTGCCACGCTGGGGCAATCCCTCAGGGGCTAAAGCCCGCATCGATTCTGCAGCGATAGCGGCACGACTAAAGTCGTGCCCTGATACAAGCTGACTAGCGGGAGCGGAACAGATCCAACCTGGATTCCCTTTCCGTTTGAAAAACGTCACAATAGAGCGTGGACCCTCTTCAAACCCATGAACACGGAGGCGGAAAGCTCACCGTCCGGTCAGCCCCTCGAAGGCGGCGACGGCATTGTGCGCCGCAGTCCTGTCGGTTGTAGCCGCGCAAACCGCCGCCGCTCAGACGCCCTGGCTCAACCAAGATGTGATTTGGCCTGCGGGAGCGCAGGAGCCATCGCCAGCCCAGGCGCCGCTTGCGCCGGAGAATGTCCCGCCCGCCGCGCTGGCGGCAGTTCATGGCGTGGTGCGCAACGGGGCCACCGGCCAGCCGCTGCCGCGGGCGCTGGTTCGGATCGAAGGCAACGCCGACACCGGTGCGCTGACTGATGGCGAAGGGCGCTTCGAGATTCCCGGCGTGCCTGTAGGGGCGCAGACAATCCAGCTTCGCAAGCCGGGCTTCCATGATCGCCCCTATGCAAGCGAGGACGTGGACTACCAGGGAGACGGTCCGGCTCACAACGTGCTGGTGGCGGCGGAGATGCCGGATCTGAACTTCGCGCTCACGCCTGCGTCGGTGATTCATGGCCGCGTCGAGCTCTCCACCGGCGACCCGGCGCAGGGGATTACGGTGACGCTGCTCAAGCAGGTTATCTGCAACGGACGGGCTGTCTGGGCGCAGAACGGTGTGACGCAGACCAACAGCAACGGGGCTTACCGCTTTGCCAATCTTCCGGGAGGCGTCTATGCGTTGTATACGCAGCCCACATTCGAGAGCGAGCCGGCGGTGACCGGAGTGGCGGCTGAAGGGAAGGTCGTCCGCAACGGCTATGCAAGCATCTTTTATCCGGCGGCGCGGGAGTTCTCCGATGCGGCGCGCATTCGGCTCAAGGCGGGCCAGCAGGCCGAGGCTAACCTGCTACTGACGCTGGAACCGTTTTACACGGTCACGGTTACGGCGATCCTGCCGAATGGAAAGCCGTTTAGCGGAAACAGTACATCGGACGGAGCAGAGCTCAGTGCATTCGGGGCTCTAGATGGAGCAAACCGCCAAACGGCTTATACCCAACAATTCGATCGAGTCACGCATACATTTCAAGCAACCCTGCCGGACGGAATTTACACCTTTCTTGTTCAGGCCCTGTTAGGGAAAACGAATTCCATAGGGCAGTTTGATCCAGGTGGAAACAATGGACAGCACACGCTTCTGTCGGGCCTTACCGAGTTCTCCATTGAAGGCCATCCAGTGGCTAATCTCACCGTACCGCTCGGCGTCACGCCAAGATGGCCTGTTCATCTGCGTGCCATACGGACGAAGGCTCATGACAATTCAAATCTTGACCAGGAATTACAGAACTTGTTGACTGTGACGGCCACGGACGCAGGCGAAGCTCCAGCGGATGGCACTAGCTCAGAAACCAGGGCAGGCTTCGCGGGACCGGATTTGCTGGAGATGAACGGCGTTGCTCCCGGTCCTTATTGGATCAGTACTCAGGTCTTCGACAATAGCCTTTGTGTGGATTCCTTCACCGCCGGGCCGATCAACCTGGCGCGTGAGCCGCTGAATGTGGCGCTGGGCTCCTCGCCGCCGCCGATGGAGCTGACGCTGCGCGACGATTGCGCGAAGCTCACGCTGGAACTGCCGCCCGCGCTCACCGCATTTCTGCCCGGAGACGAGCTTTTCTACACCGTCTATGTGGTTCCGGACTTCGACAGCACGACCGATATTCCGCCGATGAATATGCATCCCTCCTCCGGCGCGACGCTGACCGTCGATGGGCCGACGCCGGGACAGCAGGTGACGCTCTCCGCCGGGACGACAGGCAATCTTATGCTGGAGGTTCCGGGACGATGAGTTTGCGCTCGGGTAAAATTGTCGAGAAATATCCCTCAGAGGCTAAAGCCCACGCTCATTTTGCTGCACTTGCGGCACGACTTTAGAACTTATCCGTAAATAATGATAGTCTGTCTCCAACAGAGAAGGGCTGCGGCCAGCGATCGCAGGGCG
>JBEKNI010000096.1:0-4719 GCA_049522975.1 Occallatibacter sp. | reverse complement strand
TCATGTCGAATGTCTCAAGAGCCGCTCCACAAGCGGTGATTCGCAATCATGCCTCGTTCGATTCGACGATTCGCACGGACGGTTGGAGTGGCTGCGACGGCCTGATTGATCTCGGCTACGAGCGACACTTTGGCGTCCATGACGGAGACAGCGAATTTGCCGTTGGGCCGAATCCCATCGACGGCATCGAGAGCTTTTGGGGCTTTGCCGAGCACCGGTCAACGAAGTTTCATGGTGTCAACCGAAGCACCTTTCCTCTTCATCTGAAGGAAACAGAATTTCGCTTCAATCCCCGCAACGACGACCTCTACAAAACGCTACTATCCCTCTTGAGAAAGAACCCGCTCTGAGCATCTTTTCTTTCTAAGCCCCAAAGAAATATGGTGTAATAAGAATAGGAACTCCGTAAAACCAACAATCCAAACCAGGAGGGCGCACTGTGCGCGCTTCCCCATTCCTGTCGAATTCACTCGCAACCGCGCTCCTGCGATTCCGCGGTAAATGCCGGGGTTGCGGGTGAATTGGGCAAAGAGAGCCTCCCTCCAGCTCCGCTCGCCCCGCCGGCAGATTCAACCGCTCACCGCTTCGCGGCCCTGCGTCCGAAGCCTCTAAGGAAAGGGAAATACCGATGTTCGAGATTCAATTGCCACGCCATGGCCGCCGTGCCATGGCTATCGTTCAATGTACTGTCTTCCACCAGACCGCTCAGGCAATCAGCCGCGCCGCGGCGCTGGCAATTCTTGGTGTTATCCTGTGCACCGCCGCCCACGCGCAAACCGCCCATGTCAGTTGGGCGCAATCCAAGCTGAACGCCTCCTTCACCTTTCCATCCGCCGTCGCGGTCGACTCCAGCGGCAACGTCTACATCACCGATTTCTACGGAGGGGTCTACGAGATCATGGCGGTCAACGGCGCTATCCCCGCTTCGCCGGTCATCAACACGCTGGGCGGTGGATTCAGTGCTCCTACCTACATTGCGCTGGACGGGAACGCCAATGTCTATATCACGGATAATGGCGCAAATCATGCAATCGAGGAGATTCCACAAGGCTGCGGCTCCTCCGCCTGCGTCCGCACATTGACCACCGCAGCCACGAACCCCAGTGGCATCGCGGTGGACGGGAGCGGGGACGTCTATTTCAGCGACGATGGCGATGGCGTTGTCGCGCCCACCGTGAATGAGATTGTCGCGGTCGGCGGCAGTATCCCCGCCTCACCCACCATCCATACGCTGACCACCAGTGTCGTTGCCCCGTGCGGCCTGAAGCTGGACGCTAGCGGCGACCTTTACGTCGCAGATCCCGGCGCTAAAACGATAGTCGAGATCGTCGCGGTGAACGGGAGTATGCCTGCTTCGCCCAACGTGAACGTAGTGCTCAGTTCGTCGGTTGGCGCGTATCCCTATGATATCGTCCTGGACGGAAGCGGAAATCTCTATTTTGCAAATGGGGCAAACAATTCCATAACTAAGATTGCCGCGGCAGGCGGAGGACTCACTGACCTGGGAGCCGGATTCGGTGGCCCCTCGGGCTTGGCCATCGATGCCGGCGGCAACATCTATGTCGTTGACAGCGGCATATACCCCGCCATTGATGAACTGTCGTTCTCCGGCGGCAACTTCGGCGCTACCAACGTGGGCGCCCAGGGCGCGGCAATGACCATCGGCTTCACATTCGATACGGCGGGCAGCGGCGTCGCGCCGGCCGTGTATACCCAAGGCGTGATCGATCTGGACTATGTTGACGCTGGGATGGGAAGTTGCACCCTCAACGGAACTACCAAAAGCTACGCCGCGGGGGATCAGTGCACAGTGGTGGTAAACTTCTCTCCCCGCCTTACCGGGCCCCGCTATGGCGCCGCCTCCCTTTTGAATGTCTCGGAGGCCGCGATTGCCACCTTCAATCTGCAGGGCGCCGGCTTGGGACCGCAAGTGGCCTTCCCATCCAGCACTCCAATACCATTTGGAGGCGCCTTCAATTACCCCAAGGACGCGGTGGCGGACGCCAGTGGCAACGTCTATGTCGCCGACAGCAACAACCATGCGGTGAAAGAGATTCTCGCGGTCGATGGCGTCATCCCGCCCGCGCCCGCCATCAACACGCTGGGCGCCTTCAACCAGCCCGCCGGCCTGGCGGTGGACGGCAGCGGTAACATTTATGTCGCCAGCGACGGGGAGGTCAATGAGATCATGGCGGTCAATGGCGCTATGCCGGCCATCCCGGTCATCCGGACGCTGGGCAGCGGCTTCACTTCTCCCTGGGGCGTGGCCGTAGACGGCAAAGGCAACGTCTACGTCGCCGATACCGACGTGGGCACTGTCTCTGAGATGCTGGCGGTGAATGGCGTCATCCCAGCCTCGCCCACCATCAGCATACTGGCCAGTGGTTTTGCCGCTCCGACCGGCATCGCCGTGGACTCGGCCGGCAACGTCTATGTCGCCGATCCCGGCGTCAGCCTGGTCCGTGAGATTCTGGCAGTCGACGGCGTCATCCCGGCCGTGCCGAACATCCGCACTCTGGGCAGCGGATTCAACGAGCCTTGGGGCCTGGCGGTGGATGGAAACGGCAACGTGTATGTCGCCGACCTCAGCAACGCCGCAGTCTATCAGATCCTGGCGGTCAATGGAGTAATTCCTGCCATCCCCGTCATCAACACCCTGGGCAGCGGGTTCGCAGCGCCGATCGGTGTATCCCTGGACGGCGGCGGCAACATCTATGTCGCCGATTACGGCAACTCTCGCGTGGCGGAGTTGCCGTACTCAACCGCTCCCAGCCTGAGCTATCCCGCGACCGCCATTGCATCCACCAGCAGCCCGCAGACGGTTACCGTCGAGAACATCGGCGGTGTCCCGCTGAACTTCCTGGCAGTCGGTTATCCCGACATCTTCCCGGAGGCCAGCCCCTCCCGGGACACATGCAGCACCGAATCGACGCTGGCAGCCGGCGCGACCTGCACCTTTTCGGTCGGCTTTGCGCCTCTTGCCTTCGGATCTTTCCGCGACTCGATAGTCCTGGTGGATAACTCGCTCAACCAAACCTATGCCGTCCAGTATCTCCCGGTCAGCGGCGCGGGCCTTTACACGCAGGCAATCACCTTCACCGACGGCCTGCCCGCCCAGGCCTTTTACACCGCGAGCCTCTATTACTCCCTCAGCGCAACCGGCGGCGCGTCGGGCAATCCCGTCGTCTTCAGCGTCCTCTCCGGGCCGGCATACGTGATCGGCAACCAACTCTTCATCACCGGTGTCGGCACGGTGGTGGTCGCCGCCGATCAGGCCGGCAGCCCAAGCTACGCCCCCGCGCCAGAGGTGACCCAGAGCATCACCATCAAAACGGCAACGCAAACCATCTCCTTCACTCCCATCACCGGCACGCAATATGCGGGAACGCAGTTGACCCTGTCAGCTTCAGCCACTTCCACCCTGCCGGTCACCTTCTCTTCCGGAACAACCTCGGTCTGCACGGTCGCGGGCAACACTCTGTCGCTGTTGATCCGGGGAACCTGCATCGTCCATGCCGCACAGGCCGGCAACAGCTTTTACTCGGCGGCCCAAACTGTCATCCAGAGCTTCGCGGTCACGCTCGCTCCCCAGAGCATCTCCTTCACCGCCATCACTGGCGCTCACTATGCGACAACGCAACTGACCCTGTCGGCCACGGCCACCTCCGGCCTTGCCGTCACCTTCTCCTCCACCACAACCTCGGTCTGTTCGGTCTCAGGCAGCACGCTCTCGCTGCTGATTCCGGGAACCTGCATCGTCCACGCCGCGCAGGCCGGCAGCACCACTTATGCCGCTGCCCCGGTTCTGGCGCAGAGCTTCGCCGTCTCGCTTGCCCCGCAGACCATCACCTTCTCCCCCATCACCGGCAAGCAGTACGCCTTGACGCAATTGACGCTCGCGGCCGCGGCCAGTTCCGATCTTGCGGTCAGCTTCTCTTCCACCACGGCCTCGATCTGCTCGGTCTCCGGCAGCACGCTCTCGCTGCTGACGCCGGGAACCTGCATCGTGCACGCCGCGCAGGCCGGCGACAATGTTTATGCCGCCGCCCCAACCGCCACGCAGAGCTTCGCGGTCTCGCTTGCCCCCCAGACCATCACCTTCACACCCATCACCGGACCTCAATATGCGGGAACGCAGGTCACGCTGAACGCCACGGCCACCTCCGGGCTCACCGTCACCTTCTCCTCCACTACGACCAGCATCTGCAGCGTCTCGGGCAGCACGCTCTCGCTGTTGACTCAGGGAACCTGCATCGTCCACGCCGCGCAGGCCGGCAACAGCATTTATGCCACAGCCGCTACCGCGCAAAGCTTCGCCGTGAAAGCGGCGCTCTGACAATCCACCAACAGGCCGGGGTGCGCGAAACCATGCGCCCCCGGCCAGCTTCAGGCCCAGCCAGTCAGGCCGTGACGTCCAGGCCGCATTTCGCAAGCAGATGAGGGTAACAAAGCGAAAGAACAGCGAACCAATCTGCAAAGTGACCCCGATTTTGCGCACAAGAACACCCCAAAGGTGGACTGACCCCCAAAACTGAGACAGCTTAAAATGAGCGCATTTGCAGGGAATGGAGGACTGCAGATGGCGAAGAGAGAGTCCGGTTGGCGTCCGGAGTCGTTCCGGGCGATGGCCCTGGAGCGGATGCGGACGTGTAATCACATCGGGCGGCTTTGCCAGGAGTTGGGGGTGAGCCGCAAGACATTGGAGAAGTGGCGCCGTCA
>JBEKNI010000095.1:0-6022 GCA_049522975.1 Occallatibacter sp. | reverse complement strand
CCACGACAAGGAAGAGAGCGCGGAGCGCAAGGACCAGCACCACTTTCCCATGAACAAGAAGGCTGTTGGAATAGGCTACTCAATCTTTTTGGTCAAAGCGCGGAAGAACCGGGAGACCATTTAGCAAGTTGGCCCCACCCTTCGAGGAGGCTCAAGGCAGGCTTTCGCGGGATGGTGAGTTAGCAAGATGGGGGGCATTTCGGACGCGATTCGCCTCTGCGGGTGGATCTGCTCAGAATGATGCATTCTTTGCGCAGCCGGAAATCGCAAAGCAGGCGCGGCCGCCCGCCGAGAATCCCAGGGTCCGCCTCTGGACTGACGACTATTCCAGCCTCCTGCCCATTCTCCGCTGGTGCCAGCTCTCTCGGACCTGTGCCTTATTCCTGATGCTGCCGTGACTGAGGCACTGGCGCGCGCTCGCAATCCTGCATGGTTTGTTCTGCGCAATAGCCCCGGAAACCCTACTCGACCGTCACCGATTTGGCCAGGTTTCTGGGCTGGTCCACGTCGCAGCCGCGGCGGACGGCGATGTAGTAGGCGAGCAACTGCAAGGGCACGATCTCGATGAGCGGCGAGAGCAACTCGATGGCCGGGGGGATGTGGATGACGTGCTCCACCAGGCTGGCAATGGTCGAGTCGCCCTCTGTGGCCACGGCGATCACCCGGCCGGAGCGTGCGGTCACCTCTTGAATATTGGAGAGGGTCTTCTCGTAGCGCAGCTTCGAGGCGGGATCGGATTCGTCGCGGGTGGCCAGCACCACCACGGGCAGGGTCTCGTCAATCAGGGCGTTGGGGCCGTGCTTCATCTCGCCCGCCGGGTAGCCCTCGGCGTGAATGTAGGAGATTTCCTTCAGCTTCAAAGCTCCTTCCAGAGCGATGGGGAAGTGGATGCCTCGGCCCAGGTATAGGAAGTCGCTGCCGGTGGAGAATTCCCTGGCCAGTTGTTCGCATTGGGCGGAGCGGGAGCGCAGAACCTCCTCGATCTTGCCGGGGATGCGGCTGAGCTGCTCGATGAGAGCAACCGACTGGGCCGGGTCGATCCGGCCGCGGAGTTGTCCCAGCTTGAGCGCCAGCAAAAACAATGCCGTCAGCTGCGCGGTAAAAGCCTTGGTGGAGGCGACGCCGATCTCCGGGCCGGCATGAGTGTAGATCGCGCCATGAGCCTCGCGGGCCACCATGGCGTCCACCACGTTGCAGATGGCCACGGTCTTCGAGCCCAGAGCGATCATCTCGCGCTGCGCGGCCAGGGTGTCGGCGGTTTCGCCGGACTGAGTGATGAGCAGGCCCAGCGCGTTTCGATCAGGGATGGGATTGCGATAGCGGTACTCGCTGGCGTAGTCCACATCGACGGGCAGGCGGGCCAGCCGCTCGATCATGTACTTGCCGGCAAGGGCGGCGTGCCAACTGGTGCCGCAGGCGGCGATGTTTATGCTGGAGGCTGAGGCCAGCTCATCGTCAGCGATCTTCATCTCGCCCAGGAACACCTTGCCCGAATCGAGCGAGACGCGGCCGAGGGTGGTGTCGCGAATGGCCCGCGGCTGCTCCCAGATCTCCTTGAGCATGAAGTGCTTGTAACCGCCCTTTTCGGCCTGGATGGGATCCCATTGGATACGGGTGATGGCGCGCTGGATGGGGTTGCCGTCAAAGTCGGTCAGTTCAACGCCGGCCAGGGTGAGGATGGCCATGTCGCCGTCGGCGAGAAAGTAGATGTTGCGAGTGTGGTGCAGGATGCCGGGCACGTCAGAGGCGACAAAGGACTCGCCCTCGCCCACGCCGATGACCACCGGGGGCCCGAGCCGCGCGGCGACGATCTTGTCCGGTTCGAGGGCCGACAGCACGCCCAGCGCAAAGGCCCCGGTGAGCCGCTTGACGGCGCGGCGGACAGCAGCTTCGAGCGGAATCGGCAGACCGGCTGCATCGGCTTCCTGCTGCACCTGCTCGATGAGGTGGGCGATGATCTCTGTGTCGGTCTCGGTGACGAATCTGTGGCCCTGGGCGGTGAGTTCGCGCTTCAGCTCCAGATAATTCTCGACAATTCCATTGTGGACGACGACGATGCGGCCGGAGCAGTCCCGATGGGGGTGGGCGTTCTCCTCGGTGGGGCGGCCGTGAGTGGCCCAGCGGGTGTGGCCGATGCCGAAGGTGCCCTCGATGGGCTGCTCACGCAGAATCTCTTCCAGGTTGCCTAGCTTGCCGGGCGCGCGGCGCACCTCCAGAGTGGGGCGGGTGGGGCTGCCCACGGCTATGCCCGCCGAGTCGTAGCCGCGGTATTCCAGGCGCCGAAGGCCCTCGATGATGACAGGAACGACCTTCTTTGGACCGACATAGCCAACGATTCCGCACATATTGAGATTCTAAATGAGTTGGCGGGAGCGGAGAGATGGCGGCAGGGCAGGCGCCGGAAAAGGGGCGGCGGCTTTGAAGCGGGTCCGGCGTCGAAGCGTGCTCACAGGCCCAGAGCCTTGCCCAGCCTGAGGAGAGCCGGGATGAATAGCAGCAGAAAACCGCCCACAACGAAGGAATATGCCGCGGCTTTCCAGCAGGAAACGTACCCTTGCCTGAGGGCCATCACCACCAGGAGGGATAACACCGGCAGGTTTACGAGCACGCCGGTGACAACGCCCGGCATATAGCTGCGCATGGCCACTGTTGCCGCGATGTGCGGAATCAGGACGTTGGCCAACATGGCGATCATGTATCCGAAGAGCAGGTAGGTCCAGAGGGTCTCTTTGCCCGATAGAGCGCTCAGCCAGGTTACAGCGAAGGCTAGGAGTGTGAAGACCGCTACGGCAAAGCGGAAGACACCCGGCGCAACGGGGCTATGCCAGCGGCCAGCGCGTTTCGACCAGCCGGGAAACCATATGGCTTCTTCCGCATTGTGCAGAGCGGCGGCTACGGGGAAAAGCCACTCCAGATTTCGGAAGCTCATCTTTAGTTTTCCCGCTCAAGGGGGTGATCCGCGCGCTTGCGCAGCCTAGTGGCCGCCATGCCGGCGCAGTAGGTCCATCATATCTTTGTTGTCTTTCAGGGCCGCGCCGTGCATGGGCGTATTGCCCTGTTCGTTCCTGCTGTTGACCTGGGCCTTGCCATCCGTGAGCAGCAACTCCGCCACCTCCTGCTGATCGTCAGTGGCGGCCAGATGCAAGGGGGTATCGCCGTCATTGTTTCTGGCATTGACGTCGGCTTTGCCGGTCAGCAGCACTTGCACCACATCTCTTGCGCCCGAACGCGCCGCAAGGTGCAAAGGCGTATTGCCGTCGTTGTCCTTGGCGTTGAGGTCTGCCTTATGGGCTGCCAGCACCTCCGCCACATCTGCGTGGCCGTCAACCGCCGCCAGGTGCAACGGCGAATAGCCGCCGGCGTCTTTGGCGTTCACATCGGCCTTGCGGGTCAGCAGCAACTCCACTATGCCCTTCTGGCCCATGCGCGCGGCCAAGTGCAATGGAGTATCGCCGTCGTTGTCTTTGGCATTGATGTCGACCTTGTGGGTCAGCAGAAACTCCGCAACATCCTGGTGGCCCGCGCGCGCCGCCAGATGCAAAGGAGTCTCCCCAGCATCGTCCTTGCTCAAGGCCAGGCGAGGGTTGCCATTCAGCAGCGCTGTGACCTTCGCCAGGTCGCCTTGCAGGGCCGCATCATGAATTGGGTCGCAGAAGCCGGCCCAACTGAAGGCCATCATTCCAAACAGGGCAGTCAATAGTCGCAAAACGGGGAAATGAAACAGTCGGCTAAGAAATGAGCATGTGGTCATGCTTCCTCCGGATTTCCGCACAGTATACCTCAATCAGATACGGACTTGGAAAGCAAAAATCAGCTAATGCTTGATGGGCGGAGAATTCATTTGCTGCCCAACGGGCGTCACCCGCGTCGTGCCAGCCGGGGGGAAGGCAGCCGTTATTCCTCAATGCGATATGTGAACTCCTCGATCACCGGGTTGGTCAGCACCTCGCGGGCGATGCGCTCCACCTGGGCGCGCGCGGCCTCAGTGGAGAGCCCCTCGGCGAGCGAAAGGGCAAAATACTTGCCCTGGCGCACAGCCGTCACATCCGCAAATCCAATCTTGCGCAGGGCGTTCTGGATGGTCTGGCCCTGAGGATCCAGGACCGAAGTCTTCAGCGTGACATAGACATGCGCATTCATTATCGACAATTATAGTAGCTCCGGAGCACGGCCGGGGTACCCCGGCGAGGAATCCTCCCGGCTTCCGGTCCGGTTCCCCGTGCCGGAGTCGATCCCCACCCGAGGAGAAGCATACAGGATCGTCAATTATCTGGGGCTGCCGATTGGCGGCCGTGCCCCGGAGGTCTTCCGCGCGGTCATTGAAATCCCCCTGGACGGAACCCAGAAGTTCGAGTACGACAAGCAGTTGCACGTCTTCAAGCTGGACCGCAACCTTCACTTCCCGGTGCATTACCCCGGAGACTACGGCTTCATTCTCTCCACCTTGAGCGACGACCGCAGCCGCTGGACGTGCTGGTGCCAGGGCTGAGCCTTCCCGGCTGCGTTCAGGAAGTGCGTCCCATCGGTCTGCTGGACATGATGGACCAGGGAATTCTGGACGAAAAGGTGCTGGCGGTGGGCAATAACAACCCGCGCTTCGCCAACGTCTGGAACTACACCGATGTATACCCCCATCTGTTCAAGGAGATCACCCATTTCTTCTCAATTTATAAGGACCTGGAGGGCAAGCGGGTCGAGATCAAGGGCTGGCGCGACGCGGCCTATGCCCGTGATCGGGTGCTGCACTCCGTCCGGCAATTTGAAGAGAACAAGGCCGGGCTGGCCACGCAAACGCCGGCCGGAGCGAACCGCGACAGACGCGCCCAAAGCGGGTGACCTGATTGCATATCTCGCCGGGCGCCCCGTCCTTTTCGCGTCCTTTGCAAGAAGGTTGGGAAACGACGGATCTCACCCCGTCGCGTCGATTGGAAGCCTCCGCCGCGCGCCCGCCGCACTTTCCGGTATAATCTCAATGGAGACCCGGAGAGATGGCCGAGTGGCTGAAGGCGGCGGTTTGCTAAACCGTTATAGGGGCTAAAACTTCTATCGGGGGTTCGAATCCCCCTCTCTCCGCCAAGACACCTTCCAAGAACATCCCAAGACATCCAATAGAAAGACATAAGCCTAGCAAATGCTAGGCGTTACGTCTTTCTGCGTCCAAGTGAAGCCGCGTTTGACAGGGGGTACTTTACGTCTTTCTGCGTCCAAGTGAAGCCGCGTTTGACAGGGGGTACTTATGGGGGTATTTTTATTTTGATGTGGGGGTATTTTCCTAAAACGGAGGTTCTGGACGAAATGGCGCTGACCGACACTGAAATCAAAAAAGCCAAGGCGAAGGAAAATGCCTACAGTTTGAACGACAGCGGAGGACTTTACCTCTGGATTACGCCAGCGGGCGGAAAGCTGTGGCGTTGGGCATACCGGTTTGACCGCAAGGAAAAGCTCATGTCCCTCGGCAAATATCCCGATGTGCCCCTGGTGCTGGCCCGTGACCGCCACGCCGAGGCGCGGAAGCTGCTGGCGACTGGAGTTGATCCGATGGCGCAGCGAAAGGCAGAGAAGACCGCAGAGAAAATCGCGGTCGAGAACTCCTTCCAGAGCATAACCACACAGTGGCTGGAGCACTGGCAGGAAGGGAAAAGCCACCGCCATGTAGACTCGGTCCGGCGGCGCATGGCGTCTGATATTCTGCCCTGCTTGGGAGCGCGGCCAATTGCCGAGATCGAGGCACCGGAATTGGTGGCGATGGCCAACGCGATTCAGGATCGCGGCGCACGGGATATCGCCAAGCGCGCTCTGGAGACCGTGGGGCAGGTGTTTCGCTACGGTATCGCCCACGGATATGCCAAGCGCAATCCGGCCACCGAGATTCGCCCCAGCGATATTCTGAAATCCTCGCAGAAAACCAACTATGCCCGCATCGATGCCAAAGAGCTGCCAGCCCTGCTCAGACGCATCGAGGTCTATCAGGGAAAGCAGGTCACACGGTTGGCAATGAAGCTGATGTCCTTGACCTTTGTGC
>JBEKNI010000094.1:0-5606 GCA_049522975.1 Occallatibacter sp. | reverse complement strand
AAAGTTGCTGGTGAGCTTCAAGAAGACCGAGGCCGGCTACATCGCCCTGCGATCGCTGGCCGCAGCCCTTCTCTGTTGGAGACAGACTATCATTATTTACGGATAAGTTCTAAAGTCGTGCCCTGATACAAAACCGACTTAATCAGAGGTTCCCTAGGAAGAAACAAGAATGCACGCTCAACAAAACAAGGACAGATCGCGGGGAAGGGAATTCCCTCCCACCCTAGCCGCAAAAACAAAGACGCGGCGAGGGTGGGGGCACCCGGGCTTGTCAGCGGCGGGGCCGGTCGGCGGTTGCCGCGGCTTTACTTCGGGGGCATCTGCGGGGGTTTGACGCTGCCGCAGTCCGGGCCTTTGTAGACGGAGGTGGCCTGCATCGACAGGTCGACGGGCCGGGAATTCTGCCCCATCTGCATCGTGCCGGTCAGGTGGACCTTGGTGGTGGTCGAGTTGGCGTCGGTCCAGGTGGATACGACTGTGCCGGTGGCGTTCATGTTGCCGGTGCAGACCATGTTGGCCGTCATGCCGTTGGGCTTGATGGAGATATCCGTCATCTTGCAGTCTGAGTTATGGCTGGGCGGGGCGGGCGACGGGCCGCCGTACTTGTCGATCATGGCCTGCGTGACGCAGACCTGCGTGGTTCTGGGGCCGAAGGGCGATCCCATTCCCTGGGGCATTTGCATCCCCGGCGGCAGTTGTACATTTGGCGGCATCTGAGGCATCTGCTGGCCTCCAAACGTCGTCGTCGAGGTAACCTCCCACAGGCCGGGTTTTCTTGCGGTCTGCGCCGAGGCAACCAACGCCAGGGTAAAGAGACAACAGCCCATCGTAATCCAAACCAAAGTCTTGCGCATCGAACCTCCTCGTTTTTTCGCGCCGGCTGGAGGCCCGCGCGAGCTTTCACTCTATCGCAGCGCGCAAAGCTTAGGGAAGAGAAAAGTCAGGCTTATCGATCCGGAACAAAATCAGCGTTACGGATTCCCACCCTTTTCGCAGAAGACGCAAGACGCAGGTCCTTCGACTCCGCTGCGCTTCGCTCAGGATGACAGGGGCACCCAGTGTTCATGCAATTGTTCTGAGAAAACTCAAGCCCGGCCGGCCAGAGCCGAGGTGCCCAACGCCAGCAGGGCTTCGGTTACCCGGCCGGCGGCGTGGCGGACGACGTTCTCTTCGCTGGCGAAGTCGCCGGCGATACACTTCAGGCCCAGCGCCTCAATGCGTTCGATGTCGGCCTCGATGGGCGAGGCATCCTGGAGGGCGTAGCGGGCCAGCGTTTCGGGAGTAAAGGCCGCGGTGTTCACCAGTGCGTAGTCGAAGACGGGCGCGCCGGTGTGTTCATAAATCCGCTCGATGTGCTGGGAGGCGGTCAGGCCCAGGCTCTCGTTGGCCTGGGTCATAAGGTTGCAGATGTATACGCGCATGCCACGAGCTCTGGCCAGCGCCGCCGGGATGCCCTGCACCAGCAGGTTGCAGATGAGCGAAGTGTAGAGCGAGCCGGGTCCCACGGTGATCAGGTCGGCGCGCTCGATGGCTTCCAGCGTCTCCGGCATGGGCGCTGCGTCCGGAGGGTCGAGCATCAGCTCCGCGATGCGCTTTTTGCTGGCGGTGATCAGGGTCTCGCCGCGCACCTCGGAGCCGTCGTCCATGCGCGCCACCAGCGTGGCGTTGGCCGTGGTCACCGGATAGATGCGCCCCCGCGTGGCCAGAATCTTCGATGCCAGTTGGATGGCGTGGGCGAAGTCGCCGGTGATCTCGGTGAGGGCGGCGACAAAGAGGTTGCCGAAGTTGTGTCCCTTGAGGGAAGCGCCTTTGCGGAAGCGATGGGCAAAAAGTTGAACGAGGAGATCCTCCTCGGTGCTGAGCGCCACCATGCAGTTTCGCAGGTCGCCGGGAGGCAGCATGTTGAAGTCGCGGCGCAGACGGCCGGAGGAGCCTCCGTCGTCGGTGACGGTGACCACGGCGGCCAGGTCGGAGATGAGGCCCGCTTCCTTTGCAGCCTGGTTGGGCGCGGTCACGTGGCGCCGCAGCCCGCGCAGCAATGTCGAGAGGCCGGTACCGCCGCCGATGGCCACTACGCGCAACGGCCGCGCCGAACTGCCCTCCGCAGGCGGTTGCGAGGAGAGTGGCTGGTCCAAGGTCGAAGTGTTCGCGTGAGCCAAATTGCGCCTTAGGGAACCTCGGGATAGAGCAGCTCGGTGAACCTGGGGTCGTCCACCATGCTCTGGAAGTCGTTGTCGACACGGGCCTGGAGCCGGTTCTTGGGGTTCAACTCGATGGCCCGGGCAAGGTTTCTGAGGCAGTCCTGCGTTCGCCCGGTGATCGCGTCCAGCAGCGCCAGCCCATAAAAGGCGTAATCGGCTCGCACATAAGCGGCCAGGATGCCGTTGAACTGTTCGCGCGCCTCCTCATAGTAACCGGTGTTCAACAATGAAATAGCGTAGTCGTACTGCTCCTCAGGCGCCAGAAACGTCAGGCTGTGCTTTTCCAATTGCCGCTGGCAGGTGCTGATGTACATCTTGATGCGTTCCAGCAGTTCCGGCGGAGATACTGGGAGCAGCTTCTCAAGGGCGGCCAATGCCTTATCGTACTTGCCGTGCTGCAGCAGGAGCACAGCGGCCTGGTAGTGCTGGATGGCCGGTCCCGCAGGCGTGCTGGGGTGGCTGGCGGGCTTGCCTGACGGAGGAGGTTCTCTTTTGCGATCGTGCGCCACGAATCGGCCTCTTGCATCATGAGTTTGGCGAAAGCTTGCACACTTCCAGGTGCAGTTGAGCCGGATCGCTTCCGGCAGAAAGCCCGCGTCTGGGAGTTGTGCTGCTCAGCCACTCTTTATACGCAGAACCCCGCCTTCCGTCAAGGTGCCCGCGGAGCAGTGGCTATTTGCCGGATAGTTTGGCCTCGCCGGCACGAGTGGAATTGCCGTAAATCGCCGGGTTGAGCGACGGATCGTTGTACATCTTCAGTTGGCGATAGAGCTTGAAGCGCCGTGTGCCGGCAAGGGTTTCGCGCCACAGGGCGTCCAGGCAGGCGGCCAGGTCCCGCCGCTGCTCCTCCAGAATGGCTAGCCGCTCCAGATTGCGCTGGGCGTGGCCGGCTGGCGCGTTGATGCGCTGGGCCTCCTCGCGGGTGTGATAGATTTTCAGCGCCAGGATCGAGAGCCGGTCGATGATGAGTCCAGGCGACTCGGAGTTCAGTTCCGCCGCCGGGTTGGGCAGGCCCCTGGATTCGAGCCAGGCGAGCAAGGCACGGTCCAGTTCCTCGGCCAGATCGTTGCGGCGCTGGTTGGCCGAGTCAATGCGCCGCTTTACATCGGCAAGATCGGCGTCGGTTGCGCCGGGAGCGCGCGCTTCGTCCTCGATGTGCCAGAGCGCGAAGTTGGCTTGATGCTGGCGGCGGACGAGCCGCAGCCACTCCGAGAGTTGCTCCGCGGCCTCCGCCTGGTGCCAGGCGCGGGTCTCGCGGTCGTGCAGGTTGACGACTTGCTCTGCCGAAAGCACTCTGGACTATCCTTGGCGTGGGCGCTTGAGTCTGGTTGCAGCGTCTATGGTAGAACTATCGCCGTAAAGTTGTCAGCAGTCAGTTGTCAGTTGTCAGTGGTCAGTGGAGCAGGAATGAAGCCATTTTGGAAGACTGCAACGTCTGTCACGTGCGTGGCCGTAGTCTTTGGCGCAGCAATTACCTGGCAGGTGCATCAGTGGAAGCTCAGGGAGACCGCGAGAGTATGCCGCACCAGCGCCGAACAGGGGGACGCGAAGGCTCAATTCAGGCTGGGTTTCATGTATGCCCGAGGCAAGGGAGTGCCGCAGGATTACGCTGAGGCTCTCCGCTGGTGTCGCAAAGCCGCCGACCAGGGTAACGCGAAGGGCGAGGATGCGGTCGCCTACATGTATTTCCATGGACAAGGGGCGCCACAGGACTATGCTGTGGCTTTCCGCTGGTGGCAAAAGGCCGCCGACCAGGGTTATGCGCCGGCCCAAGCGAGCCTCGGCAATATGTATTACTACGGTGATGGAGCGCCGCAGGACAGCGCAGAAGCTGCCCGCTGGTATCGCAAAGCCGCTGACCAGGGCTATGCGATAGCTCAATACAGTCTCGGCTACATGTATTACTACGGCTATGGTGTGCCGCAGGACCGTGCTGAAGCTGATCGTTGGTTCCACAAAGCCGCCGACCAGGGAGACGAGGAAGCTAAGCGCGTCCTGCGCCGGAAGATGAGCACACTTCTCAAAATCGACTATTCGGTGTTGGCTCTGGGGAGCCTGCTGCTTCTGATAAGCTCTGGACTGCTCAGACGGCTCTTTCGAGGCCGGCAACAGCGAACCGCAGCCATGGCGGGAATCCTTGGCCTTTCTTATGTAGCCATGGGTCTATTTGGTTTCTATCATTTTGGCATATGCGAGCCTGGATTAGCAGTCGATGCTTTCTATTTGGCCAAGAGCATTCTAGGCGGAATCGCCGTCTTCATGTTCATCTCTATTGTCTGGCCAGAGAGTGTCAAGCCAAAGAGCGCCAAGATCGCGCTGGGAGTATTCGGCATATTATTTATCGGATTTAATCTCTTTGCGGTAGCGCATCAAGATCTAGCGCGTTTCACTCCGGCCGTTCGTTTATTTCGCACAGTCAATGGGGAGTTGATTGGGATTTCAGTTTCATTAGCCGTCTATCTGTGGCGAACGCATAAGAAAGCCAGAGGAGGTCAAAGCGGCAATGGCGAAACCGCAGTATCCGAATCTCCCAGTGAAAGCGGAAGAGAGTCGAATACATAGCCGCCGAAGGGCTTACCGGGAGGGAGCAAGGATGGTGATTCCGCGCGGATGGACGAACGCCGATGCCGTAGCGGCGATGCGGGAATTCTTCGCCCAGAGGTCGCCGCGCCGCGCCGCCATCCGCGAGTTGATGAAAGAGCTTTTGTCGGAGAGTCCCTTTGACCGCCGCTGCGCCGCCGATCTGGCCCGCCGCGTCAGCGAGCGCGAACCGGGGATTCTGAAGGAGTATGCCGGCGTGCTGATCGACCTTGCCGCGCAGCTTCCGCTGGATCAGTGGCAGGCGCGCGGCTACGTGACGCTGGCGGCGACTCGAAACGCATCGACCCATGCCGAGCGGATGCGCCTGGCAACGCCGGTGCGCGTGATGCTCGACGACGAGCGCATTGCACTGCGGGCCATCGCACTGGAGGCCTTCGCCGTGCTTGCGGCGGCCGAACCGGAGTTGCGCGAGGAGGCGATGCTTCTGCTGGAACGATGCCGGCGCAATGGAACCTGCGCGGAGCGCAGCCGCGCCCGCCGGATGCTGCTCCTGCTGCTGAAGGCGGAGAACGAAGCCGGCGCCAAACGCTCCGCTGCCGGACTGGACGATTACCGGTCTGCCATGGCTTCCGGGCGTCCGCATTAGCGAACCTCCGATCAAGTTTGGCTACACGTTGGGCAGTCCCTCAGGGGCTAAAGATCGCGTTGATTCCATTGGCCTTATGCCGGGGCTTTAGTTATTATCCGTAAATAGTGTTCGCTTGATTCTCGCATCGGATTATCTTGCGGGCGGAAATAGGATCCGCGCGAAGATACATCTGAAGATGGCGCAGATCAAGTCTTGGACCGTGTCGGACGCGTGGT
>JBEKNI010000093.1:0-5692 GCA_049522975.1 Occallatibacter sp. | reverse complement strand
CAGCTTTCGGCGGACATCCGCTTCGAGGACAATGGGCTGAGCAACACGCATAGTGAGTCTCCTTATCATAGGATGACCCCATGCGTATAATAGGCTCTATTAATGAGACACTACACTAGCCAGAATGACAAGTGCATTCGAGACTCCCAAAGGCAGGTGCACTGCCCACAGTAGCGCGAGAAAAGCTACCCCTACCGAGATAACTAAAGCGTATGCTCTAAACACGCCGCGCTTGCCAGTTTGAGGTTCGGGCTGATGCCTCTGATTGTCTGTGTCCATGTCGTTCTCCTTCCTGGTTCAGTCTAAGTGAAAGAAACCGCATGTACTACACCATCGCCCGTTCCTTCACCGTCAGGTACTGATTCAGGACCGAGGAGGTGAGTGCTTCGGGGTTGAGGTCGAGGGTGAGCGCGCCCTGCTCGTGGAGCCTCGCGAGGAGCAGCTCGCGGCGGCCAGCCATCTCCTGAGCGGCGGCGGCGCGGAACATCTGCTCCACGTCTTTGGGCCGGGCCTGGGCGATCCGCTCCACCTCCGGCTGAGCCATTGCGACAAAAAGAAGCACGTGGCGGCGCAGCAATTGCAGAGCGCCGTCGATCACCTCGGGGCGCATGGCGGTTTCGGCCAGGTCGGTGACCCATAAGATCAAAGCCCGGCGAGGTTGCAGGCGGTTGAGCGTGGCGGTGGCTCTCAGGTGATCGGCCTCGCTGGATTCGGCCCTTACCTGGGCCAGCGACTCGATGAGCTGTCGCATGTGGGCCGCGCCGCGACCGGGCAGCAGGCGCTGCTGAATGTTCTCCCCGTAGGCAAGAAGGCCGACTCGGTCGCCGGAGTAGAGCGCCAGTTGAGCCAGTGCGACAGCCGTGGTGCAGGCGTGGTCGAGCTTGGAGTGCACCCGCGCCCCCGTCTCCGTGACCGGCAGCGTTGGTCTTCCCGGCATCCCCGCCGCCACACGCGCCCGCATTAGCCGACCGCAGTCGAGCACCAGCCACACCGCCTGGCTGCGCTCGGTCTGGTACTGGCGGGTAATCAGGCTGCCGCGCCGCGCCGTGGCCGTCCAGCAGATGTCGCGCAGGTCGTCGCCCTCGCGGTAGTCGCGCAGGCTCTCGAAGTCGCGGCCCAGGCCCCGCTGTTGCGCCCTGCGAAGTTGCAAGTCAATCTGGCGGCTGCGCGCCAGGAAGATCTGCTGCTCCTCGCCGCCGCGCAGAGCCGGGTAGACGCGCACCCTCTGCGTCAGTGATGCCCTGGCCCAACGTTCGGCCAGCCCCAGAGGCGAGCGATAGCGCACGTAGAAGCAGCCCGTCTCCCAGTCACCGCGCTCTTTCGGTTCCACGCGATAGCGCAACCGGGCGGGCACGCGGGGAAACGCGACTAGCCGCAGCGTCTCCGGCTCTTCAACCAATGCCGGCGGCAGATCGTCCACCAACCGGCAGTCGATAATCATCCGGCCCCGGTTTTCAATGGTCAACTCGATCTCGGTCTCGCTGTCGAGGGCCGGAGCATTCGACCAGCTCCGGCTGGCAGTGAGTTGGGCTGCGGCGGGCAGGCGCAGGCCATCGAGCAGCGCGGCCAGCAGCACCAGCGCATCCCAGGCCGGCATGGTGAAGGCCAGCCGCCAATCCCAGAAGCCCGGAATCAGCCAGGCAAAGCCCACCAGCAGTAGAACGATGCTCCGTGGCGTCAGCCCGAAGCCCCAGCGTCGCCGCCGTTCGCAAACAGCGCTGGTGGGGGCGGGATGGAGCGAGGGAGAAATCATTGCGTTTGGCCTGACCTTCAAGGATTTCAAAAACATCGGCTTGGTATCGCAGCACTTCTTCCATTTCGCGGTTCAATCGGTCCGCGCTGGCGTTGATGAGTTCGAAATCCCGCTGGTGAATCGCCTCCCTCTCCAGCTTTTGGAAATGGTCTTTCAAAACTTTCTCAATAAACGCGGAGCGGGAGCCATTGGGACCGATCAGTCGATCAATCTCCGATAACAAATCCGTCGAGGATGTCCTGCGCGTAGTTGAAAGTTTCCAACGGCGGCTGGGTTGATATTACTATGCCACGGCTTGCAAGGTGGCGGCCTGCGATCCACTCAGAATCGCTCCAGCGCCCAGAGTTCTTTGTAACCCATGATCCTGCGGAATTTTTTCTCCGTTCTCAGCAAGGCCGAGGCCATCCAGCGCCTTGCCATCGTGCCATTTTGCCAGTTAGTAACTCGCCGCGTTCGGATGCGCACTCCAGCGTGCGGGCTTTCGATGATGTCGGTCGTTGCCAGGCAGCGTTGCAATATGGGCGGCACACCTAACCGGTCGATGGTGAAGTACTCCTCCAGCCCCTCGTGCAGACTGGCCGCGGCCGGCCGTGTCATCTCCAGCGTAGAATGACCAAGAACCTTTTGCAGATGGAACACGGACCCTCCACGTCGGAGATAGTTAACCGCGAAAGTGTGCCGAAAGCTGTGCAATGTGCGTGTAGGCGCATCAAAGCCGAGTTTCCGGCAGAGCAGTTTCGCGTCGCGCAAGATGTTTCTCCGGTTCCAATTGGCCCCTGTGCGACTGGCGAATAGCTGCGCCTCTGGCTTACGCCCATTTTCCTTGCAGTACCGGAATCGAGCCTTGCGTAGTTCAAAGCTGATGGGAACCACTCGCTGCTTGCGCCTCTCGCCGTCCAGCGTGATAAGCAGGTTGTCAAAGTCGATCTCTGAAACGTTCAAGCCGATTGCCTCCGAGATGCGACATCCCGTGTCCAGCAGAAAGAGGATGAGCACATGGAGTCTGCGCTGATACTTGCCCGTCGGCTTCCATGAGATGAGCCGATCAACTTGCTGCTCTGTGAATGTTGGCAGCACTAAGCGCGGCTCTTTCAGTTGAGCAATTCGAGGATGCGTACAGCCCGGACCACATTTGCGCTCAGAGCCGCCATTCCAATGCAGATAAGCATTGGCGCAACGTATCACGGTGTTGACGCCCGTTTCCTTCAGACACTTTTGCCGCATCCGCAGAACTAGGTTTTTAAGGTCCGCTTGCGCAGGCGATTCCGAAGGCAACCAACTCAGGCAACGTCGATACCATTCGACTGTCGCAGGGGTGACATTTGTTAGATTTTGGCGTTCACGGATAAACTGTTCAAAGCGAGGTTCCACGATTTCCTCCAAGCCGGGGGTGAATTTTGAAGGAAAATCTCGCAAGTTGTTGATAATGTGGGCGAGTAGCTCAATTGGATAGAGCACCGGCCTTCTAAGCCGGGGGTTGTGGGTTCGATACCCGCCTCGCCTACCACACTTCCATCCAAAGACATCCATAATTAGTGTTTAACTTGATTCCCTCCTGCGAAGTTCCGGAAGCAGGGGCTCAAGCGGGGCGAAGATACCTTACAGGATGGCACAGATAAAGTCGTGGACGGTATCGGATGAGTTGTGGGCAAAGGTGGCGCCACTGGTTCCCGTGCGGCAGCCGGAGGAGGGGCGGCGTTCTCAGCGCAAGCCGGGAGGCGGTCGCAAGCCTTTGCCGGCGCGCATGATTTTTTCAGCCATCGTCGATGTGCTGCGCACCGGCTGCCAGTGGAAGGCGCTGCTCAAGGAGTTTGGCGGTACCAGCGCGGTGCATAAGCATTTTCAGCAGTGGCAGCGGGCCGGGTTCTTCCTCAAGCTGTGGCGCGCGGGGCTGGCCGAATACGACCAGATGGAGGGCATCGCCTGGAACTGGCAAAGCATTGACCGGGCCACGGGGAAGGCTCCTCTTGGCGTCGAATGCGTGGGGCCGAACCCGACGGATAGGGGGAAAAAATGGACACAAGAGAAGTTTATTAGTCGACGCGTGTGGCGTCCCGCTCTCGCTCGCCGTCGCCGGAGCCAACGTGCATGACATGAAGCTTTTGACCGTCACGCTGGACCGGCTGGCGTGCCAGCGGCCCAAACCCCGAAAGGGACGGCCGCAGCGCCTGTGCGCCGACGCCGGATACAAGGGCGACCCGGCCCGCAAAGCGGGCATGGCGCGCCACTATCGGCCGCACATCAAGCAGCGCAAAGAGGAGGCCGCGGCCAAGCGCAACAAACCCGGCTACAAGGCCCGGTGCGGGTTGTAAAAAGGACCCACTGCTGGTTGAATCGATTTCGTAAGCTTCTGGTGAGCCTCGAGAAGACAGAAGCCGGCTTCGTCGCGCTGCTCAGCTTGTCCGCAGCCCTGATCTGCTGGAGGCGGACCATCACTACTTACGGGTAAGCTCTAAGAAGCCATTCAAATCAACCAGCAGGAAAGGGTTATATGAGCCAGGAATTTTTCCAGGAATCCGGCGAAAACGCAAAAGGTGCGGAGCACTTGCAAGCAACCCACCAGCTGATCGCTCACTCCCGCGCGGAGTTGGGCCGCGTCATCTCCGGCCAGAGCAAGGTGATCGAGGAGGTGCTGATCGCCGTTCTCTGCCAGGGCCATGCGCTGCTGGAGGGCGTGCCGGGGATTGCCAAGACGCTGATCGTGAAGGCTTTGGGACGGCTGCTCGGCCTGGGCTTCCAGCGCGTGCAGGCCACGCCCGACCTGATGCCGGCCGACATTCTGGGCACGACGGTTCTGCGGCCAGGTTCGGTAGACTTCGCGTTCCATGCCGGGCCGGTCTTTACCGACCTGCTGCTGTTGGACGAGATCAACCGCATGCCTCCGCGCACACAGGCCGCGCTGTTGGAATGTATGGAAGAGCGGCAGGTGACCAGCGACGGAACGCGCCGCCCGCTGCCCGCCTGGTTCACAGTCTTCGCCACGCAGAACCCGATCGACTTCGAGGGCACCTACCCGTTGCCCGAAGCGCAACTGGACCGCTTCCTGCTGAAGATTCGCGTGGGTTACCCCAGCGAGGTTGAGGAGCTTCAGATTCTGGAGCGGCACCGGGCTGGCTCGGGCGCGGGGCTGCTGGAAGGCGCATCCATTGCTCCTATTCCGGAGGGATTGCTGGCCGCCGCCTGCGCCGAAGTGCGGGCCATCCGCGTCGAGCCGGAGCTATACACCTACATTCTGGCGCTTGCGCGGCGCACCCGGGAGTGGCCCACGCTGCTGCTGGGCGCGAGTCCCCGCGCCGCGGTGAGCGTGATGCGCGTGGCGCAAGCAGCAGCCGCCTTCGATGGCCGCGACTACCTGCTTCCCGACGACGTGAAGCACGCCGTGCAGCCGGTGCTGAGACATCGCGTGATGCTCAAGCCCGAAGCCGAGCTGGAAGGCTTCGACGCCGATCGCGTCCTGGCCGATGTGATCGCGGCCGTGCCGGTGCCGAGGCAATGAAGCGAATCAAGCGACCATGAAAATCGGAGAGCAAATGGAAAGTAAATTCCGGCTCTGCGCAGGAATCTGTACGGCGCCGTAATTTAGGCGGGTTTTGCTGGAGGCCCGGAATGGGCTATTCTGCTCCCGATGCGCGACAACGATAGGACGCGGATATTGGGATGGCCTGGCTACAAGGTCTACCGGCATGAGATCGATGAGCTAGGCAAGAGGCTGAAGCTCTGGGTTCGGCCTAAGCGGACCAACAAGTTGCTGGTTTGTTCTCGCTGCGGCAAGCCAACGGGTGAGATTGTGGCCAGCTAATGCATTTTCCGATTTACTGTAGACCGTTCAAGCAGTGCTTGAACCAGGCCTGAGCATTGTCTGCGGAGATGAGTTTGAGAGCTTCTTCGATGGCTTGGTCGAGGGTCTCTTTGGTACGTGCCTTGGCCGAGCGGAGAAGT
>JBEKNI010000092.1:0-5918 GCA_049522975.1 Occallatibacter sp. | reverse complement strand
CCACAGTACTCCGACACCCACGAATTCACGCCGCCCGAAGGCGTCGAGATTGTCTCCATCGACAGTGTCAGCAACCTGCTCAGCGACCCCTCCTGCCCGGTGAGCTACCAAGCGGCCTTCCTGGCCGGTACCGCCCCCATGGAAACCTGCGACCACCCCGCCGAACACCGCAACCTGCTGCAGAAGATCTTCGGCCTGGGCTAAAACTGAAACTGAAGCCGCTTTAGGATCGGTAGAATTGTATGGCTTCTGGGTCGAAAAAGCGGATTCCAGTCGAGATGAGCAGCACGCCCGATCCGTCATTGCCAAACGCGCCGAGGCCTAACATCTGGGGCGTGGCATGCCGCCCTACCTTCGTCTTCGTGGCCGCCTTTGCGCTCAGCATCACTCCTCACGAAGCTGTTCATGCCATCACCGGCTATCTGCTCGGGTTCAGTTCGACATTGTTTCAAATGTGGGTAAATCCCGACACGGCCAGCGCAACGTCCGGCCAGCTCGCCACGATTGCCGCAGCCGGTCCCATCTTCAGCTTGACTGTCGGGGTGATATGTTGGGTGCTCTATCGATGGCGATTTGAACGCAGATCGTCTGGGCTTGTCTTCCTGATGCTGGCGGGCGTAGGTATCTATTCATTTCTCGGCCCCTTGGCCGACTCCGCCTTTGGAGGAGACTTCCATATTGCATTTGCTTTCCTGAGAATATCGAAAGCCGGCTTCTATCTTGGGTCGGCGGCGGGTCTTATCCTCCTCCCGTCCTTCATGTTCTTGATGGGAAAAGAATTGGTGCGATGGGCGCCACGAGAATTCTATCGCGTTAAAGCAGTTGCCTGCGCAACCATTGCACCTTGGCTGATCGGAACCCTGATCACGCTCTTGGTTTATTGGCCGTTACCGGCCTTCTTGGTTGGGTCGACCATTGCGGGTTCAGTCTTCTGGTTATTTGCAGTTATTGGGGCCGCGTTCGGCTTTTCGAATTCGCGGCATGTTGAGCAAGCAACCTCTTTCACCCCTTCGGATCTCTTGATTGCCTTTGTTGCGCTTGCAATGGTACGGTTGCTCGTCAACGGGGTACATTTGGCTCATTAGAGCATTCCCGTTGCAAGCGCACCTTCCAACACTTTGTCCACGGCACTTACAGAACTCGGCTAAATGTTCTATAGTTCCCTTGCCATGAAATTCAGAATCCGCACCCTCCTACCCGTCCTGCCGCTCCTCGCCGGCCTGCTCTTGTTTCTCCCAACCGCCCCGGCGCAGCCCGCGCCTGCCGCCAAGCCCACCGTCGCCGAGGCTCTTGCCTTTATCGACAGCGCGGAAAAGGAACTGGGCGCGATGAGCGTCACCGCCAACCGCGCCTCCTGGGTCGAGGAGACCTACATCACCGACGACACAGTGGCCCTGGTGGCCGAGGTCAACGACCGGCTGATCGCCCGGCAAACGGAGCTGATCGGTCAGGCTCGCCGTTTCGATGGCCTGGCACTGCCGCCCGATGCGGCGCGCAAGCTGCTGCTGCTCAAGCTCAGCATCGGTTTGCCAGCGCCCTCCGACCCCGCGCTGCGCGCCGAAACCACCCAGAAGGCCGCCGAGCTGGATGCCGCCTACGGCCGCGGAAAGTACTGCCCCGACGCTAACCCCGATCATTGCTTGGGCATCGACGACATCAACCTCAAAATGGCCGAGAGCCGCGACCCCAAGGAGCTGGCGGACCTCTGGGTTGGCTGGCACAAAGTCGGCCCGCCCATGCGCAACGATTATGCGCGCCTTGCCGAGTTGAGCAACCAGGGCGCGCGCGAACTGGGCTTTGCCGACACCGGCGCACTGTGGCGCTCGCAATACGATATGACTCCCGAGGAGTTTCAGGCCGAGATTGAGCGCCTATGGACCCAGGTCGAGCCCCTCTATCGCGAGCTGCACACCTACGTCCGCCGCAAGCTCATCGAAAAGTACGGCGACGCCGCCCGCCGCCCCGACGGCATGATCCCCGGCGACCTGTTCGGCAACATGTGGGCACAGGAGTGGGGCAACATCTACGATGTCGTCGCGCCGCCCTCCGGACCGATGCCCTACGACCTGGGCGCGATCCTGAAGGCGCGCAACACCGACCCGCAGCAGTTGGTCCGCTACGGCGAGAACTTCTATAAGTCGCTGGGCTTCGATCCCCTCCCCGACACCTTTTGGCAGCGCTCCATGCTCTCCCATCCCCGCGACCGCGAAGTGGTCTGCCATCCCAGCGCATGGGACATCGACTTCCAGCGCGACGTGCGCATCAAGGCTTGTTTCCAGCCCACCGCCGACGACTTTGTCACCGTCCATCACGAATTGGGCCACAACTACTATCAGATGGCCTATCGCAATCAGCCATTCCTCTTCCAGAACGGCGCCAACGACGGCTTCCACGAGGCTATCGGCGACTCCATCGCGCTCAATGTCACCCCGGATTACCTCAAAAAGCTGGGCCTCATCGACCAGGTTCCCCCGCCCAGCGCCGATATTCCGCTGCTGCTGCACACGGCTTTGGACAAGATCGCCTTCCTGCCCTTCGGCCTGCTCGTCGACAAATGGCGCTGGCAGGTCTACAGCGGCGAAATCATTCCCAAGCACTACAACATCGCCTGGTGGGCCCTGCGCGAGAAGTATCAGGGCATCGCCCCGCCCGTCGCGCGCTCGGATGCCGACTTCGACCCCGGCGCAAAGTACCACATCCCCGGCAACGTCCCTTACATGCGCTACTTCCTGGCCCGCGTCTACCAGTTCCAGTTCTATCGCGCCATGTGCCAGGCCGCCGGCTACAAAGGCCCGCTCAACCGCTGCTCGGTCTATGGCTCCAAGGAGGCCGGTACGCGGCTGAATGCCATGCTGTCGATGGGCGCATCCAAACCATGGCCCGAGGCCCTCAAAGTCATGACCGGAACCGACAAGGCCGACGCCTCGGCCATCGTCGAATACTTCCAGCCGCTGATGGACTGGCTCAAGGAACAGAACAAAGGCGAAAAGGAAGGCTGGACGCTGCCTGCCGACCCGCTGAAGTAGAGCCTTTGATCGCAGGCTTCAGATACGGGACCTGGGGCATCCGTTTTGCGCATTTCAACAAACCGTGTATATAGTTGGCGACATCAATTAACCACCAACTGCGGGCGGCCTAAGCCGTAAAGGCTTTTGGTCGTCTACGTTTTCAGTTTCAATCGTTCATCCGACCCCAAAGAGAGGAAAGGACCAATCGATGACGTCTCTTCGTGTTGCCGTCAGTCTCATTGCCATTTCCGTTGTCGCTCGCTCCAAGGGAATGGCGCGGATTGCCGGCCAGACGGGATTGTCCCGCGAGCAACTCTATCGATCTTTCAGCGCAAGAGGAAACCCCACGCTGAAGACGACGCTGGCTGTGATGAATGTCCTGGCGTCCAACTGACCGCCAAGATTCCGACTGCGGCTTGACGAAAACGGCAGGCGCAGGTTGAGGTTCGTGGTCTCTCACCCTTTCGCCAAGGACGCGATAAGCATGCGGCACCCATTCTTTTAAAACGAATCAGGGTGGGCGACCCGTCCGTTATTGCAACTTATAGCGGAGATCAAGCGTCAAATTTGATTGACGATGTATCCTGGCGTCAGTGTATACTGTTCGTCAGTCCACGAGACGAACGAAGGCCAACATGCCAAGCACCTTCAAACTGATGGTTCCCAATGAGTTGCCCTCCGCTGAGGTTTTTTCGGAGATGCCTCAGTCTTTTCGAAGCTACCTCAGCAGGGGCTTCGAGCAGGTTGCACTGCTTCCTCGGTCCAAGATCGATTCACTTGCGAACCTTCTCGCGGAAGGCCTTGAGGCAATGGACGAGGCGCAGGTAACGGAGATTTTGCGTCGTCTAGAAATTCAGGTCAACGACAAGACCAGCTTCGGGACGGCTCTCGGATTGCTTACGGTATTCGTGACGAGCCGAGAAGACGTGATGGACATCGTTTCCGCCGGAGAGAAAGCTGGCGTCATTCCATCGGCCAGTTCGGCGCCAATAAGAGAAATTGTCTCTGAGCTGGCAAAGGGAAAGGCAAGGCTTAGGGATGTTCATGAGTTAGCGAAGCTGGCCAATTCGGTTGCTCCGTCGTTTGAGAGGCTTCACATTGCGCCCGAGCTCCGATTTGGATTTGAAGAGGCCAAGTTAATTCGGTCCGTGCCGGTGGCCATATGTCATCTTGTCACAGATTCGGACGAGATCCATTGTTTCTTTCAGATGACAAAGAGCGATGTCGCCCGACTCATTTCGCAGCTCAAGAAGGTCGAAGCTGAGCTCAATGCAATTGAGAGCTGGAGCAAGGAGCGTAAGTAGCTATGCCTCAAGAGTTCTTTACGTTCTACTTCTGGGCGCATGTCTTCTACGCATTTCTCGGCGCAGGCCTGCTGTACGCACGGTGGGGACGCTCTAAACTGAAGACGATTGGGCTCAGCAATTTTCTCGACATTTTCGATCTCAGCGAAAAGGTGCGCGTTCGGCTCGAAATGCTGCTTTTCTTAACAATCGGAACATTAGTTGCAATGGGAATAGCTCAACCTACCAATGCAGTACAGGCCCTCACGGCGGGCCTCGGTTGGACTGGATTAGTTGCAAGGCCCAGGTCTTAACAAGTCGCGAATCCCGAGGAGGCAGTCTAAATGAGACTTTCAGACAAACAATATCAAGCGCTCGTGAGGATTGGCATTTTGATAGTTCTCGTTACGGTGTTCGCTTTTGAACGTGTGCCCTCCAGGTTTCAAGCGGTGGTCCTGGCAATTGCGGCGTTGGGAGCCGCAGTCGCGTTTTTTCCGCTTGCCACGTCTCGCCCGTTTCATTCGGACAAAGAGAATGACTCATGCGCGGCGGAGTTGAAGGTTCGCAACTGTGGAGAAGTGATTGACGTCGAGCATCACGAGAGCTCAACCGGCATGGATGTCACGCTAGAAACTCTGAATTCTCCCGCGAGAGCAGAAGCCGGTGCGTATTCGCAGTCTCTGGCAACAAACATTCAGGATGTCTACTCGAATTTGTGGCAGGACCTGGCCGCTTCTAAGGGCTTCCTTCGGCTTTGCAATATCAACCGCACCGTTCTCGATCTTGGTCCTTCCATGATTGCGTTATCTGAGGCTGTTGAGGAACGCTTCGCGCGGGTTAAGGAGGTTCACGATCTGGTTAATAGACTAAAGGGCACGCCGCAAACCTTCTCCATCGAATTGACAAGTGGCAACGATATCATCGTTCGCTGCGAGGGACGGTCCCAAGTCTCTATGCTACTTGACGAATACGAAATGCAAATGCGGGACCTCGCCAAACGTGCAGACACTTCAACGACGACGATCCAGTGAGTAAGGGGCGGACTTCTCGTCTACATACGTTTAGTGTGAGCGGAATTGGGCGATGAACCCCAACCATCCCTTCGGAACTCCAGATCACTTCCCGTTCCTGGGCCTTGGAATTCTGCTGATCCCCAGCTCTCGATTCCGAGACCTGGGAGACCGCCAACCCCAACCGCCCAGCGTGCCTCCAATCTCCTCAAACCATTTGCAGATAATTTCCCTCCGGCGCGTACTGTGGAAGCAGTAGCAAACCCGAGGCCCAAATGACCACCGCCCAACCTCCAACCCGCGCCATCCTAGTCCCTAGTCCCTTTTCTTCCTTTCTTCTCCCCAAAAACCGCCCGACCCCCACCCCCCACCCTGTGGAAAACTTTTTTAACCCGCAAATCTCCGACAACCGCTTCGCAATCAACAACTTGCATTTTGGTAATGTTAACGAATCAGTAACTGTAAACCCCGTTTTTTACCCACTTTTCGGCCCCCAAAGCCTCTGGGGTGACCCCCTAAGTTGAGACAGTTTCTTTTTGTCGCGCCTGCCGTTGGCTGTTTTTGGTTATGCCGAGAGCTAGGTTTTGGTTGATCCTGGCCTCGGCCGGTGAAGCGGA
>JBEKNI010000091.1:0-6041 GCA_049522975.1 Occallatibacter sp. | reverse complement strand
ACGCCGCAACAGCCGGAGATTGCGCCGGTCATCGAACACGGCTTCGGCATGGGATAATGGCTTCTAAACCTATGAATCGTCCCTCCAGAATCGTGCCGTGCGTTCAAGATATGCACAGAAATCGAGAATTTGCCTGCACAATTCCTACACAGCCGATTCTAGGCAAACTATCAACAATGAAACCAATCAGATGCGGAAATCACATCACCTGCGCAGGATGACAGTTTTAGGGCCAGTCTTGCGCGCCGTGGAAGATGCGCGAAATCTCAATCGCGTTCGGCGTGACCTGATAGACGACGATGTAAGGCCAAGGCGCGAATGTAAGTTCGCGTCGTCCGGCCATGCGGCTGCTGGCACGTCCCAGATGGGGAGAATTCTTCAGGCGGGCGCATCTGTTGTAAATGGTTCGAGCAACGCGGCGGGCAGCTTCGGGGTTGTCGCGTTCGATCCATTCGCAGATGCGCTCTAAATCTTCGGCTGCGGGGATGGACCAGCGAACCTCCATCAAGGCCTCAAGAACCGTTCAAGGCGATGGCCCACTTGCTCGTGCGTGAGAAAATCGCCCTGCAGCAGCGCGTTCTCGCCACGGTTCACCGCGTCTATGAAACGGCTTTCCTCGTCGAAATACCGCGCCACAACTTGCTGCACCAATTCGCCAGGATTGCGGCCCTGTTGAGCGGCGGATCGCGCAAGTTTCGCTTCGAGTTCGGGTGCGAAAAGTACTTCCATAATGCTCAGAAATAGGGGAAAACTTCGCGCGTGGCAAGAGATAACCGGATTTGCTACGGGCAACGCAGTGCAAGCTCGGTCTTCAAAGCCGCCCAAGTGACGCCCTCACGCCGGTCTTCGTCTGTTTACCCGAAGACAGAAGAAGCGGGGAACTGTTTGCAATATAAGAATTTAATCGCACAATATGGGATTGCGTCCCCGCTATGTGCTTTGCATCACAGCGAGTCTACCCCCCGAAGATGAGACTCGAAAGAGCGGCTTGAATTCCGCCGGTCGCGCTGTGAGGCAAAGCGTAATGAGTGAAAAGACTATGGTAATTCTGGATGGGAACGAGGCGGCCGCCTCGGTTGCCTATCGGCTCTCCGAAGTTGTCGCCATCTACCCCATCACCCCCTCGTCGCCGATGGCCGAGTGGGCCGATCAGTGGCGCTCCGAGGGGAAGAAGAATATTTGGGGCGCATTGCCCATCGTGGAGGAGTTGCAGAGCGAGGGCGGAGCGGCGGGCGCGCTGCACGGCGCGTTGCAGGCGGGCGCCTTCGGGACCACCTTCACGGCCTCGCAGGGGCTGCTGCTGATGATTCCCAACATGTTCAAGATCGCCGGCGAGTTGACCCCGGCGACGATGCACGTGACGGCCCGCACGCTGGCCACGCACGCGCTGTCGATCTTCGGCGACCACTCGGACGTGATGGCCTGCCGGACGACGGGCTGGGCGATGCTGGCTTCAAACTCCGTCCAGGAAGTGGCCGATATGGCGCTGGTGGCGCAGATCGCCACGCTGGAATCGCGCATCCCGTTCATCCATTTCTTCGACGGCTTCCGGACCTCGCATGAAGTGGGCAAGATTCTGCCCATCAGTGACGAGACGATCCGCGCGCTGGTGGACGACAAGTACATCATCGAGTACCGGCAAAGAGCGCTCAGCCCGGATCACCCGATCCTGCGCGGATCGGCGCAGAATCCCGATGTCTTCTTCCAGGCACGGGAGGCTTGCACGCCGTATCACGCGGTGGTTCCGGGGATTGTGCAGTCGGTGATGGATCGCTTTGCCGCCGAGACCGGCCGCGCTTACCATCTGTTCGATTACTACGGCGCGCCGGACGCCGAGCGGGTGATTATCATCATGGGATCCGGAGCGGAGGCTGCCGAGGAGGCTGTGGACGCGCTCAACAAGCAGGGCGAGAAGCTGGGATTGCTGAAGGTTCGGCTCTACCGGCCATTTGACGCGAGCGCGTTTTTGGCCGCGCTGCCGGCGACGGTGAAGTCGATTGCCGTTCTTGATCGTTGCAAGGAGCCGGGCGCCAACGGCGAACCGCTTTACAAGGATGTTGTGACCGTGCTGGCCGAGAACGCGGAGATGCTGCCCTTCGCCATCCATCCGACGGTGATTGGCGGAAGGTACGGGCTCTCGTCGAAGGAGTTTACACCGGCGATGGTCAAGGGGATCTTCGACGAGTTGACGCGGCCTGAGCCGAAGAACCACTTCACGATCGGCATTGATGACGATGTCAGCCATACCAGCCTGAGTTACGATCCCTCGTTCTCGACCGAGGACCCGAAGACGGTGCGGGCGCTCTTCTACGGGCTTGGTTCGGACGGTACCGTGGGCGCGAACAAGAACTCGATCAAGATCATCGGCGAGCAGACGCCTAACTACGCGCAGGGCTACTTTGTTTACGACTCGAAGAAGTCGGGCTCGATGACCACCTCGCACCTGCGCTTCGGCCCCAACCCCATCCGCTCGACTTATCTGATTACCCGCGCCAGCTTTGTAGCCTGTCATAACTTCAGCTTCCTGGAGAAGATGGATGTGGTGGAGGCGGCGATGCCGGGCGCGGTCTTTCTGCTGAACTCGCCTTATTCCGCGGCCGAGGTTTGGGAGCATTTGCCCAAGACCACGCAGCAGGAGATGCTGCGCAAGAAGATCGAGTTTTATGTGATCGACGGCAACCAGGTGGCGCGCGAGGCCGGCATGGGAACACGCATCAACACCATCATGCAGGCATGCTTCTTTGCGATCAGCGGGGTGCTGCCGCGCGAGGAGGCCATCGAGCAGATCAAGAAGGCCATCTACAAGACTTACGGCAAGCGCGGCGAAGCGGTGGTCCAGAAAAATTATGCCGCGGTGGATGCCGCGCTGGCGCATCTGGAAAAGGTTGTGCTTCCAGAAGCGGCTTCGTCTGACTTCGACCTGATTCCCTCCATTTCGCCCAAGGCGCCGGAGTTTGTGCGCAACGTGCTGGGTCAGATCGCCGGTGGGCATGGCGACCTGCTGCCGGTGAGCGCCATTCCGGCCGGCGGAACCTTCCCCACGGCCACGGCGCAGTGGGAGAAGCGGAATATCGCGCAGTTCATTCCCGCCTGGGACAAGGAGCTGTGCATCCAGTGCGGCAAGTGCGTGATGGTCTGCCCGCACGCGGTGATTCGCGCCAAGGTTTACTCGCCGGAGCTTGCCGACAAGGCGCCGGCAACCTTCCAGTGGTCCAAGCCAAAGTGGAAGGGGATGGAGCAGGATCGCTACACGCTGCAGGTTGCGCCGGAGGATTGCACCGGCTGCGCGGTCTGCGTCGATGTTTGCCCGGTGAAGAGCAAGAGCGATGCCAGCCACAAGGCGATCAATATGGTTCCGCAAGCCCCGGTGCGCGAAGCCGAGCGCGAGAACTGGGAGTTCTTCCTTGGCCTGCCGGAGGCGGACCGCTCGAAACTTTCTCACGGCCAGGTGAAGGACCTGCAACTCTTGCAGCCCCTCTTCGAGTTTTCCGGCGCCTGCGCGGGCTGCGGAGAGACGGCATACATCAAGCTGTTGACACAGCTCTTCGGTGACCGGCTGTACATCGCCAACGCCACCGGCTGCTCGTCGATCTACGGCGGCAACCTGCCCACCACGCCCTACGCCGCCAACGCCGCGGGCCGCGGGCCGACCTGGGCAAATTCGCTCTTTGAGGACAACGCTGAGTTCGGCTTTGGCATGAGAATCGCGCTCGATCAGCAGAAGGAGTTTGCGGAGGTGCTGGTCAAGCGGCTGGCTCCGGCCATCGGCGAAGAGTTGGCGGTGGCGCTGCTTACCGCCTCGCAAAAGACCGAGCCCGAGATCGACCAGCAGCGCAAGCGCGTGAAGGCTCTGCGCGAGAAGCTGGCCGCGAACGAGAGCTCCGACGCGCGCAACCTGAGAGCCATCGCCGACACGCTGGTCCGCAAGAGCGTCTGGATTCTGGGCGGCGACGGCTGGGCCTTCGACATCGGCTTCGGTGGGCTGGATCACGTCCTCGGCTCCGGCAAGAACGTCAACGTGCTGGTGCTGGACACCGAGGTCTATTCGAACACCGGCGGACAGGCCTCCAAGGCGACTCCGCGCGGCGCGGTAGCCAAGTTTGCCGCCGCGGGCAAGCCCAACAGCCGCAAGGACCTGGCCATGGAAGCGGTCAGTTACGGCTCGGTGTACGTGGCGCAGGTGGCGCTGGGCGCGAACGATACGCACGTGGTGAAGGCCTTTCGCGAGGCCGAGGAGCACGATGGGCCTTCGATCATCATCGCCTACTCCAGTTGCATCGCCCACGGTTATGACCTGGTGCATGGCCTGGAGCAGCAGAAGCTGGCTGTGCAATCGGGCTACTGGCCGCTGATGCGCTACAATCCAATTCTGCGCGAGGAGGGCAAGAATCCCTTCCAGCTCGACTCCAAGGCGCCGGCGATCCGGCTCAAAGAGTACAGCTACCGCGAGGCGCGATACACTATGCTGGCAAGGAGCAATCCAGAGCTGGCGGCGCATTTGTTGGCAGAGGCGCAGGATGATGTCGAGCGCCAATGGCGCGTCTACTCCGCGCGGGCCGCCATGCCGGGCCGCGGCGAGACGCCGCATATCGCTCCGGAAGAGAAGCCTGAAGACAAAGAGAAACTGGCGGCTCCGGCTGCCGGAGGTGCTGAATGATCGATTTTTCCACGCAATATCTGGGTTTGAAGCTGAATGGGCCGATTGTGGTCTCCTCCACGCCGCTCTCTGAGAACATTGACAATGTCAAGCGCATGGAGGATTCCGGGGCCTCGGCGATTGTGCTTCACTCGCTCTTCGAGGAGCAGTTGGCGCTGGAGTCGAAGGCGCTGGACGACGACCTCTCGCGCGGCACGGATTCCTTTGCCGAGTCGCTCGGCTACCTACCCGATCTGAGCGACTATCGCATGACCCAGGATGTTTATCTGGAGCACCTGCGGCGCTCGAAGGAAGCGGTGAAGATTCCCATCCTGGCCAGCTTGAATGGCGCCACCACCGGCGGCTGGGTGCGCTTTGCCAAGGCGATGGAAGAGGCCGGGGCCGACGCCATCGAGTTGAACACCTACGCGCTGGCCACCGACAAGAGCCAGACCTCGGCGGCTCTCGAAGACCAACTGTTGGAACTGGTCACAGCGGTCACCGGCGCGGTCAAGGTGCCGGTCTCGGTCAAGCTCTCGCAGTGGTTCACCAGCCTGCCGAACCTGGTCAGCCGGCTGGAGGAGGCGGGGGCGCGCGGCGTGGTCCTCTTCAACCGCTTCTATCAGCCGGACTTCGACATCGAGACGCTGGAGGTGCGGCCCACGCTGCACTTCTCCACACCCTCGGAACTGCTGCCCCGGCTGCATTGGGTGGCGATCCTCTACGGCCACCTGGACCTGGACCTGGCCATCTCCGGCGGCGTTCACTCGGCCGAAGACGTGCTCAAGGGCATCATGGCCGGGGCGGGCGTGACCATGATGGCATCGGCCTTGCACATTCACGGCATCGAGCACATCAAGAGGGTTCTGGACGACGTGCGCTACTGGCTGGAGAAGCGCGAGTACACCTCGCTGTGGGAGACGCGCGGCTGCCTGAGCCGGCGGTCCGTCCCCGACACCTCCGCCTTCGACCGCGGGAATTACATCAAGACGCTGAGTTCGTATAGCCTGCGGCAGACGATGGGGGCGTTCTAGGGGAAATTGGAAGGTTGACTTGAATCCCAGGTCTCAGCATCGAGACCTGGGGCATCGGCGTTATCTCCGGGCCGATTCGTCTCCCAAAGGTCTGGAAGATCTGGCGTTGGTTATTCTTCGAATCAATTTGAAACACTCTGGCTGCTGACAAACGTCAACTTTCCCTTCGAGCACCAATGCTAATGCAGCCCAAGCCTGTACCGGGGAGAGCGGGAAGTTCACCTTCTCTGTCGCACCTACAAATAGCTTCTGTGCGGTTGCCCCCTGGGCTGAAACAAACAGTTAAGACCCACATCGCCGTTCGGTGCAAAATGCTCGACCGGCAAGACCACTGTAGCGCATTAGGACGGCATCTGGTGAAGCGGAGGCGG
>JBEKNI010000090.1:0-6318 GCA_049522975.1 Occallatibacter sp. | reverse complement strand
GCTCCAGGGCCATCGCCCGGAACGACTCCGGACGCCAACCTAGGGTCCGTTTCGCCACTTGCAGTCTCCCTTCCCTGCAAAGTGCGACTATTTTACCTGTCTCAGTTTTGGGGGTCAGTCCATGCCCGTTTTGCAGGATTTTGGAGCGCGGTACGGAAACTACGCGCCAGCCAAAAACAGCTCGGCGGCTCAACCCGTCTCTGAGTTGGAATTCGGCTCCGGGCGCCCGAACCGTCGCCTGACGCTGAACCCGCCGTCAGACGGCTCTCACACCGCGTGCTCCGTCTCTGGATTGTCAAACCGCGTGAACTTCGAGACGAAGTTCAGATGCACCGTGCCGGTCGGCCCGTTGCGCTGCTTCTCGATGATGATCTCGGACTTGGCTCGGTCCGCTTCGCTCATCTCCTCGTGGCGCTTGTAGTAGGCCTCGCGGTGGATGAAGGCGACCACGTCGGCGTCCTGCTCGATCGAACCGGATTCGCGCAGGTCGCTGAGCAGCGGGCGGTGGTCGTCCTTGCGCTGCACGCCGGCGCGAGAGAGCTGAGACAGAGCCACCACCGGCACGCTCAGCTCCTTGGCCATCGCCTTCAGCCCGCGCGAGATCGCCGAGACCTCCTGTACGCGGTTTTCGTAGTTCTTCTTGCCCGACGAAGGCACCGTGGCCGTCATCAGTTGCAAGTAGTCCACCACGATCAGGTCCAGGCCCTTCTGGTTCTGCTTCAGCCGCCGCGCCCTGGCGCGCATCTCGGCCAGCGAGATGCCGGCCGTATCGTCGATGAAGAGCCGCGAGTTGACCAGCAGGTTCAGTGCGCCCTGCAGCTTCTCCTGCTCCTCCCGGCCCAGAAAACCCTTTTGCAACCGGGTCTGGTCTACCCAGGCCTGCGAGGCCAACATGCGGCGCAGCAGCGACTCCTTGCTCATCTCCAAGCTGAAGACGGCCACGACGGCGTTGCTCTGGAGGGCCGCATTCTCGGCGATATTGATGGCCAGCGCGGTCTTCCCCATCGAGGGACGCGCCGCGATGATGATCAGTTCGCCCTTCTGCAGACCGCTGGTCATGATATCGAATTGCGTGAAGCCGGTGGCCAGGCCGGTCACCTCGCGGCTCTGCTTATAGAGGTTGTCGATGCTCCCAAAGGAGCCCTTGACGACCTCTTCCAGCGACTGAAAGCCCTGCGTAAGGCCTTTCTCGCTTACCTCCAGCAGCTTGCCCTCGGTCTCGTCCAGCACCGCGATGGCGTTTTCGCCCTGGTCGGCGGCCCGCGCGATGGCTGCCGAGCAGATCAGCATCAGCTTGCGCAGCAGGCTCTTGTCCTTGACGATGCGGATGTACTCGTCGATCACAGGGCGCCGCGGCAGGCCTTCCGTCAGGCTCGCCAGGTAGGCCACCCCGCCCACGCTCTCGATCTCCTTCAGCCGCGCCAGTTCATTCGACAGCGTGACGATGTCCACGGCATGCTGGTCATCCATGAGCCTGGTCATGCAGTGGAAGATCCGCCGGTGCGAGTCGAGGGAAAAATCTTCAAAATCCAGCTTTTCGGCAGCCTCGGCATGGGCCGCGTTGTCTAGCAGGATGGCGCCCAGGATGGTCTTTTCTGCATCGACCGAGGCCGGTAGTCCGGAGTCCAGCGCCAGGTTCGGGATGGTGGCCATATCAGTTGAGTCTAGGCTTTAGGCAGGCTACAAAGAATGTGGAAGTTTTCGGAAATCTGGAAAAATGGCAGTAACTATCCGCGAGTGAGATTTCTGCCCAGCCTCAGCATTGCCGGACAAAAGATGGTGAGGTAATGCCCACACAAATGCTCTTTTTTGCACTTGCTCCACAGTGCGGTTTTCTTTAAGATTCCTTCAGTTGGTGGCCCCGGAAGGGTTCGGACCTTCATCTCGGGCTTAGCAGGCGGGTGCTCTTTCCAATTGAGCTACGGGGCCACCATGAGGGTGTCGGGGATTGCAAGATCCCTGGCACCCTTTGTTTTGTTCGCAAATCGCCCAACATTCAGGGCATTCTTTGAACACATCCATATTGTAGGCATGAGTAGGGCTGAGCAGAAGGCTGACGCCTTGCGGAAATCTGGAAAACAGCGTCGAAAATCGCGCCCGGATGGCGGGAAGATGCCGTATTCTCAATCCAAAGCGAGGGAGAGAAAAATGGCCAAGGAAACAATGAGCGGCGCCAAGCTGAAAAAGGTTCTGGCGGCGCTGGAAGGCAACTGGAAGGCCGAGATGGAGGGCTACCACACTTACCTGGCTCTGGCCGACCGGGACACGGAACCGGTGCGAGCGCAGGTGCTGCGCCACCTGGCCGGCGCCGAGTGGGAGCACGCCCAGTTGTGGCACGGCCGCATCGTGGAACTGGGCGGAGCCGAGCCGGTCTACCATGGCAAGCCCGGCGGCGATGCCGATTCGCTGGCCAGCCGCGCCGGCGGCGTCCGCATGGCCTTGCGCCGCCTGGAGATCGAGGAGAGCCGCGCCATCGCCAGCTACGGCGAGCAACTCAAAGGCTTGGGCGACGAGGAATCCATCGCCATCCTCGAACACGTCATCGAAGACGAGAAGGACCATTACAAGGAGCTGGGATCGCTCCTGCGCGGCCACTATCAGCAGCCCGCCGGCTCGCACAAGATCAGCGCCCAGGCAATCCTGGATGAGATGCTGGCCAAGCGCAACCAGGGCCGCAAGCAGCCGGGAAGCTGGATCGGCGACGCTATCTACGGCGTCAACGACGGGCTGGGGGCCATCTTCGGCATCGTCAGCGGCGTCAGCGGCGCCACCGCCGGCGACAGCAAGTATGTGCTGCTGGCCGGCCTCTCCGGCCTCATCGCCTCCGCCCTCTCGATGGGCTCAGGCGCCTATCTCGCCGCCAAGAGCGAGCGCGAGATCTACCTGGCTGAGATCGCCCGCGAGCGCGAGGCCATCCAGATGAACGGCCCCGAGGCCCGCGAACTCCTTGCGCTCTATTACCAGGTGAAGGGCCTGCCCGAGGAGGACGCACATCACATGGTCAACCACATCGCCAACGACCCCGAGCAGTTGCTCCGCGCCCTGGCCAGCGAACGGCTCGGCAGCAGCGAGGAGGCGCTCGCCAATCCGCTCGTCTCCGCCAGCTCGGGCGCGCTCTCGACGGCCATCGGCGCGGCCATTCCGATTATTCCCTTCTTCTTCATGCAGGGCATCGAGGCGGTCATTGCCGCCGCGGTAATCTCGCTGGCCGCCCACTTCGCCGTCGGCGCAGCCAAATCGCTGATTACCGTCCGCAGTTGGTGGTCCTCCGGCCTGGAGATGACCGCCGTCGGCGCGGTCGAAGGCGCAGTCACCTACGGCATCGGCATCCTCCTCGGCAAGGGCGGGATGTAAAAAAGCTGCTATGTAAGCTGCCTCCCTTTCTTTCGCTCGTCATTTTTGAAGACTAGCGAAAGAAAGGGGAGGGGACTTGCAGCGAGTCAACTTCGCTCACTCCGCTCCCGAGGCGGCCGGGGTCTTTGCGGTTGACGCCGGTGCTGGATTGGAGGAACTGAAGAGTGAATTAAAGTTGTAAGTGATGCCAAATTGCGCGCGCCATGTGGAATGCACGATCAGTTCGGTGCGGTTCGAGTAGGTGAAGGCGATGGGATAGGTGATATTTTTCCCTGTTCCCAAGCCTAGACGTACTTGACCGAGTTGAATGACACCACGCTGGGCGTAAGCTGTCTTGGTCGAACTGGGCAGGCCTGTGAAGTCGCTGAGGGCGGGACCGGTCAGCATCGCCGGGCTCGTCTGGTCCTGATAGGAGTAGGCCGCTGCAGTGGTAATGCTGCCGGCAAATTTTCGCAAAGCACTGCTATCTTTCTGCGGCGCCCAAAGGCGAGATAACTCCACGCCCGCCTGAAAATCGCGAAGATGCGTTGCCGACGGAACGGTGCTGGGTGGCTCGAAGTTGTATATGTCGACAGTGCTCGTTGCGGTGAGGGACCAGGGCTTGGCGTTGGCGCTGTCTTGGGCATTTTGTTTGGCGCTGGCTGTGAGCTGTTTCGTAGTGTCGGTTAGGTTACCGGATTTTGCGGATGCTAGAATGGTGCCCGCTTGCTTTGCATATTCACTCGCGGCATTCTTCCTCGTGACGTCTTTTTCTTTCTTGGGCGCCGGAGCGCCGGCTCCTGGCTCTGCGGGAACATGAGGCTTCTCTGAATCCTGTTTGGCACCCGGCGCCGGCTTGGCCGCGGCGCTCCTGAAAGCAAACTGCCAGTTTCCTGTCAATTTGACCGAGGAATAGTCTGGCTGGCTTGTGGGCGTATTGAGGTCATACTCAATGGCGACCTCTGGCTTTGCCGAGTTTGCTGGTGGCGCAAGAACATCGGCTGTCTCACTTCTTACGATGCTCCCATACAGACCCGGCAATCCTTGAATCGCTGGTTTGCAGGAATCTGACTTCAGCATATTGACTAGAAGAGTGACGTATTGACCCTCCACATAGGATTGCAACGGCGTCGTCTGCTCCTCGACGGTCAGGGCCGGAGTTGAATTGCGTATTGAAGCGATCTTATTCGTTAGATTCCTTTTTGCGCTCGACTGCCATGCTCTGTACACATCACATTGGTCGAGGTTGATCATGGTTTCTTGCATATTGGTAATAAGCTTATCTGCAGCTTCAGCAATATCAGGACTCGGAGTTGTCAAGGCCTTTGTTACGGCGTTAGTAGTCGCCTTGCTCTTTGAACCATAGAATGAATACTGCACCGTTAGGCCAGCGAAGCTCGGCCCGCTGTTTCCCTTGGAACTTACGGTGACAGGCTGTGAAGTCGAAGTGGAACTTGAGGATGACGCAGTTCCGCTGAGGGTTTTCGTTGCCGTTGAGGTATTGGAGGTAACCTTGAAGGTCAGCGGCGTCAATCTGCTTATCAGACTTTTATTGATGCACTTTGGTTTTGGGGTTGGACCGGTCGGATTTTGCGGAGCGCTGGGGAAGGCGAAGTCGCAAAGATCGTCGTATCCCGAAAGCACAACGTTTCTAAGCGCTGTTCCTGGAGACCATTGAAAGGTCATCGAACTGGTTCCAGTAGTTGTGCTTGCACCGCCAAACTCCTCCAGGAGCGAGGTCGGGCCGTCCGGCTTCGTCACGGCGTTGGTGGAAGCAGAAGACGAAAGACTAGAACCCTGCTGCTGACTCCCGCTGAGGCCTTCAATCGCATTCAGAAGAGGAACACGCGCCGGTGTGACCGCCTGAATTGCATTTGTTATCTCCTCGGCCTGTATCATGTCCCTCTTGCTCTGGACCGCCTTTTGAAAACAGCCTGGGCTGTTGGTGAAGTCCACATAGTCATCGATAAGCGCATTTAGCTTCTGTGAATCCGCAGCGACAACCTTTGAATCTTTTGCGGGGTCCTCCGAATCCTTTGCGAGAGCCTGTTGAGATGCCAGGATATATTTGGAAATATCCGTGCACTCATCCTGTCCTTGGGCAGACGCCATCCAACAGAATGAAAGTGCGATTAAACTTCCGCAGATCAAGCGACGAAGGAGATCGATCTTCATCATGACACCACCATTTCTACGTTGGCTATTTGGGCCGCGCTTATAATTGACAAGAGCACGGTTTGATCGTCGCAATCTTCGACGACGAACACCGGCCGAATTGCTTCTGAAGAACCTTGAATCGTTACGATTAGTCGTGCTGTACCTTGTTGAAGCTTAGGAATCGTGAAGCCCTGGGCGCCGACCAGGGCGCACGCAGTCCCAGTATTGCTGTCCTTTGGCTGGAAAACCTTAGCCTCCACGATCGTTACGATATTGGGAGTACCAGCCTCGAGTTTGCAGTTAATGGTCTTGCCTGAGGGCACCGTTACTGCTCCCGCATTGTTGCTAGTGATACAGGGTGTCATGGAAACCTCCTCGGTTCGGGTAATAGCATCGCCCGCCACGCATACGAGATCGGCGGCATGGCGAACACATGCGAAGACTTATCCCACCGCACGCCGATGAGACGCACGAACTAGAGAGTCTTGTCCCGGCTACTAAATTGAGCTGTCTTGTTACGAAGTTGGGGAACCGGACTACCTGTTGACACGGGGGAGGCAGCCACGCCGGCTTCGTGGTAAAGCCAATGAAGAGAAGATAGGCAATCTCGATAAAGAATGTCAAGAAATATTTTTCTAGAGCGGAACCAAAGTTGCTATATCCCCATTGGGCCGGGTGCTATATTTTTGTTTTGGCGATTCCTGCGAAGACTTGGCGATGGCACAACCCTATTCAGATGATTTGCGCTTAAGGCTTCTCGAAGCCTATCAGGCTGGGGCCGGCAGTCTACAGCAATTGGCGGAGCGGTTCCGTGTCAGTTGGGGATAT
>JBEKNI010000089.1:0-6405 GCA_049522975.1 Occallatibacter sp. | reverse complement strand
TCGCTCTCGTCGTAGGCCAACAGAAACTTACGGCGCAAATCATCCCCATAGGGTCTCCCCATCGCTTCACTCGCCGCAGAGTCTCGCCATAAACAGTCTATACTATTACGGGAATTGCTCTAAAGAACGACGTCGTACCGACAGTTGCGCGGATCGATTAGTCAAATGGAACACTGCATCTACTAGCTTCAGCACACGATCTAGCAGACTCTGTGTGCGTATAAAGTAGTTCTCAACGTGGTAGACAATCTGTGAATGCCGGTTAATTTCTGCCCCTTCCAGCGCGGGCGTTTGCCGATGATTGCCAAGATAGACAGGGATCTGATGAAGCTGGTGGCGGCAGTCGAGCACCTCTGCCAAACAAGTGCCATAGCGAAGGTGGTAGAATTCGTGTTCTCTGGTTCGCGTTCGTAGTCAGACTCCACTCTGGAAGGATGTCGATCGCTCAAAAGCTTATGAATGTCAACTGATTTCTGAAGTACATCCAGAGAAAATGAATGTATATCTAATTCGAGAAGTTCATTCATCCTTCACACCTATCGATTTCGCTGGACACGCAATCCTCCCCTCAGCTGGAGTGAATTTGCCGAAGCTGCGGGTGCAGGACTGAAATGACGGCGTTCGGGTTTCTGGCAATGACGGTCAGCAATGCCCTGGCGGAGGATTCCGGGGTGCGCCGTCCGCCCTCCCAGTGCTTCACCGCGTCCAGACTGAAGCCGAAGATATCTGAGAATCGAGCTTGCGTCATCTTCAGGCGCTTCCGGATGCCCTTCACGTCGACTTCGGCGGGAAGGTTCACCTTGTAGCCAGCCGTCTTCCCGGCCAGAAAGGCATCCACTTCGTCCAGTCCGTTCATCAGGTCTTGAAACATGGTTGCCATTGGTTACCTCCTGTATTTCGCAAAAATTTCGTCGGCGTGCTTGGCCAATAGGTTGCGCTCGCGCATCGTCAGGTTCTCTTTCTTGCTCTTGGCATAGACCGCAACAAGAAAGATCGGAAAGGCTTCGTTCCGAAGGATGTAAATCAAACGCGCTCCGTCGCGCTTTCCCATGCCGATGCGCGCAGCCCGAACCTTGCGGAAGCCGCCCGTCCCCTGCATGACCTCGCCGCACTCCGGGGCTGCCGCCATCATCGCGACGATTCGATCCGTTCTGCTTGGCTGAAGATGGCTTCGGCTGTCTTGAGATACCCCGCGTCTCGACGATGGTCTGCGCATCTTGTTATGCTCCATTGGACACTTTTCGTCAAACGCACTCAGGCGAGAAGCTGGCTGTCAGGACGAAAGGCATTGGCTGGGAAGAGAGCAAGGATCGCAGGGTCCGGCGTTGTGTCGGCTTGCCCCACCCGGCTGCGTAAGGCACTATGGAATCTGTGTCTCTGAGAGCGGGTCGAGGCGGAGAAGCGAAATGAGCGTTGAATTTGGATCTGGGATCGAGTTTGGTACGTCCGGTTGGCGGGCGATTGTGGCCGATGAGTTTACCGTGGCCAATATCCGGCTGGCGGTTGCGGGGATAGCCGCCTTTGTAAAGATGCAGCCGCAGCCGCACCGCGTGCTCGTTGGGCGCGACCCGCGCTTTTTGGGCGAGAGCTTTGTTGACGTGGCGGCGCGGGTGCTGGCCGGGGCGGGCGTCACGCCGATTGTGATTCCCGAGGCTGCGCCGACGCCGGCCATCGCTTACGCCGTGCGCACGATGGAGACTTCGGGCGCGATCAACTTCACCGCCTCGCACAATCCGCCGGAGTATAACGGCATCAAGTTCTCGACGGCCGATGGCGCACCCGCGCTGCCCGAGGTGACCAAGCAGGTCGAGGCGGCGATTGCGGAGCTGCAGGCGAGCGGCGCAGAGATTCCCGCGGCGGACCCACCGGCAAGCGGCTTTGAAACGGCGGATGTGAAGCCGGCCTTCCTCAAGCGGCTGGCCGAGTTGGTGAAGCTGGAGGCGATTGCCAAGTCGGGGATCAAGGTGGTCTACGATCCGTTCTGGGGCGCGGGACGCGGGTATACTTCGGAGATTTTGCGCGAGGCGGGCGTGCAAGTCGAGACGGTTCACGATTATCGCGACGTGCTCTTCGGCGGCCATGCGCCGGAGCCCTCTGACGAGTTGCTGGGCGACGCGCGGGCGAAGATGCGGGAGACGGGTGCGCACCTAGGCCTGGCCACTGACGGCGACGCCGACCGCTTCGGCATTGTGGACGAGGATGGGACCTTCATTCAGCCAAATTACGTCATCGCCCTGCTCTTCGATTACTTGGTGGAGACGCGAGGCTGGCGGATGGGCGTGGCCAAGAGCGTGGCCACGACCAACCTGATCAACGCGCTGGCTGATTACCACAAGGTTCCGCTTCATGAGACGCCGGTGGGCTTCAAGTTCATCGGCGAACTGATCAATAAGAACGAGATCGCTATCGGCGGCGAGGAGTCGGCGGGGCTGACCATCTTCGGCCATGTGCCGGAGAAGGATGGCGTGCTGGCCGGGCTGCTGGTGGCGGAGATGGTGGCCGTGCGCGGCCGCAACCTGGGCGCGCAACTAAAGGAGCTATTTGACAAGGTTGGTTCCTACTATCCGGTCCGAGAGAACTTTCGCTTGACCCCGGAGGGGAAGGCCGCGTTCACTGAGAAGTTGGAAACAGATCCAGCCGAGCTGGGCGGGCGCAAGGTTGTCGGAATTGTGCGGACCGACGGGCTGAAGCTAATTCTGGAGGATGGCTCCTGGGTCTGTTACCGGCTCAGCGGAACCGAGCCGGTTGTGCGGGCCTACAGCGAAGCGCGCACCGAACTGGGCGTGGAAGCGCTGAAGGCTGCGGCCGAGCAGTTTGTTCTTCAGTAAGAAGCGGATTGAGGATGAAATGCAGAATGAGAGAGCGCAAGCCGGAAGGAACGCGCCGGGCGGCGGGAAGCTATTCGATTCCGGGCCTAGGCAGAGGCGCGCGTCTGAGACGGATTGGAAGGCACGGGTAGGTCGTCCGGCGGCGACGGCGGTGGCCGTGGCGCTGGCGCTGCTGCTGGGCTGGCATGTGGTCAACGGGAAGAACGGGGTTTCGCCGTGGCTGGAAAAGCGTGCCGAAGAGCGCCAGTTGCACAAGGAGAACACCGACCTCCAAAAGGAGAACGAGCGGCTGCGCGCACGCAACCAGCGGCTCGACTCCGACGCGGATGCAATCGGAATGGTGGCACGGGACCAGTTGCACTACGTCAAGCCCAACGAAGTCACCGTCTTCCTGCCGCCCGAGCCGAAGACGCAGGCCCCGCCGGCCGCAGCGGGAAAGTAAGCGGCCAGAGGCCAACAGAACGGATTGCGGCGGCGCCCAAACGAACAACAAGGTCAGGATGACAGGAGAGAGCGGGCAAGCCGATTTGCCTAAGAAAGATTATTCTTGACAATGAGTCTAGTGTATTAGTAGAGTATACATATCGATGAATTTGCGAATCAATTTCTCTTCCGGCGTGCCGATCTATCTGCAACTGATGGAGCAGATCAAGCACGCCGTGGAGACGGGCGCCATCCGGCCGGGAGAGCAGTTGCCCACCATCCGCGCCGTCGCCGAGGAACTGACCATGAATCCCAACACCGTGGCCAGGGCCTATCGGGAGCTGGAGGGCGAAGCCGTGGTCGAGGTGCGGCACGGCGCTGGAGTCTTTGTGGCGGGGCCGCAAAGCTCTTCCGCGAAGAGCACTGAGATTCGCAAGGCGGGCGAGGTTCTGCGAACGGCGATGGAAAAGGGAATGGCGCTGGGTCTGTCGGAAGCAGAGCTGCGGCGGGCTTTTGAAGAGGAACTTTCGCGCTTGCAGGAGAAGGCAACCGCGCGACGGAGGCGCACTTGAGCGAGATCATGATTGGCTTGAGAGGGCTCACGAAGAGTTATGCCGAGAAGCAGGCGCTGCGCGGGCTGGATTTGAGAGTGCCGCGCGGATCGATCAGCGGTTTTCTGGGACGCAACGGCGCGGGCAAAACGACGACGCTGAAGCTGCTTCTTGGGATGCTGCGGCCCGACGCGGGCGAGATTCGTCTCTTTGGCGAGACGGTCGACTCGGAGGCGGCGTCGATTGCGGCACGGCGGTGTATTGGCTTCGTCAGCGAGGACAAGGAGCTTTACCCATTTATGACCGTGGGGCAGACGATACGGTTTACGCGTCCATTCTTCCCAACATGGCGGAGGGATCTGGAGGAGAAGTACCTCGACTTGTTTCAACTGCCACTGAGCAAGGCCGTGCCAAAGCTGTCGAGGGGAATGAGAACTCAGCTCATGCTGCTGCTGGCGATGGCGCGCGGCGCGGAGTTGCTGCTGATGGACGAGCCCACCAGCGCGCTCGATCCGGCGATGACGGAGGATGTTCTGCGGGAGCTGGCGGATCTGGCGGCGAGCGACGGGACCACCGTCTTCTTTTCGTCGCATCAGTTGGCGGAGGTTGAGCAAATTTGTGATCGCGTTTGTCTAATCGACGAAGGGATGGCGGTGATTGATGGCGAGTTGGACGAGCTGAAAGCGCGATACCGAAGAATCCTATTGGTCTTTGATGGGGATGCGCCACGGGAGCTGGCTGAGATTCCCGGCGTGGATCATCTGCACCGGCGCGGGCGGACGGCATCGCTGCTGGCGGGCGGGGATGTGGATGCGGTGGTCGAAGGCGCGCGCGCTAAAGCCGAGTTCGGTCGAGGTGCGCCCCGTAACTCTCAAGGAATTGTTTCTGGATCATATGAGGGGGGAGTAATGCTCTGGTTCAAGGCTTGGCTTGAAACGCGTTGGCGCTTTGCTTTTCTGGTTGGATTGATTCTGTTGGTGTGGCTCTCGCTCGAGTGGATCACCGCAACGGGAGTTCATACGAGTGTGCCTGCTGCGCGGCTGTGGATGGGCATTCAGCTGGGTTCGGTCCTGCTTTACATCTTCACGGCGATTTACCTTGCGGGATCGGGCATCAACAGCCAAACCCTCTACGCCGCGACAACGGGCTTTCATGGCTCGATGCTCTTCACCTTGTCGCTGCCAATTTCACGGCGGAGGCTGCTCTTCGCGCGAGCGGGCCTAGGCGCTCTCCTCACCTTGATTCTGGCGTCATTATGGCGGGCTACATCCTTCATCTGCGGCCGGAAGCCACCAACGCCTTGCAGACTGCGGTGTATCTGACTCGAGTTATCGCCTGCACCATGCCCGTCTATGCTCTGGCGGTGCTGTTGGCTTGCGTGCTCGATGAGATGTGGCAGTTCATGGGCGCGTGTTTGTTTTGGGTTTTGCTGTTTATGTTGCAGGCCAGATTCGATTGAATTGCACGAGTCAGCCCACTTCGCGTCTTGGCCCTGAATTGCTATCCGATCACGGCGTCGATGCCGTGGACACCCGTGCTGGCTTCGCTGGTGCTTGCAGGCGCCTCTCTCGGCATATCGGTGCTGGTGGTTCAGCGGAAAGAGTACTGACCTCAAAACTCTGTGTGGAAACGGAGAGTTGAAACAGCGACGAGGCCGCGAGCCGGGAGGAACGCGGCGGGCAAATGAGCTTCCTGCGATACAGCGGGGCAGGGTTCGGAAGAGCTTTCTGCCGGAATTTTTATTGGTTCTTTAGTTGTCAAGAAAAATTTACTTGCGCTAATAGATATCTTAGGCATAATCAAAGAAGAGTGTTGGAGGTTCCATTGCTGAAGGCACGGTTTGTTCTTGGCGGTTTGGTGATGATTGCGGTTGCGGGAGAGGCGATACCTGCATCGGCAGACAATCTTCTGGTGAATGGGTCGTTTGAAACGCCGATTCAGGGGAATGGCGGATATACCTATAACCCAACGGGAGCCGGAATCGGCTGGACATTCAGCGCAGGTTCGGGCATAACGAATGTGCCATCCGCATGGCAATTCACGAGTCCTCCCGATGGTGTTCAGGTTGCTTTCTTGCAAGACACGGCCTCGATTTCGCAGGCCGCCAACCTGATTTCCGGCGATCAATATACGCTCACGTATTACGTGGAACAGCGCCCTAATTACGGCGTGGATCCGGTAACTGTCAGCGTGGGCGGTACTCAGATCAATTACATTTCCAATCCGCCGGCCGGTTGGACCCTTTTTACCGAGACGTTCACCGCTTCCAGTTCCTCGGAGCTTATCGCGTTTTCGACCACGGAGCCTATAGGGGGTGGCGACAACGATGCCGGCATTGATGACGTTGGAATTATTCTGGACAGCTCGCCTGTTCCAGAGCCTGGAACTATGTCGCTGTTGGGTAGCGGCCTTCTGGGACTTGCCGGACTGGTTCGGCGCAGAGTTAGAGCGAACAGCTAAATCTACTCCTAAGGAACCTCCGAAAAACTCTTTGATCCTTATGGTTTCTGAGTGAAGCTGTATCTGGAGGGGGATCACAGATGCAGCAGTTGACCTTGGCTCGGCAGGCGGAGTTTCAGCGGTACACGAAGAAGACACCCCGG
>JBEKNI010000088.1:0-7048 GCA_049522975.1 Occallatibacter sp. | reverse complement strand
AGGGTAACCGCATCTTAATTTCCCAGCAGGTGCGGCAAGTATCCATTGTCCCATCCGGCTTTGAGGCGTTTTCCGTGGATGCCGCGTTTTGAGCTCTTGTCCTGTTTGAGCAGGTTGAGTGCGATGCGGTCGAGCACGGAGAAGTTCTGCGCCGCATAACGCGCGCGTTTGCGGTCCAGGTCTTCGCCGAAGCCCACATCCAAGACCCAGTGCGGCTTGTTTTCGATGCCCCAGTGTTGACCAATTGCGCGGTTCAGCCTCGTCGCATCGGGCGCCTGACCGGTAATGTGGTAGCGGATTTCTCGCTCCGCTTCGCCCGTCGCCTTATGGAACAGCTCGCTCGGAATGCGGATTATCCCCCGTAACGACGCCCATTCCGCAGCTTTTTCTATCGGGCTCAGATCGGCGATCACCGCACAGCGGTGCCGCTCGACGCGCCCGTGGCCATAGTCGATTTCTTCGCCAACCGCGTCGGCAGCCAACATCTGAAACGAGTCCTTGACCTCCTCCAGAAGATGCCCCTGGCGCGTCGAGAAGTTTAGGAATCGCCGTGATTTCATTGGACGTTTCCTCGACCCGGCGCTGGCCGAGCAGCAGATCGTGCCTGGAATGAGCCTAATCCTCGATCTGGTTCCATGCGTTGGCCCCGCTCAGAACCGCCGCAATGGCCATCCACAGAATCTCCTCGAGTAGATTTTCGCGCCTCCGCTCCACTCGCGGGTCGCGCAACTCGGCAAAATCCTTGAGGGGACTGTCCATCTCCCCATCTCAACAAGCCAAACCCGCTGCGCATATAGCAATTAAGATGCGGTTGCCCTGGCGTGATATCGAGTCTCTTGCACAATTCAATCGGGAATGCAAGCAGCTCATCCGGCATAGAAATCCTTTCACCAGGGTCTCTTGCCAGCGACCGTCGATGGGGGAGAAACAGACAGACCTCCGAAAAAACTTCAAAGATTTGTCAGCACAACAAAGACCGCCGGCTGACAAACTGGAAGATGGGAGATTGCCATGTCAAAAACTGTTTCTTATGCCCAGTGGTCTCTTGAACCGTATTGCATCGGAATGAAGCTGCGCGCGCTGCGCACTCAGAAGCGGCTTACGCTTTCGCGTCTCGCGGCGGAGACGAAGCTCTCCACGGCGCTGCTTTCCAAGCTGGAGACCGACCGCATGATTCCCACGCTGCCCACGCTGGCCACAATCAGCCGGGTCTACGGCGTGGGCATGAGCTATTTTTTCTCCGAGCCCGCCAAACACACGCTCTCGATCACGCGCAAAGGCCACCTGCAGGGCAACAGCCGGGGGCTGGAGTCGGCCAAGATCATCCCGCTGAACGTACTGGCGGACGGCGCGCGGCTGGTGGCGCGGATGATTGAATTTCCCTCCGCCAGCTCCTCCTCCGTCACCGATCTCCTCAGCGAAGCCTGCGGCCTGGTCTACGTGCTGGAAGGGAAGTTGCAGTTGGATGCGGGCGGAATGAGCGAGGTCCTCGAGGCGGGCGATTGCGCCTATATGGAGAGTGAGATGCCGCTGGCCTGGAGCGCGGCGAACAAGCATCGCTGCCGGATTCTGGCGGTATTTCCGGCAGGTTCCAGCGCGGCAAACTGACCGGCCGCATCAGAGCCCCCGCAGAAGAAGTTTGCCCGCATCGGGTCCAGTCTGTACGATGATTTGGAACTCAAGGAATCGGAGACCATGCGACCGAACCTCAACCTGATGAAGGCAACACTGACCGGCGCGCTCGGCGGCCTGCTCTTCGGCTTTGACACGGTCGTCATCTCCGGCGCCATTGACTCTCTGGTCAAGCTCTACAGCCTCAGCCCCTACGGCAAGGGCTGGACGGTTGCCATCGCGCTCATCGGCACGGTAGTGGGTGCGTTGGCCGCAGGCCAGGCGGGCCAGAAGCTCGGAGGCCGCGAGACCCTGCGCATCACCGCCGTCCTCTACGTCGTCTCGGCCATCGGCAGCGCGCTGGCGTGGAACTGGCCCGTGCTGATGCTCTTCCGTTTCCTCGGCGGCCTGGGTATCGGCGCATCGTCGGTCCTGGGGCCGGTTTACATTGCCGAGCTCTCCCCGGCCAAATGGCGCGGCCGTCTGGTCGGCGCATTCCAATTCAACGTCGTATTCGGCATCCTCGTCGCCTACACCTCCAACTACCTCATCCGCACGCTACATCTCGGCTCTCTGGAGTGGCGCTGGCAAGTGGGCATTGCCGCCCTGCCGGCCTTCGCCTTCCTGGCGTTGCTCTTCGGAATTCCCCGCAGCCCGCGCTGGTCGGCCTCAAGGAATCGCAACGACGAGGCCCTGGAAGTCCTCAAGCAGTTGGGCGAGCCGCAGCCCGAAGCCGCGCTCGCCGACATTCAATCCGCCCTGGCTGAGGAGCACGCCACCGCCCACGAGCCGGTCTTTCAGAGGAAGTATCTCTATCCGCTCTTCCTGGCCATCTCCATCGGCGCATTCAACCAACTGGAAGGCATCAACGCCATCCTCTATTACCTCAACAGTATCTTCTCCGCCGCCGGCTTTAGCCAGGTCTCCGGCGACCAGCAGGCCATCGCCATCGGCTTCACCAATCTCATCTTCACCATCGCCGGCATGAGCGTGATCGACAAGCTCGGCCGCAAGACTCTGCTGCTCATTGGCGCGGCGGGAACGGCCGGCTGCCTGGCGGCCGTCTCCTGGCTCTTTGCCACCAACTCCCACCCCGGCGCGCTGGTCTGGGTGCTGATTACTTACATCGCCTTCTTCGCGCTTTCGCAGGGAGCGGTCATCTGGGTCTACATCGGCGAAGTCTTTCCCAACGCTGTTCGCTCCAAGGGCCAGGGCGTGGGCAACGCCAGCCACTGGATCATGAACACCATCATCGCGCTGGAGTTCCCGGTCCTGCAGGCGCACATCGCCCGCGGCGCGCCCTTCACCTTCTTCGCCATCATGACCGGAATCCAGTTCATAGTGGTGCTCTTCGTCTACCCGGAGACCAAAGCCCAAACGCTGGAACAGTTGCAGCGTCGCCTGATGCGCGCCGAGTGAGAGGCGATGGAAGATTCGATTGAGCCAAAAAGTTCCGACCCATTGAAAAGGTGCGGATTTAAGGAGGCTCCCATCGGGTCTGCCTTGTATCAGGGCACGACTTCAGTCGTGCCGCAACGGCCGCAAGAGAGGACCGGGCTTCAGCCCCTGCCGGGATGTACATTCCGCAACCTGCGCTTCCTTGGTGCCTAAAGCCGCACCTGCAACGGACTCGCCCGCCCCACGGCTAAACACGCTGCGGAAAAACGCGATGCGGAGGGAGGCGGGGGTTTCAACCCCCACGTAAAGCCGCCAAAACAAACGCGGGCTTTAGCCCCGGATGGGCGTTTTTCGCGAACCTCACTCGAATTTCCGAATCTTTCCGCATGACGTGCGCCCGCCACTCCATCCTCAGTAGTGACCCAATTCCTTACCGCATCTCCCCACCCGGCGCTATATATAATTTGAAGGGAATGTCGCTGCGCGCCCGAGCGCGGCCATTCACCCCAGGCGTGAGGTCAGCCATGCAGGAGACAGCGATTCCAGTCGCGGAGCAGGTAAGGGAAGTGGTCGAGGCCGTCGTCCAAGCCATGGCAGAGGAACAAGCCCTGCGCGAGGCAAAGCCCGAGCCCAAGACCGAGCAAGACTCGCCTCTTGTGGCAACCAACTCCTTTGAGGCGCAGCGCCTGCGCGCCGAGATCATCTGCGTCGGCCGCAAGCTATGGGAGCGCCAATATGTGGACGGCAACGGCGGCAACATCAGCGTCCGGCTGGGCTCCCGCTACGTCCTCTGCACGCCCACCCTGCTCAGTAAGGGCGACCTCGAGCCGGCCGACATCTGCCTCTCCGACCTCGACGGCAACATCCTGGCCGGCGACCGCTCCCGCACCAGCGAACTCCTCCTCCATCTGGAGATTTACAAGGCCAATCCGAGAGCCCGCGCCGTCCTCCACTGCCATCCGCCCTACGCCACGGCCTTCGCCGTCACCGGAACTATCCCCCCCAACGGCCTCATTCCGGAGTACGAGATCTTCATCGGCCAGCCGGCGGTCGCGCCCTATGAAACCCCAGGCACCCAGGCCTTTGCCGAGACGGTGCTGCCCTTTGTCGAGGACCACAACACCATCCTGCTCACCAACCACGGCATCGTCTGCTGGTCTGATACCGTCACCCACGCCGAGTATCTGGCCGAGATTCTCGATGCCTATTGCAAGACCTATCTAATTGCCAAGCAGATCGGCCAGCCGCTCAGCTACATTCCCGGCCACAAACTCCAGGAGCTACTAGCGATCAAGCGCCGCATGGGCCTTCCCGATGCGCGCCTGGCCCACTCGATCCACGTAGCCAGCCCCGCGCCGGGAAAGAATGCCGTCGAGCTGGAGCGCCTGGTCGAGCAAGTAGTTGCGCGGCTGGAAGAGCGAGAGTGAGGGCCTGCGGCCCAGCACTCTACTTTGAAACCTGAAAAATCAATCTTTCGCTTTGTCTTCTTGCTTCGATGAAGTAGGAACCTGGATTGAGAGCAACCCTACTCCTAGCCTTGAAATTACACTCCTAGGTCGCAAAAGACACCGGCAGCCGCAATCGAAAGCGTCTCACTCGAGGGCTAGGGAATCGAAAAGCTCCGCAAAGGAAGCCTTAGTCTGCTCGGTCATATTTTTGACAAGCTCAGCTTTCCTTGAAGAATAGAAAAGCGCGTGCAGCGTGCGCTCAAACGAGCAGTTTCCTGAAAGCCCTAACTCGACCCTGACATTAGCGAGATCCTGACCATTGAATAAATTTTGCATGATTCGACGGCCATTCATCGATGTCGCTGGTAGAAGCTTTAAGCAACGGCCCGCTATCTCCTCACCAAAGAATTGCGCCGCCTGCCTGTGCCTTTCCCTGCCTTCGGGATCATTGTCCCATAGAGCCCTGAAGTCGATTTGCCACGCAATCATCAGTGAGATATAGAATTTTATTGAATCGGCTCCGACAGACGGAAGGACAAAGATCGGCCTGTCGTTACGAAATAGCTCAATAGCAAAATAGTCGTAAATGCCCTCTGTAATTACCGTAAGCTGTTTGCCTATTAAATCCAGCGCAAAGGGCTTGATTTGCAGCGCATCGAGGACCGGCTGAAGAGCTGAGCGTCTTTCTGAAACTGAATCGTCATAGGCTGCAATTGAAACCAGTTCCACGTTTCCGTTACCGTCCTTTTGAGCCACCTTAATTTTATTTACTGGAATGACTTCGGGGTCAAGCAAGTAGTGCGAATGCGTGCAGTAGGCGACCCAGTTCTTTTCTGATATCTGGCTGAGTTTGCGACATAGCTTGCGTTGCGCAAGTGCGTGAAGATAGGACCCTGGCTCGTCGAGTAAATAGATCGAATGTGATTGGTTTGCAACTAGTTTTGGATTGAATTCAAGTTTCATAACGAAGTTAAAGAACCAATAGAATCCTTTGCTACGGTCGCTAATATAGAAATAATGTTCGTCGCCGGAAATGTCCGTCTCTACCACGTCAAGCTTTATGAAGCACCTTGCAGGCCTCACGCTCTCCTGCTCAAAGCTTATCTTAATCTTGAGCGCCTCCCGATCGTCTAACCTGAATGTCGCCCATTCCCTGGTCAACGTGTCGTTTAGGGCACGTTCGACCTTCGCAAGGACCGTTTTTCTTTGACGGTCTTCGAGGCCAGCCAACTTGTAGACCGAGAAAGATGCATCGGTTTGCTTGAAGAGTTGCTCAATAATGGCAGTCCAGCCAGAAGAGTCCTCAGCATCCGCGGAAACCGGAATCCGTTCTGGTATCTTGTCTCGAAAATCATCAAAATAGAGTATGTAGGGCATTTGGGAAATAATCTGACGCGCCAAGCTGTCTTGCTGGTCTGCGTCCCCAAACTCGTCCGGCCTAATTATATATTTTCGGGTGGTCAAATCCCGATAAATCTGTATGATGCCGGGCAGCTTCGTCCTTCTCTGAAGCCACTGAAAATATGCTTTCTGGCGTTCAACCTGCTTTTCGCCTGCTGAAGCTGCCCGCTTCAGCTCCCCCTTTGTGAGCTCTATTTCTGCTACTACACAGGCGCTAGGCGGCGAGGTGCGGTAAAGGTTTGCGACGTCTTTGAGATGGCGGCCTCCGTCGTTGAGATCATCGTTGAGATGGTCGAATGCAAAGAGCGCGTGAAGAATTGTCGTTTTCCCTGATTCATTGACTCCGACAATCGGGGTTAGTCCAGCCTTGTCAAGCTTGATCTCGAGGGGCCCGATAATGGCCCGGTAGTCCTTGATTACGAAGCGTTTGTACCGCATACATGACGCCTCCACCTACGCAGTTCAGGTCGAAATTTGGGCGCTTAGCCCGGTGGCGTAGCAGAAACCAAGTGTGTGCCTTTGCTCGGTCTAAGTGTGAATAGAATTTAAACGATGAGGCGCAAGTCCTTCAACCGTGTTCTTGTTTACGGCAGACCCACGCCCCGCGTTCGCACCCGGCGACCCACGTACCCTGAGCGAGCGGCAAGCGAGCCATCGGCCCCGCCGCAGAGCCTGCCTTGAGCGAAGTCGAAAGGCGGCTTGCAGATTATTTCCCTCCCGCACGCACAATGGAAGAATGAACCACAACCAGAGGCGCGCGCCGTTACTGACCACTGACCACTGTTCACTGTCCACCGGGCCGACTTTTTCGCATTTATCCTGTGGAAATCTTTCTTCCCGTCGCAAATTTCTCGCAACTCACATGCAATCAGCCGCTTGCATTTTGGTAATGTTAACGAATCAGTAACACCAAACCCCTGATTTTGCCCACTTTTTTGCCAAAAAACCGCTGTCTTTGACCAGAAAGGCCTTTCTTTTCGTCGATTTCGTAGCCCATTTTCGACGTTGCGACCTGGGAAATTTCCGATATACATTCCAATACGGCATCAAATGATGCTAGGTAGGTATTGGGGTGACCCCCTAAGTTGAGACAGTTTCTTTTTGTCGCGCCTGCCGTTGGCTGTTTTTGGTTATGCCGAGAGCTAGGTTTTGGTTGATCCTGGCCTCGGCCGGTGAAGCGGAGTCGGGCT
>JBEKNI010000087.1:0-6987 GCA_049522975.1 Occallatibacter sp. | reverse complement strand
AACGTGGGGTTGGCCGAGCACGCCAGCGTCACCGTCGGCGGCGGCGCCATCGCGCCGATGTGGTAGACCACGCCCGCGGCCAGACGGATGCCCTGCAAATTGGCGACGCCGCCCGGCTGCCAACCCGAGACGGTTGAATAGTGCGGCGCTCCGTAATCGACGTGCATGAACTCATAGTCGCCCTCGCCCCGAATCGCCCAGTGAGCAGATAGCCCTTTGTCCAGGCCGCCTCCCGCCGTAAACGTATATCCCGGCGTGTAATTCTGGTGGTCAGGGCCCTCCAACTGGCCTCCGCCCGCCAGGGCATGCATCCATGGCGTGATCTTGCCGCCTCTTTCCGCCCAGCGGTAGACCGCGCCGGCCTGCACGGTCAGTATGCCGCTGTTGCTGTAGCAGTTTTCGCAGTTCACGAAGCGATCATGCTGGCCCGAATCAATCTGCAAGCCCCAATGGTCGTTGAAGTAGCGGGTCACGCTTTCAACGGTGCCGATCTTCTCGGTCTTGAAATCAACCTGCTCCTCAACACCGAGCCGAGTTGTGCCATCCACGTGCGTGTTGGGATCAAAAAAACTGTAACCCGCGAAGATGTCCCACTTGGATGCAGTATCACCTACGGCCGCCTTGGCGGCCGGTTTGGCCGAGTTCTGTGCGCCAAGGGCAAGGGGCATCAATACCACACAGGCCAAGGCAAGCAACCGGCTGACAGACTTCGAAACACGAGAGAACATGCGCTTTTCCTCCACAATCAATCTGAACGGCAAATGAGCAAAGCTGCTTGCGAGTGCAAACACCAACTCCCACTGACTCGGTCCTTCACAAATGAGGGATCGTCCGGCTTCCTAACAGCACTATCAAACGTAACACAAGCCCCTTGAGGGGCGACGAAATTTTTTTCAACATCTTACCGTCTTCCCGCCCTATTGACAATCATTTGCAGGTAACCGCCATGAAACTTTAGTAATCAATTACCTCAAAAAGCCCCACCAGATCCCCGTCTACTCCAGATTCAGCGTCTTCTCTAAGCTGCGCGGCTCCCGCTGGATCTTCTCCTGCAGAAGCGTAATTGCGTAGAGGAGTTGCTCGGGCCGCGGCGGACACCCAGGTACATAGACATCCACCGGGATGATTTGGTTAACCCCCTGCACCAGAGCATAATTGTTAAAGACTCCGCCCGAGGTCGCGCAGGCGCCCATCGAAATCACCCATTTGGGCTCCGGCATCTGATCATACAGTCTGCGAATCACCGGCGCCATCTTTTGCGAAACTCGCCCTGCCACTATCATCAAATCCGACTGCCGCGGCGAAGGCCGGAAAACCTCGGCCCCGAAGCGCGCCACATCAAACCGCGACGCCCCCATCGACATCATCTCGATGGCGCAGCAGGCCAGTCCGAAGGTCATCGGCCAAATCGAGTTCTTCCGTATCCAATTCACCGTAAAATCCAGCGAAGTCAGCAGAACGCCCTCCGGCTCTTCATAGCCGTAGCTCACCTCCTTCAGCTTCACGCGGTTCCGCGCGCTGCTCTCAAGTGCTCCAAAAAGATAGTGGTCCCGCTCTGCCGTTGCCGCCATAAGACTACTATACCTCCACCTCCTCGAATGCAAGGTGGTCACTCTTGCTCCATCAGGCTTGTCAGTTCTCAGACGTCAATTCCCTGGCCCCGAGTCCCTGGTTCACTGCCACTCCAATGGGGGGTCACCCTGAGCTGTGCGAACAGGCGCCGTCAGAGCGCGAACCAGTGGTTTGCGTTGCTTCCATGGGCAGCAGGCGTTCTCTTGTCATCAAATGGAAGAATCAGAGGCTCATCCGGAAAAAATGGGAAATGGCATCTGACGAACCTCCAGCCTGCTCAAACGGCGCTGTGAGAGATCATCCAATTCTGTCGTGAATCAGTTTTTTTCCTCAAGTGTTGTTACTCGCGATGATGCCGATGCATCTAAAATGCCAACATGACTCCTCCTATGTCCACGCGCCGCCGCTCCAAGAGCCCTCCGCCAGGCGAAACCGGCCAGGAGGCGCTCTATCTTCGGTCGCTTAGCGAGCGCCAGGTGAACGTCCAGATCAAGCTGCGCGATGGCGAAACCGTGCGCGGCTGGATCGAGTACTTCGATGACGGAATGTTGCGCCTGACCCGCGAGGGCAAGCCCAACATTTTCATATACAAGCACCAGATCCGCACCATCACTGAGGTGGGCAAGCGGACTCTGCGCCATGCGAAGGCGGGCGGGCCGGAGCTGAACGGAAGTGCCTCGAACGGAGCTGGCTCGTGAACGGCGCTCCACCGGCTGCGCCGCGGTGGGTGTGGGTTCCCAAGGCCGCGGCGATTGCCCGCGAGGCAGGCGCGCGGCTGCGCGAGTTCTTCTCTCAGGGCGTCACAACCGAGTACAAGGGCGATGTGGACTTGGTGACGGTGGCCGACCGGACTGCGGAAAAGCTGATCCGCGAACGGCTGGCCGAGGCATTCCCGGAGCATGGAATCTTCGGCGAAGAGGGCACGCGCGAACGGCTGGGAGGCAAGTTTCGCTGGTACGTTGACCCGCTGGATGGAACCACCAACTTCGCCCACGGCTTTCCGCAGTTCTGCGTCTCGCTGGGCCTGGAGCGGAGAAACGAAGGCGTCGCGTCAGACGAGGACGGAACGATGCTGGCCGCGGTCATCTACGATCCGCTGCGGGACGAACTCTTCGCCGCCGAGCGCGGGCAGGGCGCGTCGCTGAACGAACGGCCGATGCGGGTTTCGCTGACTCCGGAGTTGTGGGAAGCGCTGATAAGCACCGGTTTTCCCAGCCGCAAGCGCCACGACAATCCGAATATCCACTTCTATCACGAGTTCACTTTGCGCTCGCACGGGGTGCGCCGGGCCGGCTCGGCCGCGCTCGATCTGGCCTACGTTGCCGCCGGACGCCTAGACGCCTTCTGGGAGTTCAACCTCAACCCCTGGGACACAGCCGCGGGAATTCTGCTGGTCGAGGAAGCCGGCGGACGGGTCAGCGGCTTCTCCGGCCAGCCTTTCCGGCTCGATAGCCGCGAGGTTCTGGCCTCGAACGGGCTGCTCCACGGCGAGTTGATGGGCCTGTTTGCAGATATGTTCGCCGGGCGCAATCTGGCGCCGATACTGACTCCGCAGGAGTTCGCCCAGCGCCGCACAGCACGGGCGGCTGGGACTGGGCCGTCCTGATCGAATAGACAACGCCGCCGAAAATGAGACTTCACAGGCATTTCAAGGTAATTTCCGGTTTGCCGGTAATACAAGCGTAATGTCGGGTGGGCTACTTCACAACCGGCAGGGAGTAGACGCGAAATTCATTCGATTCAAAAGATGCGTAGTGGAGCCCATTCGGAGACAGAGCCGCCCGTCCGTTTTTCGGCAACACACGATTCACAATTGGTGTTTGCGATTTGCGATCGAAGACAAAAAGGCGCCCGTTGCCGCCTTCATCGCAAGCTGCTCCGAGAATCCTCCGAAGGGGGTTGCATGGGTGGGCATCATTCGTTGCAAACGATGCGTAGCGAGAAAGGTCCGGTGTCGCAGAATCAACTGTTCCATCGAATTGCGCGGGTAGCCAGGGAACGGCTTCTGAGTTGCCTCCCTTCCTCCAGATCACGAGCCGCCCGGCTGCTGTGCGTCCGTCCCGAGCCTGTCCCACTACGCCACCATCTGCCAGAAGTCCGACAATCGCAGCATTTTCCCCATCTTTGAGTGGGAAGGTCCAAACGCTGGCATCCTCACCCTGTGCGTTTATTACGCAACGAATCTTGGCCCCGGCGTAGATCATGTTGGTCGAGGTGAATTCTCCCGGGCGGAGTTCCTGAGTACATGACACGAATGCAAATCCATGTTCCCCGAATTTCTGGTCTCGCGTCCCAGTGGGCCAATCCAGCGTCCATTTCTGAATTTCCGCCAGCGGAGCGCCGCTCAAGACGGAATACGTTCGTGGCCCTGTGAGCACAAAGCCCTTTTGAAAAACGAGAGCGTTGCTGACAAAGGTTGTTTGTTCCAGGAACTCATCAAGTTCAGCAACGTCTTTCAGATTCGCGTCGAGCAAAAGGACACCCGACTTTGATTCATTTCTACCTTCCTTGTCGAGGTTGACGGACTCAACTCGGAAGAGCAGCGTTCCACCCGGGCCGGGCCTGGCCTCGCCTTGCGCTACGAGTTCGCCGTTTCCATCTGCGAGATAGGGCAGATCGCGTTTCGCCTTCAATACACCTGATGTATCGAAGGCGAGAATCCGGGCTAGTCCGTCCACCTTCGTGCCAGGCGATTGGCGGCAGTTGGGGCTGACGTTGAATCCCACTGCCACGGTATCATCGCTCAACCAAACCACGAATCGGTACCCGATGATTTGGTTGCCGCATTTGGTTTCCGCATCTGGTTGAAAGAACCCGGCGGGCAGTCCATACGCATCAAGTGCGACTCGAAAGTCCGGTGGCGGACCTATGTTTTTCTGCTCTACTGAAGGAGCTTTCGGTGCAGATGAGCAAGCGGCGAGTAGCATTAACAGAGCCGATAACGGCAACATCACACCGATTCTCACGTTGATCAAGTGACGCATCTGCGGCCATTCCTTCCCGGCGGTTTCCTGCTGACAGTGTAACGCCACAAGCCGGAAGTGGGTTCGGGCCGGATGGTCGCCGATTCGGACATTACAGCGCGCAAGCAACTCCAATTGCCAAGCTGCGACCTACCAAAACGGAGTTTACGCCGACAACGGGCTCTGCGTGTGTTCAAAGTGGCCCGCAGACCGGTTTGGCGGCGAGACCGCGGACCGGAACGGGACGGAATGCGGGAGATGACTCCCCGGATTCCCGCATCGCAAAACGCTGTTGGTTTGGGTTGACGCAGCCTTTGGGGTGCTGTGCTACTATCAGCCTCGAAGGGCCAATTCCCCTGGAGAGACCAGAATGGCATACGTCATTGCAGAACCCTGTATCGGCACCAAGGACACCGCCTGTGTGGACGCCTGTCCTGTCGATTGCATCCACCCCAAAAAGGACGAAGACGGCCACGCCGAGGCCGACCAGTTGTTCATCGACCCGGTCGAGTGCATCGACTGCGGCGCATGTGTCCCGGCCTGCCCGGTTTCGGCCATCTTCGCCCAGGACGACCTGCCGGAGAAGTGGGCTGACTTCGCTGCCAAGAACGCCGCGCACTTCGGCCGCTAAGCAGCTTCAAGCGAGTCTCAGGAACGCGCATCCCGCCTCGGCGGCATGCGCGTTCGCGTCTATGCGCAGCTGCATCGCCCCCAAAAGCCGGTTGATTGTGAGCAGGAGCCTGCGCACCGCTTAACTGGCGCGACCTGCTTCTTCCAGGACAGTCACACTGTCCAGCTTTGAACTGCGAAGGTCCGAAGCTGGGGCCAGTCTGCTCCGGCAGGAGATCGCGAAGCGGCCCTTCTCGACTTCGACGAATTCCACATTGTCGCCGGTCTTGAGTCCAAGGTTCTTGCGCACTTGCGGGGGAAGAGTGATGCGGCCGTTGAAGGTGACCATTGCGGTGTGCATTTGAAACCTCTGCACAAATTGTAACGGATGAGCCCTCCGGGCCTGTGGAAACTGTGGAAAGCCGGCGGAGACGGCCGCTAGGCACCCCGATGACGCCTTCAAAAGCTGACAGCGGTGCGAGGATAATAGACGCATGAGCGTGCTCACCTCCGAAGCCGTGGTTTTGCGCACTTGGCCGGTCCATGAGGCCGACCTGATCGTGAGCTTCTTCACGCGCGACTACGGGCGGGTGCGGGGGGTGGCCAAGTCGGCGCTAAGGAGCCGCAAGCGCTTCGGCGGGGCGCTGGAGCCGATGACACAGGCCCGCGCCTGGTTTGCCGAACGGCCCCGGCAGGAGCTGGCGCGGCTGGACCAGCTGGAGATCGTACGCTCGCCGCTCGCCGCGCCGGTCGATCCCGCGCGTCTTGCGGTCCTCAGCTTTTACGCCGAGGTGCTGGACGAGGCGCTGCCCGATCACGACCCCCAGGAGACGATCTTCCGCCTGCTGGTCTCCGTTCTCGACCAGACCACCGCATACCACTCTGAGATCGTCCAGCCCTGGATGCCGCTCACCTACTTCCAATTGTGGATGACACGGCTGATGGGTCTGCTACCCGACATCGCCCACTGCACGGCCTGCGGAGAGAAGCTGGCGGCCGGCGAGGCCAGCTTCAATACGCTCGGCGACGGCCTCTTTTGCGTGGTGCATCGCAATGGCAACGCCAGCCTGCTCTCGGCCGACTCCTGGCAACTGGCGCAGCGCATGTTGCGCGCGCCAGTCGCGGTCTTTGCTTCCGAACCCTGGCCGCGACGCCGCGCCCAGGACCTGCGCCGCTTCACACTGCAAGCCTTGGAGCGCCACCTGGAGCGCAAACTGCGATCAGCCGAGGCGCTGGCGCGGCTGGGAGGATGAAACTTCTACAGTTTCACAGTTGCTTTTGAATCTCTATGAATACATTTTCCAACGATGCAAACCAAAACACGCGATCAAAGGAGAATGGGAATTTCCATTCTTGTGCGCAAACCGGAATCGTCATACTGCGTGCGACCCTGACGCCGCAATAAAGCAGTAGCCAAACCCGTGCATTGTCCCCCAAGTTCGCCCGATAAGTTCGTACCAGCTTGTCCTTGGTACGTATTCGTTCAGTTAGTTGGCTGCGAGTGTCGGTCAAAACATTATAGCCACCAACTTCACCATTCCACCAATCACCAGTTATTTCAGAGTCGATTCCGACCCAGGAAAATCCATCAGGCAGTTCGCCCCGTTTATTGAAGGAGACGAACGGATTTGCCCGATGGGCATTCCCTGTAACTAAATTGGCGAGAGCCTGTGCCATCGCATCTTTGTCCTGCTTCTTTCCTCTGGCATCGGTGAAGTAGACCCAGGGGCGACGCATATCAAACTCCCAGTAGATTGAGCAGATAGGGGTGGTCCCATGCGGCTTTGAGCCGTTTTCCCTTGATTCCGCGTTTTAGGGATTTCTCCTGTTTGAGCAGGTTGAG
>JBEKNI010000086.1:0-7647 GCA_049522975.1 Occallatibacter sp. | reverse complement strand
AAATGGTCTCCCGGTTCTTCCGCGCTTTGACCAAAAAGATTGAGTAGCCTATTCCAACAGCCTTCTTGTTCATGGGAAAGTGGTGCTGGTCCTTGCGCTCCGCGCTCTCTTCCTTGTCGTGGCGATTCGCTTGGAGGTTCTCGCGTCGGCCTCGCCGCCGAGCCAGGCCGCCCCGCGCAACTCCGGGCGGCGCAGGGCCTTTCTGGCCTTGGCAATCGCCAGGTCCGCTACTTCTTTGACAATCCAGTCGAAATTGGCTTGGCCTACCGAATGTGGATCGGCGTCCGGCACCGGGTTCATGAAATCGATGGCGTAGGGAATGCCATTCTCGACGGCGAATTCGACCGTGTTGAGGTCGTAGCCCAGGGCGCCGCAAAGCTTGAGCGCGTCCCGCCGGATGCGCTTGAGCAGCGCCTTGGCGGAGCGCGGAGGCCCTTCGACGTAGCGCTCAGCATGGGGCCGGCGCGGATCGTAGACCATGATGCGAACCTTCTTCCGGCCCACCACGCAGCAGCGGAAGTACTCCGTGAAATCCACCGCCTTCTGGTAAACCATGCACAGGTCGCGGCTCCGGTCGTAGGCGCGGAAGAACTCCTCGCGATTGTGAACCTCATGCACGTCGCGCCAACCGCCGCCGTTGATGGGCTTGAGAAATCCGTGCTCGCCCACATAGGCAAAGACCGCCTCCCAGTCCAGCGGATACTCGAGGTTGCGCATTGAGCGGTCGGTCGCGCCCTCGGGAAGCTGCTTGTGGGGCAGGATGACGGTCGCGGGCACGGCCACGCCAAGCCTCTCGGCCAGCGTATAGTTGAAGAACTTATCGTCGGCCGAAGTCCAGAACGGATTGTTGATGACCACCGTTCCCTTGAGAGCCGCGTACTTCAGGAAGGCGCGGTAGAAGGGGATGGCGTGGGAGATGCGATCCACGATCGCCGCATAGCGCGACGCCTGGTCAATGCGGACGGCGCCGGTCAGAACGAACTCGGCCTGGATGCCGTCGATGCCGCGCGCGTTGATCTGTTCGACCAGCGCGCCAGGGAAGCTGTTCTCCCCGCCGAACAGGATGCCGATCTTCTTCATGGTCCATCCTCCGGGAACAGGACTCCGCGCGCGGTGCGCGCCGCGGCGGAAGCACACGCATCCAGTGTACGGCAGTGAGTTGTCGATCGGGCTCTTTCAGGAGGGAGCCGTCAGGGCCGGCGCATATGAATCGACATGGTTTGCTATATGCAGGGAGTCGAAAACAGGGGACCAGGGGATATGGGCAATTCCTTGAAGTATTTTGCCGAGTTACGCGATCCGCGCGTGGAACGAAACCGGGAACACTTGCTGGAAAAGATTCTGTTGATCGCGATTGCAACGGTGTTGAGCGGAGCCAAGAGTTGAAACGAGATGGCCGAGTATGGCAAAGCCAATCCGCCGTGGTAGAAGACGTTTTTGACGCTTTCTTTTGGCACTCCGTCGCACGACGCCTTCAACCGGATCTTTGCGGCGCTGGACCCGGAGGAGATGAAAAAAGCTTCGCAGACTGGGTTTGTCGCTGGGGTGGAAGACCGGAGTCCCCAGCAACTTGTTGCCGCGCTTCCCCGCTTTGGTTTCCCATAGATGGCCGTGCGGTGCGACAATCGTTGCGTCGGGGCCGCTGTCCCGGCCAGGATTCTTCCTCACGGAGAGAAACACTATGAAGCGTCTTCTGATTTGCACGGGCCTGCTGGCCGCCGCCACGTTCGGATTGTCTGCCCAGCAGGGACCGCCGGCCAGCCCGCCGGCCACCGAGTCGGCGGCCATCGCCGGCAAAGCCATCACCATCACCTACAACTCGCCCAGGGTCAAGGGTCGCGCCGGCCAGATCTTCGGCAAGGACGGACTGATCGGCCACGATCCCACTTATCCGGTCTGGCGGGCCGGAGCCAATGCCGCCACAAAACTGCACACCGAGGCAGAGCTGACCATAGGCGGCTTGAAAGTCCCAAAGGACGACTACACCCTCTGGGTGGATATCTCCGACCCCGACAACTGGGTGCTGGTCGTGAACAAGCAGACCGGCCAATGGGGAACGATGTATGACAAGGCGCAGGATCTGGGCCGGGTGAAGATGACCATGAGCAAGCCGATGGAGACGGTGGAGAACCTGAAGTACAGCATCGCGGCTCTGGGCGGCACAACGGCCAAGCTCAGGCTGGAGTGGGAGAATCACTCGGCATCGGTTCTGATCGCCGTGCATTGAAGTTCGGGCGTGAGGAGGTCCGGCGCGGCAGGGCGGAGTTTTGCAGAGAATTACCGCCCTGTCGATACAATGGGTAAAGTGTGCGATTTCTTCCCGGAGGGGTGAGAACTTTGCCGTTGTATGCGTATCGCTGTACCCGGTGCGGCCACCGTTTTGAGAAAATCCAGAATTTTTCGGCAGAGCCGGAGCACGTGTGCCCTGTTTGCCAGGGTGCGCTGGAGCGCCCGCTGACCGCGCCGCGCCTGCACTTCAAAGGCGCCGGGTGGTATGTGAACGACTACGCGGCAAAGAACAGCGCGCCCGCCGCCGAATCGGCCTCCGACTCTGGGACCGATTCCGCTCCGAAAGAGACCAAAGCGCCCGCGGCCACGAGTGACGGCACCTCCAGCGCCCCCGCTGCCATGCCCGCGTCTGCTCCCGCCGCTACGCCGAGCCCAGCCTCTTGAAATCCATATCAAAGGGATTCCCCTCAGTCCCCCGTCCTCCCGGAAGCTAAGATAGTTCCTGTACATGCCTTTGCTCGATCCCATTCCGTCGCCGGTTTCGCACGCCGACTTTGCCGCTCTCGAGTGGGAGCCATTGCTGGCGCTGGTGGTGGGCTCTGCCGCCTCGCCCGTGGGCCGCGAAGCGATTCTCGCGCTGCGGCCCTCGACCGACGAGGAGTGGATCGCGCGACAGCACCAGTTGATCGGCGAAGTCCGTCTGCTCCTTGAAGAGCAGGTTTCTATCCCCCTCGGCGGCCTCTTCGACCCCACGCAGCACGCCGCCAAGGCGCAGATTCCTGGTGCGGCTCTCGAGGCCGGCGAACTCCAGGCCGTGGCGCGCCTGGCCAACGACGTGGCCTCCTGGCAGGCGCTGCTGCAGTCGCCTCCCGCGCGGCTGGTGGGCAAGCTGCCGGGGCTCTCCGATCTGTCGCGCGCGCTGACGGCGAGCCTGCGTCCGCTGGCCGAGTCCATTGAGCGTACCATCCAGCCCGACGGCTCGCTGGCCGACAATGCCTCGCCCGAGCTGGGCCGCATCCGCCGCGAGCAGGAGCGCCAACAGCGGGTAATCGAAGAGAGCCTGCGCGCCGCCCTGCGCAAGCTAACCCAGGAAGGCGTCACCCAGGAAGAGCTCATCACCATTCGCGGCGAGCGCTTCGTGATTCCCGTCCGCGCCGAGCTCAAGCGCCGGATAAGCGGCGTGGTGCACGGCGCAAGCTCTTCGGGGCAGACGATTTATGTCGAGCCGCTGGAGACCATCGAGCAGAACAACGAGCTGGTGCGGCTGATCGAGGAAGAGCAGGCCGAGATTCATCGCATCTTTGTCGTCCTCACCCGCCAGGTGGGCGGCTATGCCGGGGCGCTAGTCGAGGGCGCGCGGGTGCTGGCGCTGGTGGATAGCTTGCAGGCCCGCGCACGCTTTGCCCGCAACTATGACTGCGCGGCTCCGGCCATCGCGCCCGATCTGCTGCGCCTGGAGGCGGCCCGGCATCCGCTGCTGGAAAGGCATCTCCGCGTGACCGGCGGCCATGTGGTCCCGCTGACTCTCGAACTTACCGCCTCCGAGCGGCAGCTTATCATCAGCGGCCCCAACACCGGCGGCAAAACCGTCACGCTGAAGACCACGGCTCTGCTGGCCATGATGGCCCAGGCGGGATTGCCCGTGCCCGCTGCCTCGGCCAGCTTTCCGGTCTTCATGGCCTTTCTGGCCGACATCGGCGACGCGCAATCGATCGAGGCCGAGCTTTCCACCTTTTCGGCGCACATCACCAACCTTGATCGGCTTTCGCGGTTGGCCGGCGACAGAGCGCTGGTGCTGCTGGACGAGCTTGGCTCCTCGACCGATCCCGAGGAAGGCTCCGCGCTGGCGGTGGCGATTGCCAGCCACTTTTTGGCGGCGGGGGCCTGGACGCTGATTTCGACGCACCACACCTCGCTGAAGGTCTACGCGGCGAACACGCCTGGGGTGCTGAACGCGGCGGCCGGCGTAGATGAGTTGACGCTGGCGCCCAACTACCAACTGCGGCTGGGGGTACCCGGCGCATCGGCCGGCATCCAGACCGCCGAGCGGCTGGGCCTGAACGTCAGTATCATCGCCGCCGCCCGTCAGCGCCTCGGCTCGCAGCAGGTGGACATTGCCCGCTTCCTCGACCGCCTGCACAAGGAACTGACGCAGCTCGAAGAGGAGCGCAAGGCCGCCCGGCTGGAGCAGTACGCTCTGAATCAGGAGCGGGCAAGGCTGGCGCGCGAGGGCGACGTCGAGCTGCGCAACCGCACGCGGGCTCTCGAAGCCAAGCTGGCCTCGCTGCTCAAGGACTTCGAGTTCCAGATGCGTGAGACGGTGCGGGCTGTCGAGGATCGCGCCGCGCAGCAGAAGTTGTCCAAGGAGGCCGAACGCCGCATCCTGCGCCTGCGCCGCGAGTTTCAGGAGAGCTTCAACCAGACGGTCGTGGCCCACCGCACCGGTGCGGATCAGGGCGACGTGAACGCGCAGCCGCATGTGTTGAAGCACGTCGCAGCCGGAGACCAGGTGCGTATCAAGTCGATGAACAAGGTGGCCACGGTGCAGCGCGAGGTGGAGAAGGACCTCTTTGAAGTCGCGCTGGGCACGATCAAGATGCGCGTCAAGCGCGACGAGATTGCCGAAGTGGTGCGTTCCGGTGAGTCGCTGGCCGTCGAAAAAGCCGATCCACTGGCCGCCGCCCGGCGGCAAAAGGGCGTGCACGTGACGGTCAGCAGCGCCTCGACCGACGATATGCGCATGGAGATCAACCTGATTGGCCGGACGGTGGATGAGGCAACCGGGGAGCTGGAGAAGTATCTCGACCGCGCCTTCATGGCCGGCCTGCCCCGCGTCCGCGTCATCCACGGCCATGGCGCCGGCGTCCTCCGCCGCGGCGTCCGCGATTTCCTCAAGAGCCATCCCCACGTAGCGGGGATTGAAGAGGCGCCGCAAAACGAAGGCGGGCAGGGGGCTACGCTAGTGGAGTTGAGGCAGTGAATGGCCGATATGGTATTGGGAGTCACCAATGTCGAAGAATGCGAAGGTCAAGAGATTTGCCAATCGAGCCGAAAAGGCTGCGTGGTGGGAAGCGAACGAAGAAGCTGTCGCGAGCGCATTCGAGAAGGCCATGAATGAAAGTTACGCCGGCCCTTGCACCATTGTTGTAACCGGCGATGCGACAGCTACGAAGATTTGTCTTGGCTCCAGAGACGTTGCCAAAGTTTGCGTGCAAGCTACCAAGCGCGGTCTGCGCCACCATATTTACTTGAAAAGGATCATTCACGAGGCGCTGCGCAAAGCGGTATAATCCGGGACTGCGGAAGAGTGGGACTGTCTTGAGGCTCTCCAGGTTCGCAATCACGGGTCGAGGTGGTGACGATGAATGTTTCTTTTCGCTGGACCATAGTTGTTTTGGCCGCGACTGCGGCGGTTGTGTTCGGCATAAGCGGCTGCGGCTCCTCCGGCTCTCCGACGCAGATCCAAACCCAGACACCTGCCTTCACGCTTACCGCTCCGTCAACAGTCGTCTCCATCGCACAGGGCTCGAGCGGCACGACCACGGTCACCGCGACGATCTCCGGAGGATTTGACGGCACAGTTTCATTGACCGCCAGCGAACTGCCTACCGGCATAACTGTCGTCTTCAAACCGGCAACTATTCCCGCGCCGGGTTCCGGCAGTTCTACATTGACGATCAACGTGACATCGGCCGTGGCGACCGGAAACTACATCTTCCTGGTCACCGGCGCCGGCCAGGGCCTGACACAGAAGGTACAGATTCCGCTGACTGTCACCTCCGCATCAGCTCCAACTCCGCTGCTGGTCGGCTATCTGCCGGATTGGGACTCTGACTACTCGGCGGATGCAACCACGCTGAATTTCAGCAAGATGACGCATCTGATCCTCGCCTTCGCCGTGCCCCCGGCCTGCAATGGCGCATGCACCGCGCAGAGCAATATGACTTGGGCGCTCTCATCGGGCGTCCAGTCCGACGCCCAGATCGACGCATTGGTCACCGCCGCGCACAACGCCGGAGTAAAGGTGCTGGTCTCGATCGGCGGCGGTGCCCGGGCGAGCGATACGCTGATCGAGCAGTTCTACAATGCCGGGCTCTCGACCCCGCTGGCCGCCTCGCTCGACAGTTATCTGACGGCTCATAACCTCGATGGCGTGGATGTGGACATTGAGGACCCGGCCAACATGGGCACGAACTACGATACCTTCGTCACCGCGCTGACCACCACCCTGCACTCTGAAGATAAAATTGCCAGCGTTGCCGTAGCCACCTGGATATGGCAAAACCCGCCTTTCCCGGATAATTACAATGCGCCGATGGCCAACTCCACGCTGCTCCAGTACGACCTCGTCGGCGTGATGGACTACTCGTTTCTTGGCGACGCAACTGCCGCGAAGTATTACTCCGACACAGAGGCGAGCATGCAGTATTTTGCCGGTCTGGGCGTGCCGGATAGCAAGATGACGGTTGGCGTTCCTTTCTACGGACAGAACGCCAGCGGCTCAATCTCGGAGAGCTATGCGACCATTCTAGCCGACTATCCCAATGCCGGAGCGTCGAACGAAGTGAGCGGCGGGTCGCTAGACGGAGGAGTGGAGCTTTATTACGTGGGCGACGCGTTGATGGCCCAGGAGACGCAGTTGGGTGCTCAACAATACGGCGGCGTGATGATCTGGGAACTCTCGCAGGATGCGGCGCCCCCTGATTCGCTCCTCACCCTGATTCAAAACAACCTGTGAGCGCCGAAGGAGAAATGCCGGTTTCTTCCGGTGTTGCATAGATTTGCTGATACTTTGAAGTATTTTGCGCATCTTTAGTGGCATGAGCCTGGAGAAAGCAACCTTTGGAGCGGGATGTTTTTGGGGAGTCGAGGCGGCGTTTGCGGCCATCCCCGGCGTGACGGTGACTGCCGTCGGCTATGAGGGCGGTTCACTGGAGCGGCCCACCTACAAGGACGTCTGCACCAATCAGACCGGCCACGCCGAGGTGGTCGAAGTGGACTTCGACCCCGCGCAAGTCAGCTACGAGCAGCTTCTGGACGCCTTCTTCGCCCTCCATGACCCCACCACCCTCAACCGCCAGGGCCCGGACTGGGGCACGCAGTACCGCTCGGCGATCTTCTTCCACTCGCCCGAGCAAGAGGCGCAGGCTCGCGCCAAGATCGAGCAGCTCACCGCCCAGGGCCGCTTCACGCCCAAGCGCATCGTCACACAGGTCGAACCCGCCCAAACCTTCTGGCGCGCAGAGGAGTACCACCAGCGTTACCTCGAAAAGCGCGGCCAGGCAAGCTGCCACATCTAGCCCTAATACTGTTCACTTAACTATCCTGATGGCCTTTTGGATGTTGATCCGAGGCAGAGGTTTGCTGTGTCTCGGGCGGAGCCCGAAGTTGCTCATCTTGCGTTTACTCCACGACAGT
>JBEKNI010000085.1:0-7807 GCA_049522975.1 Occallatibacter sp. | reverse complement strand
TCCGCTTCACCGGCCGAGGCCAGGATCAACCAAAACCTAGCTCTCGGCATAACCAAAAACAGCCAACGGCAGGCGCGACAAAAAGAAACTGTCTCAACTTAGGGGGTCACCCCAGAGGCTTTATGGCCAGAAAATCCCTCATTTTGGCGTTTTCTGAATGTTCGCTAGTACCGCAATTTGGGATTTTTGCAGCGGGAATACCACAAACCATAGGACGCACAAGCGTGGTCTGCCTCACTGAAGTTGGCGGGACCAAAACTCAACGGGCTCCAGTTATTCCGGTTCCGCTCTAGCTCTTCCCGTTCCCCAGCCGCGCCACGCTGAATTGCGCTCCGGCAAAGAGAATCAGCCCGGAGACATAGGCCCAAAACAGCAACCCGACGGAGATGAAAAACGGCCCATAGAGCGCCTTCAAGTCCAAGTGCGGCAGCACCAGCACGAAGACATATCGCGCCGCCAGCCAGACGATTCCGGTATAGATCGAAGTGCGCAGCACCGAACGCCAGGGAACCTTGCGGTTGGGCAGCAGCCAGTAAATCGAAAAGAAGAAGAGAATCGAGGCAACGCCGGTGGTTGCCGTCAGCACCACAAACTTCGTTCCCTCGAAAGTGAAGTTAAGAATCCAATCGATGAACCGGATATTCGTCTGGTGATCGAAAAGGAATCTGAGCAAGCCCCGCGCCGCCGCGTTGAGCAGAATGCTGCTCATGCCCAGAACCACCATGAGAATCGCCAGTCCAAAAGCGATCACCTGGTTATGAAGATAGTTGCGGCTCTTGGTCACGCCCCAGGCTTGATTCAGCGCCACCTCCAGCGGCAAGAAAATGCCCGTGCAAGCGATGAGAATCATCAGCAGTGAGAAGAATGTTACGCCCTGGCCGGCGGCCGTGATCCACAGGTTGTCTGCAATCCAGTTTTTGCTGGCAACCGAAGGTAGAAAGTAGTTCACCATGTCGGTAACCACACCGCGCATTGCATCCGAATGGAAGACCGAATGGGAGAGCTTGTCGAGCAACACGATAAAGGGAACGAACGACAGAATGGCATTGGCCGCCACGCTAAAGGCGAAGGTATGCACCTCGCTGTCCAGCAGATAGTGCATCAGCGCCGTGCCGTCCGTGCGCCAGCGGTACCACTTGGACTTCTTGGCCGGCTGCTCCACATCGGCGGCTCTGACAACTTCGAGCACTGCGGCGCTCTTCTTCTCTGAATCCACTTCATCCGCCACGTCTTGCTCCTTCTTTCCCGCCAAAGCGCTGTCAAGTGGGCGCGCCTTCGCAACCCTGAATCAATCCGCACCCGCCGCCACATGAATCGCCAGCAGCCTTTCCAGCAGCGGCTTCAGCAGCTTCAGGTCCAGCGCATTCGCGCCGTCGGACTTGGCGTTGGCCGGATCGTCGTGGACCTCCAGAAACAGCCCGTCGATGCCCGCCGCCACTGCGGCCCGCGCCAGCAGCGGAATGAACTCCGGCTCTCCGCCGCTCACACCGTTCGCCGCCGAAGGCTGCTGCACCGAATGGGTCGCGTCAAAGACCACCGGCGCCATCCGCCGCATCACCGCCAGCGAGCGGTAATCCACCACCAGCGTGTTGTAGCCGAAACAGGCTCCGCGCTCGGTGAGCAGCACCCGCTCATTGCCCGTCGAGCGCACCTTTTCAACCGGATGAGTCATATCCCAAGGCGCGACGAACTGCCCCTTCTTGATGTTGACGGCGCGGCCCGTCTTACCCGCCGCCACCAGCAGGTCGGTCTGGCGGCAGAGAAAGGCTGGGATCTGGAGTACGTCCACGGCCTCGGCGGCCACTTCGCAGTGGCCCGGCTCGTGCACGTCGGTCAGCACGGGCAGGCCGGTGTCTTTCGCCAGCCGCCCCAGGATGCGCGTGCCCTCGACCACCCCCGGCCCGCGAAAGCTCTTCATGCTGGTGCGGTTGGCCTTGTCATAGCTGGCCTTGAAGATGTAAGGAATGTCGAGATCCGCCGTGATGCGCTGAATGGCCTCAGCCATGGTGCGCGCGTGCGTCTCTGACTCTATGATGCAGGGGCCAGCGATGAGGAATAGCCGCCCCCCGCCCACCTGGACCGGACCGATTTCAAAAGAGTTGCTCAATGATTCGATTGTAACGGTTCCTTTAGCATATCGTCTCCGGCTGCGCTGTTTCTGGCTGCGGGCGTAGGCCCCATTTCGCGGATCGCATGAATTCCGGCCCTGAAAGCTCGGTTTCGCCTATAATCCTGATGCAGAGTTGAATTCAAATTGCTATTCCAAGCTGGTGCCTGACTCAGACGGGGGTGAAGCCATGAAGCTAGCACACAATCTCTCCAATCCCGCCGCTTACCTGCTCTTCTTCCTCGCCGGAGTGGCGGGGCTTGCATTTACCGGGGCCAGGGCCTTTGGTCAGAGCCAGACCGGCTTCACTTATAACGGCGTTGCTTACACCTCTTATTGGTACAACGAGTACCTGGAGACTCCCCAAGGTCCCGACGGAACCGCCGCAATGGCGGCATACGGCGTCAACTACGCCACCGTTCTGGCCACTCAGTATCAGCAGACCTATACCTCAACCAGCATCGCTCCCAGCAGCACGCAGACACCCACCGACGCCGCGGTGGTTGCGGCCATTACCAATCTGCAGAACGCTGGAATCAAGGTCGCTCTCAAGCCGCAGGTGGACTCCTACGACGGATACTGGCGGGGCCAGTTTGAACCCACCGACCCAACCGCCTGGTTCTCGAGCTACCAGACCTTCATCGTCCACTACGCGACCATCGCGCAGGCTCAGAGCGCCGACCTCTTCGTCATCGGCTGCGAATTCGCGACTCTCAGCGGGTCGGCTTATCAGTCGAATTGGGAGACGATTATCTCCGCGGTCCGCGCCGTCTACAGCGGCCCGATTACTTACGCCGCCAATGCGACCGGCGCAGGCGACGAATTCACCCGCGTGTCGTTCTGGGACAAACTCGATCTCATCGGCGTGGATGGCTATTTCCCGCTTACCAATCAAGCCGATCCAACGCTCACCCAACTGGAGAACGCCTGGACGATAGCGGCGGATAACAAGAACGGCTTCGCTCCGGTGACGGCCCTTCACAACCTTCAACTCGCCTACCCCAGCCTGCCTCTGATCTTCACGGAGATTGGCTACACAAGCACTGCGGGCACCAATGAAGCGCCCTATAACTACACTCCAACCGCCGCCTACGACCCTACCGAACAAGCGAGCTGCTTTGAGGCCTTCTTTCAAGTCTTCAGCCAGGAGTCCTCCTGGGTCAAGGGCGTCTTCTGGTGGGGCTGGTCGGTTTCGCCTCCAGGCACGGATGACACGGGATACTCGCCGCAGAACAAGCCGGCTGCGGACGTGCTGGCGCAGTGGTATGGAGGGGAGTACTTCACGCTCACTCCCAGCCCCGCCGCGCTCTCTGTAACTCAGGGAAACAGCGCCAACGATACCATCACGGCCACAAACGGCAATGGATTCGCCGGCTCCGTAACTCTATCCGTCTCTGGCCTGCCCAGTGGAGTCACCGAAGCCGTCGTACTCGCCCCAACAGTTCCCGGCCAAACCGTGCTGAGCTTCACGGCCAGCAGCACAGCCGCGGCCGGCACATTTCGGGTCACCATCACCGGAGCCTCCGCCTCCGGCACGCTGACCACTTTCACCACCATCGCTCTCACCGTGAGTGCGCCGCGGCAGGGCTTTACGCTTGGAGCTTCGCCGTCCACTTTGCCGGTCACCCAGGGCAGCGGCGGCACTAGCACGATCACGGTAACCGATGTGGGCGGATTCACCGGAGACGTGACTCTCTCCGCAACTGGCCTGCCCGCCGGAGTGACCGCGGCCTTCGCCACCAATCCAGCCACCAGCACCAGCGTACTTACGCTGACCGCCAGCGGCACGGCCGCCACGGGCACGGCTACAGTCACAATCACCGGAAGCGTGCCCTCGGTCTGCGGCCTGCCTTGCCAAATCCCCAGCGCATCCACCACCATCGGGCTCACCGTCAACCCGGCGCCGAGCTTTACCCTCTCCGCTTCGCCAGCTACTGTGACGATTCTTCTAGGCATAATAACCGGAACCAGCTCCAGCACGATCACGGTAACGTATATGGGCGGATTCATTGGCGCGCCTACTCTTGCCGCATCCGGCCTGCCTGACGGAGTGACCGCCAGCTTTGGCACAAATCCAACCAATGGATCCAGTACCCTGACGCTGGTCGCCAGCGCCACGGCCACTCTGGGACAAGCCACGGTCACCATTACCGGAACCGCCCCGCAATGTCCGGCTGTCAGTTGCCCCCTCATTTCCGCAACCACCGCCATTGCTCTCACCGTCAACTCTGCGCCGAGCTTCACCCTTTCCGCATCGCCGTCCACTCTGCCGGTATCTCAGGGCGCAAGCGCAACCAGCAACATCCTCGTGGCGGCGGCAAACGGATTCAACGAACCCGTGACTCTTTCCGCCTCCGGCCTGCCCGCCGGAGTGACCGCGGCCTTCGCCACCAATCCAGCCACCAGCACCAGCGTACTGACGCTGACCGCCAGCAGCACGGCCGCCACGGGTCCAGCCACGGTGACCATTCTAGGCAGCGCCCCGACCCAGGTCGGAGTCTCCTGTGGTCTCCCATGCAACCTGACCGCATCCACCACCATAGCCCTCACCGTCAATCCGCCACCGGGCTTCACGCTCTCTACCTCGCCGTCCAGCCTCACAGTTACCGCCGGCAATGGCGGAACCAGCACTATAACCGTGACGCCCTCCGGCGGCTTCACCGGCAGCGTAACGCTGATGGCTGGCTTCACCTCCAGCCCGAGTGGAGTAGTGAACCCGCCCGCCTTAAGCTTCGGCTCGACCAGCCCGGTGAGCATTACCGGAGCAACCGCCGGGCAGGCAACGCTCACGGTTTCCACCTCCGTGCCCGGCGGTTGCGGCTCGGCCTCTCTCCAACACCGTGGAGTTTCCTTGTACACAGCGGGCGGCGCGGCTTTAGCCAGCATCCTGCTCTTTGGAATTCCGGCACGGCGGTGCAGTTGGCGAAAGCTGCTCGGCTTGGCAGGGCTCTTCATTGTTCTCGCCGGCGGAATGACGGCTTGCGGCGGCAATGGCGGCAGTGCTACCTGCAACGCCTTCACGCTCGGCACCACGACAGGCGCCTACACCGTCAATGTGATCGCAACCTCAGGCACCATCACGGCGACGGTCCCAATCAACCTCAATGTGCAGTAGTAACACCGAGAGGTCTCGGAAATTGAGCGGCTCCCTTCGTAGCATCAATAACTCACGGACGCTGCAAGGTCCGTGAGTTATTGGTGTTTTGGGCGAAGATTTTCCTTAAGCCAACGCTACTTTCCGATACAAAAAGTGGAGAAAATAAGATTCAGAACGTCGTCCGGAGTCGTCTGTCCGGTCAGCGAGTCCAGCGCCGACAGCGCGCGATAGAAGTCCAGCAGGATCATCTCGTGAGGAATGGCGCTGGCGTTGGCTCGTGCGGCGTCAGCCAGGGCCGCCAGAGTAGCGGCGATGGCTTGCTGGTGGCGCAGGCTGGTCAACATTCCAGGCTCCGCGGCGGCTCCGCCGGTGGCCAGGGCCAGAATGCGCTCGCGCAGAGCGGGAATCCCTTCGCCAGTCAGAGCCGAGGTAGCTAGCGCGGGCACTCCGGCGTAATCCAGCAGCGGGCGGTCAGCCTCCAGCAGGTCGCTCTTATTCACGGCTACCAGCGCGGGACGGCCCTCGACGGCAGCCAGCAGCCGGCGCTCTTCGTCATTCAGCGCCTGGGTTGCGTCCAGCACGACAACCACCAGCGCGGCGTCGGCCAGCGCTTCGCGGCTGCGGGCTATGCCCAATTGCTCCACCTCCTCGGCAGCCTCGCGGAGTCCCGCCGTGTCCACCAGCTCCAGCGGAATGCCATCGAGCGAAATCCGCTCGGTGATCGTGTCGCGGGTGGTTCCTGGGGTCGCAGTCACAATGGCGCGGTCGCGCTCCACCAGGCGATTGAAGAGCGAACTCTTGCCTACGTTGGGCCTGCCCACGATGGCCAGCGTCAAACCATCGTGGACGAGGCGCCCGCGGCCAAACGAGGCTTCCAGAGCCGTGAGCGGAGGCATCAGTTCCTGGATGCGGCGGGCAATCTCGGCCTGCGGCGTTACATCTATGTCGTCTTCGGCAAAGTCGATGCCTGCTTCGAGCAGAGCGATCAGCTCGACCATCGCCTGCTTCACCGGCCTCACACGACGGCTCAACGCGCCGCCCATCTGGCTGGCTGCCTGGCGCGCCTGGGTCAGCGTCTGCGCCGCGATCAGGTCGCGAACAGCCTCGGCCTGCGTGAGGTCCAGCTTGCCGGCCAGAAAGGCGCGCTGGGTGAATTCGCCCGGTTCAGCCAGGCGCGCGCCCAACGCAAGGACGCGGCTGAGCAGCAGTTCCAAGACCACCGGCGAGCCGTGCGCGGCTATCTCAACAAGGTCTTCAGCAGTGTAAGAGTTGGGCGAGGCGAAATAGGTGACCAGCGCCTCATCGATCCGGCCAGCGCCAATGCCGGAGTCTTCATCCAGCACATCGGCCAGCCGCGCCCGGCCGTGCTCGAGCGGTTGGCACAGGCGCACCAGTTGCGCGGCGATAGAGGCGGCTAGCGGCCCGCTCAGGCGCACAATCCCGATGCCGCCCCGGCCCGGCGGCGTCGAGATGGCGGCAATCGTCTCGATACTCGTCTCTAAGTCAGCCATGCGCTGGAATTAGTGTAGTGGCTGCGCTCGCTTCAGATTCCCGCCAGGATGGTACACTCCGGCAACAGGGAGTGGTGAATGGGAGCAACGAGAACCGAATTCCGCCTACGCATGGTCATCATGCCGGTCCTCATAGTTCTGGGTTTCTGGGCGCCATGGATTGAAGGCTGGGGCATCGGGACGCGCATCCCGATGATGATGTGGCTGGCGCTCGAACTCAGCCGGCTCGGCCTGGTTCGCTTCTCCGCGGCCATGCCGCTGGTGATCGTCCTCGGGGCGCTGATCGCCGCCAAGGGTATGGTATTTCGCGTGTGGGGCGCGGCTTATCTTGGACCCGCCACAGTGATCCATCGCAATATGAGAGGCGAAGCTCTGGTTGCAAACGGGCCTTACCGCTACGTCCGTAATCCGCTCTACATCGGCTTGTGGGCCATGACGACTGCGCTGGCCTTCCTGATGCCGCCCACTGGCGCGCTGTTTGTCCTCGTTGCGGTTCCGCTCTTTCTGCTGCGGCTGACTCTGGGAGAAGAGGCGTTTCTTACCGGCGAACTCGGCCAGCCCTACCTGGTTTACCTGCGCGCCGTTCCGCGCCTCGTTCCGCACCTTCCCAGCACGCTGCCGCCCACCGCTAGCAAGCCGCAATGGTTCCGCGCCATCTTCGCGGAGTTCTCTCCCATCGGCGTCTTCCTGGCGCTGGCCGTCTTTTCCTGGAGCTATGACAATTTGCTGATGGAGAAGGTCATCGTTGTCTGCTTTGGCATCTCGATTGTGGCGCGGGGGCTGCTCATCGGCACACATCTACTCTCCGCTCCGGCGGAGTAGCAGGATCGCCCGTTGCGGGCCGCAGAGATCTGCCTGCGCACAAAAGCAACGGGGAAAAGCTGGAAGGCTCCTCCCCGTTCTTGTCCGCAGTCCGGGAAATGCCTCGAGTCCGCAGCGCGGAGAAGTTACTTCTTGACAGGAGCGATCGCGTCCTTGGCGGCCTTGGCCACGCGGAACTTGACCACCGTCTTGGCCTTGATCTTGATGGCCGCGCCGGTTTGAGGGTTGCGGCCGATGCGGGCCTTGCGCTCCGCCTTCACCAGGCGGCCG
>JBEKNI010000084.1:0-8875 GCA_049522975.1 Occallatibacter sp. | reverse complement strand
CCTCCGGGCTTGCGGTCAGCTACTCTTCGACCACGACGACGGTCTGCACGGTCTCGGGCAGCACGTTATCGCTGCTGGCCAAGGGCACCTGCGTGCTTCACGCCGCGCAGGCGGGCAGCGATGTTTACGCCGCCGCGCCGGCGGCGGCGCAGAGCTTTGCGGTGAAAGCGGCCAACTGACAACCCACCACGCCGGAGAGCGCACGGCACGCGCTCCCCGGCGTGTGGATTTTGGCCAGACGGAGAAGAGCCGCGCGACGGCTGAGGAAGGACTGAAGCTGCTGCCGCCTTTCCAACTGGGAAGCGTGAAACCGCGCATCCGCAAACTGCTCGAATCCAGGCGCAGACCACCTTCTGAATAGCCACTGATCTCCGAGGGATGGCGGATCGAATGTTAAACTTCTGAATGTCTTGAGCCGGCGGCTCCCACTCGGACGCGCGCGGCATTACGGATACTCTCAGGAGGTGCAATTGTGAGGACGCTTGATCCGCGGCGTTTAGCATTCTTTGTTCTTTTCTTTTCCGGCGTTCTCATGCGCGCTCCCGCGATTTGCGCTCAGCTAGAGGCCACGCTTCCGATAATGCCCCTGCCCGCACATGCGGTGCTGGGAGACGGGCAATTCCTCATCGATGGGAGCTTTGGAATTGAGCTGAAAGGATACGTTGATTCTCGCCTGATGTCGGGCGAGCGGCGGTTTCTCGATACTCTCTCCCGAGAAACCGGAATCCCTCTGTCGGGCGCTGCGCAATCTCCATCCGCGAGCTTCACGATCGTTACTGCCGGTGCAAGCGAGCCGGTGGAGCAGTTAGGCGAAAACGAGTCCTATCGCCTGGAGATTTCGGCGACTCATGTGCGGTTAACGGCGGCAAATCCGCTCGGTACGCTGCACGGGCTGCAGACCTTTCTTCAACTGGTCAGAGTTACGCCTCAGGGCTTCGCCGTTCCCGCCGTCACCATCAACGACCAACCTCGATTTCCCTGGCGCGGGCTGATGATCGATGTGGGACGGCACTTTATCCCAGTCTCCGCGATTGAGCGGAACCTGGACGGGATGGAGGCCGTAAAGCTCAATGTCTTTCACTGGCACCTCTCCGATGATCAGGGGTTTCGCGTGGAGAGCAAGCTATTTCCGTTGTTGCAGGAAAAGGGTTCCGGCGGACATTACTACACGCAGAAGCAGTTAGCCGAGGTGATCGAGTATGCGCGGGAGCGCGGAATCCGCGTGGTTCCTGAGTTCGACATGCCCTGCCATACAAACTCCTGGCTGGTGGGCTATCCGCAATTAGGCAGCCGGGAGAGCCCTTATCAGCCCGCAAATCACTTTGGCGTACTGGATGCCGCAATGGATCCAACGCAGGAGAGCACTTATCAGTTCATCGACCAATTTCTGGGTGAAATGACCCCGCTCTTTCCCGATGACTATTTTCATATCGGCGGCGATGAGTGCAATGGGAAAGAATGGGATATAAATCCGCGGATCAGTGAGTTCATGCGCGCGCATGAACTCAAGAACAATGCGGCTTTGCAATCTTACTTTACGGCGAGAGTGCAGAAACTCGTTGCGGCCCACAACAAGATCATGGAGGGATGGGATGAGGTCTTGCAGCCGGATACGCCGCAGGATGTTGTGATTCAGTCATGGCGAGGAGAAAAATCGCTGGCTGCCGCAGCGCGCCAGGGAAATCGCGGACTGCTTTCGACCGGTTATTACATCAATCTGAACAAGCCTGCAGCCGAGCATTATCTCGTCGATCCGCTGGGAGGCGAGTGCGCTCCGCTAACACCGGAGCAGAAAGCGCGCGTGCTGGGCGGCGAAGCCACGATGTGGAGCGAGTACGCCACGCCGGAGAATATCGACAACCGCATCTGGCCCCGCGCGGCAGCCATCGCCGAACGGCTGTGGTCGCCTCAGGAGGTTCGGGATGTGCCGTCGATGTATCAGCGGCTCGCCGTGCTTTCGCAGAAGCTTGAGTATTACGGCCTGCAACATGAATCCTCGACCCGCCTCATGCTGCAGCGCATGAGCGGCGAGTCCGATCCGCGGGCTTTGGAGATTCTCGCCGCGGCGGTTCAGCCTCCCGAGGGCTATGTGCGAGAGAGGCTGAAAAAGTATTCGACCGATACGCCGCTCAACCGGCTGGTCGATGCAGTCCCTCCGGAGAGCGAGACCGCGCGGCGGTTCAACGATCTTGCGAAGCTGATCGCTGAGGGAAAGGCATCCGCGCGACAATGGCAGGAGGCTCGGAATTGGCTCGTGCTTTGGCGCGACAACGACGCCAAGCTGCAGCCTCTACTGGAACGGTCGGAGCTAACAGCAGAGTTGATCCCCGTTTCGCATGAGCTGTCTCAAGTAGCCGCGACCGGCCTTGAAGCTCTCGACGATTTGGAGAATCACCGTGCGGCAAGCGCGGCTTCGCTGCGGAAAAACAGGAAGCTGCTCCAAGCCGCGGCAAAGCCCCAGGCTGTGCTGCTCGACATGGTGGCGCCGTCCGTTGGGTTGCTTGTGGAGGCAAGCGCACTTCACTCGTCGCGGCTTCGAGAGTGAGACTGCCCTACCGCAGCGCGCCGCGGATGGCCAGATTCAATCCGACCATCAGAACGGCTGATGCGGGAATGACCAGCAGCGCCTTCTTCAGCCGCCTCGGGTCGGGTCCGGCGATGGCGCCGATGATGCGCGAGCTGACGGCCAGGCCGATCCATCCGCAAGTAATGACGAATCCGATGGCTGTCGAGGTCATGCGCGGGAAGGCGTCGCCTACGATAGCTAGGGTGGTGGGAAAGACCGGGGCCATCGAGATTCCGGCGATAAAGACCAGGGCGAAGGCGGTGACCAGCTTGCTGGTTCGCAGCATCAGAAAGGTGGTAACTGCCATCGCGGCGGATGCGGCCAGAGTAACATCGACAGCGGACTCGTGCATAAGAATGGGCGATACGCCGATGCGGCCGATGAGTAGGCCAAGAGCGAATCCCAGCGAAAGAATGTTGAGCGCGTGCGACTCCGGAATGCCCTGGGCGATCAGGTGGCGCGGCAGCCAGTTCCACACGCCGACTTCGCAGGTGATGTAAAGGAAGAGAAAGAGTCCGAGCAGAAAGAGCAGCGGCCGTCCGAGTACGGGGCCAGCGTCGGCCAACAGGAAACGTGTCGCCCCGGTGGGCGGCGGCATCTTGGCGACGGTCTGGACTGCCAGCGCAACCACGGTGAGCGATGCGACGGTGTAGCAGAGGCGGACCCAGTTGCTCTTGAAGAGATTGGCGGAGATGAAGGGCGTGGCGAGTCCGCCGAGGCCGAAGAATAGGTTGACGAGATTCAGAGCGATGGCGCGATGCGCCTCGCTTACATCGCTTACAAGAGCATTGGCGCCGGTGACCACGATGCCGCCACCCACGCCGAGCAAAAACAAAAGAAAGAGAATGGCGCGGAAGCCCGGCGAGCGCGGCAAAGCGTATAGCGCAATGGCTATGAGGGCGAGGCCGAGGATAAGGCCGATCTTCTTGCCTTCGCTATCCAGCAGCGGGCCTACTCCAACCGAGGCGATGATCAGTCCCAGAGCCTGCGCGAAGGCGATGGTGCCATTCTGCGTGGGGGTAAGGTGGAAACGATCCGAGAGGTTGGGCAGGATGGTGCCCAGCATGGCGGCAATCATTCCGTAGACGAAGATGGCGACAATTGCTGCGAAGATCAACATGCGGCCCTTCTTTCGATTGCGCGTTCAAATTGCGGGAAGATCGATCCAGCCGTGCGTCCGATGGCTATCGAGCTCGGCCTGGAGAATAGCCAGTTGCCGCAGCCCGTCGACGAATTGCGGATACTCGGGAGTTGTGCCAGGCGCGGCGATCGCGGCATAAAAACGGCGGAACGTCTGTTTGAATGTGTCGTCGTAGCCTTCCGTATGACCGCCGGGCAGATCGGCATAACTGCGCGCCTCGGGCTTGAGCAGCGAAGGATCTTTGAGGATAATCTGGTTGGCCGCGTCGCGATGGCCGATCCAGAGTTCGTTGGGCCTTTCCTGATCCCATGCGGCCGAAGCCCTTGTACCATAAACCTCGATGGCCAACCGGTTTTTGCGCCCCCCGGCGACCTGGCTGGCAACGACGCTGCCGCGCGTGCGCTCGCCCATCCTGAAGATCACCGCGCCATAGTCTTCCGTATCCACGGGAGTTTCAGAGTAATCTTCCGGACCAAGCATCTTGTTCGCAAAGGTCTCGACAGAGTGTTTGGGCTGCTTGCGGGTTGAGTGGAAGGTCTGAAGATCGGCGCAGAGCGACGTGACGCGCAGGCCGGTGACGTGCTCGGCCATATCAAAAAAATGTGACCCGATGTCGGCCATGCAGCGCGATGCGCCACCAGCGCGCGCGTCGATGCGCCAGTTCCAATCTGTGTCGTAGAGCAGCCAGTCCTGCGAATACGCGCCCTGCACGGAGAGTATCTCGCCTAACTCACCGGCCTCTCTCATGCGGCGTAACTGCTGCACCATGGGGTAATAGCGAAGATTGTGGCAGACGCAGTTGCGCAATCCCTTTTGCGCGGCTAACTCGACTAACTTATGAGCCTCTTCGACTGAAGTGGCCAGCGGCTTTTCGCAGACCACATGCTTGCCGGCTTCGAGAGCTTCCCGGGCCATGGAAAAGTGCAGCGCGTTGGGCGTACAGATGTGGACTGCATCGGTAGATGAATCGCGCAGGACTTCACGATAATCCGCGGCTATCGTGGGAACGCCGAAGCCCGCGCCCAATCTCCGAGCAACTTCCAAATTTCTGCCGGCAATGGCCGTTGTCTCGACGGATTCCAGCCGCCGCAGCGCATCCAGATGAACGCGACCCATGAAGCCAGTGCCGAAGATTGCCGTCCTGGTTGGTTTCATCGTGTGACCCCTTCTCCGCGTTGCGCTAGACCCACCACGCGGCGCCGGGCTGCTCGCGGATGACGATGCCGTTGAGGAAGCGGGCCGCCTTGGTCAGGCCCTCTTCCGAAGAGAGCAAACTGTCTTCGTGCTCGATGGAAAGCACGTAATCGTAGCCGAAGATGCGCAGCGTGGATATAAATTCGCACCACCACTCGGCGCCGTGCCCATAACCACAAGTCCGGAAGATCCAGCCGCGCTGGCGGTCGTCGGTGTATGGCTTGGTGTCGAGGACGCCGGTGCGAGGAAGATTCGCGGAGTATAGTTGTGTGTCCTTGGCGTGCACGTAAAAGATCGCGTCGCCGAGAACGCGAATGGCGGCGATGGGATCGATCGCCTGCCAGAAGAGATGGCTGGGGTCGAGGTTACACCCCACGCTGGGCCCAGCGATGGAGCGCAGCCGGAGCATCGTCTCCGGGCTGTAGACGACGAAGCCCGGATGCATTTCTATCGCGATTTTCACGCAATGTTCGGCGGCGAATCTTCCATGCTCGATCCAGTAGGGAGTTACAACTTCGTTCCATTGCCAATCGAGGACCTTGAGATAGTCGGGCGGCCAGGGACAGGTGACCCAGTTAGGAGCGGTCGAGTCAGGCGAATCGCCGGGACAGCCGGAGAAGTCAACGATCACGGGAATGCCGAGCTTCTCGGCGAGCAGGATGGTCTTTCGGCTCACCTCGCGATCATGAGCGGCGCGGGCTTTGTCGGGGTGCAGCGAGTTTCCGTGGCAGCTCAGTGCGCTGATCGTCGCGCCATGATCGGCCAGCACCTTCTGAAACTCGGTGAGGGCTGTGCTGTCTTCGAGCATCGAAAGTTTGCAGTGCGCATCGCCGGGATAGTTGCCCGTGCCCAGCTCGACAGTGCTGATGTCGAGCGATTTAAGTTTATAGAGAACCGCGGCTAGCGAAAGCTGCGAAAGCAGCGGCGTAAATACTCCAACCCGCATGGGAATTATCCCTCCTCGAAATCTGACTTGCCGGACCTAATTTAGCGTTAACTCCGCGCTGAGCGGAGTGTTTTCGCTCGAATCGCCCACGCGGATGACGAACTTGCCGGGATCGATGGCCCACTTGTGCGCCGCTTCATCCCAGTAACTGAAGGCGCGCGCGTCGAGATTGAGAGTTATACGTTTGGTTTCGCCGGGAGCGAGAAGAACCTTCTCAAAGCCCTTGAGTTCGCGCTCGGGGCGGCTGACTTTGGCGGAAGGATCGGAGACGTAGAGCTGGGCTACTTCAGCCCCGGCCACGCTGCCGGCGTTCGTGACATCGAAGCTGACCGGAACGGTGGAACCGGAGGCAGCCTTCGCGGGTACTTGCAGATTTGCGAAGTTGAAGGTGGTATAGTTGAGGCCGAAGCCAAACGGAAAGAGCGGATGTTTGCCGGTGGTGGTCCAGTAACGGTAGCCGACCATCAGCTTGTCGCCGTACTTTACGTGCTGAATGAGATCATCCACCGGCGGCTTATCGTTTTCGATCACGTGGAGGGAGGTGTCTGCGCCTTTGACCGGATAGTACCAGGGATACGAAGGGCTCTCTTCCCAACTGCGGTCGAAGCTGACCGGCAGCTTGCCCTCGGGATTGTGCTTGCCGAAGAGGACCTCGGCGATGGCCGTACCGCCCTCCTGGCCGGGATACCAGGCTTCGAGCAGCGCCGGGATTTTGCCGAGCCAGGGCCGGGTATCGACAGCGCCGCCGCCAATCAGGGTGACGATGGTGCGGGGATTGGCCTGGGCGACGGCGTCGATGAGCAGGTCCTGGCCCCAAGGCAATGAAAAGCTGCGGTCGCTGCCCTCACGCTCGTTGGCGAGATCGAAGCCAGCGGCGACAACCACCACATCCGCGTCGGCGGCGAAGGTCTTCACTTCCGCGGCGATCAACTCCGGTTCGTAGGCGATGGCCAGGCCGAAGTGGACGATGGAGGAGTTAGGCTGATACTCCGCGACGACGCTCACGATCTGGCCGGCGTTCAGGTCGATGGTGGCCGATTGCGGAACCTGGCCTTCGATCGCGGGATGGGCCAACACCTCTTTGCCGTCGATCGTCACCTTGTATGCGCCATTCTCCCAAACGTGGGTGAACGCCAGAATCAAATACTTGCCGGCCTTCTCAGCTTTGTAACTGGCAGTGTAGCGGATGCTGGCCGGCGAACTGGGATCGAGCTGCCGCGAGTTCTCGTTGATTTCGGCGATATTCGGCAGGGTGATCGCCTCGGGCTTGCCGGTAAAGTCGCGGCTGGGATAAGTCGAGACCTTCACGTCACCGACCCAGCGGGTGTTCTGGAAGAGGTCTATCATCTCCGGCAGGCCGCGGCTGTATAGCACGTGCGCATCGGGGCCGAGGAGGTTGGCGATGCCGGTTAGGATGCTGACCGGCTCGAAGGCCTGAGTCTCCGCGGAGCCGCCGCCCGTGGTGACGGCCGGATAGGCATCGGGGCCGATGACGGCAATGGTCTTCACCCTGGCCGGATCGAGCGGAAGCAGGCGGCCCTCGTTTTTAAGCAGGGTCAGGCTCTCCATAGCGCCGTCCAGGGCAACTGCGCGATCAGCGACGGAATACGTCGAGGCGGCCGGATCGAGCTGCGGGCGGTCGAGGAAGCCGTAGCGCAACGCGGCACGGAGCAGGCGCAGAACCTTGTCGTCGATGGTGGATTCCTTGACTAGGCCGCTCTTTATCGCGGGAAGCAGAACCCTGGCGTTCATGAAGCGCGGCGAGGGCATCTCCAGGTCGAGGCCATTGTTGGCCGCCGCCACGCCGTCGTGCGTGGCATCCCAATCCGACATCAGAATCCCCTGGAACCCCCAATCGCCCTTGAGCACTTTGAGGTTGAGGAACTCGCTCTGGGTGGCGTGGACGCCGTTGACCAGGTTATAGGAATTCATCACCGCGTCCACATGGGCCTGGGTGACAGCGGCCTCGAACGACGGCAGATAGATCTCGCGCATCGTCCGCTCGTCCACGTCGGAGCTTGCGTTGAGCCGGTTGTACTCCTGATTGTTGAGGGCATAGTGCTTGACTGTGGCGATGACTCCCTGAGACTGGACGCCTTCAATATAGCCAACCACAATACCGGCGTTCAGAAAGGGATCCTCGGAGAAGTACTCGAAGTTGCGGCCAGCCACCGGCGAGCGGGCGATGTTGACGCCGGGGCCGAGGAGGAAGTTGACCCCGCGGGCGCGGGCATCGCGGCCGAGGCCCTCGCCGACTCTGCGCGCCAGCGCCGGATCCCAACTGGCGGCCAACGCCGCGCCGCCGGGATAGGCGGTGGCGGGTCCCCAGGTGCGCACGCCCACCGGGCCGTCGGACATTTTGAAGCGCGGCAGGCCGATGGCCGGAATGGCGCAGGTGAACATGCCGTCGATGCCGCCCAGCAGTTCGATCTTCTGCTCCAGGGTGAGCTTGGCCACCAAGGCGCGTGCCTTGGCCTCCAGGGCGGGCGAGTCCGGCGCGGGCGTCTGCGCCGCGGCTGCGACGACCGCGGCCAGGGCGAAACCAAGCAGAATCGGCGGCGCGGCTCGGAAGCAAAGGTACGATTGAATTGAGGGCTTTTGCGGTCTGTTCATCCTCGAAAAGGCTACTCTATCCGGCCTTTGAATGTACACCGGTCCTCCCTGTTTCAGGGCGCTTTGAGAGACTTCGGAAGGCAAAGCCAGTTCGGATAAGCACGCTCGTCACCCTCTGCGCCTTTGCCTCGAAAGCTGGCAAAGGCCAGGATGCGCCAGTCACTTTAATCATGAGACGGCGCCAGATTCGGGAATGGAATCTCTCACCGTGCGGCACGCGCCAGACCCGAAGGCCGCAACGGCAGTACAATGCCATAGGAGCCTTCCATTCAGGAGAGGCCTGTGCGCTTCGGGCGGGTAGTCCGATTCCGAGCGTGTTTGTTTGCCTGCGGAGCGGGGTTGGCGGAGGCCTGAGAAGAGGCCGGACAGGGAGTATGAGAATGAAGAGTTTTGGCTGTTTTGCGGCGTTTGCGGG
>JBEKNI010000083.1:0-9630 GCA_049522975.1 Occallatibacter sp. | reverse complement strand
CCGCAGCATCGGGAGACGATCCGCCAGCTTGTGCTCGAAGCGGGGATGGCGAATCCGCGCGTCTTCGGGAGCGTGGTGCGGGGCGAGGATCGGGAGGATAGCGACCTGGACATTCTGGTCGACCCGGCGCCGCGCGCCAGCCTGCTCGCCATGGAGAAACTCCAGGCCCAATTGGAGAAGGTCACCGGCATTAAGATTGACCTCCGCACGCCGGAAGAGATTCATTTGCGCTTTCGCGGCAAGGTTCTCACCGAGGCCGCCGCGCTGTGAACAAAGAAGATCTTACCGCCAAGGACTTCCTCCAGCACATCCTGGAGGCCGCTGATCGTGTCCTTCGTTACACCGAAGGAATGGGCCGCAAGGAGTTCTCTGCCGATACATTGGTCCAGGACGCCGTGATTCGCAACGTGGAGATCATCGGCGAAGCCGCCAGCAACCTGTTGGAAGTCGCTCCCGGCATTGGCGACAGATATCCGTCGATTCCCTTTGCCCAGATTCGTGGAATGAGGAACCGCGTCGCGCACGGCTACTTTGCCGTGAGTCTCTCGATGATCTGGGATACCGTGCAGGTGGATATTCCGGAACTGCGACAGCAGATTGTGAAGGTGCTTGGAGAACTGCAAGTGGAGGAGTAACGTGGAAGAGCGAGAGCAACAACAAACGACAAACCAAGATCTGCCGGAACAGCTTTACCACTACACCACCCAAGAGGGTCTGCTTGGCATAATTGAGAAGCAAGAGTTATGGGCGACTGATGTACGTTTCCTCAACGATATGGAAGAGTTTGAGGCCGGACTTAAGACCGCAATTCGACTGTCCGAGCAAGCCGCCGCCGAAGCCGGAGATGATGGCCGAAAGATAGTGGATTACCTCGAGAGAATCCTCCGTTTTTCTTTCACTGAGAGACCGGTGTACAGCGTCTCTTTGACGGGTCCGCTTAAGAAGTATGAGACATTACCTGATTCGATTGACGATCCGGGCGACCGTCTGAATATGTGGCGCGGTTACTCTGCGCGAGGAATCGCCTATTCAATTGGGCTGCCCCGCGGAGAATTCAGTGTCAACATCGATGGTGTTGATCTCCAAGAGTGTTCCTATCGCCAAGACACTAAGGAGGAGTATCTGACGGAAGCATTAAACCAATTTGGTGATCTTCTTAATGAATGCAACAGGAAAGGGATTGACAAATTAAAGCGTGGCATATCCTACCAACAAGCGATGGACGAGATGCGAAACGAAGTGGACAAGAAGGTCTCGAAGATTTTGCCAGACCTGAAGTCACAAATCGCCGCTTGCAAGCATGAAAGCTTTTGGGAAGAACGAGAGTGGCGCCTCACAGTAGCACCGCCGCCAGACCATGAGAACTTGTTCTATTCATCTGGACGTTTTGGAATAACTCCGCGCTTCAGGATCGCTCTTCGCGACTCAGACGGACTTCTGCCTATAAAGCGAATCGTAGTTGGACCTACTCCCCACGCAGCTGATGCCCTGGACTCCTTGAGAGAATTCTTGATTCGTAATAAATACACCCATTTACAAATCTCTTCCTCCAAAGTCCCCTACCGCAACTGGTAACTCTGCGAACCACGCCAAGCGAAGCAGTAAATCGGTTTGTCGCGCACTTTCAACCTGCCGTGAAATCCAGCGGCTCAAACTCACGCCTTCAACCGCTGCGCGCATCGCCGCTTTGCGGTGTAGCTCCGGCGCGGTGCGCAGCAGAATCTCTCCATTGAAGGGACGGTCGGGTTGCTGGCCGCTTTCGGCGCAAAGCTCCAGATAGCTGTCGATGCTCTCGCGGAAGGCGCGCTCCAGCTCCGTGGCAGTCCTTCCCTCGAAATGAAAGCCATCCCGAAGCCCCGCCACCGTGCCGGAAAATCTCTTATCCTCCGGACCGAAATCGATTGGCCCGGCTGCATAACCCCTGTATTCCATCATGGCTTCCCGAAAAGCATCCCTCAGGGGCTAAAGAGGCTGCGGAAAAGGCTGATTTTCAGGCAAAATGCCCGAAAAGCATACCTCAGGGGATAAATGGATGGGTTGAAACCCATCCCTACCAGCCCTCGTTGATTCCATTGGCGTTATGCCGGGGATAAATCCCCGGCCTACCGCCCGACAAGAGTTATTCCGCAGCCTGTAATGCCCACAGCAATTAGCGGCATTTGCGGCACCCTTCGACAAACTCAGGGGCCTTTGAAGTCGTGCCCTTTCAAAACTCTACCGCTCGATCACCTTGGGGACTTTGAAGAAGACGCCGTCGCTCTCCGGGGCTTGGGGCATGACGGCGGCGCGGTCGAGCGAGGGCGCGGGGAGATCGCCGCGCAGCACGCCTTGGCCCGCCGCATCGGTGAGATCGCTGACCTGGGCCAGAGGGACGACGCCGGAGGTGTCCAGTTCGTTCAACTCGGCGACGTAGTCGAGGATGGCGTTCAGGTCGTTCAACATGCGCGGAGTCTCCTCCGGCTTGAGCTCGAGGTGAGCCAGCTCGGCCACGCGCTCCACATCTTCCACGGTGACTTTGGCGGTCATTCTGTGCGATCCCCTTGGCGGCCGTCTGAACCGGCGGCGTGCGCTGCGAAGGTCCAAAGATTCAGTATAGCTTTTGGGGTTTGCGGGCTGCATTTGTTCCCGATGAACAAAGGGATTCGGCGAGGTGGTTTCAAGACAAAATCAGCAAGTTAGCCACCGCTTCGCGGTGATGGCGAGTTAGCAAGTTGGCGGCGGTTCATTGCAACCGTAACTTGCAACAGCGAGTCGGGCTGCTGCTGACGAGCAGGGCCTATGGCGTTCGTGGTTTCCCACCCTAGCCGCAAAAACAAAGACGCGGCGAGGGTGGGGCACACAATCTATGCCGGTACGTCTGGCACCGGATTCGTTGCAACCGTGACTCATCGCGATGAGTTGGGCTACGCCGCTCAGTCCACGGTGAGCGTGAGGGTGACCTGGTGCTGGACGCCGTTCGAGATGGCGGTGACGGGGATGTTGTAGGTTCCCGCCGGGGTGATGCCGGGCCCGGATTTGGGCGGGATCGAGGTCAGGCCGATGCTCGATTCGGTGCAACTGGAGACGCCGGCCGACAGCATGGCCAGCAGGAGAATCAGCAGCAACGCTTTCGGCCGCCGCCGGAGGGCAAAGGGCAGAAGAATGATCCCGCAGGCCAGCGGAAGAGCGGGCCACGCGGAGCGGCGCGGAAACGGGCGGGCGGAGGGCTGCCGGGCGCTGGCCGAGGTCTGAGTCAGGCCGGTGGCGATCTCCACCAATTCGTTCCCGGTGGTGTTGGCGGGAATGCCCTCGCTGCCGGGGTTGAACGAGCAGGAGGAGTAGGGCGGGAGCGAGCCGCACTGGAGCGTGAAGACTCCCTGAGAGCCGAGCAGGGGAGCGATCGAGAGCGAGAAGTCGGCGGTCTGGCCGTTGGCGACGGCCTGGCTGGAGGCGCCGGAGGGCTCGATGGCGAAGTCGAAGCCTATTCCCGAGAGGGGGACGAATGCGCCCGTCGATAGGGCGCTGCTGCTCACGGTCAGGCTTCCGCTCTGCGGTCCGGCGCTGGCGGGGACGAACTCGACGCCCACCGTGCAACTGACCCCGGAGGCGAGCGTGGCGGGGCAGGTATTGTTCACCAACTTGAAGCCCGCCGTAACCGCCAGGGCAAAGCCGGTGAGGCTGGCGGCTCCGCTGGGGTTGGTGAAGGTGACCGTGACGGGGCTGCTGAGCAGGCCCACCCCTACCTCAGAGCCACCTGAAAATCCCGTGAAGTCGATCAAACTGGGCTGCGCCTGGACCGAGCCGGGCACGCCGCCCGTTCCGCTGAGCGGCACGCTGGCCGAAGCCGCCAGCGAGGTCGATGCGATGGTCAGCGTACCCGTGTATGGGCCGTTGAGCGGGGGCGAGAAGATGACCGCGGCGGAGCAGCTCGCTCCGGCGGCCAGAGTAGCGCCGCAGGTGTTCTGCGTCAGACTGAAGGGCGGCGTGGCGGAGAGGGTGAGCGAGTTGGCCGCGGAGCCGCCGGTGTTGGTGAGGGTTACCGTCTGGGAGGCGCTGGACTGGCCGGGTTCGACGATGGGGAAGACAAGTTGCGCCGGGTTCACGTTGAGTCCGGCTGCCGACTGCCCCGCGCCGGTGAGCGCGACCGTGACCGGCTGCACTCCGGCGGTGGAAGAGGAGACAGTCAGCGAGGCCGTGCTTCCGCCCGATGTGACCGGGGTGAAGATTACCTGCACGGTGCACGTGGCGCCGTTGGCGAGGGTGGCGCCGCAGGTTGTGGTTCCGGTCGAGAAGCTCGTTGCCGAGAGCCCGGAGATTTGGAAGCCGACATTGGCCAGCGGCGCCCCACCCGCGTTGCTGACGGTCAGGGTCTGCGGAAGGCTGGGCTGACCCACCGGCTGCGCGGTAAAGGTGAGGCTGGCCGGACTAACGCCGAGCGCCGGAGGTTGCAGCCCAGTTCCGCTCAGCGCCACCGTCTGCGTGCGCAACGCGTCGGTGACAGTGAGCGCGCCGCTTTGGCTGCCCGCCGCGCCGGGATTGAATTGTACGGCGATCGTGCAGCTTGAATTCGGCCCCAACGTCGAAGTGCAGTTGTTGGTCTGCTGGAATGGCTGGCCCGGCGGGATTGAGATTTGTATGGAGGTCAGGCTCACGCCGCCGTTGTTAGTCAGAGTGACGGTATCGCCCGGCGAGATCGGGGAGAGTTGTCCGGCGACGGTGTTGGGGAAGGTGAGCGATGCGGGCGAAACGGTATCGGTGGGCGGGGCTTCGCCGGTTCCGCTCAGGGCCACCGTCTGGGTTCCGTCCGCGTCGGCGAAGGTGAGGGTTCCCGTGGCCGCGCTCGCCGTGAGCGGCGTGAAGGTTACGGTCAAGTTGCAGGAGCCGGTGGCCGGAATCGAGCTTCCGCAGGCGTTGCTGGCGATGGCAAAGGGTCCGGTGATGGCGCTGGTAAAGGAGACCGCCGGCGAGCCGCTGTTGTTGGCCGTCACCTGCAAGGGCGTTGAAGTGGTCCCTACCTCCCAACCGCCAAAGCTGGCGGTGGCCGGGCTGAGGGTAATCGCGCCGGAGGGCGCGCCAGTTCCGCTGAGCGAGACGGTCAACTCTCCTCCGGCGACATTGGCGGCGATGGTCAACGCGCCGGTCCGGCTGCCGGCCTGGGTGGGCGTGAACGTAACCTGAATGGCGCAACTGGCGGCGGCGACTACGGTTTCATTCTGGCAATTGTCGGTCTCGCTGAAGTCTCCGGTGGCGACGACGGAGGTTGGCATCAGGGCGATGGACCCCGTGTTCTTGACGGTCACTGTCTGCGCCTTGCTGGAGCTTCCGTAGGCCTGGCTCGCGAAGGTCAGCGAGGCGGGGGTCGCGGTGGCCGTGGTCACGTCCTCGGCGGCTGTCCACAGGGGGGTCATCCAGATGCCGCGGCCGTAAGTGGCGGCGACGAGATCATGCACAGCGGCGGTGGCGGGAGCGGCGCTGAGGGCAACCACCGGCGCCTCCGGCAGGCCGCTTCCATAGGGCGACCAGCAGGCGGAAAGCTGTGCGGAGCAGCTCGAAATCTGCCGCGTCGAATAGACTCCGGCATCGGTGGCGACGTAAACCGTCTTGGCGTCCTGTGGGTCCACCACCAGGCCGTTGGCCGGAGCCGCGGGCAGGTTGGACATCAATCCCGTCCATTGCGCGCCGCCGGTGGTCGAGCCGTAGACTGTCTGCAAATCCTCCGAAGCGGACGGAATGCCCGCGACGGTGACGTAGACCGTCTTCCCGGTGGGGTCGTGGGGATCGATAAAAATGCTGGAGACATCCAGCCCGAAGTAATTCAGCGCGCCGGTGTTGCTGCCGACTGGGGTCAGGTCCGTCCAGACCGGCGGCGTGCTGCTGGATGGATTGAAGACAGCCGAGAGAACGTGGCCGGGAACCATCGCTCCGCCATTCGCCGAGCCGTACATCCCTACATAGATGATTTCTCCGCCATCGGGCAAGGCCGCCGAGATGGGCAGCGCCATGGCCGCCATCGAGCGGATGAGGGCGTCTCCGCTACAGTACGAGTTGCCGGCTACGCCGTCGAGGAATGGGCTGATGGCGTTTGCCGAGCTCCAGTTCACGCCGTTGGCCGGTCCGCGCCAGACCCGGCAGGTTCCAATCAGCAACTGAGAATCGCTGAAGGGGTCCACTAGAAAGGGCGCGGGAGCGGTCATCGTGAGCCCATCTCCGCCCACATCCGCGTCGGTGACCACGGGGCTCGTGCCGAAGGCCGCGGGGGTGCAGGGGGTGAGTTGCGAACATGCGTAGATCGAGACTCCCGCCTGGTTGTTCACGTACCAGTTGGAGATATCGCTGGGGTCTATGGCTACCGGCCCGCCTTCGCCGCGCAGGATTTCCGGCCAATACTCGGTCGGCCCGGTTGTGCCTTTTACGCCGACGGTTCCGTTTGCGCCCAGGCCCGCCATCAGCGTGTAGGGCGTCGCGCCGACTTGGGAGAGGCTGACCACCTCGGCCAGCGAACCCAGGCTCCCGTTCAGGTTCTGGAAGTGGGTGGCGTCGGTCGGCGAGCACACCGGCTCCGGATTGGCCAGCGTACTCTCGCTGATTCCGTCTTCGGAGCGCCACAGCCCGCTGTCGTTGCCTAGAAAAATCTCCAGCGGATTGCTTACGTTCCAGGCCAGGGAGTGCTGGTATTCGCCGACCTGCGCGCTGCATTCAGGCTGCGCCCAGTTGGTGGTATTGCGCCATTGGCAGCCCAGCGCCAGAGGACAAACGGTCTGCCAAAGATCATTGGCGCCGGCCAGCACCATCGTCTCCTGCCCGTAGGGAACGGCGGCCAAGGCTAGGTTGTAGTCCCCGTTCTGGATGGTGGTCGAGCCCAGCGAAGTGTTCGTTTCCAGAGCCGTTGTGTCCCATTGCTGGCCGAAGGCAATCGCGGCGTTGGCGCAGGCGCCGGCGGTCACCGAGCACTGGTCCTGCCAGATTCCCTGATCCTGGTTGTCGATGTCCACCGTCCAGGCAAAGGTGTCGCCGGTCTGCGGATTCACCGCCAGCGTCCCACGAAAGATGGGGCAGTCGGGCGATCCGGTGCTGCCGGAGTTGGTGGGACAGTAACCCGCACTGGCCGCCAGATTCGCTCCCGGCTGCGCGGCCATCCGCGTGAAGGTGATGCCGTCGGTGGATTGATAGTAGCCGTGGTAGCGCACGGCCGCGACAAAGAGTTGCCGCACCGGATTCCAAACCACCGACGTGGCCGCATTGCCGTCCGGCCGGACAAAGTGATCGTTTGGCCCTTGCACATCTTGCCCCGCGCCGTCGGTGATCGTGGCCAGCGACCAGGTGGCCCCGCTGTCGGAGGAGTAGTAAAGGCCCTCGTAGCCGGTGCCGGAGCCGTCCACATTCACCAGCGTGCCTTCGTAGGCCTGCGAGACCGCAGCCACCACCCGCTGCAGGTTCGCCGAGCTCCAGGCAAAGCCGGCAAAACCCTCCCCGGCAAAGCTGTAAGCCTGGTTAGCAGTGGAGGGGATGAGGCTCCAGGTAACTCCGCCGTCGGTGGAGCGCAGGATTCCGGCTCCATAATAGGAGTCCAGCGCATCGTTGGGGTCGCCGGTGCCGGCCAGGATCACTCCGGTCCCGCCGGGTTGCACGCTCAGCGCGCCAATGCTGATGGATGCATCCACGGCGCTGCTCAAGGCCGGCAGGTCGTCGGTCAAAGGCGTAAAGGCGATATTGGCGGGGTTGGAGGTGTCCACATTCTGCGAGCGCCAGACTCCGCCGCCGGTGGTTCCCACGTAAAGGGTGTTGCCGGTCGCGTCCGAGGGGTCCAGCGCCAGCGCCGAGACGCGGCCGGTGACCAGTCCGAAGTTCTGCGACTGGACGGCGGTAGGGCCCAGCGGCAGCCAGGTTGCGCTTCCGCCGCTCTGCGCCTGGCTCTGAGATTGGCTCGAGGCCGAACCCGCGCGGCGGCGCAGACTTCCGGCAGCAATGCGGCCCGGCGCAAATCCACGCTGGGCCAGGAACCTCTCCGCTTCGACCACCCGCGGAGGAAGATTGGGCCGTGAGGCCGCCTGAGCTTCGGTTGTCTGTTGTGCATGGAGGAATGGCGCCGTAAAGGCCAGCGCCGCCAGCCATTTGCCGAGCCGGAGAACGCCGCGCCCGGTCGTCCGGCGCGCCCGGACAGAGTGACTCACTCTGCCGCCAAGGGCAGCTTCCCCGCGAGACCGCTCGATAGCCCAAATGCTCACACGCGCCCTGTCTGCGATTCCGTCGTCCCCTCCCTCTCATCGGCAATCTCCGAGGGGGACTTGATCGAAACCCGGCAGCTTCCAACGTGCGAAACACGCAGCTTGCGGGAAAAGAAATTTGGTTGGATTATAGACCACTAAGGGAACAGCTTGCACTTGCTACTGCTATCTTTCTGAACACCACCTAGCAACCTGCCATCCTGAGCGACCCGGAGGGCAGTGAAGGGGGTCGAAGGACCCGCGGTTGCTTTTCGGCTTTACCCCCTATTTTTTCAGCGCATTGTGTTGACACTGTGTGGTAGTTTTTTATTCAAATGCTCTCTCTGGAAGACAATCGCTGGCCTCAATTGCTCGGAGGCTACAGAATGCCAATCGACGTGCGGCCGCTTCTCTCAAGACTTGAGATGGAGCAGGACACCGCTTCTGTCTGGGAGGAGCTCTGGGACGAACTGCACCACCAGGGAGACGTTGGTGAGGCGTCTTTCGCAGCGGTCCCGCACCTCGTGAGGATTTATCGAAAGCGCGGAATCGTGGACTGGAATAGCTTCGCGATTGTCGCAATCATCGAACTAGCGCGGAAAGAAGGCAAGAATCCCGATGTACCGCAATGGCTCCAGGAGGGGTATTTTCGCGCAATACAGGATCTGGCTGAAATCGCGGTTACGGAGATTTTGCGAACCAACGAACCGGATACCGTTCGAGCCATGCTAAGCATTGTGGCAATTGAAAGGAGTCTTCGCACTCATGGGAGATTCCTCGTGAATTATTCCGAGGACGAAATGCTGGACATCGAATCTCGTGTTTGAGAAAGGCCGGCCATCCTGAGCTTCTTGAGAATCGGCTGCTGCGAATGACGGCTGATCCCTGATCTCTCACGCTTCGAATGGGAGCGTTGGCATCCCGCCCAATGCCCGCGCCTCCGCTACGACCAGCTCAAGCCCGGCAAGAACCTCGTCCACCGTCATGGTGCAGATTTCCCGGCGCGAATCGTAGCCTTCCTCAATGGACCTCTTCAGGAACCGGCCCGCGATCTGAACCGCTAGCTGGTCGGTAATCACCTTATCTGTCAGCAGCTTCTGCCGCTTCCATGCCTCCAGCGGCAGCGCCACCCAGACGGCCCGCCCGTTCACGTCGAAGCGCACATCCACGGCGTCGGCGTGGCGTGTGGCGATGGCCACCAGCGTGCCCTTCCAGCGGCAGTGCAACTCTTCCCCGGTCCAGCGGTCCGTCACGCGAAAGTCTTCATACATATAGCCCTAGCCTATCGCCCCGGCCAGTCCGCCGCAAGCGCCGATTTCATTGTTCCAGGGCCGACGCATATAAATGTCCATGACTTGCTATAGGCAAGGCTGTGGAAATGGGTAAGAAGGGGATATGGACAATCCCCTGAAATATTTTGCCGAGTTGCGCGATCCTGGCGTGGAAC
>JBEKNI010000082.1:0-10003 GCA_049522975.1 Occallatibacter sp. | reverse complement strand
CCAGCTTTCGGCGGACATCCGCTTCGAGGACAATGGGCTGAGCAACACGCATAGTGAGTCTCCTTATCATAGGATGACCCCATGCGTATAATAGGCTCTATTAATGAGACACTACACTAGGTAGTACATATACCCGAGGCCATATTGAGCTTCAGCATCGCCCTGGTCCGCCGCCTTGCGATACCAAAAGGCAGCTTGTGCGTAGTCCTGCGTTACTCCTTGGCCATAGTAGTAAAGTAGCCCCAGGGAATGCTGCGCATTGCTGTTACCTTGCTCGGCTGCCTTTCGAAACCAAATGGACGCTTGGGCGAAATCCTGCTGCAAGCCATGGCCTTCGCGGTATAAAACGCCGAGGTCGAGTTGGGCTTTGGCGTCGCCTTGGTCTGCAGCCTTGCTATACCAGGCGAACGCTTGTGAGTAGTCCTGCGGCGCCCCCTGGCCGAGATCAAACGCATAGCCGAGTTTTCTCTGAGCAGCTGCGTCGCCAGCCTGCGCCCTTGCAAGCAAGGCAGGGTCTACACCCTTGTTTTGGCCTGTGACGGGCATTGCCACTTGAACCTCTAGGTTTTTCTTGCAACCGCAGAAGGAGCACAACGCGACGGCTAGGGACGAGGCCAGCAGCGCCAAGATGCACATTTTTTTGGGAGATCGAAAGAGGGCCATAAGCCTGCCTCAATTATGTCCTCAAGAAATCTGATTTCGTGGTAATGCGTTTACGTGAAACCGTTTTTCTTGTTCTCTTACGTATGCTTGCTGCTGGACGAGATCCTGCAACTCTGTAACGCAGAGCCGTTCCCCTGCCGCCGGTGCCTACCTTAATGCTTCGGGATTTTGGAGATCTGGCCACTTGCGGCAATACCCCTCTCATGTCAAGACGAAGGAAAAGCTGATCAATCACATCGTTCTGCTCATGATCGTCTGTGTTTCGCCCGCCTGTTGCGACACCCTCAACGGGCTTTTGGGATCGAGCCGCTTCTTGAACATCCTCCTGTACTCCTACTCGTGGGTCCACATGCTGCTCTTCGCTAATCTTGCCTTTTCTCGAGTTTTCCATAACATTCTCCTTCGGTCGGGCGCCACAACGCTGCAGTGCGCAGTTGCCCAATACATAAATCCTGCTCCCATTTTGGATAGAATGTCAACTATCTTACTCATTCAAAAAGAGTTATTCTGCGCCTTTCTGGAATCATAATTGGAACGATAATAACTGTAACTACCTGCCAAATAGCGCCTTAGCAGGAATTGTTGTACTTTTCCAAAACGAACGAACTTTCTTTCTTGCAGCACCCGAAAATATCTTTGCTGCTGCGTTATTGCGGCTTGGCCGGATGTAGCGCCTGCCCCTGCGTCCGCTCCTCGCGAGTCGGAGCACCGACCTCGATAGCCTCGCCGAGTGTAAGCGGCAGCTCCTGCTGTTGCGGCTTGGACGACTCGTAGGCTCTCACAATCCGCTGCACCAAGGCGTGGCGGACTACATCGCAATCCTCGAAGTGGCAGAACTGGATGCCTTCGACGCCGCCTAGAATGTTGATCGCGTCGAGCAGGCCGGATTTGCGCGGGTTGGGCAGATCGATTTGAGTTATATCGCCGGTGATGACCGACTTGGAGTTATTGCCCATGCGCGTCAGAAACATCTTCATCTGCTCGATGGTGGTGTTCTGGGCCTCGTCCATGATGATGAAGGCGTCGTTGAGGGTGCGGCCGCGCATGAAGGCCAGCGGGGCGACTTCGATGACGTTCTTCTCGAGCATCTTATCGACTTTTTCGGGATCGAGGAGGTCGTAGAGGGCGTCGTAGAGCGGGCGCAGGTAGGGGTCCACTTTATCTTGCAGCGTGCCGGGAAGGAAGCCGAGGCGCTCGCCGGCCTCGACCGCGGGACGGACGAGAACGATGCGGCTGACTTTTTTGGCGTTCATCGCGGCTACGGCCATGGCGACGGCGAGATAGGTTTTGCCGGTGCCGGCGGGGCCTACGCCGAAGACCATATCGTTCTGCTCGATGGCTTCGACGTACTTGCGCTGGTTGATGGAGCGCGGCTGGACAGTGCGCTTGACGCCGGCGGAGCGCTGCTTGCCTGAGTCGGAGAGTGAGCGTAGCGTGACGGCGGGGTCGGCGACGACCAGGCGCAGCAGGCCGTTCAATTCGCCGTTGTGCGGGTTGACGCCCTGGCGGCGGAGCGATTCGAAATCGGCGAAGATCTGCCGGACGCGGGCGACGCCGGGTTCGGGTCCCTCCACATGCACGGCGTCGGAGCGAAGATCGATGCGGACGCCGAGCGAGTCTTCCATGAGCCTGAGATTTTCATCGCGAGTCCCGAAGAGGGGCTCGAGGTTGGGCGTGATCTCCAGAGCGATCTTCAATGGTTTCGATGGCCTCCAAGAAGGTGTGCGGTTGAAGATGTGGTGAGGGACCGAGAGCAGGGACGACGCGTGGCGCGAGCAGCGGACTGCGGGCTGGCGGCTGATTGTGAGCGGGAGTGGCGGACGCGGAGCAGGGTCGAGCCGAAGCTCAGGGCCGAGGTGCGCGACCGCGGATTGGAGAAGGCGATCAAATTCGCTATCAGTTTTCCCTACCTGGGCTAGAGAGTAGCGCCAACGGAGGCGGGAGTCAATCCCGGCCCGGTAAAGATCAATGAAAACTGTTACTCCTGAGGTTCCGGGATCTGAATGGACAGGAGGATTCAGTGGGCGGTTTCAAAACAAAATCAGCAAGTTGGCGGCGCGGGTGGGGACCCGGCCCAATCGGGCTGGCCGGCTGGCCGGCGACCTTCCCGCGGGTCTATCCTGTTAGCGGCTTCGGATTCTGAAGCCTGGGGGTGTTTATGTTTGGGATTCGGAGCGCAAGAGCGCCGCTGGCATTGCTGCTGATTCTGCCGTTTGTTCTGGCTTTGGCCGGATGCGGCAGCGGATCGTCCTCATCGACTCTCCGGACGCCCACGATCATCTGGGCCACGCCGGCGGCGATTCCCTACGGCACGGCGCTGAGCGGCACGCAGCTTGATGCCACTTCGGCGGTGGCCGGAACCTTCGCCTATACACCGGCATCGGGAACGGTACTGACTGCCGGAGCGCACACGCTTTCGGTCACCCTGACTCCGACCGACACCACCGACTACACGACCGCGACGAAGACTGTTTCGCTAACAGTGAACCAGGCAACACCCACGATCAGCTGGGCCACGCCGGCGGCGATTCCCTACGGCACGGCGCTGAGCGGCACGCAGCTTGATGCCAGCTCGACGGTGGCCGGAACCTTCGCCTATACGCCAGCCGCGGGAACGGTGCTGGCTGCCGGAACGCAGACGCTTTCGGTCACCCTGACTCCGACCGACACCACCGACTACACGACCGCGACGGCAATCGTTTCGCTGACGGTAAACCCGCCCACCACGGCCGACGGGCGGGCCGACGCGATGCTGGCGCAGATGTCGCAGGCAGATAAGCTCGCCATGGTCCAGGGCGGCGTGACGACTAACCTTACTTACGGGTACACGGTTCCGCGGGGCGCGGCGGGATTTGTGCCGGGGAATGTGGCGTTGGGAATTCCGGAGCTGTATCTGGCCGATGGCAGCGTGGGCGTTGGCAACGGCGTTGGACCGGCGACGGCGCTGCCCTCCTCGATCGCCAGCGCGGCCAGTTGGGATACGAACGAAGCCACGAAGTACGGCAACATCATCGGCACGGAGCTGGCCGACTACGGCATCAACGTGAACCTGGGCGGGAACATCAATCTCATCGGGCGCGAGCCGCGCGACGGGCGCACCTTCGAGACCAAGGGCGAGGACCCCATCCTGGCCGGCAAGATTACGGCCGCGCATCTGAACGCGATCCAGGCCGCGCATGTCATAGCCGACATCAAGCACTTCGCCTTCAACGACCAGGAGACCGGACGCTCGACGGCGAACGCTATCATCGACGAGCGCGGCGGGCGAGAGAGCGATCTGCTGGCCTTCGAGATCGGCGTCAAGGACTCGAATGTGCAGTCCGTAATGTGCTCTTACAACCTGACCAACGGCCAGTACGATTGCGAGAACGACCATCTGCTCAACCAGGTTCTCAAAGGGGATTGGAGCTTTCCGGGCTTCGTCATGTCGGATTGGTGGGCGACGCACTCGACGGACACGGCGGCTATCAACGGGCTGGATCAGGAGCAGCCCAACCAGCAGTACTTCTCCACGCTCGGCCAGGACGTTGCCAGCGGTGCTGTTCCGCAGTCGCGGCTGGATAACATGGTGCATCGCATTCTGCGCGCCATGTACGAGGTGGGAATCTTCGACAATCCGCAGAAGATTCAGGCGATTCCGGCAGTGGCCGATGCCGCTGTGGCGCAGGAGATCGAGGAGCAGGGCGCGGTGCTGCTGAAGAACGCGAACAGCCAACTCCCGCTCAATGGTTCCACGGTGCAATCGATCGCCGTCATAGGCTTGCACGCCGATACGGCAGTGCTCTCCGGCGGAGGCTCGGCGCAAGTGCAGCCCATCGGCGGCGCTATGACGCAAGGGCAACCGTGCCCGCCCTGTTGGGCGACGGTGACCTGGGATCTGACGTCGCCGATGCAGGCGATTAAGGCCATGGCACCCAACGCCCAGATAGACTTCACCGATGGGACCGATGCCAAGTTTGCTTCCCAGGAGGCCGCTGCGTCGCAAGTGGCCATTGTCTTCGTCAATCAATGGGCCAGCGAGGGCATGGATGAGCCAAGCTTGAACCTGACCGATTTGATTTTGGGACAACCGGTGGACCAGGATGCGCTGGTGGCAGCCGTGGCCGCGGCCAACCCCCATACAATCGTCGTGGTCGAGAGCGGAGGCCCCATCCTAATGCCTTGGTTGAGCCAGGTGAGCGCTGTACTGGAGGCCTGGTATCCCGGCCAGAACGGCGGGCCGGCCATTGCCGACCTGCTCTTCGGCGTCACCAATCCCAGTGGCAAGCTGCCCATCACCTTCCCGGCCAGCGAAGCGCAATTGCCGCGCCCGGCGATTCCTCAGCCTCCGGCTAACGGTACATTTGACGTGAACTACACCGAAGGCTACAACGTGGGCTACAAATGGTACGACACGCAGGGATTCACGCCGCTGTTTCCCTTCGGCTATGGCCTCTCGTACACCACGTTTTCCATCACCAACGCGGCCATCGTAAACAACCTCTCGTCAGCCAGCAACCCGAATTTCCAGGTGACTTTCAACCTGGCCAACACCGGCACGGTCGCGGGAGCCGAAGTGGCGCAGATCTACCTGGGACTGCCGGCCAGCCTCAACGAGCCGCCTAAACGGCTGGTCGGCTGGCAGAAGGTGCTGCTGCAGCCGGGAGCTTCGCAGCCGGTCACCATCGAGGTCGATCAGAACGACTCTTCGCATCCGATGTCGTATTGGGATACCGGCTCGAGCAGTTGGATGGTTGCTCCGGGAAGTTACACCGTCTACCTGGGCAACTCCGAAGCCGCGGGCAGCCTGACCACGGTGGGAACGATCACCGTAGCGGAGTAGAGACGAGGAAGTCGAGAACGAATGATCCGCCGGTGCAACGAGAGAGATTTTGAGGCGATCTGGAGCATCGTCAACGAGGCCGCACAGGCTTACAAAGGCGTCATTCCCGCCGATCGCTGGACCGAGCCCTATATGTCCCAGGACGAATTGCGCCATGAGATCGGCGCGGGCGTCGAATTCTGGGGCTATGAAGAGAACGGCACTCTGGCCGGCGTGATGGGGATTCAAGCGGTTGAGGATGTGACGCTTATCCGCCACGCATACGTGCGCGCTGCGCGCCAGAGGTGCGGGATTGGAGCAAGCCTGCTGGCTCATCTGCTCGGGCTGTCCAGCGCGCCGGTGCTGATCGGCACTTGGGCGGATGCCTTCTGGGCGATCCGCTTCTATGAGCGGCATGGTTTTCAGGTGGTCGAGCCGCGGGAGAAAGACCGGCTGCTGAAAAAGTACTGGAAGGTGCCCGAACGGCAGATAGAAACCTCCGTGGTCCTGGCGGAGAGGCGGTGGCGGGAACTGGGCGAAAAGGCGTAGCGCTTGTTTCAGCGTCTATTCGCCCCGCTTATTCATGTTCATGGCGAATTCAAATCTCCCTTCCGCGAGGCGGAGCTTCCCAGGTCTCCGCAAAGGATTCGTCGGGCGATGTAGCCGGCCAGCCGATCATGACCAAAAACACATCGAGCACAAAAAGGGCAATGGCAATGTCATTGAAGAGCGTCGTCTGGGGCAGACCTGGCCAGAATTGATTGGCGGCCCAGAAAAGAAAGGCAATCGCCAGCAAGATCGCTTTGACGATCTCCGCGCGCGCGGGCCGATGCGCGGCCTGGTAGACGAGATATGCCAAGGCGATCATGGCCAGCGGAAACGCGGCCAGAAAGCTGTGGGCATTGACAGGAAAGAGCCGTGGAAAAGCGTCCCACGTCAAGAGCGCGCCGACGCTTGCCAGGGTGACCGACCCAAGGATCAGAGGGAGAGTTCGGCGGGGCCGGCTTAGACGAATGTACATAAGTCATTTTGCCCTGCCGTTCGTAAAGGGCCCATAAGGGGGCGTGGGCGCCCGGCGGCCGGCCTGGAGGTCGGCCCAATAGCATGGACCCGCCATCCATCGCTCCGGCACGGAAATTTGACACCGGGAAGCGCATTTGCGAGACTCAGAGATGCTGCCGGTTCAGCGGAGAAGGCTGAACCTGTGTACCGTGCCGAAGTGGCGGAATTGGCAGACGCGCATGGTTCAGGTCCATGTACTCGCAAGGGTGTGGGGGTTCGAGTCCCTTCTTCGGCACCAGAGCATTTCCAATCAACGACTTACCACCATGGTGTCCGCAAAATCACAGTTTTGGTGTCCATCGTGGTGTCCACTTCGCCGCGCTTTTTTGCGCGAGTTCTGAGAAGGATGGACAATCCCGCTCATGCCGCGACCGGTGGACAACGCTCGGCCTGGAGCATGCGTCAACGTGCTCAAGAAGGTCAGAACCAATGGGGGCTGGAAGCTCTGCCCCGTAGTGCGCGAGTCCAATGGCCGCCTCCGCGACCGCGTGCGCGTCAACGGACGCACTGAGGTCCACGGCGAGGATGGCCGGCCCACAGACAAAGTTCAACAATCTTTTGCGTGCCACGTCCCCAGCGCTCAACCAGTCCTCACCGATAAAAGACCTCCGCGATCAGCGGATTTCGCGGTCGCGACAGATGCTCCCGCTTGAGATCCTCAACCTTCATGCCGAGCGGAAGTTCCCCGGAACTCCATATCTCAAGGCGATCATCGTAGATTGCCACACACTGCTCCGCCTGCCTGGGCGTAATCCCGATGACAGAATGCATTGACCAATGCTTCGCGCAATGCGACAGGAGGAAAGAGGGACTCGTCAACACGCTCGAACAACCCGGTTCGATGCGGCCTGCGACCGGCAGATGCCGGGTCAAGAACTGCATCGCCTCGGACAGCAATTCGAGGGCATGTCCATGAAGCTGGCGTTGGTCCAGGAACTCGTTCTTGTCTGTACCGCGGAATCTAGCAAGCCTCAACTGGCATTGAGGGTAATGGGGCAAGAACTCGCGACCGAACACTACCACCGCCGCATTGACAAGGGCATCGCGAACGCGAAGTCCCAATCTGTCGAGGATGTCCGTCAGATCGTCGGCTGAGGTATCGCCGGCAGTCGGCCGCCCGCGATACCGGTTTGGACCGTCCGCCGAATCTCCTGGGCCTCCAATTCATCGATCGTTACTTCGGTGATTTCGTTCTCCCAGCGATGCCGCGAATGCGTGCGTTCCAGGAGAACCCTCTGATAGGACTCCTGCGGCATGACCGAGGTGGTCGTTCCGACACGCTGGTACGGCCGTCCGTCGTAGGTGCAAGGCAGACTGTCAGCCGTTGAGGCGGCTTTCGAAACCAGGACTTCAAGGCCATCCGCGCCCACTGGAATCCGCTCGGTTTCAACCGGAATGGGTGGATCAAACCGGCGCAGAACCTAGGCCAATTCCTGAAAAGTCTTGTCCGCGATCATTTGGCCGGCGACGGAACCGTTTGGCCGAACCCCGATCAGCACTTGTCCGCCCCGGCCGTTCATGAAGGCGCAAAGGGTCTCGCCGGCTCTGGGAAACTGAGCAGAGCTCTGCTTGAACTCAAGCTGTTCGGATTCGCCTCGTCGAACGAGGTTTAGCAGGTCCTGGTCCGTCACTGGTGAAATTCTACTAGCCGAAGGGAGGGACCTGAGCTCCGAGGAACACCCGCTCTCCTGGCCACTGCCCGCTGTTCGCCAGCCAGGCTGGGAGTATTGGCGGCGCCAGTGAGATTGCACGCAAGGAGGTATGCCGGATCGGAACGAATTATCAAGGAGTGCTGGGCTGATTCCACACGATCAGCCCGCTGGCCACTTGGTTGTAGTTTTGTGTAGTGTTGCCCGCATTTTGCCCGCAAATAACGCCGATTGGGCCGTTCTTGCCGGTTGTGCCGGTTCGTAAGTACTGTGCCGTCTGCTATTTGCGGCTTGAGATACTCCATGGCATGGAAGAGGTCGTCGGTTCGACCCCTTCCAGGTCCAGGAGAGCGGACTGCGTGCACGGTGTGTACAAGCGGTCGGCACCTACTGCTCCGGCGCTCTCCGGGAACTCCGGTTCCAATGGCGGCACCGTGGCACAACTCAACGATATTCTGTCAAGAGTTTCGTGTAGCACGAAAATATGCGTATAATGAATTTGGAGGTGGAGATGCCGACTGCCACACAGACCGAAGAACTGGTCGTTTGGACTCAGCCGAAAACGCTCGACGAGGCGAGAACTCTTTTTGCACCCTACTCGCCCAAGTTCCAAACTGTACCTTGCAACATAAAGGTCGCCCTGGGGAAGGCTTGGGTGAGCGTCCTTTATCTATCAAGTCCCGAGCAGGACGCTGCCGTTGAGAGTTCCCTTGCGACACTTCGGAGTTGCAAGGTATCGAACCTGCTGGTTTATACGCCCCATCACTCGGCGGACTTCGCGTTCCGCGTGGGAACAATGGTTGGGCGGCAAAAATTTGCCGAGGCTCAGTTGGCCTTCAATTGGCCGCACCTGAGGCAGCTTTTGAAAGCGCGTAACATCCGGACCCAGCCCCGGCACAGTACAGACGAGGAAGCTTCCTTCGACGTCCTTGATGCCAGGCAAAGGCTAGGATTGAGCCAGGAGCAGTTGGCGAATGCTCTGAATGTGACTGCTCGGACCCTACAGAATTGGGAGGCTGGTAGGGGAACCAGCCAGATGAACAAGAAGACACGCGATCTCCGTGAGTTGCTCTCACGCATGGACGACTATGTCGTCGCTCCCGAGGAGAGGCACTGGCTCGGTACGCCGCTTGAGGCTTTCGCTGGAAGGACTCCACAGGAGTTGATCGCGGACGGCCGCATCCGTGATCTGGTCATCGAATTCGACCGGTTGCGCGACGGACAGCCCGTTTGACCTTCAATGCCAGACAGCGCGCGGCGATCAAGCGCTGGATGGCTCAAGCCGTTCCCTTGAAAGGCGTCTATTTCCGCAGCGTCGAGTATCGATATATGGATCCGGCCGATGATGCCGGTCTGCTGGCAGCGGTCAATCTCACGCAGGCAGATCTCCATGGTCTGCTGGTCGAGGGCCACCTCGTCGCGCACGCCCCAGCGCAGGTCGATGGCCTATGAGAGCGGAACTAGGGTTGCCGTGTCCCGTATCCGCAGTGACGGAACCAGGCGGCGGCATTGTCCGCAGTAATGGTTTGAGGGCATCGGTGACCGCTTGATCCAGGGCTTCTTTGGTTCGCGCTTTGGCGTCGCGCAGAAACTTCTTGAACTTCGACCAAGCCTTCTCAATCGGATTCAAATCCGGCGAGTAGGGCGGCAGATAGAGCAGTTGCGCGCCGCAAGCTTCGATCCGCTCGCGTATCCCCGCCACCTTGTGCGCCGACAAATTATCCAGCACCACCACATCACCACATTGCAGTTTGGGACGCAGTGCCTGCTCCACATAGGCGCGGAAGAGATCGCCGTCGGTGGCCGATGCGACGGTCATCGCCGCATC
>JBEKNI010000081.1:0-10664 GCA_049522975.1 Occallatibacter sp. | reverse complement strand
CCCTCAACCTGCTCAAACAGGAGAAATCCCTAAAACGCGGAATCAAGGGAAAACGGCTCAAAGCCGCATGGGACCACCCCTATCTGCTCAATCTACTGGGAGTTTGATATGCGTCGCCCCTGCTGTTTGGGACCCGAGAATCCCCGAAGCCCACGCGAGCGGCAAACAAGCGGTTGGCTCCGCCGCAGAGCCTGCCTTGAGCGAAATCGAAAGCTGGTTTGCAGATTATTTCCCCGAAGCGCGCACAATAGAAGAATGAACCACAACCAGAGGCGCGGACTGCTACCGACCACTGACCACTGTTCACTGCCCACTGGGCCGACCCCCACCCCCCATCCTATGGAAAACTTTTTTTGGCCCGCAAATCTCTCTCAACTTACACACAATAAATAGCTTGCATTTTGGTAATGTTGACGAAGTAAGTATCCACCGGCAGAGCCAAGCCTCTCACTGCTGTCTTCACTGCCACAGCACAGGCAATTCGAGGAGAACAGACTCCCGGAATTCTCAAAGTTCTACTGCCACCCCGGCAGAGCCGGGGGATCTCCCCTTTGGATTAGTAACCGAAAACCCCGTATTTTGCCCACTTTTTGGCCAAAAAACCGCCGTTCTTGACCCAAAATGCCCGCTTTTTCGTCGATTTCGCAGCCCATTTTCGACATGGTGACCTGGGTAACATCCGATGCGGATTTCAATCCGGCATCTAACAACGCTCAACGGCGCATGGAGGCTTTATGAGAATAGGCGTTACCCTCGACGACGATCTTTTACTCATCGCCCGGGAATACACGGGCTTGACCAAGAAGTCGGCTCTGGTTCAGGAGGCTCTCAAAGCTCTCATCGAACGGGAAAGCTCCCGCAGGCTGGCTGCGCTGGGCGGCACAATGCCGGAGTTGGAAGCCATTCCACGTCGCGAGTTTCCTTAGAGCCCGCGTCCCAGCGCCAGCGCATTCTCCACCAGCGCATCGATCTCCGCGCGGCTGGTCCGATGGTTGACGATGGCCGCGCGAATGACCATGCGGCCTCCGATCTTAGTCGTCGACGGAGCCACAATCCCCGACTCCTGCAAGCGCACGACTATCTCGCCGTTGACCCGATTAGATTCCTCATCACTCCAACCTCCCACGAGATAGCGAAAGCAAACAATATTCAACTCGACCGGAGCCATCAGTTCCAGCTCGGGCGTCGCGGCGATGCGGGCTTCGAGGTAGCGGGCCAGCGCGCAGGTCCGGGAGATCGATGCTCCCAGCGCATCGACGCCGAAGACCTTCAGCGTGAACCAGACCTTCAGCGCGCGAAAGCCTCGCGAGAGATCCGGCCCGAAGTCGCAGGGCCAGGGCGAGCCCGCGGCCAATCCACATTCGGCCCGTTGCAGGTACGCCGCCGGAAAGGTGAAGGCGTTCTTGTGCGCCTCGCCATCCCGCACCAGGATGAAGCCGGCGTCGTAGGGCGCCTGTCCCCACTTGTGAAAATCGAAGGCCACTGAATCCGCGCGCTCCATCCCGCTGACCTTCGCGGCAAGGTCGGGGGCCAGCTTGGCCAGAGCGCCAAAGGCGCCGTCCACATGGAACCAGAGCTTCTCGCGCCGGCACAAATCAGCGAGGCCGGCCAGATCGTCGATGGCTCCGGTATTCACCGTTCCCGCGGTTCCCACCACCAGAAACGGCGTGAAGCCGGCCTCGCGATCTTTCTCGATCGCCGCCGCCAGCGCGGCCAGATCGATCCGGTAGCGGCTGTCGACTGGGATCAACCGCAGCGCGTCACTGCCCAGGCCGGCAATGTCCATCGCTTTCGGCACGCAGCCATGCACCGCGTTCGATGTGTAGGCCGTCAGCCGCCTGGAGTCCGCGGCCACTCCGCCAGCGCGCACGTCGAATCCCAGCGCCGCATCGCGGGCAACGAGCACGGCAACCAGATTCGCCATCGACGTTCCGGTGACAAACAACCCGGTCGCGCCCTCCGGAAACTCGAAGAACTCGCTGACCCAGCGCGTAACCTGCCGCTCGACCTCGATGGGAATATGATCGCGGCCTCCGCAATTCGCGTTCAACCCCGCGGCCAGCATCTCCGCCAACATGCCCACCGGCGTGCCCCCGCCGTTGACCCAGCCCATGAACCCCGGATGCACATTGCCCTGCGTGTAAGGCAGCACCTCGCGCATGAACTCCGCATGGACGCGCGCGAGGTGCTCGCCCATCCGCGGCGCGGGAGAGCGAAAGCGCGCCCGCACCGTTTCCGGAATCGGCTGCCAGACGGGCCGCTCGCGGATCTCTTCGATGTAGCCGAGCATCTCGTCCAACATGCGATGAGCCTGCGCGCGGAAGCTCGGCCAATCCGTGGGATCGAGAGTCTCATTCAATTCCGTAGCCGTTTCCGCGGCAGAATCAATAGCTGCTTTGCCAGCCGGATCAATCTTTGAGGGCGCCTGCGACATTCGTTCTCCCTGAAGGTATTTTAAGTGCTGGGGGCGGACTGCATTCAGGATGCGTGTTTAGTATCGACTTGGGTGAGGGAGCGGTTGTGGTGCAGTTTTTGAATTGTAGACGGCTCGCCCGCAACCTTTTCAGCGCGTCTTAACAGGAACAAGATTCCAGGTGCAGACGGCTGGCAAATTGATGAGTTCCCGTTCCGACAGCTTCCTAGTGAATTCTCGCTTTGACACCGAAAGAATAAAACCTTCAGTGAAGTTTGAAGAGCAGAAACCTGACGACCAAGCATTGATCGAAAGTAGCAGGTGATCATCATCTATCCATTTGATAGCCGTCGTATTTACCCCAGGACTCTTGCAGAAACGCTTGGCGTCAATGACGAACGTTTCCTCTGCTGACGGAATCAGATCTGTGTCCTCTATTATCCCACCGTTGGAGGTCACGCGGAAAAGCTGCGTTTCCGCGCTAGAAGCGTTCACTTGCCATGTTGTAGCAAACGCTCCGGTCGGTGACACTGCCAACCAACCCAGCGCAGCTTCGAAATCCGTATGCATCTGAACTAGGACGCGGTTCGCTTTCGAAAAGCTGACTCTAGCATCGGCGCTTTTGGAATCAGGGTGCTCAATCCGGATAGCCACCCCGTCCCGCTCGACCTGCACAGGCCGGGTAGGATCATCGCTCATGGCGTAAAAGAAGGCTCCGTCCTGTGCGCAGCGGTCAATGCTCCGCTGTGGTAGCGTTACATTGCTCGTAGCAAAGAGAAGCCAGACGGTGAAGGGTAGCATCATAGACAGCAGAATACCATCGGTTAGGAGACCGACTCCAGGTTAGGGCTCGAGTCCTCATAATCGGGTTTGAGACATCTTTCCATTAGGCCCGCGCTCACATTCCGGACTTCTGACCCGCTCTGCGGATTCTTCCTGATCGAAATAGCGATCACGACTGCTTCTTATTGCCTTCCGTGCTACACTGTACTTGCGCTCAGTGATTTGGCCGTGAGCGGCAGCGAGCCCCATCAAGGCAAGTTTGCCAGGCACAGATTTTCCCCAAGCCCCAACGAATTGGGGCGGAGCGCGAATCCCACACGGCGATGTGCCGTCTGGCGATGAAGTAGCGTGTGGCAGCTCCGGGCCTTTGACGTTCTCCCTTTGAATGTCGGCCAGTCTTAGATTTGACTCGTCGGTTCTCCCTTACGCATATCGATAAGCAGGTACGCGCTCACCAATGAGTGCATGCGCGTCTCTACGTCCGGTTCCGATTGCAGGCCGCAAGCTACGCTGGCGGCTCCGGAACCCTTTAGGAAATGACTCAATTTTGACGACACAGTTTTCTCAGTTTTCTCTTTCGCCCGCCTTGATGGCGCGGCTTGACGCTAACAAATTTGAAATTCCAACCCCGGTGCAACTCGGCTGCATTCCGCCCGCTCTGGAAGGCCGCGACGTGCTGGCCACCGCGCAGACCGGAACCGGCAAGACGCTCGGCTTTCTCATTCCAATCGTAGAATTGCTGCAAAGGGCTGTAGCTCGCGGACCCGCGGCCCATGCGCTCATCCTGCTGCCCACACGCGAACTGGCCATGCAGGTGGAGCAAGCCTTCCTCGCCATCCGCTCAAGCTCCGAACAGACCGTGGCCCTGGTGGTCGGCGGCTTGGCCGAGCGTTCGCAACTCGATGCGATTCGCCGCGGCGCCAAGCTGATTGTCGCCACCCCCGGACGCCTGGAGGACTACATCCAGCGTAAGTTGGTGCGCCTCGACCAGGTGAAGATCCTGGTGCTCGACGAGGTCGACCGGATGCTCGATATGGGCTTCCAGCCGGCCATCGCGCGCATCGCCGCCACACTGCCCGCCGTGCGGCAAACACTGTGTTACTCGGCCACGCTGGAAGCTTCTGTAAAGGACGTGGCGCGCAAGTATCTTAACAATCCCGCCCGCGTCGAAGTGGGCTCGGTGCTCAAGCCGGCGGAAAATGTCGAGCTGCGAACCTTTGAGGTCGAGCAGGACAAGAAGCAGGAACTGCTCGAACACCTGCTGGGCGCGGAGACCGGCAGCTTCCTGGTCTTCGTGCGCACCAAGCACGGCGCGGACCGCGTGGCGCGCAAGCTGGTCCGCAGCGGTCATTCGGCGACGCAGATTCACGGCGACCGCTCGCAGGCCCAGCGCAACCAGGCCTTGCGCAGCTTCTCCGAGGGCCGCCACCGCGTGCTGGTGGCTACTGATGTTGCCGCCCGCGGCATCGATGTAGCCAATGTAGCGCATGTCATCAACTTCGACATGCCCAAGATGGCCGAGGACTTTGTCCATCGCGTGGGCCGCACCGGCCGCGCATCGGCGCACGGCATAGCTTCAACGTTCGCCGGTCCAACGGAGCGCGGCGACCTGCGCAAGATCGAGCGCGCGCTCTCGCTCCACATGAAGCACTTCCGGGTGCGGTCGGCGGGAGACGCGAAGGCAGCGTAGGAACAGCGGAGGGTTTTGCTTCCGTGTCGAATGCCCACGCACCAGCGTGGGCATTCGTGCGTTTGGGCTCTATTTTGTCTTCAACGCAAAGGCCAGTGGCAGCAGTTCGGAGAAGGGCATCGTCCGCGCTCCGTCCTCGGCGGGGGAGATCACCGGCGCTTCGGGCAGGATGAATTCGGAGAGCATCTGGCGGCAGACGCCGCAGGGCGGGCTGAGCGCATCTTTCAGATTAGCGACCTCGACGGCCTCGATACGAATCTCCGGTCCGAATTGGGAAACAGCCCGCACCAAAGCGGAACGTTCGGCGCAGATCGCTTCCCAGCTGATCCCTCATCCCTAGTCCCCTAGTCTCTAGTCCCCTAGTCCCTGACCTCTGACGCTTCCAAGAAACTCCGTCTCTCATGTTGAGCCTCTTCTTTCCGATAAAGGGCTTGAGCGCTTTGTGTGCCGGGGGTTCGTCCCGGCCGGGCGGATGAGTGGGTGCGATGGATGAACTGACGAGGGAGTTCCTGATCGAGAGCCAGGAGGGGTTGGACCGCATGGAGCGCTGTCTGACCGATCTGGAGGAGCGTCCGCAGGATGCGGAACTGATAGGAGACATCTTCCGCTCGGTGCACACAATCAAGGGAACCACGGGATTTCTGGGCTTCAAGAGGCTGGAAAAGCTGGCCCACGCCGGGGAAAACCTGCTTGGCCTGCTGCGCGAAGGGAAGCTGACCGCCAACCGCCCGCTGATCACCGGCTTGTTGCAACTGCTGGACGGTCTGCGCTCCATTCTTAAGACGATAGAGGCGAATGACACGGAGGGCGAAGGCGAGGATGCGCTGCTGATCTGCCGTCTGGAGGAGTTGCAAGTGCTGGCGCAGCCCCAGGTAAAGCAGACGGTCCATGCCCTGGCCGGCGCCCGTACCACACCCGCGCGTCCGGCGAAGCTGAAGCCGGCGCAGCCCGCGGCCTCCGCGCCGGCTCCGGTTGCTCCGGTCGCAGCCGCGCCGGCCCCGCCCCAGGCGGAGGAGTCTGCGCAAACCGCAACACCGCCTGCCGCTCCTCCCGCCGCCGAAGGCGACCCCGCGCGGCAGCGTGTCCAGGCAACTGGAACCGCCGCCGAAAGCACCTTGCGCGTGGATGTGGCCTTGCTGAACCGGATGATGAATCTGGTGGGCGAACTGGTGCTGACCCGCAATCAGGTCTTGCAGGCAACCTCGGCCGACCCCAACATGACCCTGCTCTCGCGACGTCTGGACATGGTGACCGCCGATCTGCGCGAGAGCGTGATGAAGGCCCGGATGCAGCCGGTGTCGAATATCTTTTCGAAGATGCCGCGCATCGTGCGCGATTTATCGCAATCGCTGGGCCGCCGCGTCCGCCTGGAGGTCGAAGGCCAGGAGACGGAGCTGGACAAGAGCCTGCTGGAAGCCATCAAGGACCCGCTCACCCACGCGGTAAGAAACTCGCTGGATCATGGCATCGAGCCGCCGGAGGTGCGCCAGGCCGCCGGCAAGAACCCGGAGGGGATTCTCAAGCTGCGAGCCGCCCAGGAGGGCAGCCACGTCATCATCGAGGTCTCCGACGACGGAGCGGGCATCGCAGTGGAAAAGGTGCGCCAGAAGGCCGTCGAGCGCGGACTGATTACCCCGGATCGCGTCGCGCACCTAGCGGAACGCGAGCTGTTGCAACTGATCTTCCTGCCCGGCTTTTCGACCGCCGCCGCAGTGACCAACGTCAGCGGCCGCGGCGTGGGCATGGACGTGGTTCGCACCAACGTGGAGAAGATCGGCGGCAAGGTCGAGATCGACTCGCGCGCCGGCAAGGGCACCACCCTGCGGCTGCGCATTCCGCTCACGCTGGCCATCATTCCCGCGCTGATCGTGCGCAGCGTCAATCAGAGCTTTGCCTTGCCCCAGGGCGCGCTCTCCGAGCTGGTGCATATTCCCCCGGAGCAGGCGGCCACGGCTATCGAGTGGATTGAGAATGCGCCGCTCTACCGTCTGCGCGGCAAGCTGCTACCCCTGGTCTTTCTCGACCGGTTGCTGATGCCCGGCGCCGAACACAAAACGGTCACCGAGCGGGACAACTTCATCGCCGTTCTGGACCCCGACGGCCGCCGCTTTGGCTTGGTCGTAGACGGGCTGGCCGACCCGGAGGAGATTGTCGTCAAGCCGCTCTCCGCAGTGCTCAAGGACATCGGTCTTTTCTCCGGCGCAACCGTGCTGGGCAACGCCGATCTGGCGCTGATTCTCGATCCGGGGTCAATCGCCCTGAAGGCCGGTGTGGCCATGCGCGAGGAAGAGTTGGCTAGCGCCGCCGAAAACGAAGGCGCGATTGAAGCAGTCAAGAGCATGGAGTACCTGCTGGTGGAGGCGGCCGGACGCCAGGCCGCGGTGCCGCTGAGCGATGTGCTGCGCATCGAGCAGGTTCCGCTCTCACGCATCGAGTACATCGGCTACCGACCGGTGCTCAACTTCGAGGGTCAACTGCTGCCGGTCGAGGATTCGGGAGGCGTGCTGGCCGCGGCGCAGGGCAATCCACAGGCGCAGGGCAGTTCCGAACAGCAAATTATTGTGGTGGTCTGCCGCGAGGGCAATCGTCATGTGGGCATTGCCGTTTCCCATGTGTTGGATGTGGCCGCCGGCGGCGATCTCTTCCAGGCCGGGACCACGCAGCGCACCAGCGGCGTAACACTGTTGAAAAATCGCGTTACCGGGGTGGTTGATCTGGGCGGCGTGGCCCCGTTGTCTGCCGCCGAGCAAGCCCCGGCCGAGTGGAGCCGGATGGAGGAGACCCTGCCATGACTACAGCGACAGTCGCACCTGCGGTATCGCATCGCAAGGCAAAAACGGCGGCGACGCTGGTGGAGATGTGCACGGTCCGTCTGGGACCGACGGTCTTCGGCGTCCCCATCACCCACATCCTGGAGATCGTGGGCGCGGCGCATCCGCAGCCGGTTCCGCTGGCGCCCGTCTTTGTCGGCGGACTGGTTCACTATCGCGGCGACGTGCTGACCACCGTGAGCCTGCGCCAGTTGCTGGGTTTGCCGCCCAAGGAGGGCCGTCAGGACCTGCTGGTGCTGGAGAGTTCCGGCGGAATCTTCGGTTTGCTGGTGGACTCGGTGGGCGAGGTGCTGACCGTCTCCTCGGCCGACCACGAGCCCAATCCTTCGATTCTGAACGAGCGCCGGAGAGCCTTGTTTGCCGGCGCTTACAAGCTCAAGGACAGTCTGCTGGTGATGTTGGACCCGGAGCAACTGGACCCCATGCGCCTGAGCGCGGCCCGGACCGATTAGGGCCTGGGGCGGTCCTTTTCAGGAGGTGACCATGCGAGCTTTGATTGTCGACGATTCCCGCTTCGTGAGGGGCTATCTGCGCGGCCTGCTCGAAGAAAAGGGAATCGAGTGCGAGGAGGCCGGCGACGGTCAGGCTGGAATGGACCAGCTAGGCTCGGGCGTATCCTTTGATCTCGCGCTGGTGGACTGGAACATGCCGGTGATGAGCGGGCTGGAGATGCTCAAGCAGTTGCGCGCGGATGGATATGACCTCAAGGTAATGATGGTGACCACCGAAGCCGAAAATGACTTCATCCTCCGCGCTCTCGATGCCGGCGCTGACGAGTACCTGATGAAGCCCTTCGACGACGAGGCGCTGACGGAGAAGCTGGCCATGCTCGGCCTGGTGGAGGCCTGAGCGATGGCCTCCGGCCGCCGAACCCGCATTCTGATCGTGGACGACTCGGCTGTGATGCGGAGTCTGTTGCGCTCGGTGGTCTGCTCCGATGCCGGGATGGAGGTGGCCGGCACGGCGGGCGATGGCGGATCGGCCTTGAGCGCCATCGAGGACCTTCACCCCGACCTGGTCCTGCTGGATGTCGAGATGCCGGTGATGGACGGATTGCTCACACTTAGAAAGCTGCGCGCCCGGGGGCACAGAATGCCGGTCATCATGTGCAGTTCGCTCACCCAGCGCGGAGCCAAGGTTACCATCGAAGCCCTGGCCTGCGGGGCCTCCGATTACGTGGCCAAGCCGGCAGGTCAGTCCGGCCGCGAGGCTGCTATCCGCGCGCTCTCCCAGGAGTTGATTCCCAAGATCCAGGCCCTTACCGGCCAGGCGCCGCCGCCTGCGGTCTCTCCCGGAGCGGTGCGCGCGCCGCTGATCCTTCCTCTTGCACCTCCGCCCAGGCCTCAGCCAATCTCATCCACCCCGGTCGCGCTGGCCATCGGCGTCTCCACCGGCGGCCCGGCGGCCCTGGAGGTGCTGCTTCCCGCGCTGCCGGCCAACTTTGCGCTGCCGGTCCTGGTTGTGCAGCACATGCCGGAGTTGTTTACCAAGTTGTTTGCCGAACGGCTCAACGGCCGTTGTCCGTTGCAGGTCAAGGAGGCTCAAGAGGGCGATCCGGTGCGCGCCGGTAGCATCTACATCGCCAAGGGCAACTGGCACATGGAGGTTTTGGCCCCCTCGCGCGCCGGCTTGCCCCCCACGCTGCGCCTCAATCAGGGCCCGCTGGAGAACCACTGCCGCCCCGCTGTGGACGTCCTCTTCCGGTCGGTTGCCGCCGTCTATGGCGCGGGTGCGCTAGCCGTGGTGTTGACCGGAATGGGGTCGGACGGGATGATCGGCTGCCGCCTCATTCGCGAGCAGGGCGGCAGCGTCCTGGCCCAGGACCAAGCCACCAGCACCGTCTGGGGAATGCCCGGCGCAGTCAGCAATGCAGGCTTGGCCCACAAGGTGCTGCCCCTCGGCGAGATCGCTCCGGAGATTCTCCGGTTGGTCGGCCGGACCCGTTCGGAAGCCCGCGAGCTTCGGGAAGCGGTGGTGTAGCCATGCAAACCGCCTCCAGCATCGACTACGGCTACCTTCGCCAGCTCGTCTTCGGGCTCTCGCAGAATGTCCTCGACCCGTCGCGCGATTACCTATTCGACACCCGCCTCACCAAGCTGATGCGCAACCGGGGAATGACGCATTTAGAAGAGCTTGTCCAGCACCTCAAGCTCAGAAAAGACTCGGTCCTCGAGCGTTCCATCGCCGAGGCCATGACCATCAATGAGACCAGCTTCTTCAGGGACTCGCGTCCCTTCGAGCTGTTGCGCGTCGAGTTGCTGCCCAAGCTCATCGAGGCGCGCCGCTTCACGCGCAGCCTGCGTTTCTGGAGCGCGGCCTGCTCCACCGGCCAGGAGGCATACAGCCTGGCCATGCTGTTGCATGAGCATTTCCCCCTGCTCGCCGGATGGAATATCCGCATCGAGGGCACCGACATCTGCTCCGAGGTGATGGAGCGCGCCCAGGCCGGCTGCTACCACCGCATCGAGATGAACCGCGGCCTCCCCGCCCGCTTCGTGGTCCGCTACTTCGACCATATGGGCGAAGACTGGGTCATCAAGCCCGAGATTCGCAAGATGTGCAACTTCCGCCTGGCCAATCTCGCTTCGCCGCCGCTGCCCTTCAGCCGCATCGACGAGCGTTTCGACGTCATCTTCCTGCGCAACGTCATGCTCTACTTCTCGCAGGAGACGCGCAAGACCCTGCTGGCCGGCATTCACAAGGTGCTGGTTCCCGACGGCATCCTCTTCCTAGGCTCAAGCGAGCAGCCCGCCGATCCCTCCATCTGGACCCCGGTGCTAGCCGGAGGAACCTGCCACTTCCGGCCGAGACAGCCGAGCTAAGCCGTTTCCGCACGGCGGATTCAACAACGAAGCGCAACGGGTTGGTTCGAGTGTAACTGTTTCCGGAAGACTTGGTGTGGTGTTTTATAGCCCAGGCATTTTCTGGGCCGGTGGTTGAGCCGGTG
>JBEKNI010000080.1:0-10360 GCA_049522975.1 Occallatibacter sp. | reverse complement strand
CAGCTTTCGGCGGACATCCGCTTCGAGGACAATGGGCTGAGCAACACGCATAGTGAGTCTCCTTATCATAGGATGACCCCATGCGTATAATAGGCTCTATTAATGAGACACTACACTAGCCATCTCCTGCAATCCAATGCAACAACATGACTGCATTTTGCCGTTCTATTTGAAGCAATGTCAAGCGGTTTTTGAATACCTGGGATGAACCGGCAGGGAGTTTCAGGAGTTTTTGTCAGATAAATGCGCACGCCCGGCGTCCTCTGGGTAGCTTCTCTTTCCACGGAGCGTCGCGAGCCCATCCCAACCCCCAGCATTTACACTGGTAGACGGAGAATCCTGTGTTTTTCGATAAAGTTCTCACGAAGGTTTTTGGCACGGCGAACGAGCGGCTGATCAAGCGGCTGATGCCGATGGTGGCGCTGATCAGCGCCCTGGAAGCGGACACGAAGAAACTCACCGACGAGCAGTTGCGGACCAAGACGGCGGAGTTCCGGACGCGGATCGCGGAGCGGGTTCGAGAGCGGACCGAGGGAATCGAGGAGAAGGAAGAGCGCGAAAAGGCGCAGGCCGCGGCCGAAAAAGAGGCCCTCGACGAGATTCTTCCCGAGGCTTTCGCGGTGGTGCGCGAGGCCGGCTGGCGCTCGGTGCAGATGCGCCACTTCGACGTGCAACTGATCGGCGGCATGGTGCTCCACCAGGGCAAGATCGCCGAGATGAAGACCGGCGAAGGCAAGACGCTGGTGGCCACTCTGGCCTGCTACCTGAATGCGCTGGCCGGCCATGGCGTGCATGTGGTCACGGTGAACGATTACCTGGCCAAGCGCGACGCCGAATGGATGGGCAAGATATACGAGTTCCTGGGGCTGACCGTGGGCGTGATAGTCCACGACCTCAGCGACGACGAGCGCCGGGCCGCTTACCTTGCCGACATTACTTACGGAACGAATAACGAGTTCGGCTTCGACTACCTGCGCGACAACATGAAATTCGAGATAAAAGATTGCGTGCAGCGCGGGCACTACTACGCCATCGTCGACGAAGTGGATTCGATCCTGATCGACGAAGCGCGGACGCCGCTGATTATCTCCGGGCCGACCGACCAGACGACCGACAAGTATGAGCGTGTGCGCAAGATCATTCCGCAACTGGAGCTGGGCGAGGAGATCGAATACAGCGATACGCTGCGCCAGGAAGAGCTGGGTCTGCGGCTGGCCGAGGGCGAGAAGCACCTGACCGGCGACTATATTGTGGACGAGAAGCAGCGGACCATCGGCGTGACCGACCGGGGCTGGGAGACGATCGAGAAGCTGCTGGGAATCGGCAACATTGCCGACGCGGAGAACTGGGAACTGAAGCACTACGTGGAGACGGCGATCAAGGCGCACGCGCTCTACCACCGCGACGTGGAGTACGTGGTCAAGGACGGCGAAGTCATCATCGTGGACACCTTTACCGGCCGCCTGATGCCGGGCCGCCGCTGGAGCGACGGGCTGCACCAGTCGATCGAGGCCAAGGAGGGCGTCAATATCCGCAAGGAAGACCAGACGCTGGCTACGATCACCTTCCAGAACTACTTCCGCCTCTACAAGAAGCTGAGCGGCATGACGGGCACGGCGGAGACCGAGGCGGCCGAATTCGAAAAGATTTACAAGCTGGAGATCGTCGTCATTCCGACGAACATGCCGATGCGGCGGCTTGAGAATCCAGATGTGATCTATCTGGTGGAGAAGGCCAAGTTCAAGGCGGTCGCCGACAACATCGAGCAGTTGCATGAGAGCAAGCAGCCGGTGCTGGTGGGGACGACCTCGATTGAAAAGAGCGAGCGGCTCTCGGGGATTTTGCAGCGCCGGGGCGTTCGCCACGTGGTGCTGAACGCCAAGTTCCACGAACGCGAGGCGGAGATTGTGGCGCAGGCGGGGCGGCTGGGGATGGTGACCATCTCGACCAACATGGCCGGCCGCGGCACCGATATTTTATTGGGCGGCAACCCGGATTTCATGGCTCGGCAGGAACTGGTGAAGAAGAACAAGGCGCGGGCCATCAGCGTCGCCGAGGGCGCCATCAACCCGATGGCCCCGGCGGGATTTCTGCGCTTCTATTACAACGGCCAGGAGTTCGAGGTTGCCGAGGCGGAGTGGGCCGAGGTCTACAAGGTTCATGCCGAGACGGCGCGCCAGGATCACGAGCAGGTGATCGAGGCCGGGGGGCTGTTCATTCTGGGCACGGAGCGGCATGAGTCGAGGCGCGTGGACAACCAGTTGCGCGGGCGCGCGGGCCGGCAGGGAGATCCCGGCGAGTCGCGCTTCTATCTCTCGCTGGAAGACGATCTGATTCGCATCTTCGCCAAGCAGTGGATGAGCGCGATGATGCAGCGGATGGGCATGCAGGAGGACGAGCCCATCGAGTCGAAGATGATCACCAAGCGCATCGAGGGCGCGCAAAAAGCGGTCGAGGCGCAGAACTTCGAGTCCCGCAAACACCTGCTTGAGTACGACGACGTGATGAACAAGCAGCGCGAGGCGGTCTACGGGCTGCGCCGTCAACTGCTGGAGGGCGTCGAGCAGAAGGAGCTGATCCTGGAGGATTATGTCGGCGGGATTCTGAGCGGGTTGCTGGATGAGTTTGCCCCTGAGAAGGTTCATCCCGATCAATGGAACCTGAAGGGATTGGACGAGAAGCTTGTCGACCACTTCGGGCTGGCCTTCGCTTCGCTGAATATCGGCGCGACTGGAATCAATTCACACCAACTGAGCCGGCACGAACTGGGCGAGACGATCTTCGAGAAGCTGAAGGAGCAGTACGAGGCCAAGGAAAAGATTCTTGGCTCTGCAACCATGCGCCACCATGAGCGGATGGTGATGCTGAGCGTGATCGACGGATTGTGGAAGGACCATCTGCTCTCGATGGACCACCTGAAGGAGGGCATCGGCCTGCGCGGCTATGCGCAGCGCGATCCGCTGGTGGAATACAAGCGGGAGTCCTTCGACATGTTCGAGGCGATGATGCTCAAGTTCCAGGAAGACACGGTCCGCTTCCTCTTCCGAATGCAGATTCTGGGTCCGGACGGTCAGCCGATCGATGCGGCTCCGCGGCCCAGCCGGGCGGTTCCCAAAGCGCCGCCGGTGGCCAGTGCCCTGCGGCCCGCGACCCCGGACGCCGCGCCGCGAGAGATTTCCATCGCTACCCGCCAACCCTCCACCACCATCGACGCGCTGGAGAAGGAGTTCCAGCGCAAGAAGCAGCGCGAGCTTGAGGCGGCCAGCTTTGCCGGCGCGGGAGACACGAGCCAGCCCACGCAGCGCCGGACCGGCGAAAAAGTGGGACGCAACGATCCCTGCCCCTGCGGGTCGGGGAAGAAATACAAGAAGTGCCATGGGGCGGGGAAATAGCGAGTCGAGGCGCATCCTGCACCCCCGGTCCCAGTATCGGGATCGGGGGCGTACGGCTGCGCGAGGCGGCCGGAGCAAGCGCCTTCGGGGAGCGGGATGCCCGGCAGACAGGGCGGAGAGTCGCCAAGTGAGGGGCAAAGGACCTCGGCCCGCCGTCGTTTTATCCGCCATTCCTGGCTGTTAAATCACCCGGTTTTCCCAAACGGCATCGATCTTACGCAGATCAATCCCTCCTGAGATGTATGCTCGTGCGCGCTTTCGTCCCGTTTCGGGCACAAGTTCTTCGCGCTCCACATAAAAAACCCCATTCTTGAACACTTCCAGATAACGCTCAAAGTAATCGCGGTTCTCGGGGATCTCATAACTGGCGGAGGCGCGGATGCGATCTATCTCGGGATACGCCGCGAGTTCGGTTGAATTCTTTGCAGCCAGCTCTCTCGATTCCTGGGATTCGGTCTTCGCGCGTCCCTCCTGGCCATAAACCCAATCGGAGATCTTTGTGATCTCGCCAACCAATTGATCCGGCCTGCCCGAATCGATGAATTTTGAGACTTTCGGATGATCCTTGTATCTTAACTTGAACCATGTTGCAAACATCATGACGACGAGTATCTGTCGCAATTCGGCAAAGTTCTTTCCCTCATTCACCTCCGCATCGATGACCGGGAGCACAATCTCGCGAAACACTTCTTCACAGATCATGGCGACTTTGTCAGTCTGTTCAGTCTTCCCCGAGGCTGCCAAGTATTCCCGCTCAGTCATGGCCGTTAAGCGATGCTTTACCAGAAAAATGCATGGCTGCTCGTCAGGCGCGGGCTCAACAGGATTGGGTGTGCCAAGTTTAAGTCTTTCGATCGCTTCCACCGTCGTTTGCCAAAGTACGGCCTCGCTCGGCACGACCCAAACCCTTTGGAAGGTTGTTAACGGAAGATCGTCCGTTCCAATTTCCGCGCGGCAGCGATTCATAACTCTCTTCCAAAACTGTCGCCCAGTCTCCAGGTCGGGATGCATGAGCGAAGAAGCAAGCCGTTTGAGCTTGTAGTCAAACTCAAGCAGCGCTGTCCCAAACCGTGTCCCGCGCAGTGGTTCAGATAGTAGCTTTGCATTCTCATTTGGAGCCAGATTGACCCAAATGTCGTCCTCTGAAACCGTAATGACGGTGTGAAGGTACTCAAGTACTTTCCGGGTTTCGGACACCAGTTCATCGCCCTTAAGACCGGAATTGCCTGTGTCCGCCTTGATGTCAAAACGAAGTGGATTTGCATCGTTGATAAGAAGAGTCGTGGGAAGCAAAGGAATAAACTTGGGCGATGGCAACAGCATCAACTCCGGCTTTGGGGGAGAAGCGGGGCGATCCGGGCCGGCTACGTCCGACATGGCGCGCACCCCTGCGCCGAATAACTGAACGAGCTTGATGATTCTATTTCCAGCGACTATCCATTCATTTTCCTTTTCATAAAACTGCATAGCCCAAGCCACCGCGTCCTGAGTACTCTCCATGGTCAAGACGACGCTTCCCGCTCCAGTGCCTACGCATCGCAGGGTCTGGTCTCCGGTGGAATGGCGGAGCTCGGTCGTGACGGCAAGACGGCGCTCATGCGTGAACCCGGCAAGCTCGCCCTCAAGGTGAAGTTCCCAGCGCATGCGCGTGTCGTGATGGAGCCCCTGATGTACGACCAGGTCGACCAGGCTCTGGGCCACCCCTTCAAGCGCCCGTTTCCGGTCGCTGGTTGCGCTTACCGGAATGCCATTCTGAGGTAGAACCTGCAAGTGTGCAAAATCGAGCGTGCGCCAGTCGGGATTGGTTTCCTCCAGGATGATGGGCACCACCCGCGCTTCGCCGCGAGCATGCCGGCTGAGGGCTGCGGGGAGCTCTATCTCCCGGCAGTACTTGCTATCTACAAATGCTTGACCAACAAAAAGGAGGATGACGTCGGCAGCGCCAATGTTCCGATCAATCTCAGATTTCCACTCAGTCCCTGGCTCGATTTCGCCATCATACCAGGTGCGCACCGCTACATCCCATTCGAAGTCTGATAGGAGCCTATCGAAATCTTTGCGCCAGGATTCATCGCTGCGTGCGTAGGAATAGAAGATTTTGACGTCTTGTTCTGCTGTTTGTGACAATAAGCTTCGTGCGATCATCGAACCCACCTGTGAATGAGATTGTCTCCTCAGTTTGGTTATGCCCAGATTTTACGGAGTTAGCCCGCTCCGCGGTTCCGGCACGGCAATTCTGTCATGGCCTTGTGGTGCCTGGCAGGCATTTTCAATTAGGCGCGTAAATCGATTCAACGATAAATCCCGCCAAGTACCCGTGTCCAGCAGAATCGCATGATTTCCGGCTTAGCTCACGCAGCGGACAAACTCCGCCGTCCCACGGCCTCGGCGGCGGGAGTCAACTTGATTTCAATGTCGTAGCCAAGGCGGTTGAGGCACTCCATCAATTTGCGTTCGGAGAGATTTGAGAAATCGCCGCGCATGAGGCCGGAGACCTTGGCTTGCGAAATGCCCATGCGCCGGCCCGCTTCTTCTTGGGTCAGCCCCAGACGCCGCACCGAGCGCGTGATTTCAATCACCAATCCGGACTTGATCTTGAGCTGCTCGGCATCGGGCAGGCCAAGGTCCGCGAACACATTGCCGGAGCTGAATTCAAATCCGATGCCGTCATGAACGCGCTTTGCCATCTCGTATCTCCTTTGCCATTGCCTCGGCTACCCTGAGCCGGGCGTGAACGATATCCATCTCTTTCCTGGGAGTCTCTATCCCGCGCTTGCTCTTTTTCTGGAAGCAGTGAAGAACAAAGACCGCTTCTCGGAACTTGACTGTGTAGACGGCCCGGTACGTCCCAGCGGCATCGTCTTCGACGACCTCCAGCACTCCGGCGCCTCCGAAGCCCTTCATCACCTTTGCGGCGTCGTGCTGCTCGCCGTTCTGCGCAAAGTTTAGGGCGTGACCGAAGAACTTCCGTACGCCGACCGGCAATTCCATCAGGTTCTTCTTACTGCTCCCAATCCAGATCAGCGTTTTTCCGGAGGTCTGCACAGATTGAGTATACCAGAAGAGGTATGAAGCGAGGAGAATTCAAGGATGACTGTAAGAACCGTGTGACTTTCGGTGCGATGGCAGCTAGCGCCTGAATGTGGGGACGCCCTGGAAAGCCTCATCCCTTTCTTCCGAAGAGGCTGAAGCCTTTCTTCTTTTCCGCGTCAGGGGGCAGGCCGCAGGCTGTTCTGGCCATCTGGCGGATCACCCTTGAAATGGGCGAATCCTGCAGCGCGACCGGATTGGCCGTGTTCTGGGTGCGCCGCGCGGTGGCGTAATCGTCGGGAATCTTCCACGTGGGCGACTTGGTGAGAGCCTTGGCGATCTGCTTTTCATCGAAGAGCAGGGATTGAGGGGTGTACCGGTTGAGCACGATCTGCAGTTTGCGGTCGCGCGTCGAAAAGAACTGCGAGATCATGCGATTTGCGTTGCGCAATTCGGTGACGCCGACCTGCGCGATCAGATAGATGCAGGCGTTTTCATCAAAGAGAGTCGTGCCCCTCAAGTCGATTCTCGAACCGGCATCGACCACCACAAAATCGAAGCTCTGCTTGGAGACGGTCAACAGTCTATCGATGGCTTCATTGGAGGCCAGGACCGGGGAAAATTCGCCCGGCGCCGGCAGCACGGACAAACCCGAGCTATGCTTGGCCAGCAGGGTGCGGAGAAAGTTCCCATCCAGCCGGGCCGAATCCTGAAAGGCGTTGGCCGTCGAGTATTGAGTGATCATTCCCAGATTGATCGCCGCGTCGCCGAGCGGGAGACCGAGGTCGATCAGCAGGCTCCGCTGGCCGGACTCCAGGGCCAGCGCGACGGCGAAATTTGCGGCGATGGTGGTGACGCCGCAGCCGCCCTTGGCGCCGAGAAACACGAAGAGTTTTCTGGAGCTTCTCTTCCCTTGGCCACCCGGCGAACGGCGGATGGAAACCCGGGCCAGCGCGCCTATTATGTCGCCGCGCAGCAGCGGCAAAGTGAGGAACTCGCGCGCGCCTGCGCGCATGAAGCGGATGGCCAGTTCCAGATTGGTCTGCGCTGAATAGACCATCACGGCGGTGGAGCTGTTGGCGCAGATGCACTCCACCATGTCGAAGGCGTATTCCGGGTCGCTGTCCAGGCCAATCAGAACGGCGTCGTAACGCTTTTGCAGCATCTGGGGCAGTTCTTCGAGGTCGGCAGGGAAGGAAGCATACTCCCGCACCGCCGTGCCCTGAAACCCAGCCAGGGCGTTAGCTACCTCCTGGCGGCGCTCGTCATCGGGATCGATGAGTGCCGTGGACAACACCACGGCGCCGGGAGCGTCGGAGATCTGGTCAAGGCCGGGCATATCATAGGGTACTTCCATTTGCCTGCTTCGCCGCCGGGTTCAAACCCGAGAGAAGTGGAACGCAGGCGGCTTGCCTCAAAGAACAGGAGCTTCTCTCCATGAGCAAATCAAATCTTCGCGGGGTGGCCAGGCGCTCGCAACCGGAGCGCAAGAGGCGGGCGGCCGGGTCATCGCTGTCCCCTTGTTGGGCTTCCCGCGCGTCCCGGCCACTGGGCGAGCGCGAAGGTAAGCGCCACGTTTACCGTGGCCGAGCCGGGGCCGGGCTCGAATTTCCACTTGCGCGCGGCATCCTCGGCAGCGGACGAGAGTGTGCGGTTCCCGCTGATCGTTTTCACGCCGGTCACCTTGCCCTCCGCGTCCACTGTGACCTCGATTCGGACCTCGCCTTCAATTCTCATTCGCTTGGCAATCTCCGGATAGCCGAGCGGAACGCGCGATTTGACGGCGCGCAGGTCGCCCGCGCTGGCGGGGATGGCCAGCATCAGCACCCCCGCCAGCGCGGCCGCCTGAAACAGCCGCATACCCGCGCTCCGCATCCCACCGGGACGGAACTTGAAGCGAATCTTGTTCATTAGAAACCCCCAAAGCGTAGAAACTACTCGCTGAGGTTATCGGCGTTCGTGGAGCCTTCATGAGTGGGTTTTTAGGTTCTGATTACCGCGGGAAGGGAACGGGGAGCGATTGCTCGATGGGCGGAAACACAGTTCTAACGGCGGCGAAGGTCAGGTCCTGGCTGGCGCAATTATGCTCTTCTCGCCAGAGGTCGAAGAGCCGGCCGTAGCTGAGCGTTATGTACTGGGCCGAATCGATGCCCAGGCGGGCAGCGGCGCGGTCGATCCATTCGGGGGAGCCTTCCAGTTCGGCATAGTTGCCGATGGGGGTCTCATCCACTACGCAATGCCCCTCGCCGTCCGACCACTCTGTCCGCCACTTCTCATAGCGGAAGGCGGCGACCAGGCCGAGCGAGAGGAAGATCTCTTCGAGAGCCGCGGCGTCGGCCACTTCGGTTTCCGTCTCGATGCGGTGCTTGTGGCGGTCTTCGCCGGGACCGACGTCAGGCAGCCGCTTGTGGGTGACGGTCCAGCGTCCGGCGTAGCTGCGGATGCGGAGGATCTCCGTGCGGGCGCGCATGGCGCGGTCGGGCGTGTCGTAGAGGACATTGGACTCGAAGGTGCGCGGAGTTTCGAGGGTGAAGCCGGCGGCTTCGAGCCGATGAGCCAAGCCGGAAAGGTCATCCACGCGGAATTTGATTTCGGTCTCGATGGGCATCGGGATGGAGTGAGTATACGGCAGGTGGCAATGCCCGAGCGCAACAGGCGACAATGAAAGCGTGAAGACTTTGCGATTCGTTGTGGACCCGGAGCGGCTGGATACTGCCGAAGCTCAGGAGACGCTGGAGCGGGCGGCGGAGACTTTGCGCTCGGGCGGGCTGGTGGCGCTGCCTACCGAGACTGTCTACGGGCTGGGTGCGAATGCGCTGGATGCCGCGGCGGTGGGGCGGATTTTTGCGGCCAAGCAGCGGCCGGCATGGGACCCGGTGATTGTGCATGTGGCCGGGCCGGAGGGCGGAGCGGCGATGCTCGACGCGCTGGTGCGCGAGGTTCCTGACACAGCGCGCAAGCTGATGGCGGCTTTCTGGCCGGGGCCGCTTACTCTGCTGTTGCCGCGGACGGCTGCCGTGCCCGATGCGGTGACGGCGGGACGGCTGCTGGTGGGGGTGCGGATGCCGGCGCATCCGGTGGCACTGGAACTGATTCGACGGGCCGGGGTTCCGGTGGCCGCGCCCAGCGCCAATCTCTTTGGCCGCATCAGCCCGACGACCGCCGCGCATGTGCTCGCCGACCTAGACGGACGGATCGATGCGGTGGTGGATGCGGGGCCGACCGTGCACGGGGTCGAATCTACCGTGCTGGACCCTTGTCAGAGTCCGATGATGATTTACCGGCCTGGAGCGGTGACGAGCGACCAGATTCGAGAGACTGCGGGGCCGGTCGAGGTCTACCGCGAGAGCGGGGCGGCGCGAACCACGCCGCCCGAGGCGCTGCCTTCGCCGGGGATTGGGCTTCGGCACTATGCGCCGAGGGCGCGGCTAGTGCTGGTCGGCGCGCCGCTCGACAGGCTTGGCGAACTGCTGGCCGGGACGGCGGGTGAGCTTAGGGATGAAAAGGTGGGCGTGATGCTGCCGGCCGAGGTGGCTAGGCCGGCTCGGATTGCGGCGGTTTTTCCCTGGGGGCGCTGGGCGGCTCCGGAGGAGATGGCGCGGACGCTCTACGCCGGGCTGCGCGCGCTGGACGCCGCGGGCTGCACGGTGATTCTCTGCCCCGTTCCGCCAGCCGAGGGGATTGGCGCGGCGATCCGCGACCGGCTGTTGAAAGCAGGGACTAGGGAATCGGGAATTGGGAATCGGAAGCACCCGTAATGGCCGCACAGGAAGTCCATTAGTCTTGGTTTGGGGTTACACACCTTTCGGCAGAAAGATGCGGCGGATTCAACAACGAAGCGCAACGGCAACTCCGGTGGCAGGTGGATGGGATGGAGTAGCATCCAGCAAGCTTGACCAGCAAGTAAGGTTTGCCGAATGTGCTACCGCCATCTCATC
>JBEKNI010000079.1:0-10752 GCA_049522975.1 Occallatibacter sp. | reverse complement strand
AGATGGTCGGCGTAGAGGAAGAGAAGCTGACCGGCAGTCCGGAGGTCGCGGTGGCCGACAAGGGCACGCTGGTCAGAGCGTACTGCGTGCCGGCGATCGCCGGGAAGCTGATCGTCTGGGGGGCTATCGTCACGGTGATCGCCGCAGTGCCAGCGGCCCCGGCGTAGGTTGAAGAACTTGAGGAATCAGGCGCATAGATGGCCGTCAACGTTTGTGTCCCTGTTGTCAGTGATCCTGCCGGAATGTTGATCGTTGCGCCGCCGCCGGTTAGTACCGTTGCCGTTGAAGTATAACCGCCGCCCGAGAGCGTCACCGAGCCGGTGGGCGTGGGAGTGCCGTCTTCGCCGGTAACGGCAACCGTCGCAGTCAGTTCCTGGGCTGCGGTTATGCTCGGTGCAGACAGTGTTACCGTCATTGTGGGTCTGGTGATGGGCGGCTGATAAACCCACAGGTCATTGAGGTTGCCGGCGTTATACCAACCTGTGCCGCCAGGATCGCCATTGCCCCCGAAGAGCCAGAAATTTCCGCTGCTGTCGGTCCAGGTCATTGTACTCGCACGCGCTCCGGGGAGGTTTCCCGCAGCAGGCGACCCTAACGTGCCGTACACCCCTTGCTGACCACCGGAATTGCCAGTGTATCCTCCCATCCAGGCCCATTCGTTTGTGGAGGGGCTAAACTCCCAAAGGTCGACGAAATAGCCTACAGTTTCGACGAACTGAGGACAGGCGCCATATCCCCCAAATAGCCAGAAATTTCCACTGCTGTCGGTCCAATTTGCAGTAAGACTGCGGCCTACGGGGATATTTCCGGAAGCGGGCGTACCCAAAGCGCCGACTGTTCCGCTCCCTCTACATTCCCATCTTTGTTTTGGATACGTACCTTGAAGGAAACAGGTCAAGGAACTCTTTCCTCCCATCCAGGCCCATTCTCCGTAGGTGCCGAGCGAAGGATTAAACTCCCAAAGGTCGTTGAGCCAGCCGCCCGTTCCGCCGGAATCGTAGCCATTGCCCCCGAATAGCCACAGGTTACCGTTGCTATCGGTCCAACTCGAAGCGTCGTCTCGGCCGCCGGGAATGTTTCCTGCAACAGGCGTTTCCGGCGTGCCATACACTCCGGACTGGCCATCGTTATACCCTGGGACCGTATTGCTTCCGCCCATCCATGCCCATTCGCCATAAGTGCCAAGGGAAGGATTGAACTCCCACAGGTCATTGAGATAGCCCTCATTGCCGCTGGCATCATAGCCGTAGCCTCCAAAGAGCCAGAGGTTGCCGCTCAAGTCTGTCCAGCTCGAAGCGCCCTCGCGGCCGCCAGGGACGTAGCTGGCCGCGGCCACTCCCAAGCCGCCATAGGTTCCGGGCTGAGGGTACCCGTCGGAGTCGCAACAGAGAATGTTGTTTCCGCCCATCCAGGTCCATTCTCCGTGCAAGCCGAGCGAAGGATTGAACTTCCATAGGTCGTTGAGCTGGCCGGAGATTCCGTTGCCATCGAGGCCATAGCCCCCAAAGAGCCAAAGATTGCCGCTTGAGTCTGTCCAGGTTGCGGCGGACTCCCGGCCACCGGGTACGTTTGCAGCAGAGGGTGTTCCCAGCGTGCCGTGCGTGCCGGGCTGACCATATCCATACCCTCCAGAGCTCATCGCGCTGCTTCCCCCCATCCAAGCCCATTCTCCGTATGTACCTAGCGAAGGTTCAAACTTCCAAAGATCGTTTAAGTAACCACTATTGCTGCTCGCATCGGTACCATAGCCTCCGAAGAGCCAGAAGTTACCATTGGCGCCGGTCCAGCTTGCGGCGCTATTGCGGCTTCCGGGAATGTCTGTGGCGGCGGGCGCTCCCAATCCGCCGCTGTACACGCCGGAAATGAGGCCATTTCCGACGCTTCCGCCCATCCAAGTCCATTCGTTTGATGCGGTGGTTTGGGCGTTCGCCAACTGGCAAAGCGATAACGACGTTACAGCGATGAGTCCCGCCACGAGCAGGACCCGAAGACGAGTGGCTTGCAAAGTTGCGAACATGAACTTGCACCTCTTTGGATGGCGGCGCCTAGCATGGAAACCCCGTAGGGAGCCGCTAATGGCCGCTCCGCCATTTTCCCGTTTCGCCGTTGGTGAGATTCCGAATCGTGGCGCGGGGAACGAATTGCCGCGACTTGGCCTTGTTGGAGATGTCGCAAATTATATGGCTGCGGCACTCTCCCCCCAGTGACGGCTGTCACGGCTCATTGGAGGGACTGAACGGGTTAGTGGTGGACAAGGCGCGGGCGCGGTTCAGGCCGGGAAGGTTGATTTCTATGAGTTCGTGGATGGGTTTGTGCCGGGGTTGAAACCCCGGCCTGTCCCGTCGCGCCCTACGGCGCATCTTTGCGCGCCTCTGCCTTTTCTACCATCACCTTATGCGCGTTCTCTTCCAGCGCCTGGGCTTCGGGCAGGAAGGTGAGCGCCTTCTGGATCTCCGGGTCCCAGTCGGCGCGGGTGCGCAGGCCTTGCGTCTCGCCGAATTGAATGGTGACGATCTTGTCCTTGATGCTGGCCTTGAGCCAGTCCATCACGCCGTTCAGGTCGGCCTCGGTGTAGGGGATCTCCTGGCTGGCGAGGTACTTTTTGAAGTCGGTCAGGACCGCCGCGTCCACCTGGAAGTTACGGTCCACGGTGTGGTTGGCCAGGTAAACCGGGGCGAAGAGAAAGAAGACATCCTTATAGAGCAGCGAGTCCTGGAAGCGGTTGCTCTTGGGGCTTTCGATCTTCTCGTCGGGGGCGATGCCGCCGCCGCCGTAAACGGTGCGGCCGGCGTCGGTGAGCTTGACCTCGCGGCTGGCGTTGTCGGCCGGGGCCGAGCCGCCGTGGCTGTAGTAGTCGTAGAGCGAGACGCCGGTGTAGTTGCGCTGGATGAGCCGGCCGGAGGGCGTGTAGTAGTGGTAAGTGGTCAGCGCCAGGCCGGTGTTGTCGCTGAGGTTGTAGACGGTTTGCACGAGGCCCTTGCCGAAGGTGGTCTCGCCGACGATCAGCGCGCGGTCGTGATCCTGGAGGGCGCCGGAGACGATCTCCGCCGCCGAGGCCGTGCCGCGGTTGACCAGCACCACGATCGGGAAGGTGCGGCCGCCGTTGCCGCGCGTGGCCGTGTACTCCTGGTCGGGAAAGGCGCGCCCGTGCTGGCTGACGATGGTCTGTCCCTTGCTGAGCAGGTGGTCGCAGACCTCGACCGCCTGGTTGAGCAGGCCGCCGGGGTTGCCGCGCAGATCGAAGATCAGCCCCTTGAGGTTGCCGAAGCTGTCGATGGCCCCGATGACATCCTGAGCGGTGTCCTCCTGGAACTGGTTCAGATGAATGTAACCCACGCCGGGGCGAATCTCATAAGCCAGATCGACAGACGGGTGGGGAATCTCGTCGCGGATCAAGTCGAAGGTCAGCGGGTGGGCCTGGCCCTCGCGCATCATGACTGCCTGCACGTGTGTGCCCTGCGGCCCTTTGAGCGCCTTGGCCACCATATCGGTAGAACTCAGCGTGTCGGGACTCTTGCCGTCCAGGCTGACCAGCTTGCCGTCCACAGAATAAATCACGTCGCCGGGATGGATGCCTCCCTTGAACGCGGGCGAACCCTCGAAGGGATAGACAACATAGACCTTGCCGTTGAGTTGCTGAATGGTCATGCCGACGCCGTAGTAGTGGCCGTGTTGCTCCTCGCGCATGCGGGCGTAGGCCTTGGGGTCGTAGAAGTTGGAGTGCGGGTCCAGGCCGCGCAACATGCCGGGAATCGCGCCGTCGTAGATAGCCGCATCGGCCTTGTCGCCGTCGATCGGCTCGGCGTAGTTCTCTTCCACCAGGGCGTAGACGTTGGTGAAGGCCTTGAGGCTGTCGCGGAGTTGGCTCTCGTCGGCCGAGGACTCGGCGCCGACCTTGCGCTGCAAGACGCTGCCCACCACGGCGCAGACGGCAAAGAAAAGAGTTACGGCGAAGAGGGCGCGGCGGGCGCGGGGAGTCATGGTCGGGAAGAACCTCCAAACTGCGGCGCGGGCCGGGCGCGGAAAAAGCCGGAAACAGCAGTCTTAGGGCTAGTGTATCGCACTGGAGGGTTGGACGGCGGGCGGGGGGTTACGGTAGCCAGGGCAATCGCATGAAACCATTTTGTTGGCCAGACTGGTTCCGACTTCTATCGCGCCGGAGGCGCAATGGTGGTTAGCCCCGCGCTTCAGCGTGGGGAAAGGGATCAGCAATAGCCAGTAAGCCCCGTAGGGGCGGCAGGAAAGCGGCGCAAACAACAGCCCCGGAGGGGCGGCAGGAAAATAGCCCAGGACAAGCGGAGCGCAGTCCTGGGAATGAGGCAAAATCGATATTCAGCCCCGTAGGGGCGCTGCGAAACATTGCTGTTTCTGACCCGTTCGTCAGGGGTCTCAATCTGTCATTCTCATTAAACCTGTCATCCTGAGCGGAGCGCAGCGCAGTCGAAGGACCTGCGGTTGCTCTTGCTTTTGTTCTTGTAACAGGTAACGCCGGCCTCCTGGCCGGCTGTCGTGCGGACCTCCCGGTCCACGCTGCGCTCTACACAAATTGGAGAACCGCTCTTAGAAATCCACCAGCGCGACGAAGTCGTGATCAAACTCCGCGCTGGAAACCTATGTGACCGAGGACCAGCCAACTCGCCAAACAGCCGCATCGTCCCCTCCCCAACCCCTCCGCACCACCCCAATCGGCAATGAATGATGAAAACGCTCGCCAGAAGCCGACATTTGAGGACTTATCCGTCTTCAATGAGTGCATTGGCGATAATGCTCTCATCGAGCGAACCGCGAAAAATCCCAGGCCCGAGAAGGTAACTAGCAGGCGCTCTCGCAGCTTCGCATGATCTACTCAGCCGGTTCGTCGCCCGACGCTGAGCATACGCCTGCTATCTTAAAGTGAACAGAGAAGACGGGAAATGCAATTTCCTTCAGACGTCGCTGCCAAAGGTCTGACCGAATGACCCGGTTGTGTGTTCCAATGGAGGCTCCGATGAAAATACTCCCTGCCGCATTTTGCGCATTGAACATCGCAATACTTTCCCCATCCGCACTTCACCCACAGCGAGAAACCAAACGGCCCGAATTTCGCGTTCAGATCCTTCGTGGCGAAAGAGGCCCCACCTACACCATCACAAACCTCAGTGGCAAACCGGTCGGGGCTCTGGTTTTGGAAGTATCCTCTTCCTCGCAACCGGCAAGGAAAGTAAAAAAGGCCTGGGACTCGATCCTGGAAGGCCATCGTCCCATCGAACCTGGCGCCGGCCTTTCGCGGCCTGTATATGAGTTGGCCTTCAGCCCTCCACCCGACAGAATCAACGTGATCGCAGGGGTCTGGGCCGACGGCGAGACATTTGGCGCGCCCGCATCGGTTAACATCATCCTCAATAACCGCGCCGCGCGCGCCGCCGAATACGAGGACGCAGCCGGCATTTTGCAGCGGGGTCTGAGCCAGAATTGGACTCGAGACCAGTATGAGCAAGCATTTCGTGACAAGCCAGACACGGGCGCGGTCTACACCGTCCGCACCGCGCTTTCCGGAACGCTGAAAACCGCTCAGACGCCCCAGGACTTCACCCATACCATGCAATTCCTGCTAACGAACTTTCAACAGTTATCGAAGCAACTCCGCAAAGTGAAACCAATCTAGCTCGGATCGCTTGGCCCCGCTCAGAATAGAAACTGCCGTCACCGGAATGTCATTTGCTGCCAACAGGCCAATGCGCTCATTGACGCAGGTCAGACGGCGATCGGTAGATTAGTCCTAGCAAACGCCCTTGCCGCCCCAACCTTCCGTCTCGCCCTGTAATCGAAAGCATCGTTTCCAAATGCCCCAGGAAGCGATCCCTTGCTTCCGGGGCTGCTGTTCACTCTTCACTGTCCCCTGGTTCGCCGTCTCCCTTCCACTCCGGCTCCGCTGCCAACCGCTGGGCCAGGCTCGGGCTGCGCATTGCTCGCATTTTTCCTTGCCATGGGTCTTTCCTCGTATCCCGCTCTCAGCCGGCGCTCGGCGTGCCGAAGCCGATTCGGCGCCGGGGCTTTTCCGGCGGCTCTGTCAATTCCCGAAGCGCATCGAATACCGCTCTGAACTGTGCGTCGTACCGGCTCTCCATCTCCTCCAAGCGACGCGCCAGGTCGCGATGGGAGGCAAGCATTTCTCTCAGCTTGACGAAGGCGCGCACGATGGCGATGTTGACCAGCACCGCGCGTGGACTGTGCAGCACGCTCGACAACATGGCCACGCCCTGCTCGGTGAAGGCGTAAGGGGTGGCGCGGCGCGCTCCTCCCCAACTTGAAGTCACAAATTGTGACTTCAAGTTTGCCAGTTCCGCTCTGGTCAACTGGAACATAAAATCGCCTGGGAAACGCTCCAGGTTGCGCTTGACAGCCTGCACCAGAACCTTCGGAGCCACCTGATAAAGCTCTGCCAAGTCGGTGCTGAGCATCACTTTTTGCCCGCGAACGAGCAGAATCCGCCGCTCAATGCGCTCGGGCGGAATGTCCGAACTTGAGGTGACAATTTGTGACCTCAAATTGCTCATGAACCGGCTACCTCACCCTGATTTCCGGCATTTTCGTCCTGTCATTGCCCGGATTGGCTGGCACAATTGTAAGGCTCCAGAGGGTCCTCCGCGCCGTTTCGCCCGGCGATTCCGCCAATTCCCCAAAGGCTTGCCGAATTCGGCCTCATTTGGGGGGAATCGCGTTGGGAATCGCTTTGCTGCTGCCCAGGGATTTACAATGGCGTCTATGGAGTGGGCGGGGAATGTTGCCGCCGGGCTTCTACTGACCTTATGAATCTACGAATTTTTGGCACTTCCGCGGCTTTTGTCTTCTCGACGGCGCTGCTCGCAACCTCCGCAGTGGCGCAAAACGTGCATCCGGCCGCGCCGGAGAGCCCCTACGGCGGCTCGACGGTCGAGGAGATCGTCGCCCGCGTCAACGACCAGATCATTACGCGCTCGGACTACGAGCGGGCGATGAAGGAGTCGGACGCCGAGATGCGCCAGCACGGCTCCTCGATGCAGGAGATCTCGGCGGCTCACGCCGACCTGCTGCGCAACCTGATCGACCAGCGGCTGTGGCTCTCCAAGGGCAAGGAGCTGGATATCAACGGCGAGACCGAGTTGATCAAGCAGTTGGACGATATCCGCAAGCAGTACAACCTGGCGACGATGGAAGACCTGGAAAGCGCCGCCAAGGAGCAGGGGATCTCGTTTGAGGACTTCAAGGCCAACATCCGCAATCAGATCATTACCCGGCAGGTGATGCGCCAAGAGGTGGGAGGAAAGATTCAGTTCACTCCCGGCGAGGCGCAGCGCTATTTCGAGCAGCATAAGCAGGAGTACGCGCGGCCGGAGAGCGTGACGCTGAAGGAGATTCTGGTTTCGACGGGCGCGCCGGCCCCCTCGGTAACGGGAGAGGCCGCGGCGCCGCCGGATGATCCGCAAAAGCTGGCGGCGGCCAAGGCCAAGGCCGACGATCTGGAGGCGAAGCTGCATGCCGGGGGGGACTTCGCCCAACTGGCTCGCACTTTCAGCGACGGACCCACGGCGGCCGAGGGTGGCGATCTGGGCCAGTTCCAGCGGGGCGCGTTGGCGCAGGTGCTGGAAGAGAAGACCTTCGCCCTCAAGGCGGGGCAGTTCACCGAGCCGATTCGCACCCGGCAGGGCTACGTGATTCTGAAGGTCGTCGAACATACGCCGGGCGGCGTTCCGGCGTTCAAGGATGTCGAGGAGCAGGTAGAGGAAAACTTCTACATGAGCCGCATGGAGCCGGCCATTCGCGTCTATTTGACCACCATGCGGGAGCAGGCCTACATCGACATCAAGCCCGGCTACACCGACAGCGGGGCCAGTCCGCGGCAAACCAAGCCGATCTACAGCGCCTATACGCCGCCCGCGCCCAAAAAGAAGAAGAAGGTGGAGCGCACGCGCTTCCGGGAGAATGCGCGCAGCTTCCGGCAAAAGACGCCGCAGGCGGCTCCGGCTGTCGAGACCGCGGCCGCGCCGGCCAAGACGAGCAAGAAGAAGCAGGCGAGCGCCGACCAGGCCATCATGAAGCCCGGCAAGAAGGAGAAGATCCGCTTTGGCCAGGCGCCTACCAAAACCTTGCCCAGCGCGGGCCCGACCCCGACCGAGGATGCCGGCGCGGTGCAACAGACAGCCAGTTCCGGCCAGGAGCCGGAGAACCCACTGGAAAACAACGCCAGGCCAGCGGGCAAGACCCGCTTCAGCGATCGCGCCCGGCAGGCGAAGCAGGTCAAGCAGCCCAAGGCCAAAGGCCAGCAGACCGACGCTTTCGCACCGGAAGCGCCTGATGCAGCCGAGGCTGCCGACCGTCAGACCCAGGCGGGTCCGTTGGGCCTGGCCGGGGATACCTCGACGCAAAAGAAGAAGAAATCGGCGACCACAACCGCCGAGAAGACCCGCCTGGCAAAGAAGAAGAAGGCAGAGACTCCGGCGCAGCCTACCGGCGACGTGCCGCTCGGCCCGGCTCCTCAAGCTCCCGCGCCTGCTCCGGCTCCGCAGCCGCAGCAGTAGAGATTGCCTTCAAAGGGGCACGGCGGAATGGGATGATCGATCCCAGGTCTCAGAATCGAAGTCTGGGCCACACGACTCCTTGACAGAGATTTTCATGCGCGCGTAATATCCCGTTGCCTGCGATTTCCCCCTTCGCAGGGCGCGAAATTCACCCGTGGGGTTTCGCGGAGGCCCTGGGATCCTCCCGCCCATCTCGTCTGGCAGACGACCGTATCTCACGCTCCGCTCGGCAATCCACCCTTCGAGACTGTTCAGCAGAATCGAATCTACCCCCAATGGAGAATCCAAGATGCATATTTTCAACAGGTTGCTTGCTAGCAGGCGCGCTGGACGGCGCGCGGAATATCAAGCATTGGCAATGGCGCTGCTGTTGCTGACGTTTCTAGCGCCCAGTGCCTGGGCTCAAGGAGCGCCGCACTCGCGCCAACAACAACCCACCGGCCTGGACGCCCGCAACACACAAGGACTAACGCCTCTCATTGTTGCCGCGGCCGCGGGCAAGACCGAGACGGTCAAATCGCTTCTGGCTCAAGGAGCCGGCATTAATGCGACTGCGGCCGACGGACGCACGGCGCTCATCGCCGCGGTCGAAAACAACGAAATGGAAGTCGTTCAAATGCTCATCGCGGCAGGCGCCAACCTCAACGAGGCCACGCGCTCCACAGGGACAGCTCTGGAAGTCGCGGAAAGAATGGGCGAGACACAAATTGCAACCATACTTCGCGCGGCAGGCGCGCACACTTCCGGCGAGTCGGTTGGAGACACTGTGTGCGTTCTTCCCTGGCACGGCAACGGATTCTGCGGAACGGTCGAATCGTTCAGCATTCGCTCTGTCCAGCTCCAGGTTACCAAGATTGTCGGATGCGCAAAGGGCTGCGAAGCCAGGGAAGAATGTTCCGAATCCAAAACGGTCGGAGGCGCTAACGGCGTTCAGGCCGGCGACCAAATTGCAGTTCCAAGCTGGTGCCTAACTCAGACAGGGGTGAAACCATGAAGTATACGCAGACCGTTTCAAATCAAATCGCGCGCCTCTTTGTGGTTCTTGCCGCAGTGGCTGGGATCGTGGGCGCTGGAGTTACTCCAAAGGCCTTTGGCCAGACCGGATTCACCTACAACGGCATCGTACGGGCGGTGTATAGCGATTCCGATTTAGGGACCAGCGGCGACAGCACCTATGTGTCGTTCGTTCAAAGCACACACGCCAACTATATGGCCATCACCATTGAATGGTTCATGCCAACCTCCAGCAGCACGACCATTGCCGCGTCCAGCGGCGACAGCGCCACGGATGCTCAGATCATCGCCGCGATCCAGCAGTACCATAACCTGGGGATCAAGGTGGTTCTCAAGCCGCAAGTGGATATAAATGGTTATGGCACATGGCGAGGAGAGATAACCCCCAGTTCCGTCAGCGCCTGGTTCACCAGCTATCAGGCTTATATAACCCACTACGCTCAGTTGGCGAAGACTTACGGCGTGGATGGTTTGAGCATCGGCACCGAGCTAAAGACCATGAGCGTATCGGCGAATTTGTCGTACTGGGAAACCCTTATCAGCGCGGTTCGCGCCGACTATAGCGGTCCAATCATGTACGGCGCCAATGCCTCCGGCTGCGGTGACGAGTACAGCAGCGTCTCATTCTGGAGCCTCGTCGATATTATCGGTGTGGACGGGTACTTCGGACTCACCGATCAACAAAACCCCTCGGTCAGTCAACTGGAATCCGCATGGACCGATAGCACCAGCACAATCACTGGCGCCGGATGCAATGCCGTCGCGGCCCTCAAGAACCTCAATAGCCAATACGGCAAGCCTGTAGTCTTCACCGAGGTTGGCTACGAAAGCTCCGCGGGCACCAACGAGGAGCCATACGCTCAAATCAGCAACGGCTACGACCCAACCGAGCAGGAGGATTGCTACACTGCATTCTTCGATGTCTACAGCGCGCAGTCATCGTGGATGAAGGGCGTCTTCTGGTGGGATTTGCAACTCCCCGTTCCCGGCTCGGATGACCAAAGCTGGGTCATGTACGGTAAGCCGGCCGGAACCGTCGTGCTTCCGCAGTGGTATGGAGGAACATCTTCGTCGCCAACCTTCACCCTCGCCCCTTCCTCCTCCTCGCTCTCTGTAACTCAGGGCGCCAGCTCGACCGACACCATCAGGGTGACCGACGTGGACGGATTCACCGGCAGCGTATCGTTCACCGCATCGGGCC
>JBEKNI010000078.1:0-11078 GCA_049522975.1 Occallatibacter sp. | reverse complement strand
CGACGGGATTGGCCGCCTTTTGTCCGGCAGCGCATTCCAGCCGCCGCAAGAATCGCCGCCCGACCCGCAACTCGATCTCGAACTCCTCTGGCCTGGCTGAGGTTTTTTGGGGAAAGTCCTATGAACTTGCTTCTTGACACTTTGCGGTTAGGGTGGGAGACTACAAACCTTCCCCGTTAGTCCTCATGCCTTCTTCGCTTCCAGCAGCTCATTCACTTTGGCCATCACCGGAAAGGCATCGGCGACATAGACGACGTCAGCCTTGCCGCGCGTCCAGCCGCAGTTCGGGTCCAGGCTGATGGCTCGCCGCGAGCCGATAAACCGCCAGCCCACCACGTGCGGCTCCTCGCCATGGCAGCAGGTCGAGAGGCCCTTGGCGTGGCGCGGCGTCGCGCCGGTCTGCCCGATCTGGTTCATGTGCGTCAGGAAGGGAAGAACGGAGTTCCCTTCGCCGCCCTGGTCCACCAGTGATTTGCTGCTCCCCAGCGACGCGCCGGTCGCATGCAGGAATCCGAGAATCAGCTCGCCCGCTTCGGCCACATGCACCTGTCCATCGGGCTGCTTCTTGGTCCAGCCCGCGCCGGCCACGAAGAGCAGTTTGGCGTCCGGGCGGATGGTCTGCGCGCCCTGCGCCGGCGCGCGAAAGCCGCTGACCGTGGTCCGCATCTCCGGCAGTTGAACGGCGACCTGCTCGATCTGGGCAGGACCGGCTTCTCCCGCAAATGCCGAGTGCGTGCCAGCGTCGAGCAATAGGAACCAGGGCCGCGCATCGCGGCTCAGGACCGCTTCCACCCGCTGGCGATAGAACCAGCGCGTGCCCTCGACAGCGTCAGTTCCGCCGACAGAAGTAATGTGCGTATCAATGAAACCGCCCAGCCGATGCGCCACGCCGGCGGCCACGCGCGTAAAGCGAGAGCTGCCCGGGGCGATAACGAGGGTGGCGTTCGCCGCGCGGCAAAGGGCCTCGACGGCGGCGGCGTCGCTCGCATAGCGCGCCTGCGCGAAGGCTTCGCCGGTGACGGCTAGCAGTCGCGCTCCGGTAGAAGTCAACGCGCCGGCCAAGGAAGCTGAATCAACGGCCACAATGCCGATGGTCAACGTCGCCGAAAGCCGGGCCGAAAGTTGCTGACCGGCGGTCACAGCTTCCAGCGAGGCCCGCGTGAGCGCGGAGCCGGTTTCATCCGCATGGGTCAATACAAGTATCGATTCGATTCTTTGGTCCATCATTCGGCTCCAATCCACTCGACCAACTCGGCGGCGATCTGGTCCGGGGTCATGTTTTTTTCGACGCGGGTGGTCCGCTGCTGCTTTGGTAGGCTCACCGAGACATAGCGCAGGCCGTTTGGATCAAGTTTGGCGGCCTTGGCCTTTTGCAGCGCGGGCATGATCGTCCGCATATTGCTCATGCCGATCTGCGGATTGTTTCTCGGCTCCGCCAGATTGCCGGTGGCCCAGCCCAGCACAGCAGGCGTTCCGGCGCAGACCGAAACCTGGTGCTTGCCGCCTTCCACGCGCTCCAACACTTCAAACGAGCCATCGTCGCGCACGTCAATCTGATCCACGCCCTGAAAGTGGTCCGTGATGCCCAGCCGTTCGCCGGTTAACTGCAAGGTCACTCCCGCGCCGCGCGTCGCCGACTCCCAGCCGCCAAACAGCAGTAGCTTTGTTCGGTCGAGGCCCGGCAGTGCGGAGATCGTTTCGGCCAGCACGGCCGCGGTCGAGTGCGCGTCGGGAAAGCCCCCGATGGGGCCGTCGATGGGAACCAGCTCGAACGCGACCTTCTGCGCCACGGTCATCATCACCTGTTGCAGCTTGGCCTTGGGGCCGAGCGAGACCAGCCACAGCTTGCTGCCGGGGTTCTTCGCGGCCAGATTCGCCGCTTCATAGAGCGCGCTGGCGGCCCAGGGGTCGAGGACCGCGGGCAGGACCATCTCGTTCTTCAGCCCCGGACCCGCAGGACCGGTAATAGGCTCCAGAGTTTGCAGCGGATCGGGCACGATCCCAGCGCAAACCACGATGTGCAATGCATTTGCCATGAGTTCTTCCTTCAAGGTTGTCTTATTTCACAATCTGGCTAGTAGAGGCTTGCGGCGCCTTTTCATCCGTTGGCGCAACATATAGTGTAGTATTTCCGCCCAGGCGCGCGGCATAATACGGCTTCTGGAGCAGGTCATGCCACGCTGGATCGGCAAAGCGCGCATTCCAGAACTCGATCCACGCCAGCAATTGGCTTCCCGCGCGCAGGTCGGGATCGATTTGTTGAGTCTCCGGCGTGTACTTCTTTACAACTGTCGGATCGGCAATGGCCTGCGCCAGAAAAGCAATCGCATCGCTCAAGTGGTGTTTGTTCTCTTCAAGGCCATAGATGTCGATGCCTTGACGGCGCGCCAGTTCGGCGATCATCACCAGCGGCTCGATGGCGAAGGCCTGGTAGTGCAGCGCCAGTTCGTGGCGCTCCATCTCCAGCAGAAAGGCTCCACGGGAATCGATCTCGCCAATCGCCGTTGCGTAGGTCCTGAGCCCAAAGGAAAACAGCTCGTTATCCTGACTGATGACACCCGCGGCCGCAGCGGCCAGGCCCCGCCAGAAGAAGTGGTTGTTGCGCTCCGTTCCGGAGCTCGGCCCGCGCGTCTCGTTCACCGCCTTGTGCGCGGCCTTGCGCAGCCAGGCGATCACCTCGTCCTGTTCGGCGGTATTCAGAGTTGGCTCGGCGCGGATCACCGAAACCGAAAGCGAGAGCGAAGCCACCGTCCAGGTGGATTGAAACCACACCACCATATCGTCCTTGGCGTTGTAGTCGAGCAGCGCCTTGCTCCGCGCCCAAGGCAGCAGCGCATGGATCACGCAAGCGGCTTCCTGCGGATCCCCGGTTGCCAGATACCGATTGGCTCCCCAGGCGGCCACGTCCTGGACGTTGTAGTAAGGCTCGGAGAGCAGGTGCTCTTTGGAATTCAGCTCGCCATGGCTGCCGCTCTTGTACCGCGAGGGAATATCCTGCCCGGGCGGAGGCGGCGCGGGCATCGGCGCTCCAGTGCAACTTTTCAGGCTGGCGAGCGATTCAAGCAATCTTGGGGTCTGGACATTCTGGAGCGCCTTGCGCCGCGCCTGCACATCCAAGAACGACGCATTGGGATCGCGCACGACGAGCGGGGTTTCGCCGCGAGCCATGGGAGCGGCAAGCAGCAGAACGAGCACGGCATACCTGCCTGCTCGGACACTTCTCCCGCAAACCACGCGATGTGCTGCACCTGCCATGCCTGTGTTACTTCTTCGATGCTACCAAACTTTTAGTCCCAACACTCTGTAATCTTGCTAATACGCTGTCATCCTGAGCGGAGTTTGGCGCGTTCTTTGCGCCCAACGGAGTCGAAGGACCCGCGGCTGTTCTTCTGCGGCAGCGCCCGATTAGCTCGGTGCCCCACCCTCGCCGCGCTCATTTTTTGCGGCTAGGGTGGGATACCTATACTTTCAACTGGCACTGTTCATATAGTGGAAGAACCTGCGGTTGGTTATTTCGATCAATGGCCGCGTTATTCTGAGATTCCAATAATCCAGCAGTCCCAGGTGGCTCCATCGGGAAGAAGAAGTTCATATTCCTGATTGAGAGTACCGCTGTCCTTTTCCGTCCAGTCCTTCTTAAGCCGAATCTGATAGTCGCCAGGAACAATAATGGAAGGTCTCAAGAGATGGATGCCGTGTGGTGGCAAGGGCATATTTCCCGCAAGCTTGACCTTCTTTCCATCCAACACTGTCTCGGCAACGAGAGTGGGTAAGTCATTTGTGGGAATAAGCTGAGTCGCGGAGATATGAATCTTAATGTTGAAATCAGCTGGGTTGGGTTTGTCTTTTGCATACAAGGCGGCGGTGCTAAGCAGGAGGCAGAATACGGCAACGATCTTCTTCATCGCACTTTCCCTCAGGGGCAGAAGCCCACATTCTTCACAACACATACGCGGAGCAATTGTTGCGGAGAGTGTCGATAATTGTCAGTTTTCCGCCGAGTGCAGCCCGCCCGCCCCGGCGCGGAACTCGATGTTGGAGCGAACGCCATCCGGCGATTGGCCGCAGTTCCATAGGCATGCGCCGCAGTGGGCGCACTTCTCGCGCTCGAAGGCGGGCGCGCCGTTCTCACCCAGCGTGATGGCCTGGCCCGAGCACATGGCGATGCAAGTCTTCTCCGCGCAGGCGATGCACAGACCAGCGTCGCGGAAGACGACGTGATCGGCGAAGCCGGGCATGGCCTGCACCTTGCCACCGATCAGCAGCGCATCCTGCTGCGTGACCAGCAGGCGGCCATCGAAGGGAATCTCCGGCCAGCCTCGCGCCGAGAGCAGCGCATCGTGCAACGAGCGGCCATCGGCGATAGCCAGCGCCGCGGCTTCTTTAAGTTTGAGGCCCTCCGGCGAGCGCGAAGAGAAGGGGCGAATCTGTTTGTGCGGCGGGGGAATGTGCACGCCGAGCGAGAGCCTGCCGCCGGTCAAGCCGGCCAGCGCCATGCCGATCATGCCTTTGACGATCCCGTTCTGAAATCCGTTGCGGGCGTTCTCGGCTTCCTTTGCGCCGCGCTCGACCCAGCTTGCGCGGCGGCGGATTTCATAAGTTGCGGCAAGATTCTCTTGCGTGAACGGCTTGCCGGCGCGCAGCAATTCGATCACCGCTTCGCCCAGTTGCGCGCCTGTCGCCCAGGCCTCGTCCACACCCGAGCCGGTAAGCATATTTGTCGAGCCGGAGCCCTCGCCGATCCGCGCGAATCCATCGCCAGAAAGAAACGGCTCGCCGTGGCGGCCTGACTCCTCCAGAGACTTCGCGCCCCACGAGCGCAGGGTGCCATCTTTCAGGACCTTCCACAGCGCGGGATGCTGAATGTAGTGCTGCAAATAGCGATAGGCGGTGCGCGAAGGGTCGTGCATCCATGAGGGAACGAAGATGCCGACCGAGACCAGCCGCTCCGGATGCACGTAGAGGAAGCCGAAGATCTCCGGCTCCGGGTAGCCGAAGCTGTGCCAGACGGTTCCCGGCTCCAGCGTGCTTCCCTCCGGCAGCTCGATGACGAACTTCATGCCCAGCGCCCATTCGCGGTGCGCGTGGCCCTCGGGCAGGCCGAGCTTTTCGTCGAGAGCCTGGCCGACGGCGCCGACCGGCCCGTCGCCGACAACAGTCAATTGCGCGCGCACATCCATTCCAGCCATAAAGCCGTCGGCAGACGCACCAAACTTGTCGACGCCCTGATCGGCGAGGCGCAAGCCCTCGACTTTCTTGCCGGAGACGAGCGACCCGCTGACCGGCGTGCCCGGCCAGATCTGCACCAGGCCGGTAGCCATCAGTTGCGAGCCGACCCACTGGTTGAATTGGCCAATCGATAACACCAGGCCGCCGTGCTTGTTGAGGAACGCCGGCGTCCAGGGCAGCTCGAATGCGTAGTCCTTCACTCCGGCGAGCCGTCCTGCTGCGCGCAAGGCAGCGTCAGCCGCGCGCAGAGTGAGCGAACGCCGACTGGCGCCAACAGGGTCCAGCAGGTACATCACCCGCTCGCTCTTGACCTCGACGGCCATGGGAATTTCCGCTGGGTCGAGGGCAGGGAAACTCGCGCGAATCGCCTGCCCGCGCGTGACCACTCCGCTGACCCCGGCGCTGATCTCGTCGGCGCGCTCGTAGCAGAGAACTTGCAACGGCATTCCCGGCGTCACGCGGCTCTCGAAGGCCGGATCGGCGGGATTCTCATTCCACGCGCGGGTGATCGTCGTCAGGAAGCCGCCCATTGCCGGGCCAAAGCCGGCGCAGGCGATGTCCACTTCCATCGACTGGCGGTCGATCTCCGGGGGGTCGGTGGTTGTGGTTTCCACGCTCATGCCAGTCTCCTCACAGCTCTACCGCTTTGGGTTCTTGGTCTCCCACCCTAGCCGCAAAAACAAAAACGCGGGGAGTGTGAGGCGCCAGTTTGTTGTACAAGAATCAAGCTGACCACTGATCACTGATTACTGACCACTGCCTTCACGCCGGATAATCCAGCGCCTCGGGAATCATCACCTTGCTGACCGTCTCCGCAGCGCGATCCTTGGCCAGCCGCGAGCCCGTCAGACAGGCCGTCAATCTGCTTTGCAAGCGCAGAAAATCTTCATTCCCGGCACAGCCCGCGCAAGGTCCGGCCTTCTGCGGGTGAGTGCCGTCGGTTTCCAGTACATCCAGTGCAAAGGCCGAGATCCCCGGCATGGTCTCTTCGAGTTCATCCAGTTCGCTGGCCAGGAAGCAACTGCGATGCTCCCCCTCGTCCCAGGAGGGATGGCAGTTATAGCCGAAGACCAGCTCGGCGCAGATGCGCGAGACCTCGCCAGCCGCCGCTGCCGCCTGCGTGTGGCAGAGGTCGCTGAGGAATTGCACGGTGCCTTCCAGGCCTTCGGAAGCGACCGGATCGGCGGGACCGCGCGCTTCGAGTTCGAGCACATCGAGAATTTGCGCTCGTGAGGCGACCAGCCAGCAGAGCGCATCGGCCAGGGCAAAGGTCACGCCCTGGCGCTGTCCGTGATAGAGCTTGCCGCCCGCTGGGTCGGAGGCTTTTTGCAGGTGATTCAGGGTCCATTGCCACATCTGCATCGCCGAGGCCAGCGTGCACGCGCCCGTGCCGGGGCGCGTGGAGGCGATACGCCGCATTTCGGAGGTCCAGCCGCGGAAGAGGGCCAGAAAGACTTCGGAGGTCATGGTGACGGTCATCTGCCGGCGCTGCACCGCTTCCGGGCCTTCGTAAGTGGCTTCCAGTTGGGCATCCATCCACTTGTTGCCCAGGAAGCCGGGACAATCTTCGGTGATGCCGTAGCCGCCCATCAGGCTGACGGCTTCGCGCAGCATATTGGAGCCATGGCCGGTATTCCATAGCTTGGTGGCCGGACAGGTGACGTTGGCCTCGGCATCCTTGAGCACGTATTGGACGAGCGGGTCGGCCTCGAGTTCAACTCTACGCGGATCATTTTCGCTCAGCGACAATAACTCGATGGCTCGCTGCTCGCTCTCTCGCAGCGCCTTCAACTCGGCGCGCCCGCCCGCGATGCCGCGCTCCTTCAGAATCGCCGCCTTCTGCTTTTCCAGCGGGTCCAGCTCGTCGAAGAGCCGCGCGGTGGCAAAGCCCAGCGACGTGGCCGCTTCGCCGGTGGCCCAGACATCGACCAGCCGGTGCAGCGCGTCTTCGCGTTGCTGGATGCCCTGCTCATAACGCACCGAACCGGGCTTGGTTCCTTCAGCCCCGCGGAAGCGCCCGCGCTGATAGCGAATTACCGGCTCGACGGCCGAGAGCAGCTTGGCCGCCGACATCAGTCCCACCGGCACGCGGGTGCGCCGGAAGACCGCATCGATCACTTCGCCGTGGTTGAAGTTGGGGATGATTACGCCGTCCTTCACGGTGTAGCCGCCCACGATGCGGCTGGCGGGAACCTTCATATTGAAGATCGGGTCGCCGGTCGAGGACATCTGGTGAACCAGCTTCTTGGTGGGGGTGCCGTGGTCGAAGATGCCTTCGTCGGTCTCCTCCAGAATGACGAAGCAACTGCCCTTGATGCGCGGGTCGTCGGAGATCACCGCGGCGGTGACGAAGTTGGCGAAGGCGATGTTGGTGATGAAGCGACCGCGTTTGTCCACCTGCAGCCAAGGCTCTTCGCCCTCCCTCCATTCGGCCACGCGCACCCTGCCGCTCAACATGCTGGCGTCCACGCCGACATAGGGGATGGGTTCGGTGAGCACGAAAGCTCCGCGCCAGGGTTTCCGATCCTCGCCCGGCTGCGGAGGCGCGGAGAGGCTCTTGTAGCGGTTCACCTGCTCCGCCGTGCCGCGCTCGTGAATCGGCGAAAGTGCCAGGAAGCCAGCCAGACTTGCCGTGGCAGCGCCCGCGTCCACCCAGGCCAATTCGAAGGCCGACAGACCCAACGCCAGATTCTTTGGCCCGGCGATGAATCCGCCCTCTTCCGGCTCCATGAAGGCCGCCGTGACGCCGGCGCGGTCAAACGCCTCCATCATCTCGGCCTTCCCCGGCGTCCACTCGTGGCTATTTCGTTCCCCGGCCGCCACCAGCCGCGCCACGGTTCCCCGCGCCACGCCGCGCGCCGACTGCACCAGCATCTGCAAATCGAACCGGTCGGCAAAACGCCATTGAATCTGGCGCACCGCGTCGCCAGGAAGGGTCAGCATCGTTCTTGTTTCGGGTACCGCAACTGTGCCCATAATGCCCATAAATTGTGTCCTCAAGCAGCGCCCCTAGTATGCTTGACTGGACGCATCGCGGCATGTGACCTGTATCACTTCCGGACGCCCGCAGTTTTGCCGCGCCAGATTGGATGAAACGGCAAATCGTCTTCGATGAATTGCGGTTCGCCGGCTCGGAAGACGGGTACATTCCTCCCCATCTGTGACCGGCGTCACTTCCGACGGCGCAACTTGGCCTATATGACAGGTACTGATCGGGAAACCGCCAGGAGGCCGGCTCTAAAACTCCGGTCCTTGATTCTCCGGTCAAGGAGCAACACCATGACTCAAGAAATCAGAGCGATGGCTATCATCCTGCTGACCGCTTTCATTGCGGTCCCTGCCTTCGGGCAAGCCCCCGGCGCTGACACCTACAAAGCCAAATGTGCCATGTGCCATGGGGCCGACGGCCTGGCCGCAACGCCGATGGGAAAGACCATGAAGATCCTCTCCCTCAAGGATCCTGCGATGGTCAAAGCCTCCGATGCCCAGTTCATCGCCTCGACCAAGAACGGCAAGAACAGGATGCCAGCCTATAGCGGCAAGCTGACCGACGCGCAGATCAAGGATGTGATTGCCTACATCCGCACCCTGCAAAAGTAGCGGGGCGCTTGTTCTGGCTGGGACGTTGAATCGAGAATCGGAGCCGGAATGAAAACTGCTTCCTTCCTCGCGATTGCTCTGGCGGCGCTTCTGGTTGCCGGAGCGCCGCGCGCCGCCAAGGCGGAGACGGATTGTCTCGCCTGCCACGGGGACAAGGGCTTTCAGGACGCCTCCGGACATAGCATCAGCGTGGACGGGCAGATTTTCGGCGCCAGCATTCACGGCAGCCTGAAATGCGGCGATTGCCACACTGCCATCAAGGACTATCCGCACCCGGATCAAATCACGCCGGTCAAATGCGAGAGCTGCCACGCCGATCAGGCTGCCGGCCTCGCCGGCAGCGTGCATTCCGTCAAAGCCGAGCATCCCTGCACCAGTTGTCACGGCGACGCCCACACCATCTTTCCCAAGAACGATGCGCGCTCGGCCGTCTATCCGCTCAATGTTCCGCGCACCTGCGGCGCTTGTCACGGCAGCGATGTTATGGCGAAGAAACATGGCTTGCCCAATGTTTTTCCCATGTATATTGACTCCATCCACGGCTTTGCGCTCAGCAAGGAGGGGTTGCTGGTGGCGGCTAACTGCCAGAGCTGCCACGGCTCGCATCACATCCTGAGCCACAAAGACCCGCAGAGTCCCACTTATAAAACCAACATTCCCAAAACGTGCGGTAATTGCCATGCGGGAATTACCGCTAACTATATGGGCGGCGTGCATGGCAAGGCCGTCGCCGCCGGCGATCTTCATGCGCCGGTATGCTCGGACTGCCATACCGCTCACGCCATTCTACAGCCCACCGAGGCGGCCTTCCGCATGCAATCCACGCCCATCTGCGGCTCCTGTCACAAGGATAAGTTATCCACTTACCGGGATACTTTTCACTCCCAGTTAGGCGCGCTGGGCGGTTATGTCGAGACGGCGCGCTGCTGGGACTGTCACGGAGCGCATGATGTCCTGCCCGCATCCGATCCCCGCTCCCCAATAGCTCCGACGAATCTCGTCGTCACCTGCGGCAGGTGCCACGCGGGCGCCAACCTGAGCTTCGTGCAGTATCAGCCTCATGCCAACGCGCGCAATCGCAAGCTGAATCCGGCGCTTTACTTCGTTCGCTTGTTTATGAATCTTTTGCTGGCCGGCACACTGACGTTCTTTGTGATTCACACCCTGCTGTGGCTGATCCGCTCGCGATACGACCAGCTCAAGAAAAAATCCGCGGAAGGAGAAAAGAATGTCTGATCCGGCCCAATCCGAAAATCAAGATGGCAAACAGTACCGCGCCGGAGGCCGGCATTTCATGCGCTTCACGCGGGCGCAGAGATACCTCCATGCCGCCCTCTTCACCAGCTTTCTCGGGCTGGCGGCAACCGGACTGCCCCTGCGATTCAGCGAGAGCATCTGGGCCCGCGGCTTGGCCAAAGGCGTCGGCGGATTCGGCGCGATTCTCTTCTTTCATAAGTTCTGCGCCCTTGTCCTGACTGTCGCGTTTCTTATCCACGTCAAGGACCTTCTTACTCGCTCACTGGTCCATCACGAAAAAGGAATCTTCTGGGGACCAACCTCCATGGTCGCTAACTGGAAGGATGTGAAGGACCTCTTCGGTCATCTTCGCTGGTTCGTGGGATTGGGACCGAAGCCGCAGTTCGAACGCTACGCCTATTGGGAGAAATTCGATTACTGGGCAGTCTTCTGGGGCATGGTAGTTATTGGCTTTTCAGGTTATGCGATGTGGTTTGCTCCATTCTTCGCGCACTTTTTGCCTGGCTGGGCCTTGAACGCCGTGCTGGTGATTCACAGCGAAGAAGGACTGCTCGCCATCCTCTTCATCTTCTCCATCCACTTCGTCAACACCCACCTGCGCCCGGATAGTTTCCCCATGGACTTAGTGATCTTCACCGGCGTGGAGAGCGAGGAAGAGTTCAAGCTCAAGCGCCCCAAAGAGTATGAAAGGCTTGCGGCCCAGGGAAAACTTGAACAGAGAATCGCGCCCGCGCCAGGGATCTGGCAGATCAACTTTTCCAAAGTCGTGGGATACACAGCCATTGCCATCGGCCTGATTCTTCTGGCGCTGACGCTGAGCGCCTACTTCAGGCCCTGATTGCATCCCGGCCTCAAGCAGAACTGGGTGCCCCACCCTCACCGCTGTCATTCCGAGCGGAGCTTAGCGGCGTCGAAGAACCCCAGGACTTTCCCCGCTTTTTGCAGCCTGCGTTGCGTAACCGCAGTTAAATGAGCTATTTGCCTTGATTGAA
>JBEKNI010000077.1:0-11432 GCA_049522975.1 Occallatibacter sp. | reverse complement strand
GTGAAGACAGCAGTGAGAGGCTTTTGCTTTTGTTCTTGCTTTTGCTTCGGACGGTTGCGGTCAGGCCCCTTTGAGGGGCCAGCAACCGTAAAGCCACCGGCTCTGCCGGTGGATACTTACTCACCCTTTCGGCCTTCTCGCGCACAGCCTCATTCCGATGGTTGACCTTGAGGCTATCCAACTCGGAGAGCACCGGCGCCGTAAAAATAATTGAGAATTGATCAGCCTCGTCAAATTTCCATTTCTCAATGGCAGGGTTAGAGATTAGCGCGTTAGTGTCAGGCACAAATTGCGCTCTCCCATCGGGTTGTCCGTAAAGCCGGTCGAGCAGGCCAATCAGCGATTCGAGAGCCTCATCCGCAGGTGTGAAATATGAGTTGCAGTCCGCTGTGCAGAGCGCACCCTGCTGTTGGATCAACTTAAGGATAGTGCCGTCTGCCTCCGCCATTTTCCCAAGAGAGTCCTCGGGCTGTTCTCGCAGCAACACGCGTATTGTCGAGTAAAACCTGCGATATTCCTCCAAGACCTTGGCTTGGATTTGGCGCCCCGGTTCTTTGAGTGGAGTCCACCAAAAGTCGCCATTGAGAAAAACAAGACCGGAAGTACGAGAATCGCGATCTCTCTCGATTGACGAAAGCGCCAATAACTCTTTTAGAAGCTTCCGAATTTGCTCTGCCTCGGCCCTAAGATTTTCCAAAACTGTCTTTGCCATGTGTCCGCTCGATCATCATTCTAAACCTGGATTAGCCGGGAGCCGCGATTCTTTTCGCGCACCTTGCGAATAGGGAGGGGACACGAGATCACATCACTCCGGAATGCGGCAGCAGGGCCAGCACTCCCAGCGCCAAGGCCGCCGCGCTGGCGGTTGACAGAAAATTCACTCCATCGTTGTTCAGCCAGCCGCGCTGTTCCAGCGTTGCTCCCAGAAGGCTGTCGAAGAAGAGGCCAAAGACGCCGCTCGTGCAACTGATCCAGAAGATCGCCGAGCCGCCGCCGAGCGCCAGAGTTCCGGCCAGGGCGACGAGAACCGCGGCTGCCGCTCCGGCCAAAGTGCCGATGAGGCTGATGGCTCCGTCGGTGCCGGGTTCGGCTTCGCGCAGGCTCGTAATCATCCTGGGCTGGCCGCCCAGCACCTGGCCTATCTCCGAGGAGACGGTATCCGCCGCAGCTTCGGCCAGCGCCGCCAGGCCGACGGCAAACAGGAGCGTGGGCACCTGGCCGGCGCGCGAAAACCAGCCGGAATCGGTGAGCCAGGACTGTACCAATTCGCTAGATGCAATCGCCGCCACGCCCAGATTGGCTGCCACCTGCGCCGCAGTTCGCCCTTGCCGCCGCTCCGCTGTTCCCAACCGCTCCTTCTGTTCCCGGCCCAGCCGGGTGGCCGAGAAGGAGAGAAGGAAGACCGCCAGCACCGGAACCAATGCCGTTCGCCACGGCTGATAGGGAAACGTCGCGGTGGAAAACATCAGGCTGGCGGTGAGGACCGCGCCGGTGAAGGCCGCGCCGGGAGTGGCCGCGCGCAACTGAATGACCACCATTCCGAAGATCAGGCTCAGGCCCAGGGTCCAGATGGCGACTTGCGGCAGGTTCTCCCCAAAGAAGTGGCTTTGGAGCACTACGCCCGCACCCGCAAACGGTAGTACCAGGAGCAGCACCAGTTTCGATTGCCAGACCAGCTTTGAGTGAGCCACGCCTTATCGTATCGTCTGTGCGCTGGGCGGGGAAGGCGCACCAACTTTTCACTGCAAGCTCCGGGGGCTTCGGTTTACACTCGACTGCGTGGCGCTTTTTCAGGCGCCGGTGGCATTCTGGAGATTTCGATGAAAAGGTTTTCACTCGCTCATGCCGTTTTGGCCGGAATCGTTCTCACCACAACTGGCGTTCTGGCGCAGAATCCCGCCCAGCGCTTAGAACTTGACCGCAAGGGCGAGACGATTGTGCTGGAGCCGTATGCGCCCAATATTCTGCGCGTGACGTTAAGTCTGAAGCACGACCCCGCGCTGGCCGCACCGGGCTATGGCTTTATCGCCACGCCGGCAGTCGAGGGCTGGAGCGCCAGCCGGACCGGAGCAGCCGATGTGTACAAGTCCGCGCGGATGGTGGTCACGGTGGATCCCGACCAGCCCGTCGACTGGGGCGATGCCGGTAAGTTTTTCGGCCCCTCGACTCCGGGCGCGCACATCACCTTCACCACGCCGGAGGGCAAAAAGCTGTTGGAGTTGACAGGCTGGGCGCAGGCCGTCCCCAACACCAAGGATGGCACGGCCGATGTGGCTCGCGACCGCCGCTCGACGGACGCGGAGTTCTACACAGTGGGCGCGACCTTTGCTTCGCCCGACGATGAGCACTACTACGGCCTAGGCCAGAACCATGAGGGTTTCCTCGACCATCGCGGCCACGCGGTGCGCTGCTGGAACGATTATCTGGCCGCGGCCGCTCCCAGCACCTGCGTGCCCTTTGTGGTGACGAACAAGGGCTACGGCCTAGTCTGGGACAACCCCTCAAAGACCACGATCTATCCCGGCTTCAACGAGCAGACCCTCTGGAGCTCGCAGGTGGGCGACCGGGTTTCCTTCTTTGTGATTGCCGGCGCCACGGCGGACGAGATCTACGCGGGCTACCGGCTGCTGACCGGCCCCACCCCGATGCTGCCCAAGGCCGCCTACGGCTACATCCAGTGCAAGCAGCGTTACAGCAGCCAGAAGGAGGTGCTGGACGTAGCCCAGGGCTATCGCGACCGCCATCTTCCGGCCGACGTGATGGTGGTGGACTGGTTCTACTACACCAAGATGGGCCAGTTCGACTTCGACTCGAGGTTCTGGCCCGATCCGGCGGCAATGAACAAGAAATTGCACGAGATGGGCTTCGAGACGATGATCAGCGTCTGGCCGCGCTTTGTTCCCGAGGACCGCTACTACGCCGGCTTGCTGGCGAAGGGCTGGCTGATTCACAAGGCGGACGGCGCGCCGATTGACGGAGAGCCGTATGACCACGCCGGATCGGATATCGACACCACTAACCCGGACGCAGCGGCCTGGTACTGGAAGACGATTCACGAGGATATTATCAGCCAGGGCTTCGATTCGCTGTGGGCCGACGAGACCGAGCCGGATCTGCCGCCCAACGGCGCTTATTTCCACATCGGGCCCGGCACGCAGTTCTTCAACGTCTACCCGCTCTTCCACACCGGGGCGCTTTATGACGGCTTCCGCAAGGACGAGCCGGGCCGGCGGGCGCTGATTCTTTCCCGCGACGCCTGGCTGGGCGCGCAGCGCAACGGAGCCATCTTCTGGTCCTCCGACATCTTCCCTACCTGGGACACCTTCCGGCGCCAGATACCGACCGGCCTCGATTTTGCCGCCTCCGGCATTACTTACTGGTCGAACGACACCGGCGGCTGGCAGTATATGGCCGGGGAGCATCATCCGGCTCACCCGCCTCTGCTTGACCCCTCGGATGCCCGTGCCAACGTGGGTGGATACGACGATTATCCGGAGCTTTACACCCGCTGGTTTCAGTACGCGGCCTTTCTGCCCATCTTCCGCACGCACGGCAGCCGGGGCTCGAATGAGGTGTGGTCCTATGGCAAGCAGGCCGAGCCGATTCTGGAGAAATATCTGCGTCTGCGCTACCAGTTAATGCCGTACATTTACTCGCTTGGCTACAAGACCTGGCAGACCGGAGCGCCGTTTATGCGCGCCCTGCCGCTGGACTTCCCTGATGACCCCAAGGTGGCCGACCTCAGGGACGAGTACATGTTCGGTCCCGCCTTTCTGGTGGCTCCGGTGACCGAACAGGGCGCGACCAGCCGGCAGGTTTACCTGCCCGCCGGGGCTGACTGGTACAACTACTGGACCAACGAGCGGCTGAAGGGCGGACAGACCGTCACAGTTGCCGCTCCCATCGACACTCTTCCACTGTTCGTGCGAGCCGGGTCGATCATTCCCATGGGCGTTGCGGTGGAAAGCACGCACCAGGCGCAAGCGATCTCCAAGGTGCGCGTCTATGCCGGCGCGGATGTGAGCTTCACGCTCTTCTCCGACGACGGCAAGACCTATGCCTATGAGAAAGGCGCCGGTTCGGTCACCCGCCTCGGTTGGAATGATGCGGCAGGCAAGTTTACGCACGAGGGCGCGCAAGCCTGGAGCGGGCTGGACAGCGCGATTGTGGAGGTGGTTGGGCGCTGATTCCTGGCGAGGAATGGACGCGCGGGGAACGGAGTTTGGCCCTGCGGATAGCCTTGCGCCCTCCTGTTGCATCCAAGACGTAGCAGGGCAATTGCATGAAGGCAAGGCAGTTCTTCACAGTTTCACAGTCTCACGGTAAATAGGGGGTGGGGGGTACCCCAAAAAGGGACGATAAAACAATCTAACTTCTTTGTTTTGTGCGCATCTGTTCATATTATCTCCGTGAAAAGCGGTTGAAAATTGGCGGAAAAGCGGCCCCAAAGGCCGTAAATCGGCGTCAAAAGTGTTGGATTCGCGCTTGTTTGGCAGTGTTGCTGGAGGACGGAGCGGTCTGAAGCCCGGTTCGGCGAGGCCGAAGTTCTGCGAATACCGGGGTTTGGCGCACTCGAGGTTCGGCGAATGCGAGAGGACCGACCAAAGTTCAGCGTAGCAGGATCACGGAAATAATCTGCAAAGTCTGTTTATGCGATTGCCCTGCAAGACGTAGCCGGAGGGCGCTCATGCCCCGGGCCCCTGATTTACAATCACGAAGGAAGCAGGAAAGAACTGAATGAGGTTTTTTCGCATGAATCTTTGCCAGGCGCGTCTGCGGTTGGTTCAGGCGGGCGCGGCGATTGCGGCTGCGGCCCTGGTTGCCGGTTGCGGCAACACCTACCGCCCAGTGATTACGCCCGTCAACCCCAGCGGGCCGCCCGCGCAACCGCAAGCGTGGGCGGTGGTGGTTTCAGCCCCTTCGCCCAGTGCGCCGGGCATCGCCACAATCATCGACTACTCCGGCGATACGATCATGGCCGAGGCTCCCATCGGCCCGGCCCCAAGCACCTTCGGCGTGGACGCATCCGGCGGCACCAGCTACACCCTCAATAGCGACGGCACGCTGACCTACTTTCCTGTTTCCAGCAGCTTGCAGGAAAAGAGCATCGTTTACACCACGCTGCCCGATACCGCGCAGCCGCTGAATTTGTACGTCGCGCAAACCGCGCTGTGGGCCTCCGACCTGTGCATCACAGCCGGCGCCTGCCCGCCGGTCAGCTCACAGTCGCTCGGCTCCAGCGGCGTGGATGTTTTCACCGGAGCCCCACGGACTTTCTTGCGCTCCATTCCGCTGGCGCCCACCCCGGTGACGATTGCCGGCTCTCCCAGCTTTGGCCAGCGCGTCTTCGGTATCAGCCAGGGAAACAGCCAGGGCCTGGGGGCCAACATCGCAAGCGGCGTGGCGTGCAACATCTCGCCCTCTACAGTTGGAGTGAATGGCGAGGCGGATGGAATTGAATTCGCCAGCTATACGGTTTCGAGCAAAATTCCGCTGGGCTATTGCCCGGTCTACGCCGTGCAGAGCTCCGACGGCAGCCGGCTCTTCGTCCTCAACCGGGGCGGCGATGCCGGCAATGCCGGCGGGTCGATCACCGTCATCAACGTTCAGGAAAACACGCTGGACAGTTGCACTCCGTTTCAGAATCAAAACGGCCATTGGGTCACCTGTCACCCTTCGATCCCGCTTCCGGCGGGTCCGGTTTATGCCGAATACAATGCCGCCACGCAGCAGCTTGTCGTCGCCAACTATGACAGCAACACCATCAGCATCATCGACGTGACCCTGGACGAGTATGGCAACGACGCCAACACTTACGCGAATAACAACTGCACCACCTATGCCGCCTGCGGCGCGATCACCGGCGGCTTCGGAACCACCTACACGGTTCCAGTGGGCAAAAATCCCGCCAGCGTGGCTGTTCTCTTCGACGGCAGCCGCGCCTACACCGCCAACCAGGCCGACGGCACCGTCTCCATCGTGAACCTGAGCAGCCACACGGTAGAGAAGGCGGCGCTGCCTGTCCTGGGCCACCCGCGCACCGTCGTTTCCACTCAGAATTCAAGCTACGGCAAGGTCTATGTGGCCTCGCCGGATAGTCCCTACCTGACCATCATCCGCACCGACTACGACATTGTGGATACCACGGTGCTGGTCGAGGGCAACATTGTGGATGTGCGCGTCAGCTCGGATAACGCCCAGAGTGGAAGCAACAACGACAACTACGTGAGCCGCGTTCCGGGTTACGGCCAACCCTGCAACCTGCCCGACGTGCCGGGAGGGTATCAAGTGGTTGGAGCCCCTGCGGGAACGACTGTGGAGCCTTCCTCCTCGCTTCTCGATTGCAAGCAGCAGGATCCGGGTTCGCTGCAATAGAGCGGATCCCCAGGAGCATATGAATCAAGAGAGCCCAGGGGCCATCCCTCATTTGGGGAATGGCCCCTGGGTTTTTTCTGCGCCTGGCTCCCGCCTCGAAAGTTACTCTTTCAACAAGCTCCCGGACGACTCAACCGGAGCCGGCGGAAGCCGGTTGTTTCCCGGCATTGAAGAGTGACTCACGGCACAGACCCAGTCAGCCCGGCGCGACAAGTATTGTGCGAGAACCGCGCTTGCCGGGATGGCCGGATCGGCCTTCGAGCGGCCTCTTCCGATCTGTGCCTGCTTCGGGGTGAATTGCGATGCGATCCAGGAAAAATGGCGCGCTCCTGACCCGCCGTCAGTTTGTGGCCATGGGCGGCGTGGCGCTGGCTGTTGGCTGCGCTCCCGGCAAACGGGGAAGCTGGGAGTTCCTGAGCGAAGGCCAGGCGCGCGCGCTGGCGACCATCTGCGACCAGATCGTCCCCGCCGATGAGTTTCCCAGCGCCTCGCAGGCCGGTGTGCTCAACTACATCGACCGCCAGCTCATCCGCCACTACCGCCGCTGTCAGCAGGCCTATCGGGATGGTCTGGAAAGGGCCGGCAGAATGAGCGTCGAGCGCTTCGGAAGGGAACTGTCTGAGCTTGCTCCGCCGCAACAGCTTGAGATTGCCAGAGCGATCGAGCAGCAGGACCGCGCGTTCTTTGAGCTGGTGCGCGAGCACACCCTGGAAGGCTACTACGGCTCGCCGCGCCACGGCGGCAATCGCGACGCCGTGAGCTGGCGGATGTTGGGCCTGCCCGAGCCGCCGCCGCTGGGCCGTGCGCAATACGACCTGAGAAAGGGCTCGCCCCAATGAAGCGCGTGAACGCAGTCGTCGTCGGAGCGGGCGCAGCGGGCGGCATCGTCGCCAAGGAGCTGGCGACCGCCGGCCTGAGCGTTGTTCTGCTGGAGCGCGGCAAGTGGTACACCGCTAACGACTGCCGCAAGGACGACCTGCGCAATCAGAGAGTGACCGTGCTGGGCAATGCTTTCGGCCCGGAGGACGACGGCAACCCCCGCGTCTGGGTAGATAAGAGCGGCGTGCCGCACACCGCGCTCCCCAGCGAGGGCATCTATCAGAACGACGCCGCCTGCGTGGGCGGCGGAACGCTCAGCTACGGAGCCCAGGCCTGGCGCTACTTGCCGCAGGACTTCCGTATGCGCTCGACCTATGGAGCGCCGCAGGACAGCTCGCTCGAGGACTGGCCCATCTCCTACGACGACCTGGAGCCGTTCTACGAGAAGGCCGAATACGAGATCGGCATCTCCGGCGACTACTCCGCCACGCCCTTCCACGGCCCGCGCCGGCGTCCCCTGCCCATGCCGCCTCTGCCCCCGGGGCGCGAGTGGGAGATCCTGGAGCCGGCCGCCAAGCGCCTCGGTCTGCATCCCTTCCATATTCCCATGGCCCGCAACAGCGTTCCCTATAACGGACGCGGGCCCTGCATGCGCTGCCGCTGGTGTTGCGGATTCGCCTGCGAAGTGGATGCCAAAAACGGCTCGCAGAATACCGTGATTCCCATCGCGCTCGGCACGGGCAACTGCGAACTGGGCACCGAGTGCATGGTGAAGGAGGTCCTCACCGATGATCGGGGCCGCGCACGCGGCGTGGCCTACTTTGATGCCGACGGACGCTTGCAGGAGCAGCTTTCCGACATTGTTGTGGTCTCCGGCTGCGCCATCGAGTCCGCCCGCCTGCTGCTCAATTCCCAGAGCCGCCTCTTCCCGCAAGGGCTGGGAAACCGCTACGACCAGGTCGGCCGCCACCTGCAAGGCCATCACTATACCGGCGCTGTGGGCTACTTCGACTTCGACACTTACGACGACCTGGGACCGGGCGCGACCATCGCGGTCAGCGACTACAACCACGGCACTCCGGGACTCCGCGGCGGAGGGATGCTGGCCAATGAATTCATCCGCCTGCCGATTCACATGATCGACCGTCTGCCCGCCAACACGCCACGCTGGGGGCTGGGCCACAAGCGGGCGATGCGGGAATGGCACCGGCGGACCATCGTCGTCATGGGGCCGACGCAGCAGATTCCCACCGCCGAGGGCCGCATGTCCCTGGACCCGACCGTGCGCGACAAATGGGGATTGCCGGTGGCGCGCCTCTCCGGCAACGTCCATCCCCACACCTTCGAGATCGGAGAGATGCAGGCCCGCCGCGCCGAAGGCTGGCTCAAGGAGGCCGGCGCGGTGAGCACCTCGCTGATGGCCGGCAAACCCGAGCTGGTCTCCGCCAGCCAGCATCAGGCCGGAACCTGTCGCATGGGCAACGATCCGCATGGCTCGGTGGTGAACAAGTTCTGCCAGATTCACGATGTGGACAATCTCTTCGTCATCGATTCGAGCGTGCATGTGACCAACGGAGGCTTCAATCCGGCGCTGACCATCATGGCCGTCGCCTACTACGCATCGAATGCGCTGGTCCGTAACTGGAAGGGCACGGGATTCCGCTCATGAGGCGACTCTTGCGGCTTGCGGCAATGGCGGGCGGCCTAGCGGCTCTGCTGGCGCTCGGCGGCGTTTATGGAGCTTCATATTACTACACATCGCAGTATGGCCAGGGCTGCGCCAAGTGTCACGAGATGGCCGCCTATGTCAGCGTAGTGCATGGCTCACCGCACCAGAAAGTGAATTGCATGGACTGCCACGAGGCGAGCCTGGCGACCAAGCTGCGCCATCTCCGGGTGCATTTCTTCGGCACAATTCCGGAGGGGGTCCGGCTGCGCAATCGGGATGTGCTGGATATGGTTCCGAACTGCCAGAACTGCCACCGGCAGGAGTTTGCGTCGTGGCATGCGGGCCCGCACAGCGCGACCTATGCGCAGATCTTTACCACCCCGGCGCAGAACTCGAAGCAGCGCCTGATGGAGGATTGCCTGCGCTGCCACGGGATGCACTTCGACGGCTCGATTCGGGAACTGGTGCAGCCGCAGAACGCGCGGGGGCCCTGGCATCTGACTCGCCCTGAATTGGCCGGTCAGCCGGCAATCCCTTGCCAGAGCTGCCACTGGATTCACCGCGAAGGCTCGCCGGAGACCAGGCCCGCCAGCCGCATCTCCATGGCGGGCGCGCCGGTTCGCGATTCGCTGGCCTTCTATGACCGCCGGGAGAGGATGCACTTTGCCGCGGCCGCGCTGCCGATTCCGCAGTTGTACGACGGCGCACGCGCGCTGACGATGAGTCAGGACCCGCGCCAGGCGATCTGCTACCAGTGCCATGCGCCGCGGCATCCGGATACGGGCACAGCGGCGGCGGCCAATCATTGGGGCTCGCAGGCAGGCTCGGGCGACGACCGCACACCGATGGGCGTCCACGAGGGCCTGAGCTGCTTCTCCTGCCACAACGGCCACAATCAGAGCGCGCTGGCATCCTGCAAGAGCTGCCATCCGAAGATGTCCCACTGCGGCATCGACGTGGAGAAAATGGACACGACCTTTGCCAGTGCCGCCAGCCCGCACAACATCCATTGGGTCCGCTGCACGGATTGCCACCAGCACGGCATTCCCAAGCCAAAGACCCCCTCGCCCGGCAAGAACGGCTGACATTCTCGGGCGCCCCAACCCTCGCTTCTGGCCTACCATGGAAAGAATGAGGGCGCAGTGAAGGCGGCCAGTGCAGCGAAAACTCGCGTGGACCTTCTGCTGGTCGAGCGGGGGCTGGTTCCCAGCCGGGAGCGGGCGCGCGCGCTGATTCTGGCAGGCCGAGTTCTGGTGCGGGAACAAAAGATCGACAAGCCCGGCGCGGCGGTTCCGGCGGACGCGCCGATCCGCCTGTTAGGCGAGGATATGCCCTATGTCAGCCGCGGCGGCGTCAAGCTGGCCGCGGCGCTCGCCCACTGGCCGATCGCCGTCGAGGGCCGCGCCTGCCTGGATGTGGGCGCTTCAACCGGCGGGTTTACCGATTGCCTTTTACAGCACGGGGCGGCGCACATCACGGCCGTCGATACCGGCTTCGGCCAGATCGCCATGAAGCTGCGCAACGACCCGCGCGTCCGCCTGCTGGAGCGCTTCAACGCACGCTTTCTCGCGCCGGGAGCATTGGCCGCGGAGTCGGGAGGCCCCGAACTCACGCTGCTGGTAATGGACGTTTCCTTCATCTCGGCCACACTGCTGTTGGAGCCGGTCTTCGCCGCAGCGTCGATGCTCACCGAAGCCGTCATCCTGGTCAAGCCGCAGTTTGAGGCTGGGCGCGGGCACGTCGGCAAAGGCGGCATCGTCCGCGATCCGGAGGCGCATCAGTTGGCCATCGACAGGGTCGCCGATTGCGTCCGCTCGCTGGGCTGGGTGGTGGTTGAGACGATTCCCTCGCCCATCACTGGCGCGGAAGGCAATCGGGAGTTTCTGCTGTATGCGCGCAGACGCTTGCCTTGAACCCGCACCCTCAGGGGCAAATCGCGGATCAGTTCCCGGCTTGCCGTGATCCTCGCCCCGGATGAGGTATCATCTGCTCGGAGGTTCTTTCTAATGTGCAATCGCCGGGACGCTATCGCTATAGTGACTATTGCAGTGCTGACTTGCTTCCTCGCAACTCCGTTTGCCATGAGTCAGACAAACCAAACGCTTGACAATGGCTTGAAATCAGGCAAGGTCTCGTTGGTATTGGAAGGAGTTGGCCAAGGAAAGTCTATTCGGCTGTTGGTGACGAACATTACTGATTCAAGGGTGACCCTTGTTTTGCCGAAAGGGAGCTCGGACTTCCATTGTGGGCAAAACACAGTTGTCATTTCGGCAGAAAAAGAGCTTTCGATCGATCTCCAAAGCCAGAAATCGTACGAAGTGATTCTTCCGCAAGTTGGCAAGCGCATGTGGTTGCACGCAGGAAAGATAATTCTGAGGCAAACCGAACAAGGCATGCAAACACAATTCGAACATGCGGTGTTCGGGGCGGCCTCGTAACGCCGTGTTTCTAATCCAAAGGGGAGATCCCCCGGCTCTGCCGGGGTGGCAGTAGAACTTTGAGAATTCCGGGAGTCTGTTCTCCTCGAATTGCCTGTGCTGTGGCAGTGAAGACAGCAGTGAGAGGCTTT
>JBEKNI010000076.1:0-14477 GCA_049522975.1 Occallatibacter sp. | reverse complement strand
CGCATCGATGCCGCGCAGGCTCATAGCCCCCAGCGTGGTCGGCACCTCCCAGCGGCCCTGGGGCGTGGCTTCATCGATGCGTTCGCCCTTCGGCGCCCGGCCCCACTGCCGGGTCATCGAGGTGGTCACTCCGCTTTCATCCAGGAAAATCAGCCTCTCCGGCGGAATCGCGACGACGGTGGCAAGGAACTCTTCGCAGTTGCTCGCTGTCCGAGAATTTCTTTCCCTCGAGCCTCTTGCAAAATTCAATTGAGACCGCAAGAAGCGTCAGGGCACGACTTTAGTCGTGCCGAAAGAGGAACAAAATGGTGTTGGGCTTTAGCCCCTGTGGTTTGTGTTTCAGTTACTCACAATTCCGCAGCGGCTAAAGCCGGAACGTAAATTGGCCATTGGCGGCACGACTGACGTCGTGCCTTGGCGCTTCAAATGTTCCCTTTGACGAATTTTGCAATTAGCTCCCTCATTTGAATAACGAATCGATGACGTCGTCGAGGATCAGGCTGGTTGTGACCTGTTCCTCAAGGCCGTTGGAAATCTGCGCCGGTTGCGAATCGAAGACCTCCGAAGGCGGCGGCTCAGGCGGAGTGCGGACGTCCGACGCGTGGGCGATGCTCATCAGGACACCGCGATCCATCCAGATCAGACTGCATTCTTCGCAGGAGTCGATGACGGCGGTGCCGCCGCCACCATAGAAATGGGCGTCCATGGGACGGTGGCATTGGGGGCAGTTGATTCTGCGGCGCAAATCTTCCTTGTCGGGCGCGCCGGGAGTTGCCCCGGCCCCATGCTCTTCGCGCAACATCGCGATCAGCCCCTCCAGCATCGACATCGGAATCAACATGCCCTGGCAGCCGGTGCAGTAGAGGATTGCGGCCTTGCCCAGAACGGCGTGGACGAGCGGAAGCCTGCACAACGGACACTCCTGGTCCACCGAATCGCCGAGGACGCGCACGCCGTCGTCGTTTTTCTCCGGGCAGAAGACGCTCTGACAGTAGTCGCATTTGTAGCTCTCCAAATCCGGCTTGAGCCGCATGGGTGCGCCGCAGGATGGACAGTTCATTGGGCCTTCCCGCAATCCGGGCAGAATCTGGCGAGTTGAGGAATGGGCTTTCCGCAATCGATGCAGAACTTGGAGGCTCCGGAAGCCGCAGCGGTTGAAGAGCCGATCAGAACCGGCGCGGAAGCCGGCGCCTGCGGAGCGCCCATCGACGGCTTGAGTGCGTTCGACAGCACCTGCGCCACGGCGGCTCCCGCGCCCAGTCCCATGCCCATGCCGGCTGCTCCGCTAGTGTTGGCCGCGGACAAATCCAGAGACTCAGCCGCCGCGTACAAGGTGTAGCGGCCCAGATCGCCGACCATATTCATCCCCACACGCTGGTCGAAGACCTTTTGCAGCTCTTCGGGCAAGGAGACGTTTTGGACGACGAACTGCTCCAGCCCGAGGCCGAGGGCCGCGAAGGCCGGCTTCATCCGCTCGACGATCTTCCCGCCGAGGACGGTATGATTGGCGGCCATATCGAGGAAAGAGATGTCACTGGAAGCAAAGACCTCGGTCATGGAGCCGATGATCGTGTCGCGCAACTGGCCTTCCAGGTCGGCGGCGAAATAAACGTCGCGGGTGCCGCTGACCTGGTTGAAAAAGACGCGCGGATCGGCCACCCGATAGGAGTAGATGCCGTAGCTGCGCAGGCGGACCGCGCCGAACTCCTTGTCACGGATGGTGATCGGCGTCGCCGTGCCCCACTTCTGATCGGTCTGCAGCCGCGTCGAGAAAAAGTAGATCTCGGACTTGAACGGCGATTCAAACGCCTTGTCCCAGTTCATCAAATCGGTCAGCAAGGGGAGATTGCGCGTGTTGAGCGTGTGCAGGCCCGGACCGAAGATGTCGGCAATCTTGCCTTCGTTGACGAAGGCGGCCATCTGCGACTCGCTCACGGTCAACTGGCCGCCGTTTTCGATCTCCAGGTCCCGCATCGGATAGCGATAAGAAAGAATGCCGTTATCCGGCTCATCCCATGCAAGGACAGCAAGGAATTGCTTGCCCAGAAACTGTTCAAAGGTCATAGGATTCCCCGCCAAACACTATAGCACACGTCAAGGGTTAGCCATCGAAGGCAGGATGCGATCGCAGGGCAATCGCATGAACAGATTTTGCAGATTATTTCAGCCATCCTGCTACCCTGACTTTGGTCGGTCCTCTCGCATTCGCCGAACCGGAACTGCCGACCTCCGGGATTCCCCGAATCATGGGAACGCCCCCCGGACTCGCCGAACTTCGGCTTCGCCGACCCGGGGATCAGACCGTTCCGTCCTCCAGGGACACCCAAACAGGCGCCAATTCGAGGCTTTTAACGCTGATTTACGGCCTTGGGGGCCGCTTTTCTGCCAATTTTCAACCGCTTTTCCCGGAGGTTTTATGAACAGATACGCACAAAACAAAGGAGTTAGATTGTTTCATCGTACCTTTTTGGGGTACCCCCACCCCCCTATTTACCGTGAGACTGTGAAACTGTGAAGAACTGCCTTGCCTTCCGCAATTGCCCCGGGGTTAGGGGATCAGGGGTCAGCCCTGAGTCCCAAGCTACCGTAGACTAAAGACAAGCGGGGGTGTCAAGCGATGCAGCCAATCGAGTATTCCGTCGTCGATGTCTTTACCGAGAGAGCATTGGCAGGCAACCCACTGGCTGTCGTGATGAATAGTGCCGACCTCTCCACCGAGCGCATGCAGGAGATTGCCCGCGAGTTCAACCTCTCCGAGACCACCTTTGTGGAGCGGAGGGCGCCAGCGGTCGAGCAGGCCGAGGGGGTGCGGGTGCGCATCTTCACCACCCAGGAAGAGCTGAACTTCGCCGGCCATCCCACGCTGGGCACGGCCAGCGTTCTCAAGCTCGACGCTCCCGAGACCATGCAGGGTGGCACGGTGACACTCAAGCTGAACGTGGGCGCAGTGCCGGTGCGCTTTGCCGCCGAGGGACTTTTCGGCGAGATGACACAACCGGACCCGAAGTTTGGCGCGAAGCTGGACCCTTGGGAGGTGGCCCGGCTCACCGGGCTGGAGGTCGAAGACCTGGACCCCGCCTTGCCGCCCAGGATTGTCTCCACGGGAACCGCCTTCGCCATTGTGGCGCTGCGTTCCATCGAACCTCTCGCGCGGCTGAGGGTGAACCAGCCTGAGACCGCTGTCTGGCTGCGCGAGCGCGGCGCGCGCTGGTTCTATGTGCTGGGCCCGGTCAAGGCGGAGGCAGTCGCACAGGAGCCCGCCTGGCGCGCCCGCATGCAGTTCTACGGCGGCGAGGACCCGGCCACCGGCTCGGCGGCCGGCTGTGCCATCAGCTACCTGGTCCAGCGCGGCGCGGTGATGGCGGGCCAGCGCATTCATCTCCGTCAGGGCGTCGAGATCGGCCGCGTCAGCGATCTCTACCTCTCCGCGCAACTTGAACGCGCCTCCGCGCGCAACGAATCAGCGAGGGTCACCGATGTGCGCGTCGCGGGCAGCACTGTTCTGGTTGGAAGAGGACGGCTTTTCCTTCCGTAATGCACATCCTTTCAACAGGCATTCATCCTCGCAAGTGACAATATGTCTTAAATCTAGCCAATCTCCACTTGTTTCATGCGAATTTTCAGGCGCGCTTTCGCCTCTTTTTCCCTCTTCACAGATCGATTGAACTCCCTTAATCTTGCCTTTCATTGAACGAATTTGACCGGCGTTCGCGTCGGTCTTGCTCCAGGCGTCCTTCACATCCCAACCGTGAGCGAAAACAGCCTCCTGTGCCTTACATGCAGGTTGCCGCGTGGCAGGCCCGCAGTCCCCTCTCGGGCGGCGCGCGGATCGCGCAAGGCAAACCGTGCGCAAGATTGACCAGGATAGGGCCCAGGCGTTCCCGGCGGCAGAGCCTTGGAATCTTACTGCGCCAGCTTGCCACCAGAGCGGGCACAGGCGCAGTGTTCCCGGTCGAACCGAAAACTGATCCAAGGAGTTAAGCCCTGCCATGCGACCCAAGAAGATTATTCTCTGTGTAGACGACAACGAACAAGAGCTCTCCGTACTCAAGTTCATGCTGGCCACCAACGGATACCGTGTGCTCTCCGCCGCCAACGGCCGGGAGGCCATCGAGATCTTTGCCGAAACTCCCGTGGACCTGGTGCTGAGCGACTTCGCCATGCCCCAGATGAACGGCTGCCAGTTGGTGGAGCGGTTGAAGCAGATCGCGGCTCATGTGCCCATGATCCTGCTGGGCGATCCGCAGAGAATGGGGGGCGATATCCACGCCGCCGATGCCCTGCTGGCCAAGAAGAATTGCTCATCCCAGGAGCTGCTGGAACGCATCAAAGTAATGAGCGCCCGCAAGCGCGGTCCCCGCAAGGGCTCGCAGCGGCTGGCACCCATGGTGGAGTTGGCCCGGGCGTCCTAAGAGCGGGGATCAGGGGTCAGGGATCAGGAACAGGCGCTGGGCTTGGATCGCACTCAGCGCCGAGCTGAATAGCCGGTCCCGCAGTATGGGAATGCCAACTCCTTCGGCCCTGTTTCAGCCGGCAATACCCTGACCCCCGCACTTGACGACGCCGCGCCCAGGTGGGATACTCCCCAACGGTACCTGGTTTGGAGGACCCCCCCTGCCGGCCGGGGGGTTGGTTCCTTATGGACCTGATTTTGGTTCGCCTTTTTTTTATGGCCCTTCTTGCCGGGGTCTGTTTTTTCCTTCATCCATTGGGCATGGCGGGATGGGTGAGTGCGGTTGCGGGGGCCTGTTCGGCCGGCGCGATCATTGTTTTTGAGATGCGCGTGCGGGCGCTTAGCCTGAAGCGGCTGATCGGCGCCGTGGCCGGCAGCATACTGGGCATCTTCGGCGCGTCGCTGTTTTGCATGGTGCTGCGAGGCGCTCTGGCCCCGGTGCTCACCCCAGCCGCCGCGGCCGTGGTGGAGATCTTCGTCCTGCTGCTGATGACCTATGTAGGGCTGCTGGTCGGCGCCAGCAAGGGTGACCTGCTGAACCCGTCGGCGATGGGTACCGTCTTTGCCGCCGACCGGCCCACCCGCCGCACCGCCAAAGTGCTCGACACCAGTGTCATCATCGACGGCCGCATCGCCGACATCGCCGAGGCCGGCTTCATCGACGGCATGATGGTGGTACCGGAGTTCGTGCTGCGCGAGCTGCAGATTGTGGCCGACTCGACCGACGCCTCCAAGCGCCAGCGCGGCCGCCGCGGCCTGGACATGCTGCAGCGCATGCAGGCCAACACCAACATCCAGGTGCAGATCGTCCCCGACGACTTCCCCTCCATCCGCGAGGTGGACCTGAAGCTGCTCGAGCTGGCCAAGAAGTGGGAAGCCAAGGTGGTCACCAACGACTTCAATTTGAACAAGGTGGCCCATCTGCACCACGTCGAGGTGCTCAACATCAACGACCTGGCCAACGCCCTCAAGCCCGTTGTGCTGCCCGGCGAGAAGATGAATGTGCTCATCCTGAAGGAGGGCAAGGAGTACAACCAGGGCGTCGGCTACCTGGACGACGGCACCATGGTGGTGGTGGACCACGCCCGCAAGCTGATCGGCAGGTCCGTCGAGATCGCCGTCACCAGCGTACTGCAAACCGCCAGCGGCAAGATGATCTTCGGCAAGATGGACGAGAACGGCAAGAGCGGCGAGGCGGGCAGGCCGGGACCGGTGGAGATGGCGCGCTGAGAGGCACGTTTCGTTAGCTTCTGCGGCTTTTTGGACCGTCAGGCAGGTGCTATCTTAATGACAGGTGCAGCCATGCCGGAAGCCCTCACCGTTTATCTTCACTTCCCGTGTTTTGACGGCGTCATCTCTGCCGTGCTTGCCTGCGAGTATTTGGAGCGAAAGAACGGCTGGAAAACCGGGGAGTTGGTGCCGGTTAACTATTCCGGGCGTGAGGCCTGGGTAGCGCGGCAGCTTGCCAAACCGGCTGCCGTGGTCGATTTTCTTTATCATCCGGACGCGGATTTCTGGGCCGATCATCATCAAACGACTTTTCTGACACCGGAATTGGAGACGCATTTCAGCCAAGCAAGCTCTGCCAACCTGCTCTACGACGCGGGAGCTGCTTCGTGTGCAGAGGTGATTTGGCGAAGGAGCTCTCGTCTTCTTCGTGAGCCGAAATTCCGGGAGATGGTGGAGTGGGCGCGCCGCATCGATGGCGCACGCTACGATTCGGTGGAAGAAGCTGTACTTGGGGATACTCCTGCACTCCGTATCAGTTTCAGTTTTCTACGCGATTCGTCAGCCGAGTATTGCCGGTTCCTGGTGGAGTCGCTGCGGTCGAAGAGTTTGGCAGAGGTAGCAGCTTCCCAGCATGTCGCAAAGTGCTACCAAAGTGTGCGGAGGGCCATCCTAAGTGGTCAACAGCTCTTCCGCAAAGCGTCCCACCTTGAAAAAGACGGCATAGTTGTGTTTCATGTGGAGGATACAGGTAAAGCGCTTTTGAGCCGTTACGCCCCATATCTTGACTATCCGAAGGCCCGCTACTCGGTGGGCATTATGGATACCGGTCATGGAGCCAAGATCACGGCTATGCGCAATCCCTGGCGGCGATTCAGGAGTGTCCCCCTCGGGCAGATATTTAGCCACTATGGGGGAGGCGGACACCAGCGTGTCGCCTCGGTTCTGCTGAAAGACCGGCAAGAGGCTACGCGGACGCTCGGCTCGATCCTCAGCGATCTGCGCAGGGCAAGCGTCGCGGGCAAACCGTTGCCAAAGGAGGCGATCCCCGGTGATTAAGCAATTCAATTTCTTCGACATTTATGGAGACCTGCTTCCAGGCATGCTGCTGGTCGGCCTCCTCTGGATACCCTGCGGAGTCCTCACGAATACCTGGCCTGACCAGGATCTTTCCAAGGCTTTGTTTCTGGGCGTTCTGGCCTACATTGTCGGGCACCTGATCCAGACAGTTGCGCTTTCGGTTGTGCCCTCGAAGGTGACCGACAAAACGAAACACCTGCGTTCTCCCTCCGACTTGCTTTTGGATGGCAGCGATAAGAAGTTTGCAAAAGAGCTGAAGGAGAAGCTCGCCGCGCAAGTCAAGAAGCTCTTCGGCATCGACCTCGAAATCACCAAGGATGGGGACGGGGAAAACGACATCTCAAAGAAGCGTCAGGACGCCTTCTTCCAGGCGCGAACCTATCTGATCACAAAGAATGCGGCGCGCTATGCGGAGCAATTCGAAGGCCTCTACGCGATGATGCGAGGCCTGGGATGCTCGTTCTTCGCCGGTGGGTCGTATCTTGCCGGTTGGGCGCTGTCCTTTCATCGGGATTGCTTCCGTCTTTCCGATTGGATGCCTGTTGTGTTGTGGATCGCGATTGCCGCGTCGTTGATTTGCGCTTTGATTGCATACTTCAATGAACCCGCAAGGAAGAAGGTAGATCGCTTTCTAACCTGGTCCATCGTTGTGGCGCTTTTCGGTGCGGGTTTTCTGGCCGGGCTCTGGCGTTACCAGGCTGCGGGAATCTCGATTCCCGCCTACGCCGAATACATTCTTTGGGGCAGTTGGCTGCTAGCTTGGATTGCGGCCGCGAGGTGCTTTTCCGCTTACAAGGGCTTTGCACAGATTTTCGCGGAAACGGTCTGGCGGGACTTTTCCGCATATCTCTCCTTCCAAGGTACGCCTGCACGGCCTGTCGAGGATTCATCTGACGGGAGTTAAAGCACCCCCAATATCCATGGGAAGGAATTGCGCCTCATTCATGCGTAAACATGTGCTCCGAAAAAATGCTGTAAACTTCAATCGCACAAACCGGGGAGCGCAGCACGGCCTTATCGATCCACGACCAAAGCCTAGAATGGCGCGGCGAGGCGATAGCGGCGCGATTTTTTGGCAGAGTCGGCAACCTCCAGAAAGCCTTGCTCGCGCAGCCTTGGGCACGGCGGCTTCATGCCGATAACGTGCCATTATCCTGCCGTTATTATGCTCATGAATTGCGTGATTGCGCGGAAAATCCCGCTTTCAGTACTTCAGCACCTTAGGGTCGATCTCCTCGCTCCAGGCGTGGATGCCGCCGGCGAGGTTGAAGACGCGGGGGTAGCCGGCCTGCTTGAGGAACTCCGCGATGCGCTGGCTGCGCACGCCGTGATGGCAGTGAACGATGATCTCGCGCTCCCGGTCAATCTCGGCCAGCCGCTGGGGGACCTCGTTCTGCGGAATCAGCTTGCCGCCGATCTGAGCGATCTTCTGCTCCCAAGGCTCGCGCACATCGAGGATGTAGACCTCCTCGCCGGCATCGATGCGCCGCTTCAGTTCCTTGACGGTGAGTTGGGGAATTCCGTTCTTCAAAGTGTTCTCCTAGGTTGAATCGACCTTCCCGTGGCCACCGACAACGCACGCACGGCCTCGTCGTTTGAAGATAGGCTAACAAATGCGAATGGCTCCGGGATGCCAGAGCCGTCCGCGCGTTTTCTGGGTTGGAGGGGTGAAGTTGATTACGGCGTGGTCTTCTTGGCGTCCGCGGCAGACTTCGGCTTCCAAAAGGGATCGGCCTTGATCCATTCCTCGCTCACATAGCTCTGTGCGGGGTTGACCGAGTAGAGCTCGAAGCGATCGCTGTCGATGGCCGCGGCGCGAAGTTCGCGCATCTTCTCCTTGTCCTCGTCGGTCAGAGCCGCAGTGAATTTTGGCTCCTCTGCGTAGCTCCGGTCGATATCGGCCATCGAATGGTCGTCGGTGAGGAAGACGTAAGAGCCGAGCTGGTCGCCGTACTCGATGCGATATGCGTCCCAATGGTCGCTGCTTCCGGCTTTGTCGGCCGCCGCGATCCACAGCTTCACCAGGTCGTTGAACTCCTTGCCGTGGGCGGGACGGACATGCACGATGCGAATCTCCAGGTAGCGGATCTTCGGGCTGGGCGTCATCGAGTGGTAGCTCAGGTCGGGTACATAGCTGAAGATCAACTGTTTGGTCTCCTCCAGCAGTTCGCCGTCGGCCACGTTCACCCGCTCGAACTCCTTCGCGACACTCGGATCATCAAAGACCTTATTGGCCTTTTGCAGGGCATCGAAGGAGTCAAAGCGGGACAGGAAAATGGCCCGCGGCTTGCCGGACATCGAGTTGAAGGCAACGTAGTGGATCGGGTAATTGCCCTTGGTCAAGGCCTGGACAAAGGCGCTTTCCGTCTTGTCATGGGCCAAGCCGCCCTTGCCCGGCTTGGTGTACTCCACGGTGACATCAAGGTACTTGGGCGCCGAAACGGTTGCGGGTGAGCTGCCTTGCCCCGTGGCCATCGTATTGCCGGCAACCGCGAGAGACAGTCCCAACAGACAGGGGCTGAGCTTGTTCATAGGTAGAACCTCCTGGATTGGCTCGGAGATCGCACGCGAGGGGAAGGGGAACCCGGGGAAACGCGTGCGCTCAAAGTCATTGCGATTATCCGGCCCGGAGCTCATTGGTGTAAAGAGCTTTCCCAACGATCTTCGGGGATGGATACGGCCTGGATCGGCTTCCGCATGGGAATTGCCCTCGGCGCTCCAAGTATGCGAGATTGGGAATGTGAGGCTGGAGTTTCTGGACCACTCTGCCGATAACCGCTTCAGTATCCTCGCAAACGGGAAGGCGGTCGTGAACCGGAAATCGCGCAATCCGAACTTTGAACAGATTCTGGAGGCCCTGCGGGCCCACTCCTTCGACGTGACGCCCTCGGAAGAAGTCGCGGGTGGTGTGCTGGTGACCAAGTACGGGGCCGGAGCAGTTCTGGTACCCTCCCCGGACGCGGATGCGCCTGCAGCCTTCGCTCTTCGGCCCGGAGCGTTGGTTGGGGGCCGGGTGGCCCGGCTGCTGGACCGCGGCTACCAGAAGTTCTTGAAGACCGCCCAATTTGAACTTCCAGCCGCAGCCAGCAAATTGCAGGCAATTCACCTGTTCAGCGAAGAGTTGAAGCAGGTGACCGGCGCCATCAATTTGTACAATGAGTCGCTCGGAACAACCAGCGATCTGTACTTGTACGACCGGCTCCAGGGCCGTGAAGCCGCGTACCCTGCCCTTCCGCGCCCATGGGAAATGGCCGGTCGAGACTGATTTTCCTGAAATGCGGGCGGTGACGGCAATGGAACCGGAAGAAAAGGCGGAGGAGATTGCGACCGAGTTGCAGAGCCGCCGGGCCGTCCCCCGCTTTGAGGTGGACGCGGATGCCCACTTGCTTCTCGTGGACCACGGTTCCACCCATCCTTGCCGGATCGTCGATCTCAGCCTGACCGGCTGCCGCGTCTGCACAGCGGAGCGGTTTTCGGCCCGAACCGGGGTCCGTGTCGAGATCAATTTCAGTGTGCGCGGGCTGGCCTTCCGTTTTGGCGGCGTTACCCAGTGGACCGACGGGTTGCATCAGGTCGGCATCCGATTTGCGGGTGTGCCTGAGCGGCGCAAGAACGAGTTGATCGAGGCGCTCGCCGAGGTCGAGCAGGAGAATGTCGCCAAAGCCGCAAGACGGGCTGCGGAAAAGTTGGCTCGAGAGGAACAGGCAGCCGCATTGGAGGCCGCCGAGGCCGCGATCTTGGAGGCTGCTGCACTCGCGGCGCAGTACGAGGAAGCGGGGTCTGGGCAGTTTCCGATTCTGGACCCGGCACCTACAATGGCGCAACCCACTGGCCCGCCACCAAAGCCCGCCAGGCTCAAACGCCGCCTGCGCTCCCGGGATGACGTCGATACTTCGGTCTCGATTCATCTCATCCAGGCAGGTTCTTGGCTGCAAGGCCGAATTCTCGACCTGAGCCCGAACGGCTGCCGCATCGATGCGGACGAACAATTCCAGGTGGGCATCTACACGCGGGTTGAGACCGAGTTCCGCCTCGATGGGCTACCCTTCCGGCTTGACGGCGTCATCCAGGGCATTCGGGACGGGGACTGGCGCAATGTCGGCATCCGCTTCCTGGAGATGAGCAGCCGCAAGCGGGAGCAGGTTGAGCAGTTGATCGAGGATATCCGGGAACTAGCGGAACAGGAGACGGAGGAAAAAGGGAATAGGGAAGAGGGAATAGAGACTCGTTAATTTGAACGCGCTAGAGGAGCGCCGGGCGGCAGCTCCAAAACCGGATCGAAATTACTAGGAAGTGACCTCCTAAATAGGCAATAAACCCTTTACCGCGACGAAAGCGCCCGTAGAGAGACCGCTTCATACCTTGGAAGCCGCAGGTTCGAATCCAACAGCGCCCACTATGCCCTTAAGAGCGCTGTCTTTCAACCGCCCGCGATCGGCTCCGTCCGTCATTTTTGAATTGCATTTACATCACGCTGCCGGGCAGGATCACCTCTCTGATTTCCTTGCCTTGCCGGATCGTCACGAGCGCTCCTTCGCATATCCGTTCCTTGGCCAGGATCGGCTGTATCGCCTGAAACAGCACCTCGGCGTCTTCGCCATAGAGCATCAAAATTGTACTCTCCGGGGTGGTTACAGTACCGGCACAGAAACCGGCGCTCTGGCTCCTTGCCTCATCCGTAAGCTCGACGGCCAATTCTTCTAAATCCTGTTTGCGATACCGGTTTCCGGGCCGGCTTCCGTAGCTGACTTCGACTAAGATTGATCCCTTGGCTTGAGAGATGCGGGAACTCAGGTCGCGATCTACATACGGAATCTGGTTCCTTTCCGCATTCACTGACGCCAGGCGATCTTCCGCCAGGACAGCTTCCTCCAGCCTGCCGAGCCGTTTGAGGGCCGCGATCTCTTCTTCGAGGTTCTCCACCATGGAATCAAGATTGGGACTGGGGATCTTCTTGCGCTCGGCATAGGAGAGTTGGAAGTCCTCCACGGCTTCAGCATCTCGTCCTTCATCTTTAAGAACGAGTCCGCGCGTTCCGTAGGCCGAAGCCAGAACCGATGTCCCATCCAGTTTATCCAGATCGAGCAGTTTGATCGCCCGGTCCAGCAGCCTATGAACCTCGGCAAAGTCGCCCATCCTCCTGTAACAACCGGCCATATTGTTCAGCAGCTTGGCGATGCTGGCGAGTGGCGTCGAAGGGGTCTGCTCGCGGATATGCAAAGCTTTCTCGTAAAACACCAACGATTCGGCGTGGCGGCCCTGTTCCGAGCATAGAATGCCCAAGTTGTTCCACGCAGGGGTCGCGGATTCAAGCTGCGCCTTGGCTTCGTAAAGCTCTGCCGCCTCCCGGAAGAGGCTTTCAGCTTCCGCGGGAGAACTCTTGCGAAGGGCATTTCCAAGGGTTATCAGAACTCCCGGCAGGCGCGGATCACCCGGATAATCGCGAAGTATCTTCAAGGCAGCTCTGGCTGCCACTGCAGAGTGGTCTTTGAGACCCATCTTTCCATAACACTGAGCAGCGATCTCCAACCTCCCTGCTGTTGCCGTCGGATCTTTGCTCTCCGACGCGCGCAGAATGGGATGGCGCGGCGGTATTCGTGAAGCTGCATGAGGACTTTCGCCATGAACGACTGGAAGGCCACCGCTTCCATCCGGGATGAGTTTTCGTCGAGCAGAGTCATGGCCGAGTCCTGCAGTTTCTTCCCCTCTTCGGTTTTGCCAAGACGGTGGCGCAGCAGGCTCATGTGGCACCGCACCAGCAGCGAAAAATCCAGGGCTGGACCTGGCGACATGGAGGCTGTCTGTTTTTCGGCCATGCGAAACATCTGCTCGGCTGCCCCGAAGTTGCCAGACTGCATCGCGTCAGCGCCCAGATAAACCAGAGTGAGACACCTGTCGCCGGGATGGAGGGTCATAAAACTCCTTTGATGAGTAGAAACAGTCTAGCGCAGGGGCGGCCAGCCGCGCGCCTGGTTTTCGGCGTTATCATTCATGGTAGGAACAGGAGGTCCGAAATGAAGGCGATGGTTCATCTTGCAATGGCGGGCCTGTGCGCCTTGGCGACGGCGGGCTGTCTGGCTCAGACGGCCGGGCAACCGGCAAAGGTCGGGGACTTGCAGGTCAAGGAAGTGAATCTGTCGGAGATCGACACCTCGCATGTGAAGCTGGCCGTGGACCTGAATCTGACTGCGGCGCAATCGGCGACCTTCGAAAACCTGCGCCTCTGTTCTCTCCATCTGAATGGCCTGCCGGTCTTCGCCGCGCCGCTGAACCAGGAGATCGTGCTCAAGAAGGGCGTGGCTACGGCTCTGCCGCCGCTGTACGTCACCATCCTGTTTCGCGATCTGCATACGGTTGCGCCTCTGCGCCGGATGATCGAAAACCAGAGCGTGCGGATCGAGGGCGAGATGGTGGCGGGCGTTCGGCTGACCACTATCGAGAAGCTGGCGCTGCACACCCAGCATCCGACGGTGGAACTCGATCTGGCCCAGGATGTGCCCGTGCAAATCCGCGTCTCGGATTTCGAGCGCGGCATGGCGCTGAGTGCACTCGAATTGATCGATTCCGGTTTGCAGGCCACCGCCACGGCCAACAAGTACATTCCTGGCACCAAGCCCCAGTGGATTCGCGACCTCGAGGCCAGAGCCCCGGCGAGTCTCTTTGCGGTGGAATCGAGCTATGCACTGGCCGAGGGAGATACGAATTATCCGGTCGTTTCGATTCACCTGGGCTTTCGCGTCGCATCCAGCCCGGTGGTGACCACGGCGGAGGCGCAGGCGCCGTGGAAGTACGATGCGGAGTTTCTCGGCGCGGTGCAATCGGGCGCGGCCAAACTGGTGAAGAACAGCGAGGAGATTCAGCTCCGCCCTGTCGGGCAGGGCGACCCTTTGCGGCTCAGCGCAAAGGACTTTACCCTGGAGATGCGAGGGACGGCCGAGGAAGACAATCTGATCGCGGTGAGCAATGGCGGCCACGGGAAGATTCAGGTTCTGCGCCGCGCATCGCCCGCCTCTCTGGCCCTGCTGACGCTGCGAGCGCCGGCCTCGCCGGACCTGCCCGCGGGCCAGACAGCGGGATTGGCCGCGGGCCAGGGAGCGGGACTCTCCGTTGCCTCTGCCGCCGTTGCGGCCCAGGAGAGTTGGGAGCAGGTTGCCGTCTTCCGCCTGCGGGAGGACGCGGTGACCAGAAAGCCTTCGGTGGAGGTTCTGCAACTGGGAGCGCGCCGGGATGGCAAGAGCATCCACTTGACCGAACCCGTGGATGGAGCGGTCTTCGGCTCGCCGATTGTGACTCCGGATGGAGTGATCGGCCTGGTTCAGGACGAACAGGCGGGAGCGTTTCTGCCGGCGGATCTGCTGACGCCGGTTCCCGCTGCTGCGCCTGTTCCTGCTGCTGTGCCCGTTCCTGCGCCGACGACTGTGCAGTAGGCCTCTGCCCTCGTTCCTCACGGAGCGCGGCTTTGGGTTTGTGGTTTCCCACTTCTGAAAATCCAAAGATGGGCCAGCCGCCTGCCTGGGATTCTTGTGGCTGTCAGAGCCTTCCTCCTATCGATGAAATCCGCGAAAAAGCGGCCCTTTTTCGCGCAAAAGGAGGCCTGGACTGACCCCCAAAACTGAGACAGGTAAAATAGTCGCACTTTGCAGGGAAGGGAGACTGCAAGTGGCGAAACGGACCCTAGGTTGGCGTCCGGAGTCGTTCCGGGCGATGGCCCTGGAGC
>JBEKNI010000075.1:0-14660 GCA_049522975.1 Occallatibacter sp. | reverse complement strand
CACCACCGAGAACGTATACGGCCCCGTCCCGCCGCTCACCGTCATCGGCCCGCTGTTGAAGGCCACGCCCACTTCGCCCGCCGTCGCCGCCGCGCACGTCGCCGAAAGCGCCGCGTTGATCGCAATCTGGCACCCCGCGCTCACTTCGCCGACAGAGTCTGCTACCTGGATGCCGAACGAACCGGATGCTAGAGGCGTACCGGTAACCTCGCCCGTGGTGGTGTTCAACGACAGGCCAGCCGGCAGCGTGCCCACTACCGAGAAGGTATAAGGAGCAAGACCGCCGGTCACCGCCATGGGACCGCTGTCGAATTGCACTCCCACCTCGCCCGCGCTCACCGCGCCGCAGGTCACCGAGAGCGCCGGCAGCACAAAACCAAAGTCGATGGTCTCGTCATTGGTGATGTCGCCGTTGCTGTCGGTGATCGAAAGAACCACGGTGGATGGATTTGGATTGCTGTCGTTGGCCGTTGTACTGTCCGGCGCATTGGTAATCGTTGGAGAATAACCTTGCGGCGGCGTCACCTGAACCATGTAGGTACCGGCACACAGACCAGTGAACTGGTAATAGCCCGCCTGGTTGGTTGTGGTGGAATTCAGCAGGTGGTTCTGCGAGTCAAACAGGCTCACAGTTACATTGGCGATGCCCGGTTCGCCCGCGTCCTGGATGCCGTTGCTGTTCTGGTCGTACCAGACAAAGTCTCCGATTGCGCCGTTGCAGGGCGAAACATACCCGAAGTTGATGTTCTGGTTCGACACGACATTGTTGTTGCTGTCGAGAGTCAACGTGACGGGAGCTGGGCTGCCGATGCTGTCATTCGACGTGGTGCTGCCCGGCGCCTGGGGAGTTGTCGGCGTGAAATTGGGCGGCAGCGTCGAGCCGTTCACAACCACTTCGTAGCTGCCTGCGCACAGGCCGCTGAACTGATAATCCCCGTTCCCGTCGGTGATCGCGGTCTGGGTTAAGGTGTTTGAGGAATTATAGAGGTACAACGTGATGCCGCTTATCCCCGGCTCACCGGAATCCTGAATCCCGTTTTGATTCAGATCGTGCCAGACAAAGTGGCCGATCGTCCCGTTGCACGGCGATACGTAACCGAAATCGACATCCTCGTCGGTGCTCGAATCGGTAGGCAGATTCGCCGTTGCCGTGGCATTCGCGGCGAATGCCACCGATCCAAAAACGCCGCTACTATCAGCAGCGGGATTGCCGCCTACATTGGGCGTGGTCAGGGAATAGTTGGGAGGCAGAGTCGTGGAATCGACCACCACGGCGTAACTGCCCGCGCTCAGTCCGGTAAATTGATAATAGCCGTTGGTGTTGTTCGGGCCGCCGTATGCGGTCACCGTCGTTGCCAGCAGATTTGTCATCGTGCTGTTATACAAGTAAATCGTGACGCCATTGATGCCTGGTTCGTTGGCATCCTGGAGGCCGTTCTGATTCGCGTCATACCAGACGTAATCGCCGATCGCTCCCTGCAGGGCAATGAAGCCGAAGTCGATGGTCTCGTCGCTGCTGTCGTTGGTGTTTAGCGTCACGGTGGAGGGATTCGGATTGCTGTCGTTGGCCGTGGTGCTGCCCGCGGCGTTGGGCGTAGTCGGAACAAAATCTATCTGGCCATAGGCATTCTTCGGTAGGGTCGTTGTATCTAGTCGAACAGAATAAGTTCCGGGACAAAGGCCGGTGAACTGGTAGTAGCCAAGCTGCGAGCCCGTGGGGCCCTGCTGGGTAACAGAGCTTTGAAGAAGGCTGCCCTGGGAGTTGTATAGATTGACGGTGACGCCGTTGATGCCCGGTTCGCCGGCGTCCTGAATGCCGTTGGCGTTCAGATCGTTCCAGACGAAGTCGCCGATCGTTCCAAAACATTCTCCTGGGGTACTGTAGACATTGCCCTTGACCTCGCCTCCCCAACTGGAGGCGAAGGAGCCGGAAAAGTTAGGAGTAGGAGAGACGGTCTCGAGGTTCAGGGTCAACCAGAGGTCGTTGTCCATGCTGGGCGGATTGAAGTAGAGGGCGGCCATGGAACCGCCGGTAACAGCAAAGCGGAGCTCGAAATTGGGCGTATCGTTCACGCCGTCATAGAAGAACTGCGTCACCTTGCCGGTCAGCAGCGGAGACGTATATGTCGTGCTCCCGCTGGTAACCTGGCCGTCGATTTCGATGTCGGACTTACCCGCGAGAGGGTTCCCGCCAATGAGATTACCGTTGTTATCGACCTGGATGTTGACCGACAAAGCAGCCGTGGCGCAATGGTTTGTGCCAGAGGGAGTGCAAAACCGAGTAGGCGCGGGGAGATAGTAAGCCGATGGATTGGCAGTGATAGTAAAAAGCTGCGTGCTGGAGTTGTAGAATCCATCCGCGCTTGATCCGTGCAAGTATGCAAGGTAAGGCGTGTTCTCGGGAGCCGTCGGGAGCACGTTGTTCTGGGCAAACGTCCCGGTCACCATCGCAAAGACAAACAAAAGACAAGCACCAAGGCTACTGGATCGCATCACGGACCTCTTCTCGGTTGGAGCCGTTAATTGTTTTGGCAGGAGCGGACAGAAATCAGATAGGGAACACTCCCCTCGCGGCCCGCGGCTGGGACGCTCAAAGGATTCTGGGCAACCCTCAAGCTCCCGCGCCTGCCGGCGCCGTCCGACGTCAATATCCACTGGCTGCTGAACAGGCCAAGCTTGGGGGAAGCCAGCCTCATTCGCTTAGCTGTTGTGTGGGGCCTCAGGGAGCCCCAGCGCGGTTGATTGTCATGCGCTTGCGTCGGCTTCGATGAATCCGAAGGGCCGCAGCGCCCCAAAACAGCAGCCGGACCGAAAGCCTCTCGGCCGGGTAACACAAAACCTACCGCTACTTCTTCCTCCGGGCCAGCCGCTTGCGCAGCAGGCCAGCGGCCAGGCCGGAGCCGAGCAGGGTCAACGTCGTGGGCTCGGGGGTTGCAGAGTTGCCCTCGTTGTTGCTGTGGTAAAGCTCCAGATCGGCATCGTCGGTGGCTGTGTCGAAGTCGAAGGCGACCAGATCGCCGTTAATATTGGTAGCCGACCCGATAGCGCTGCAGTCAGCGCAATTGGCCTCCTCCAGCGCGGTCCACTCCGCGACATCGTCCGTTGTGATGTTAAACAACTCGCCGTAGTCAACGCCGGTCAAATTGGCACAGGCGATTAAAGTATTGGAACCCTCCAGGCAGGAGCCAGCGTCATACTTACCAGCCAGGTAGGTAACGGTACCAGGAGCACTGGGATTCACGGACGATGGTCCGGTGATCGTGAAGCCCGAGGCATCGGAGTTGAAACTGAGATCCGTAAAAATATCACAAGCAATCCCTGGGCAACTGGTGCCGGGGAGATCGATGATCGTCCCGACATCCCCGAACTCTGTATTGTCTGTAATCGTCAGATTGGTTCCATTGAAGGAATAGCCCACCGAGTTTTGCGGATAGGAACTGGTGACCTGAATGTCAGGCGAGGGGTTCACATTGAACGGATACACCGAGGCGAACGCCGCTACGGGAAGCAAAAACAGGCCGATCGTTAATACTCTAGCCGCAATGCGAGACATAGTATTCCTTTCAAGTTTATTGATTGCCTAGCGGGGGGGAGCCCATCTGCTCCATGCCAGACCCTGCGTCCCGTGGGCTGCAATACCCAAACCCCAAGCCGACGCACATAACAACTCACACAGTCTGGCGCGTACAGATGTAACCGCCCTTCATCAAGCAAGTTTATCACCAAACCTCTCGCTATAGAATCAATTATTTACAGGGCAGAGGTCTCAATAATGTGCAAACATTTTCACTCTGTTCCAAGGAATTCCCTTTTTTGTGTCCCATTTGAACGCCGGCAACTCCTGCTCTGATCTGCAAGCACCGGAACTCTGATTCAGGCATCCTTTCAGCCCGGCAAGGCTACAATGGGGTCAGTAGACGTGACGACGCCGCGACGGTGAAAGCTAGCGAAGTCAACCTCTTCGCCGCCCAATTTGAAAAGAGGACTGCTTCCTTGCCGAATCACAAGTACCGGATCATGAACATCGTGGGCGCCCGCCCGAACCTGGTCAAGATGGCGCCGCTGATTCGCGCCATGCGGCGCATTCCCGATCTTGATCCGGTGCTCGTGCATACCGGCCAGCACTACGATTATCTGATGTCCCAGGTCTTCTTCGAGCAACTGGGAATGTCCGCTCCGGACTACAACCTCGAGGTCGGCTCCGGTTCACAGCATGAGCAGACGGCCGCAATCCTCCAGCGTTTTGGGGAACTGGTCCGGCAGGACCGGCCGGAGATGGTCGTCGTCGTCGGGGATGTCAACTCGACCATCGCCTGCTCCCTGGTTGCGGCCAAAGAGCGGATTCCGCTGGCCCACGTCGAGGCGGGCCTGCGCAGCGGGGACCGCACCATGCCCGAAGAGATCAACCGCCTGTTGACCGACGCGATCTCGGACCTCTTGTTCACCACCGAAGAAAGCGGTAACGTGAACCTGGCTCGGGAAGGGGTCCCGGCGGAAAAGGTCTTCTTCGTCGGCAACATCATGATCGACTCGCTGGTCCACTCGATGGACGCCGCCAGAGAATCCGCGCTGCTCGCCAAGCTGGAGCTCCCGCGCCGCGGATATGGCGTGCTGACCCTGCATCGCCCCGCCAATGTCGATGACGCCGATAAGCTCCGCGCCGTGCTGGCGGCGATGGTTGACATTGCCGGCGAATTGCCCGTGCTCTTTCCCGTCCATCCGCGCACGCAGGTGAGAATCGCCTCGGCCGGCATTGAGGGTATGCACAGTTGGGATGGCGAGCGCGCCATTCAAGAGAATGGCGTATGGATGATGGGGCCGGCGCCCTATCTGGACTTTCTTGGCATCGTCGATGGAGCGGCATTCGTCATCACAGATTCCGGCGGCATTCAGGAGGAATCCACTTTCATGGGAGTTCCTTGCCTCACCTTCCGCGACAACACCGAGCGGCCCGCAACCATCCAGCACGGCACCAACCGGCTGGTGGGAACCGATCCGGCGGCGCTGATTCTTCATGCCAAGGAAGTGCTGCGCGAGGCGGGTTCGGGTCAGAATTCCGTCCACGCCATTCCTCCCTTGTGGGACGGTCATGCCGCGGAACGGATCGTCGAGATACTGCATGATTCCTTGCAATCGGGCGCGGCGCGAAGCTGCGGTGCCGGACTCTAGCTTCTCCGGCCAGGACGCAACAGCAGAGTATTTCGGCCGGCTGAGGATTGCCAGGAAGACTAAACTACAAGATGAGGAAATGGAATGACCGCATTGGCAGGGGATGGGTTCGAGGGACTGAGAGAGAAAATTGAATCGCGCCAGGCTCGCATCGGCATTGTCGGCATGGGCTACGTGGGCCTGCCGCTCGCACTGCTCTTCAGCGAGGAGCGCTTCGCGATTACCGGTTTCGATGTCGACGCCCGCAAGGTTGAAACGCTGAACGGGGGCGGCTCTTACATTGTCCGGATTCTTCCCGCCGAGGTCCAATCGGCTCAAAAGAACGGCTTTCAGGCAACCTCGGACTATAGCCGAATCGGTCAGATGGACGTGGTCATCATCTGCGTCCCGACTCCGCTCGACGAGCACCATGAGCCCGACCTCAGTTTCGTGACAGGCACCGTGAAAGCCATGGCGCCCTATCTGCGGCAAGGGCAGCTCATCATCCTGGAGAGCACTACCTATCCGGGCACTACCGAGGAGGTTGTAATCCCGCTGCTGGAACAGGGAAATCCCTCCGGCCTGCGGGTGGCGCGCGATGCGGCCACTCCGGGATTCTTTGTTGCGTTTTCTCCGGAGCGGGAAGACCCCGGCAACGACACCGTCGCCCGGCGCGATATTCCCAAAGTCGTGGGCGGCTGCGGACCCGTTGCGCGGGAGATGGCCTCGGCCATTTACGCGACCATCTTCAACCGCACCATTCCGGTCTCTTCGCCGGCCGCGGCGGAGATGACCAAACTCCTTGAGAACATCTACCGCTGCGTCAACATCGCGCTGGTCAACGAGCTGAAGCAGCTCTGCCTGCGCATGGGAATCGACATTTGGGAGGTGATCGACGCCGCCCGGACGAAGCCCTTCGGCTTCCATGCCTTTTATCCGGGGCCTGGCCTGGGCGGGCATTGCATCCCTATCGATCCGTTTTATCTCTCTTGGAAGGCCAAGGAATTCGACTTCCACACGCGTTTCATTGAATTGGCCGGAGAGATTAACGCCCACATGCCGTACTTCGTGGCCGAGAACGTGATGGAAGCCCTGAGCCAGCGCGGCAAAGCGCTCCGGGGCGCGTGTGTGCTGGTCCTTGGGCTGGCCTACAAGCGCGACATTGACGATCTGCGAGAATCGCCGTCGCTTACCATCATCGAGCTCTTGCAGCAGCGCGGTGCGCTGGTCGAATACAATGACCCCTTCTTTGCCTCTGTCGGCCAGGGACGCAAATACGCGCTCAACATGAGCAGCACGCCGCTGGAGAGAATCCCTGATTTCGATTGCGTATTGATCGTGACGGATCACTCCCAATACGACTACGCGAAGATCGTCGAGAATGCCCGGTTGGTGGTCGATACGCGCAACGCAACCAAGGGAATTGTCGCCGCAAATATTGTGCGTTGCTGACCTGCTGTCGATTCCAGGAAGCTCGGGCGGGGCTCCCCTTCAGGCCGTCCCGCTGCTTGGAGAGCCCTCGCGGACGCCTGAGAAGCGTTGCCCGCTGTGGACCTCGATAAATAGGCCTTTTGCCTCGGCCAGAGCGCGCCCTCTTTCGTTGAGGATCCTGGCTTCAGCCCAGTGTCTGCGGCCCTCGCTGCGGAGCAGGCGTCCCTCCAGGCGTATCGGCGCAGCCGAGGGCACCGGGCGAAGGTATTCGATCTCCATCTGGCGGGTCATGGCCGTCAGACCTCGCGCCCGAAGGGATTTACTCATGGCCTCGTCCAGCAGCGTGGCGATGATGCCGCCATGCACAAACCCGTGCGGGCCCTCGAAGCGATCCGGAATCGCCGCTAGGCAAACCACGCTCCCATCTTCGGCGAGCAGGAACTCAAGCCGCAGGCCGCCCGCATTGGCCTGCCCGCAGCCAAAGCAGCTGCTTGCCGCCTGGGAAACGCCCGGTTGTTGAAAAGGTACAAGCTGCTCCATAAGCCTCTCGTTTACAAACTGATGCAATCTAGCGCCGGTCTCCAGACCGGCTGTCGCGCGAGTCTTCAGACCCGCACCTGCATGGCAATGAATCACCTTATCACACGGTCTGAGTATTAGGCCCGGCGCCCCAGGCCGAATCTCTCCGCATAGAGCCTGGCCAACAGCTTGGCATAATCCAACGCCACCTTGGAATTGGCTTTGCTCGCGCCACGGTAACGGCTGCCGAAGGAGAAGGGAACTTCTTGGATCGAGCGAAGGCGCCCTCGCACCAGGATCTCCAGCAGCAGCTTGAAGCCCGACGGCTGGAAGACGATTCCGTCAATCGCCTCGCGGCGGAGCATAAAGAAGCCCGTCATGGGGTCCTTGGCGCGGACACCGGCTCTCTGAATGGGCCATGTGGCCCAAACGGCAACGGACGAGAGCAGCTTCCGGACGGGATTCCAGCCGCCCACCTGCCCGCCTGGGGTATAGCGGCTGCCGATCGCCAGGTCATGGCCAGCCAGAATTGCGGAGATCAATTTGGGCAGTAGCTCGGGAGGATGCTGCAGGTCGGCGTCCATCACACCGAGAATCGTCGCGCCGGTCTGCCGCCAGCCATAGAGAACGGCCCCGGACAAGCCTCTCTCTCCTTTGCGCACCAGGAGGCGGACGCGCGGGTCTTGCTGGGAGATGGCGGAGACAATCTCCTCGGTCCCGTCGCGGCTGTCGTCATCGACGACCAGAATCTCGTAGTCGATTCCCACCGGATTGAGCACCGAACGAACATGATCGAGCAGGCCGGAGATATTTTCGGCTTCGCGCAAGGTGGGAATCACGAGCGCCAGCTTTTCTGCATTCGGATGCGTGCGCCCCTCGGCCTCCGTCAGCAACTGCGAACGCGCCGCGCCGTCTGCGGATGCCTGGGATGGAGCTTTCACTTCTGGCGACATGAGCTTGAGTATACGGGGCTTTCCTGGCTGATGCGCAACTTTCAAATCAGGAATCTTGTTGCTCTGGTTCAGTTTGGTCCCGCTTCCGCTCTCCGGCTTTCGTATAATTCAGGGACAGTCATCCCGTCCCGTGATCCTGGCCGTCGAAGAGATCGGGAAACTACGAGCGAGCAGCCATCTTGACAAGCATCCTTCCCAGAACCGATCGACCTCTTCCGCGTGCAGCGACCGTTGAGTCCGAGTCTTCGCTCGCCGCGCGGAGCAAACCAGCCGCGCAACACTCGCCGAATGAGGATGCGCCTCGCCACCGACACTTGCTCATTCCCATTTATCGCAGCAGCCGGATTCTGGTTCCACTGCTGATGCTGATCTATCTGGCGCAATGCGCCTGGTTCATCCGCACTCAGTCGTTCACCAACGACGAGCCGGAGCATCTGGTTGCAGGACTGGAGGCTTGGCGCTTCGGAGAATTCAAGCATTGGCACGACCAGCCTCCTCTGGGGCGTCTGCTGTTCACATTGCCCCTGTTGAATACAGACTGGAAGTACGATCTCATCGAGGATCAGGTCCATCCGGTGACGCCGGCGCCCGAGGTGTGGCTCTACCGTTCGCGTCCGGTCAATGTCTTGCTTGGAGTGGCGCTCCTGTTGCTACTCTGGGGGACCGCACGCGGGCTCTTTTCCGAGGCCGCGGCAAACTTCGTTCTCGCTCTGGCGGTTCTTTCACCCGACCTGATTGCGCACTTTTCTCTGGCGACCATCGATGGAGTGGGCTGCCTGTTCATCTTCGCCTGCGCAGCGCAGTCCTTGCATTACCGGCGCAACCCCTCCCGCATCCAGGCCGCGATCCTCGGCCTCCTGCTGGGCGCGATGCTGCTGGCCAAGTTCAACAGCCCGCCGCTCTTCGCCCTGGCGCTGGGAATGGTCTTCTTTCTTCGTCGTGGAGAAGGCGGAGAGCGGCTGCGCGGATTCCGCTGGGGCCGCACGGCGATGGTCTTTCTCATCGCCTGCATGGTGGTTTGGACGGGGTATTTCTTTCATGTTTCCAAAGTGACCTTCGCCGATCAAATGGTGACCATTCACTTCGCCGGCTACACCAAACTCTTGCAATATGAGATGCCGACTCTCAAGACTCCCATTACGATTTTCCTGCCCGCGTGCGAATGGCTGACCGGTTTGGGGCAGGTGGTCGTTCACAATATCGAGGGGCATCGCAGTTTTCTGCTGGGCCAGTACTCCGCCACTGGCTTCAGGCTCTACTTTCCTTTGGCAATGCTCCTGAAGTGGCCGTTGATCGTTCTGCTTCTGGGCGCAGCCGGAGCTGTCCTTGCGCTCAGCCGCCGCTCGCCCACCAGGCGCGATCTGTTTTTGCTCAGCCTCTTTCCTGCCGTCTATCTTGCCTTTGCGATCACGGCGCAGATCGACATCGGGATTCGGCATATGCTGCCCGTTTATCCCTTTCTGCTGCTCTTTACAGGCGCGGTCTGGGAGTGGGCGCGCGGCTGGCGCTGGAACCCGCGCTGGACCAAAGCCGTCTTTGGAGTTCTATTGTTGGCGCAAGCCGCCGACATTGCCCGTTATGCGCCCGACTATCTCTCCTATTTCACCGTGCTCGTCCGGCCCGCGGAGACATGGAAGCTGCTCAGCGACAGCAACACCGACTGGGGCCAAGGGATGGTGGCGCTGCGCCAATTCCAGGCTGAGCATCCCAACGAACCCATGCATCTGGCCTATGTCGGCGAGGTGGACCCAGCCTGGTACGGCATACGCTACATCCGGCTGAAGGAAGAAGACCATCCTTCGGGATTGGTTGTAGTGAGCGCCACGCATCTCTCCGGGCAACTGCTGAAAGACCATTTCGCCTACCGCTGGCTGTTGCGGTATCCGGTAAGGGCGGTTCTGAATCACACGCTGTACGTCTTTGAAGTGCCTGCCGGCGGCTAGGCACAGTGTCCGCCTTCCGGGCTCGGAGTCCCGGCCAAAGGGAAAGCCCCCTCTTGCCTCTTCTTTTCCCGGCATTTACCATCGAAGTTGCCCAATCCTGTTGAGGTTCTTGGTCGTTCGATGATCTGGGGGATTCTTGTTTGAGGTTTAACCGCTTATTTCGCAGTGCTTTACCGATCCTATTGTTTGCCGCGCTTGGCTTTCTGGTCATGGGCTATCACCCCGGAGCGGAAGACGATGGGATCTATCTGAGCGCGATCAAGGCCGACCTGAATCCATCGCTCTTTCCCCACAATGCCGGCTTCTTCCAAATGCAGATGCACGCCAGCGTTTTCGATAGTCTCATGGCTGGCTTTGTCCGGCTGACCCACATTCCGCTGCCCTGGGCGGAACTGCTGTGGCAGTTGATTTCCATCCTCCTGATTCTCTGGGGCTGCTGGAGCATTGTCTGCCAGCTCTTTGAAGATGCCGCGGCTCGATGGGCTGGGCTGGCCATGGTGGCGGCCATGTTTACGCTTCCGGTAGCCGGCACCGCGCTTTTCATTGTAGACCAATACCTGCACCCGCGCGCTCTGGCTACCGCCATGATCCTGTTTTGCGTCTCCCGGATTCTCGCCGGGAAATTCTGGCAGGCTCTGCCATTTGCCGTTTTGGCGATGGTGGCGCACCCCCTCATGGGTTTTTTGGGCATCTCTTTCTGCTGTGTGCTGACGCTGACGGCCTCCAAGTCGCTGCGCGTGCGATTGCAAGCCTTGCGCGCCCGCTTGGTTCCGCATGGCGCCGCTCCCTCGCTGGCCATCATTCCATTCGGATGGGTCTTCGATCCTCCCTCGCCAACTTGGCTTGAGGCGCTGCGCAGCAGGCATTGGTTCCGCCTGTACGAGTGGGAGTGGTACGAGTGGCTCGGCGCGATCGCGCCGCTGCTGCTCTTCTGGATGGTGGCCCACATTGCGCGGAAGCGCGGCGAAACCAAGCTGGCGCAATTCGCGATGGCCGTCTGGATCTACGGAGCCTTCCAGTTGGCAGTGGCGATGATCATACTCGGCCCTCAGTCTCTGATCGGTCTCAGTACCCTGGAGCCGATGCGCTTTCTGCATCTGGTTTATCTTTTTATGGCGTTGGTGGGCGGCGCTTATCTGGGAAGATATATCCTGCGGACGAAGATTTGGCGCTGGGCGCTCTTTCTGCTGTTGGCCAATGGCGGAATGCTGCTGGCGCAACGGGAGCTCTTTCCGGGAAGCGAACACCTTGAGCTTCCCGGCAGGAATACCGACAACCCATGGCTGCAAGCCTTCGACTGGATCAGGCACAACACCCCCGAGGACGCGTACTTCGCAATCGACCCAAAGTACATGGCCGCTCCCGGCGAGGATTACCACAGCTTCCGCGCCCTGGCCGAGCGCAGCCAGTTGGCCGATGCCATCAAGGACACATCGGTGGTGACCAAGGTTCCCGAGCTGGGTCCGGCCTGGAAACAACAGTTGGATGCCCAGGAAGGTTGGACTCACTTTCAACTGGCGGACTTCGAGCGACTGAAGTCGGACTTCGGCGTGGACTGGGTGGTGGTCTCGGATCCCCAACCGGCAGGGCTAATATGCCGCTGGCACAACGGCGTCGTGTCGGTCTGTCAAATACCGTAAGGGGCAGTGGTCAGCAATCAGTGAACAGTGGTCAGGATCGGTTCTCCATGACGCTGTCGGCTCGTCGAGAATGAATCGAATTCGGATCAAGACCATGGCAGTACAACCGATCTTCTGATTCATGTTAGCTTTGAGTGGATAGCGGTCCGCGGTTGGTGGCCGATGCGGCACTTCCTGATCCCTGACCCCTGTTCCCTGTTCCCTGTTTTTCCGGCGCGGAGACCGGTTCATGCTCAACCTGACTCAGCGACTCATCATCGGCTGCCTGTTGCTGGCAAGCATCACGGCAGGGCTGGTCCTGGCCTCGCACAGCGCGCTGGCGGCCGCGGGGCAGTCGAAGCTTGCCTATCTGTCTTTAGCGGCCACGGCGGCGGTCGCGGTGGGGACCGTTTACTTTGTACTGCGGCCCATCCGCAGGCTGGCGCGCGATCTCCGCCGGATCGCTCAAGGCAACCTGGAGCATCGCGTCGAGTGGAACAGCCGCGACGACCTTGGCGTCATCGCCAGCGAAGTCAATCGAATCGCGGTGCGGCTGCGCGAACTGCGCGACACTGAGGCCGGGCGCCGCCAAATGGAGTTTCAGCTCTCCGACGCCGTGCTGCAATCCATCTTCGAGCCCATCATCGTCACCGACGGCAAGGGGCACGTACTGAAAGTGAACCCGGCCGCGGCCAAGCTGCTGGGCGAAGCGGCCACCGACCGCATGGCGCTGGCCAATGCCCCCGGCGGCGATAAAATTCTGAGCGCAATTCGCGATGCCGTTTCCATGCAGAAAGCGGTGGCCAAAGAGGATGAAGCGTCTCTGCTGCCCATGCGGATCGGCAAGCAGGATCGCAGCTATCGCCTGCGCACCACTCCCATGCGCGACTCCGACGGCCGGCTGCTGGGCACGGTTACCACGCTCGAGGATGTGACTACGCTGCAAGACGCCGACCGTTTCAAGACCCAGTTCATAAGCGTGGCCAGCCGTAAGCTCCGCGACCCGCTGCTGCGATTGCGGCGCGGCCTCTACGCCCTGGGGCAGGGCTTTGCCGGAGAGTTGCTCCCTTTGCAGGCGGAACTGGTATCGGCCGCCGGCAATGAAAGCGAGAAGCTGGACGATCTGATGAGCGACCTCATCGAGGTTGCCGAGTTGGATGCCGGCAGGCGGGAATTCACGCTGGAACGCCTGCGTCCGCTGCAAGCCCTGACCGAAGCCCGCGACCGCTTCTGCGACGAAGCCGCCGAAAAGCACATTCGCGTCGAGATCAAAGCCTACGCCGACCTGTCGTTTGTGCAGGCGGACCGGCGCGCGGTGCGCTCGATTCTGGAAAACCTGCTCTCGAATGCCATTCGCTACACGCCATCCGAGGGGGAGATTTTGCTGGCCGCCGAAGAGATCCCGGATTTTGTCCAATTCACAGTGCGAGATACCGGCCGCGGCATCGAAGCTGAGCGGTTGGGCACCATCTTCGACCGCTTCAGCGCATTTTCGGACCGCGGCACCGGCCTGGGGCTGGCGCTGGTTCGCCGTCTGGTCGAGTCGCTGGGCGGCCAGATTGCCGTCGAAAGCCGCCTGGGCCACGGAACCACTTTCCGGTTCACTCTTCCTATGGCGGCCGTGCAGGAAGTTCGTCATCCCGTCGAGGTGGGCTGAGTCATGGCAGAGATCCAACTGGAACGCAAGAAGGAACCCGCCCAACTCCGCGTCTACCTCGGGGCGGCGCCCGGTGTGGGCAAGACCTACCACATGCTCAACGACGCCTACCTGATGAAGCACCAGCAGGGCGTCGATGTGGTAATCGGTCTGGTCGAGTCCCACGGGCGCAAGGAGACTGAGGCCAGGATTCGCGACCTCGAGGTTGTGCCCCAGCGCGTGATTCCCTATCGCGGCGTCAACCTGAAAGAGATGGACGTCGATGCCATCCTCGCCCGCCATCCGCAGACCGTCATCGTGGACGAGCTGGCCCACACCAATGTTCCCGGCAGCAAGAACCGCAAACGCTACGAAGATGTGCTGGAGCTGCTGGACGCCGGCATCAACGTAATGACCGCGGTCAACATCCAGCACATGGAAACACTGAATGACGCCGTCTATCGATCCGCCAACACCGTCGTTCGCGAGACCGTCCCGGACAGCTTCCTCAAGCGCGCCGACGAAGTGGTGAACGTGGATTTGCCCATCGAGGAACTGCGCACCCGCCTGCGCCAGGGCAAGATCTACGCGCCGGAGAAGGTCGAGCAGTCGCTCGCCAACTTCTTCCGCAAGGGCAACTTGAATATGCTGCGCGAGTTAGCTCTGCGCACCACCGCCGAGCAGGTGGGCAATCAGGCCGCCGCCTACCGCCGCAATCAGGGATTGGAACAGGCCCCGATCCCGGAGAAGGTGATGGTCTGCCTGAGCGCGCGGCCGGGCACCGAACGCCTCTTGCGCGTGGGCTCCCGCATCGCCGGCCGCCTGGCCAGCACCTGGTACGCCGTCTACGTTGCTCGCCCCGACGACGACAAGGGCCACGGCGACCCCGAGGCCTATCACCGCCTCGAGGAGTATCAGCGCATGGCCCGGGATCTGGGCGCGCAGGTGGTCATGCTCACCGGCCGCAATATCTCCGACGCCCTGATCCGATTTGCCCAGCAGGAGGGCATCTCCCATGTGGTCTTCGGCCAGACGGCCCGCTCCCGCTGGGAGGTCTTCCTGCGCGGCTCGGTCATCAACCGCTTCCTCTCCGAGGTCCGCGATGTTACGGTCCAGGTCGTTCCCATGGAGAAGCCGCTGCGCCGGGGCTGAGAGTACGCCCCTTCGCAGAGATGAATATCAATCTTGCTCAGGCTATCCTGCGTGACCATCGACGCGTTGCTGCCTTGTATCAGGGCATGACTTCAGTCGTGCCGATAATGTCTATCAAATCAACGCAGGGCTTTAGATGCGCCGACAAATTATCCAGCACCACCACATCACCACATTGCAGTTTGGGACGCAGTGCCTGCTCCACATAGGCGCGGAAGAGATCGCCGTCGGTGGCCGATGCGACGGTCATCGCCGCATC
>JBEKNI010000074.1:0-15594 GCA_049522975.1 Occallatibacter sp. | reverse complement strand
GGCTGCGCGCCTCCATCCAGACAAAAACACGAGTGCGTGATGTAGTCCAGGCACTGCGCGTTCCCGTTCTGCGCCTTTTCAGCTCGACCGCCGATCTCCCTGCCCCACAGCCTCGTCCAGGCTGCTAAAACGAGAGGAGATCCCCGGGCTCTGCCGGGGTGGCAGTAGAACTTTGAGAATTCCGGGAGTATGTTTTCTCTCGAATTGCCTGTGCTGCGGCAGTGAAGACAGCAGTACGAGGCTTTTGCATTTGTTCTTGCTTTTGCTTCAGACGGTTGCGAAAAGTCCCCTTTGAGGGGCCAGTAACCGTAAAGCACCGGCTCTGCCGGTGGATACTTACTTCTGCGCTTAAGCGGCAGAGGTCGAGTACATAGGCTCTCGCAAGGATCGCTATCCGGTTGCAAAACGCTCATTGCTTAATTGCGATCTTGGTTCTCGATAGCAAACAGCATTTATTGAGAGGGTGCAAACTGGGCGAAGATACATTCCAGGATGCCTCAGATCAAGTCATGGGAAGTCTCAGATGCGTTTTGGGCGAAGGTGGAGCCATTGATCCCTATCCCCCAGAGGTCAAGGAATCGCGTTTATCTTCGCAAGCCTGGTGGCGGCCGCAAGCCCATGCCGCCGCGCCAAATCTTTTCCGTCATTGTTTACGTGTTGCGCACCGGTTGTCAGTGGAAGGCTCTACCGCGCGAGTTTGGCAGCGCCAGTGCAGTACATTTGCACTTTCAGAAGTGGCAGCAGGGGGCTTCTTTCTTCGTCTGTGGCAAGCCGGACTGGCCGAATACGACGAGATGGAAGCCATTGCATGGAATTGGCAGAGTATCGATGGAGCAATGCACAAAGCGCCACTTGCGACCGAATGCGTGGGCCCCAACCCCACGGATCGGGGAAAAAAATGGGCGCAAACGCAGCCGGGCAATACAATCTCTGCGCCGATGCGGGCTACAAGGGCGCGCCTGCATCGAATGCAGTCGTTGAGCGGGACGATAAGCGACACATCAAGCAACGGCGCGAAGATGCCCACTAAAAGCTCACGATACCTGGATTCAAGGCCCGCCGTCGGGTCGTGGAGAGGACGCATTCCTGGATCAACCGGTTCCGCAAATTGCCGGTCAGCTTCGAAAAGACAGAGGCAAGCTACGTTGCACTTCTCTGACTCGCCTGCGCTATGATCTGCTGGAGGCAGACTGTTTCTATTTACGGATAGGTTCTTAGTGGTTCACCTTCGCTAGGGCCGCAAGCGAATCCAGATTGAAATTAAAGCCGAAATTCCCCACGACATAATTCCCCTTAACTTGCGAAGTGGCATTGGCAAACGAAACCGCCAAGGGGAAGCTGACGCCGCCTGGAAGGGCGAGCGAAAGTTTGACGTTGCCAAGAACGATGTCCGCCTTCTTCCCCTTCTGCCCCTGATTCTCCTGCAGCCGCTCGTAGCTGCTGCTGAGCGCGATTGCCGTCTTGCTCTTGTCATTCGTGGACATGAGTGCTTTGAAAGGCCACGGAGGAACGTCCCACTGCGACATGACCGCGAACTTCCCGCCCCGAAATGTCTTTTCATTCAGGGTTTTCTTCGGATCGGTGTAGAAACTACTGATGAAGTTTCCGGTCAGGCTTGGAATCCACCTTGGAGGGTCTACTGCGAAGTGAGTGGCGGGATTGCCACCGGTACCATCCTTTTCCACAATCGTCGATCTGGGAGCGTAGGAAATATCAAACTCCCCCAGCAGATAGGCGGGTGCGGTCGAAGCCGGCTTCGTGGAACTGCTTGTTGTTGTTGTGCTGGTCGGAAAGTTCTGACCAAACACAACGTCGCCATTCAGCCCTTTTGTCAGATTCTGAACTGCGGTATTGAAGACCGGTAGTTGGCTTTTATAGCCATCAGATGCGACCGATAGATTTTGCAGCAAATCAAAAAGGGATGTGCTGCCCACGAAGGATTCCTCAGTTTCGGAGAGTTGTTGCTGATATTGAGGATCTTCCAAAATACGCAGAACGTCATTGCTGACAGTCGTGTTCTTGGCGGTTGTATCAGAATCTGAGGAAATCTTCGTGGACACATCGGATTTCAACTTTGAATCTTTGGAAATCCAAGCGTTTTGGTAGAGCTTGTTGGCTGTTGCGTTCATCTCGTCTACAACCTTAGCAAAAGCAATATTGGACTGAACATCCACAGCCTTTCCCGCCCACTCCGATAGGATTGTTTTGTACGGTTTCTCCTCATCCTTGGATCGAGCCGATGTGTCCCTGAAAGTGTACTTAGCCTGCCATTCCGAAACCGCCTTCCTGGTCGCGCTTTGCAGCGGATCGGAGGAACTGGCAACATTGAATGCAGCGGAAACGCCAAGTTGGGTAAGCCCTCGGTAATTTTCATAGTTTGTTTGCGTATCCTGTCCCTTTGCAAACGCAAAAACGAAGCCATATGGCGTCGTGCTTAAAGTCATCGTTGTGCCGCTGACGCTATTGTTGATCGCTCCATTTTCAACGGCAATTCCCAATAACTGAGGTATTCCAACCTTTTGTACGGCCGATGTGCTGCCACTCGATGTGGAAGTCGATCCAACCTGAGTATTTGAGTTGCCGGTAGTGGCTTGGGTTTTGGCTGTTTGCGATTGTACCTTCTTTGCTTGGGATTGAACTTGCTGTTTGGGCTGCTGAAGGCATTTAGCCATTGCCTTTTGTAGCACCAGAGCATTGAAGTCTACCCATTGACTGGCGAGATTCGGCATAATATCGCGATTTGTTTCGTAAACATTGATGATCGTGTTTGCAAGCCCCCCCGCCTTGGCTACCAGGTCAGGATCGCTTTCAATTTGCGCGTAAGGGGCTAGCTTTCCGGGTTCTTTGATACAGGCTGCAACTGCTTGCGCAGTGCTAGGGTCAGCGGAAGTCTGTGCACCTGCAGTGGAAGCTGTGGCGCATCCAAACGCAAGCACAGCGACTCGAAGAAAGTCTGTTTTGAGACGCATATAGCCTCCTCAGTGGCGCTCCGACGAGGTCGAGGGATGCCTACTGGATTCTGAAACGAAGTTGGAAGGTTCTGTTCCCCTCCTCCATGTACAGGGGGGTGACACTGAAAGTCCCGCCGACGTTACTAGACACCTGGATCGTGTAATGCGCGGTAATCGGCGTGTTCTGCGGGAACGTGCATGAGCAAACGAACCAGTTGAGGTCGTTTAGATTCCCAGTAACGGGAAAGGTGTATACGTCCGGGATATGATGCTGTCTCGGAAGCCCTTTTCCATCATAGCCAGCCGTGGTGTCGCAGTTGCACTGGACGGACTGAACAGTCACCGTAACCTGTTCGCCGGATGCCAGGTCGAACCTATTATCCAGAACTGTGTCCTGAGTCATAAATCCTCCCGAGAAGACTTGTTGTGCTCCATGATCATTCCTGTGGACCGAGGCACGCTCATCGAAGGACAATACTCCTATGATAGAGCTTCCCTGCAAGGATCCCGAACTACCGCTACGATTTACGCAACCTCAGTCGAAGCCTCACACCACACATGCCACGACTGGCGGGCAGGTCGAACGTATGCGAGAACTTATCCCATCGCATGGCGATGGGACGCACGAATTAGAGAGTCTTGTCCCGGCTACTAATCGAGCTGTCTTGTTACGAAGTTGGGGAACCGGACGACCTATTGACACAGGGGAGGCAGCCACGCCGGCTTCGTGGTAAAGCCAATGAAGACAAGATAGGCAATCTCGATAAAGAATGTCAAGAAATATTTTTCTAATTGTTCGTCTTCGCGGAGCTATTTACCAGAAAATAACCTATTAACTATGGTTATTTTGACGAGCTAATTAACTCTCTGGCCGCCTGCCGCCCCAGCCGGATGCAGTCGGGAATGCCGATGCCGTCGTAGGCGTTGCCGGCTAATCGAAGTCCAGGCAGGGCGGCCACACGCCCGGCGATGCGCTGTCCGCGCTGCTGGTGGCCGACTGCGTACTGGGCCATGGCGCGGCGCCAGCGCGAGACCTGGGCGTGCTCCGGCTCGACAGCCGAGGGCAGACTTCTCTCGCCCAGAATCTCGTTCAATTCGCGGCGCACCATAACCACCAGCGCCTCGTCCGATTCATCGAGCAGCGCCTCGTGCTTCATGCCGCCCAAAAAGGCGCGGAAGACTGCCTTACCGTGCGGCGTTCGGCCCAGGAATTTGCGATGGACGAAGGTGCAGGCCAGCATCGAGCGGCCTTCCACGGCCGGAACCAGGAAGCCGAATCCTTCAGGCAGGCGGCCCAACCGGGCTTCGTCGTAGACGAGATTGACGGTGATCGACGAGGAGTACGGAATGGCGTTGAGCTCCTCGCCGAGCACGGAGTCAACCGGGCTGAGCAGCGCGCCGGCAGCCCATGCAGGCGAGGCGATGATGACTCCATCGTAAGACTCCTTCGCGCCGCCTGCTTCAACCCTCCAGCCGCTTGCCGTCTTCTCCAGTCCGCTGACCGGCGCGTAGAGGCGCACGCAACCAGGGTCAAGGTGCGCGGCCAGGGCCTCGACTAACTGGCTCATGCCGCCGCGCAGCGCGGTGAAGGTTGCTCTGGGCGCGGGCGTGCTTCCGCCCTTCTCACTGCCGGCGGCTGCTTTGGCGCGCGCGCGCAGCTTGCGATGCGCGGCCAACATGCCTCGCGTGAGCGAGCCGTATTCGCTTTCCATCTCGACCAGGCGCGGCAGCACAGCGGCGGCGCTCAGTTGCGTGGCGTCGCCGCCAAAGATGCCCGACAGCAGCGGGTCGGCCAGACGCTCAACGGCCTCGCGGCCGAAGTGGCGCTCGACCAGCGCGGCCACCGACTCGTCTTGACCCGTGGGTCGTGGCGGATGCAAGAGTTCCATTCCCATGCGGATCTTTGTCGGCAGGCTGAAAAGCCGCGTCAGCGCGGTGGGAATCAGCTTGGTTGGCACGAGAAACATCAGGCCGTCAGGCAGAGGCACCAGCCGGTTGCGAACAACAATGTACGTCTTGCGCTCAGCGTCGTTCGAGGGGAGCAGTTCGGCCGCTAATCCCAACTCGCGGCAAAGCTGTGCAGCCGCCGGCTTCTCGGTCAAGAAGGAATCCGGTCCGCGCTCCAGCACCGCGCCAGCGACGATCTCCGAAGCCAAGCAGCCGCCCAGCCGCTCCCGCGCCTCAAAGAGCGTGTACTCGGCTCGCGCACCCGCCTTGCGCGCCTGCTCCAGCTCATAGGCGGCCGATAGCCCCGCGATTCCGCCTCCAATGATCGCTGTCCGCATCAGTGAACCCATCTCATTATTAAAGCAGTTCCGGGCGGAAGTTGGCTGGCGCGGAGCAATCCTGTTCGGCGGAAGACAGTGACTGAGACTCCAGAGTTTCACAGGTTCCGGGTCTGCGGAATTGAGTCCGAGTCTACATAGAACTCTTCTATTATCAATATGTTATCTGTTAACTAAAGAATTACATGCAAGGTCTTGAAAATATAGGAGGGGGTAGCCGGTTTCTCTGAGAACAGGGATCAGGGATCAGAGATCAGGGATCGGAAATCAGAAGAGCCCCGTTCTTGTGACTGCTTCTATTGTGCACCGGAAGGGGGTAATTCTCTGCAACCACCTATGATGGGGCTGGCGGCTTCGGCAGAACGGGAGGGACGGGGCGCCCGGCAAACCCTTCCTACAAGCCGACATTTCGGGACAAATCAGACTCGGTAACCTGGTATTTATCAATATGCTCATCAAACTCTGCGCTCCGCAAGCTCGACCCGACCGGTTAACATACCTAAATGCTTCCTGATTTTCCAAAACTCAAAGCCGAAGTTCACCGAGATGTGCTCGCCAGGATTCGCCGTCGCGCCGATAGCGCAGATTCGGTCGTGTCGCAGATTAAGAGGCTTTCACAACACGAAGGCCGGGACATGCGTTACGACAGGATCGACGCGCCCCCGGTCGAAAGCGGCCCCGAAGAGCTTGGAGCCCGCTTCGAAGTCCTGGTGTCTGAAGTTCCCGACTTGATTGGACCGAAACTGGACGCGAAGATCGAAGAGATAGCACAGGAGATCGCCAAACAGCAAGCAGGTATGCTCTTCCGGAGATTAGGGGAAACCTGCGATGAGGTTGGGAACACGATCGATGCCAACGGTCAGCCACTTTCGGCGGAGCTCATGCTTGAGATGATTAGCAAGGCCCAAATGAACTTTGGGCAGGATGGAAGACCGAAAGGGATGATCGTCATTCATCCCGACATGGCGCCTGCACTGAAAAGAGCGGACGAGGAGGTGGAACGTGACCCAGAACTTAAGCGAAGATGCGAGGAAATCCTTCGGCGACAGCGAGAGGAATGGGCTACTCGAGAGAGTCATCGAAAACTGGCTGACTAGCGTCAATGAGCGGCAGTATCAACTTCCCTTCTGCCAGGTTCTAGCGGCGCGAGGCGAGACGATCCTGTACGTGTCGAGCCACGGACCCTTCGAAAAGGGAAAAGACGTGATTACCTCGACGGCAGACGGCGCGATTCACGCCTACCAAATGAAAAAGGGCGATATCGGCTTACGCGAGTGGCGTGATATTCATGGCGAGGTGGAGAATCTCATTGAACTTGCAATCGAGATTTCTGGCCGTGCACCGGTCACGGAGTTCGTTCCGTATCTGGTTACCAACGGCGAATTTACCGACCCGGTCATCGAGCAGATACGCGTCGCCAACCTCAGCCGGCACAATCGTGGAATTCACAACGAACTGCGAACGATTGCAAGGGGCGAACTCTTCGGGATGTTCCGGGACGCCCACGGAGCGTACTTGCCAAGGGAACTCGCCGATTTCCGCACATTTCTCGAATTGATCCTCCACGACGGTTCGGCGCCGGCGGCAAAGGAGATAGCTGCTCTCCTTTTCGAACACCTGCTCCCCAACGATCTGACGTCGACGGGCCATTTGGACGTTGCGCGCGCGGCCACGAGCATCGCGCTTCTAACCGCGTATATCAGCGGCCCCGCTGTCTTAGCGGCCAATCACTGGAGCGTTTTCGAATATTGGGTACTGGCGGGCTGTTATGTTCTTTACCTGCCGGCAAAAGCGGGAAGGGCTGAAGCGGCCTGCGATTCTGTTTTTGACATGTGCGAGATGGCCGCAGAAAACGCTTTGCTCGCATTGGCCGAGGAATGCAAGAATCGGGCTAACTTCGTGCAGGGGCTTCCCCTCGACGAAGGCGCTGTCTATCGAGCCAGGATGACGATCCTGTTGGGGCTCATCTGTGCTCTCGATCTCTTCCTTCTGATACGCGGCAAGCCCCGCGAGCATTCATTAATCGCCGAGAGGCTCGTGATGGATCGTCTCAGGGAAACGACTTTCTGGGGAGAGTCGGCAACTCCCTTCTATTGGATGTGTATGCTGGTTGCCGAACAGCATTGCAATTCGATGCTGGCGGAGGGGTTGGCCATCCGACTGGTGAAAGATATTTGCGAAGCAAATGGGGATTCAGCAAAGGGACGTGGCTTTCCAAACCCATATTATTCCGCGGAGGATGCACTTCGCATCGCACACCGGTTCGATCAATCGAACGATGAGCGATTCGTGGGACATAGCTATTCGGTCCTGGCCTTGGTACATTTTCTCGCTCGCCGTCTGCGCAAACAGGCGCTTTCTTCTCTCTGGTACGGAATCACACGACTGGGCCTTGTCGACTACATCCCTGCAAGCGCCGCCGAGTGGTTTCGGTGGGAATCGAAGGAAGGTATTCTCAATAGCCATTTGGTGGATGAACCGCAGAGCTGGGAGATATTGAGGGCTCGCGCCAAGGACGTAGCTACCGATTCGCTTCCACGAGCGCTCTTGACACGGCCAGCCTTTCTCCTGTGGTTTGTTTTGGTCTACCCTCACCGCTTCACGCCAGCCACTGCCAAAATTATCGACGACGCGGTGATGAACTCAAACCCGCTACCCGCATAGAAACGGGAAGAACATCACAAAGGGCTCACTTAGCTCGCTTTAACCGACGACAACCGGATATGTCCCGATAAACGCCCATGCGTCCCTCATCGTTCAAGCCGACGCTCTAGATTCCGCTTTTGAAAGCTGAGAATCGAGCTATGAGCTAGCTCTTCGCGAAGGCCGCTGCCTCGTTCTCCAGCTCCGGATCCCAGTGTTTTGGCTGGTAGATGCAGCAGGGCTCCTGGGCCAGCGGGTCGCCGGTGAGGGCGTAGGCGCGGGCGCGGGAGCCGCCGCAGATCTCCTTGTACTCGCAGGCGCCGCACTTGCCTTCGAGCTTGCTCGTATCGCGCAGGGATTTGAAGATGGGGGCGTTGCGGTAGATCTCGGCGAGCGGGGTCTGGCGGATGTTGCCGGCGTGAATGGGCAGAAAGCCGCTAGGGTAGACGTTGCCGACGTGGGAAACGAAGAGGAAGCCCTTGCCGTCGTTGACGCGGCGGGTGGTCCAGTTGGCGGTGCGGGTCTGGGCGTCGCTAGTCGGCGCGCCGGGTTCGTATTCGCGCGAGGCGGCGGGCCTGCCGCTGCCCGGATGGCCGTGGCCGATTTTGCGCTCTTCCAGATTGTGTTGCAAGAGGTAGCGACGGTAGTGCATCGCCTCGGTGGTCTTGATCTGGAAGTTGACCCGGTGCGATAGCTCGTAGATCTTGCCGAAGACCTGCTCGAATTCTTCGCCCGAGAGCAGGTCGCCGAGCTGGCCGCGGCCGACAGGCACCAGGAAGAAGACATTCCACATGACGATGGCCAGCCGCTCGAAGAGGGCGCAGAGACCGTCGAGATCGTGGGCGTTGTGGCGGCTGATGGTCGAGTGCACCTGGATGGGAATGCCCGCCTGGTTGGCCCACTTAATCGCTTGGATCGTCCGCGCCCAGGCGCCGGGAAGACCGCGGAAGGCATCGTGAATCTCCGGCGTCGAGCCGTCCAGTGAAATGCCCAACCGCACCAGCCCGGCCTCCTTGAGTTGAAAGATCGCCTCGCGGGTCAGCAGAGGCGTGGCCGAGGGAGTGAGCGCCACCTGCACGCCCTTGCCGGCGGCGTAGCGAATCAACTCAAAGACGTCCTTGCGCTTCATCGGATCCCCGCCGGTGAAGACGAAGATAGGAACGCCCATCGCGGCGATCTGGTCGATCAGTGCCTTGCCCTCGGCGTTGGTCAGTTCGTCGGGGTGGGCGATGGGTTGGGCGGCGGCGCGGCAGTGCTTGCAGGCCAGATCGCAGGATTGCGTCACCTCCCAGATGGCCAGAAAGGGAGTTTCGTCGAAGTTCAGCCCGCCGCGAGCGGGAATGGTGTGCATCGGCTGCATGAGACCTCCATCCATATCTCGGAATCGGGGCGAGGCAGGCTGAAAAGCGAAGCCTGCGCCGGGGATGGAGCGAATTTCTCCAATGATTAAAGAATTCTAAGACACTGCCGATGAGATTGCTTTCCCTCGGTACGCGAGGGCTTTGAAAACTCACGACAGAGCCCAACGAATTGGAAAACCGCTCCGGAGCGCCACGATTCTGCCCCAGAAGAACAGACTAGGCGCTCCGCAATCTGTGATTTGGATCACTTTTACTGGCTGAATTGACAGCCTGGTCATTTTTCGAGGGATGAATTCCCGAATCGGGGCGCAGAATTCCCATTTCGTTGATCGACTGTCAAGGAATTTATGCCTCAATCATTGGGAACATGGTTTTCGGCAACTTGCAAGCTAGTAGTCCATGTGCCCCTAGGAAGTCATTGTCACGCCACGCACTGCCGCCGGGCAGGTTAAGTCGATGGCAAACTTGAGGATCATCCGCCGCACCTTCAGGAGGTTTCCATGGCCGCTGCCATCAAGCCGGGTTGGAGCAAGCCCTCCACCATTCTCTTTGCCTGCGAGATTCCCGCCAATGAACGGGCTTTCGCCTTTGCTCTGGCGCAGGCCGTCGAGTTCGGCGCCAGGCTGATCCTCTTTCATGCCGGTGCCACGCGGGAGGCCTCGGGGCCGGAGCCCTCGGGCCTTCTCCACGATGAGTCTGCCGGCGCGGACCCAGCCGAATTCGAGCCTTCCGAGCCTCTCAACGCGCTGGCCAGGCGCGTCTGGGAGGCAGGCGTCGAATGTGAAATCGTAGTGCGGCCAGGGCTGCCCGCCAGTCGGATTCTCGCTTTTCTGCGCGAACGGGAGAGCGTGCGGGAGATTGACCGCATCGTCATGGGCGCCCACTCTCCCGGCCCCATCGGCAAGCTCCTGATTGGCTCGGTGGCCGAGGCATTGCTGCGCACCGTCCCGCTTCCGGTCTGCGTCATCGGCCCCGAGGTGGTGAACGGCAGGTACCGCAACTTCGCTACCCGCACCATCCTGTGCGGCGTCAGCCTGCACCGCTCGAGTTCGATGGTGGTGGGCTTTGCCGCGGAATTGGCCGCCGAGCAAAACGCCCGGCTGATCCTGCTGCATGTGATCCCGCCCCACCAGCGGCCCGAGGTCCTCGATGGCCGCTCGATCGGCCAATTGGAAGCCGAGATGGTCGCGTTGGTTCCGGCCGAGCTTCAGGGCGGTATCAAAGCGCAGCCCATGGTAGTGCCAGGAGACCCAACCGAGGAGCTGCTCTACCAGGGACGGGCCGAGCAGGCCGGCCTGATCGTGCTGGGAGCGCGGGGCGCATCGGCCTTTGCCGCCATCACCCGCCATGGGGTGGTCTACAAGCTGCTGGCCCATGCGCATTGCCCGGTGATGACCCTGTCGCCCGTGGTGTTGGCGGCCTGCGGCGTCAACAGGGAACCGGCTCACCAGGGCGAGATGTTTCTGGCCGGGGTCTTCTAGGATGCGAGCAGACGGAGGCCAACAAAGAGGAGGATCTTCAAGCAAGAGATAGGATCTTGGCGCCACGGTAATGAGAAGCAACATGACACTCCATTTCTGATTGGAGGCATCAGCGAAGGAAGAAGACACTTGTCCCCGAAGCTCCCAGGAGAGCCCATCCTGGCGGGAGAGATTCTGGCGGCATCTCCCCAACCACTGCCTTTGCTCCCGTGCTCTTGAGGATATTCAGGACTGTTTGTTGGTCTTGTGGAGTCGATCTCCAGAAAGCGGCCGCGGAGTCGCCTGTCTGCAAGTCGCGCGGTACTTCAGCGACGATTTTGACACGGTCGAGGCGCGCCCAACCTGCCGCGTCGAACCCGTCGCCGATCAGCGCAACGCCGTCTCCCGGCTCAATCCCCATCGCACGCAGTTGGTCGGCCGTCGCAATGCGCTTCGCAAACTTCTCACTGTTGCTATGGCTCACAGCGAGGCTCTGCAGCACCCAACACAGAGCCACAGCGCCGAAGATCAGGCAGGCTGCGCGCAACGCGCGGGATCTCGGCCCCTCCGCGGAAATACTGGAGGAGGCGATCACCGCGCCGTAGATCGCCAACATTGCGCCGGAGGTGTAGCGGGCCTCCCAGGTGATCATTGCGTACATCAGAAAAAGGGCAAGCGCCGGAATCAGTACCGGCAAGAATTTCATCAATTGCCTCCACGAGTCCTGAAGCCGGTCGCTGAGGAGAAACAACATCAGGACGGCGGTAGTTAGAATCCCACAGACCTTTATCCAGAAATCCATGATTTGCCCCAGATTCCTGACCAGGGCTGCGAGCAGGCGGCCGGGAAGCGCGCGCGCATCCACTCCGGCCCACCAATAGGTCGGGTCATACCATACCGGATAGGTGCCGGAAACAGGTGTGGCAAACTCGTACACTTCCGGCCAGTTCAGGAGCTTTCGTGTAGTGTGCCGCGGATGCGCGGAAGTTAGACCATCGCCCTGCCAATGGCGATAGACCGGCGTGGCGCCGTTGACGAACCAGGCTGTGTTCAGGCTTCCCGCATCGCCAAACGTAAAGCGATGACAGTTCCAGGAAAGCAGAGCGATGAAGGGAGTGGAAACGATCAGAAAAAAGATCGACGCAACCGCCGCCAGCCGCAGGTTGGCGCGTTGCCTCCAGGCGACAGCAAAGATGGTTGCCAGCACCACCATGCCAAAAGGCAGCATGGCTGCCTTTGCCAGGTAACCAATCCCCAGCGCCGCCCCCAACCACGCAGCGGAAAAAATGCTCATGCGGCGGGCCGCGAAGCGCAGGATCATGCCCGAGACGAGGCAGATCAGCGCGAACACAATGAGGTCCGGTCCCACGGCTGAAAGAATACCAATCTTAAAGATCAAGCAAGCGAATAACAGGTATCCGAATATCCAGAGATAAGCTTCCGATTTCTCGCTCCAAACCTCTTCGCTTCTGGATGCCTGCAACTCTCTCCAGAAGAACTCGAAGCAATACACGGCTGCCAAGAAGATCGCGAAATTCATCAAATGGACTTCCGGATACTCCCAGCGCAACGCCGGCTTGGTAAATCGAAGCATCAATCCGGCAATCCATCCATAGAGAGGTGACCAATAGGAACTCAGCGCGTCATGCCAATTCCCTCTCCAGTACCGATCTCCCATATCCAAGTACGAAACGCCATCCGGGTTGATGCCAAACCTGCCAATCCAGCAGTCAATCAGCGCGCAGAGAGCAAGCGCCCAGCGACATCCCCAGCGAAGCCGGAGGATGTGGCGCCGTGATTCCTCTCTCTCATTCTCTGTTCTTGCTAACATGCCACCGCCTCTTTCTTCGGATGGTAGTTTCCGATCTTCGGCAATGATACTCAATCCCTCATCTAAGGAGACAAATAGGATGGAGCATGAAGCGCCGCCGGGTTTCCACATCGATTTTGACATGCCCAACCCGATTTGAAGTGCAAATCGGCGCATGGCGGCGGGATGTCCGATCACGATGGAATCCGCAGCCCAATCCGGGTATACTGTCGGCAAGGCGGCGCGCCATCCGTTGCGCCTCCTCGAAGCGAGGTGCGTCTTCGGCAGGGACTCCAGATCACTGACGTCCGACCTTCCGCCATCGGAAATCTCCCGTTGGCGCGCGGTGGTGCGTGTGCTGCGAAGTCCCATGGACGCTTTAAGTTGCGCCCTTCTTCCCGCCTCCTGCGCCCTCTGCGGATCCCCACTGCCGCATCTCTCTTTCACGCCCATCTGCCGAATTTGCTGGACGGAGTTTCCCATCCGGAGCGGAAACCTCTGCGCCCGCTGCGGCGACTCGCTGGACGCCCCGGTTTGGAGCCCTTCGAGCGCCGGTCTCTGCCGGAGCTGCCGCATGGCGCCGCCGCCGTTTGTTCGCGCGGTGGCTTATGGACCCTACGAGGGCCGCATGAGGGAGGCCATCCACGCGCTCAAGTACAACCGGCTGCACGCGGCGGCCCGCGGGCTGGGACGGATGCTGGCCCAGGCAATCGCCCAACTGGCGGACGAGGCGCCAGCCGAAATGCTGGTGGTTCCAGTGCCGCTGCATCGCTCGAAGTTTGCCGAACGGGGCTTCAATCAGGCTCGTTCACTGGCCTTCAATGCGCTTGGCGCCTTGCGAAAGACGCATCCCGAGTGGCGGCTGACGCTGGCTCCGAGTACGCTGATGCGGCTGCGCGCCACCGAAAGCCAGGCCGGCTTGAATCCGCGCCGGCGTCGCGCCAATGTGCGCGGAGCCTTCACGGTCTCCGATCCCGCCGCTGTCAATCTGAAGCACGTTCTGCTCATCGACGACATTTTTACCACTGGCTCGACGGCTCGCGCCGCGGCCCAGGCGCTGGTCAAATCAGGAGCAGCCTCCGTATGGGTAGCCACGCTGGCCAGGGCGGGCCGCATCCATGAACGCCGCCGCGCAACGTCAGCTGGTTTTGAACCTGCGGAGGACAATTTTGATCAGGCCGGCCATGCGCCAGCCGCAAGTTTGCAAGGAGAAGCCATTTTTTCATTGCACGGCCAATCATCTTTTTGACGAGGGGAGAAAAGATGTCGCTGGGAAAAGCCATGATTCACGCGCGCAAGCAGAAGTCGATCGCCCGGGCCGCGGCCTTCGCGGGCGAACAGCCATCCATCCAATCGGCGCACATCCTGCAGATGCCGGTGCTGGTGCTGAACGCCTCCTATGAGCCGATCAACATCTGCGGCGCCCGCCGCGCGCTGGTGCTGGTGCTGAAGGGCATCGCGCGCACCGAGGAGGAGCATGGGCTCGTTCTCCATGCCCAGCGCAGCCGCATCGTAATGCCCTCGGTGATCCGCCTGCTGGAGTATCGCCGCATCCCCTACCAGACGCGCGCCCTCTCGCGCAAGAACATCCTGCTGCGCGACCGCAACACCTGCCAGTATTGCGGCGAGGCGATGCCTCCCGGCGATCTCACGCTGGACCATGTGATTCCCCGCTCGCGCGGCGGAAGCTCGACGTGGGAGAATCTCGTCGCCTGCTGCCACGAGTGCAACCGGCACAAGGGCAACCGCATGTTGCACGAGATCGACGACATGATCCTGCTGCGCGAGCCGCGGCCCTTCTCGCTGCACACCAGCCGCCAGATCATGCGGATGCTGGGAAGAGGCGACGACCGCTGGAGGAAATATCTTTTCTACTGACAACTGACGACTGACGACTGAACCTGACGACTGAATCTGACAACTGAATCTGACAACTGACTACTGTTTCGGCGGCGCCACGTCCTGCCCCTCGTAGGTGATCTTCATCGTCGCACCGAACTGCTTGTAGTCGGTGTACTTGATGGTCTGGCGGAGATGCACATCCTGGCCCATGTAGCCCTTGCCGCCGGCAAAGTGCAGGATGCCTTCGCCCTTGCTGTAGACCGGAAACCAGTTATCGCCGTCCACCTGCTGACGCCAGGTCATGAAGGGCGCGTGCAGGTCTTCGTTCCCCTTGCGCGTGTCGTCGGGGACCATGCGGCCGTTGGTGACGACGATCTCGAAGTCCTCGGCGTCCACCCAGACGCGGCCGGAAAAGTAGCGATGCTTCTTCTCGATGATCTTGGGGCTGACGTCGAAGACGTAGGTGTCGATCTCGTCCACCTTCTGCCGTCCCACGTACTTCACGTCGTACTGGGCAATATCCTCGGCGGCGAGCGCGAAGTTGTACCCGTGCTGGATGTCCTGGAAATCGGAAGGCGACATCATGACCTGGTGGAGCGAACTCTCCGGTGCATAGACCGTCTTTTCGGTGCGCTTTCCGGCGGAGTCGAAGATCACGTCGTCCACCTGGTAATACTCCCCCGTCACTTTGTTGTCGTCGCCAATCTCCTGGACGCGGACGACGCGGCGATAGGTGTAGTGGTTCAGCGCCCGCCCAAACTCGCTCTCCTTGGCGGCGAACTGCTTGATGATCTGCTCGGGCGGCACGGCCGGCTCGGAGATGTCCATCCGGCCGAAGCCCGCATCCAGAGCCATGGGCGTAAAGCTGTCCTTGCCCTGCGCCGCGGCGGCCAGGGCCCAGGCCACAGCCAGCAGCAACGCTAAAGTCCATCGAATTCGCATTTTCTTCATCCGGCCGCTCTTCCTCAAGATTAGACGCAGGGGCTTCAACTCGGTTGGGCGTTCCAATGCTCTCCTGATGCGCGGAATAGCGGTCGGGATTCGTCGCGTCCCAGGTGGGAAGGTCCTCACCTGAGGCGTTTTCGGGGTTTCAAAAAGCTCGAAAAAGAGGCCTATTCTTGCCTGGGGTGACCCCCTAAGTTGAGACAGTTTCTTTTTGTCGCGCCTGCCGTTGGCTGTTTTTGGTTATGCCGAGAGCTAGGTTTTGGTTGATCCTGGCCTCGGCCGGTGAAGCGGAGTCGG
>JBEKNI010000073.1:0-15117 GCA_049522975.1 Occallatibacter sp. | reverse complement strand
TTCCGGGCGGAAAATCCCTTCGATCGCGAAGTGCGCCCCTGCCACTTTTCAATCAAGGCAAATAGCTCATTTAACTGCGGTTACGCAACGCAGGCTGCAAAAAGCGGGGAAAGTCCTGCTCTTGTGCCTCTTCCGTCCGCTAGCGGCGGAGGCGGCCGAGTCCGTTGAAGGCGGCGACTTTGTAGCACTCGGCGAAGGTGGGGTAGTTGAAGACGGTATCGACAAAGTACTGGACGGTGCCGCCCAGAGTCATTACCGCCTGACAGATGTGAACCAGTTCGCTGGCGCCTTCTCCGATGATGTGAACGCCGAGGACGGCGAGGGTCTCGCGATGGAAGATGAGCTTGAGACGGCCTGTGGTGTCGCCGCGAATCTGGCCGCGAGCGGTCTCCCGGTAGAAGGCCATGCCCACTTCGTAGGGAACATCCTCGTCGGTTAGCTGCTCTTCGGTCTTGCCGATGAAGCTGATCTCGGGGATGGTGTAGATGCCGTAGGGATAAAAGCTGGGGTTGGAGGTGGCGGCATTATCGTCAAAGGCGCGGGCGGAGGCGATGCGTCCCTGCTCCATGGAGACGGAGGCCAGGGAAGGAAAGCCGACCACATCGCCGACGGCAAAGATGTGCGGAACCTTGGTGCGGAAATGCTCATCGACGGGGATGCGGCCTCGCGCGTCGGCTTCGAGACCGGCGGCGGCCAGGTTTAGCGCATCGATAGCGCCCTGCCGGCCGATCGCATAGAGCAGCGCGTCGCCGGTGATCTTCTTATTGCTGACCAAGGAGGCGGCTACGGTGCCGGGCTGGAGTTCTTCGACGCTCTTCAGCTCCTCGCCCAGCCGGAAGGTGACGCGGCAGTCGCGGAGATGATAGCTGAGGGCTTCGACGATCTCCTGGTCCGCGAATTCAAGCAGCCGGTTGCGCTTCTCGATCAACGTGACGCGTACGCCGAGAATGGCGAACATGCAGGCGTATTCGACGCCGACGACACCGCCGCCCACAACAATCAGCGAGCCGGGCAGGGAATCGAACTTGAGAACCTGGTCGCTGTTCACAATGGTGCGGCCGTTGATGGGCACCAAGGGCGAAGTGGCAGGACGGGTTCCGACGGCGATGATGATGCGGCTGGACTCGAGCGTGATGTCGGCGAGCGGGCCTTCGACGTGAATCTGGTTGGGGCTGATGAAACGGGCAACGCCGTGCACCACATCGATACCGTTGCGCGAGAGCTGCGCTTCGGTTACATCTGCCTCTGTCTTGATGACCGACTGGACCCGGAATACCAGGTCGGCCATAGTGATTTTCTCTTTGACGCTGTAGTTCATGCCGTAGATTGAGCGGTATTTGTAACCGGTGAGGTGCAGCACGGCCTCGCGCATGGTCTTGGAGGGTATAGTGCCGGTGTTGATGCAGACGCCTCCCACAACGGTGGAGGCCTCAACGACGACAACGCGTTTCTTCATTTTGGCGGCCGCCACGGCGGCGCGCTGCCCGGAGGGCCCGGAACCGATCACGATCAGGTCATAGTTGACGGCGTTCATGCAATTTCTCCGAAGGCAGGCTCTGTTTCGCTCCGACCGCGGCCGAAGAGGACATGGCGCGGCGAGAACCCTCAATCGGAGGCTACCATGCTTTTCAGAAGCGGTCGTAAATTCGCCGGGTGATTTGCGTCACAGTATACTGTTTATTTGCACCAGTAAGGTGGAATCGAAATGTACCTCCTCTGGCTACGAGTTGCGGCGATTCTCTATGCGGCGGCCGCTGTCGCCGTATTCCCGGCCGTGCTCTATGGCATCGTCCGCTGGCGCAAGACCTGCGTGCACCTGACTGGTATGGCCTACTTTTTTCACTTTGTCTCCTGCGTCGAGATGCTCGTCCAGGCCCATCGCTTTGTGCCGGTGGGGACCCGCGAGGTCGAGTCGCTGCTGGGCTTCGCCATCGCCGGGCTGTTCTTCCTTGTCTGGTGGTTCTACGACGCGATCTCGCTTGGAATTTTCGCATTGCCCGTTACGTTTCTTGCCGTCCTGGTCCCAGCGTTAGGTCCGGAGCGCTACGTCTTTCCCTCCAGCGGCGTGCGCATCAGTTGGCTGATCGCGCACATTGCCGCGCTCATGGCCGCCTACGTGGCCCTCGGCTTCAGCCTGCTGGCCTCGGTTCTTTACCTCATCCAGGAGCGCCGTCTGAAGAGCAAACGCAAGCCCGGTGAAGACTCCTGGTGGATCCCGCTGGATTGGCTTCCGTCGCTTGACACGCTGGAGCGCATCGCCCATTCCACCCTTGAATTCGGCCTTCCCTGTATTACCGTTGGGCTGATCATTGGCTCGGTGCTGGTGCAGGAGACCTCCCTCGGAGCGGCCTATTTTCTTGACCCTAAGGTCATTGCTTCCTTCATCTTATGGGTGGTCTACGTCACCCTGCTGCTGGTGCGCCGCTCGGCCGGACTGCGCGGACGCCGTGCGGCTTACCTCTCCGGCGCCGTTTTCCTGGTGATGTTCGCCGTCTTCGCCGCCAACGTCATCAGCCGCGTTCATAGGTACGGTCCGTGATGAGCCTTACCCTCATCGGCGTCAATCATAAGACCGCGCCCATCGAGGTGCGCGAGCGCATCGCCATCTCGCGCGATGAACTGCCGGAGACGACGCGTGCGCTGGCCGCGGTCCCCGGCGTGCTGGAGTGCATGATCGTCTCTACCTGCAACCGCGTCGAGATCCTTGCCGCAGTCGAGTCGCCGGAGATTAGCCTTGGCTCCTTCCTGCAAGAACACTTCCGCCTTGACCCGGCGCTCCTGGCTCCGCACATTTACGAGTACCGGGACCGGGAGGCAGTGCGCCATCTCTTCCGAGTGGCCGCCAGCCTGGACTCGATGGTGGTGGGCGAGCCGCAGATTCTGGGCCAGGTCAAAGAGGCGTTCGCCGTAGCACGCGCCTCGGGCACCGTGGCCGGACAGCTCGAACATCTGTTGCAGAGCGCCTTTGCCGCCGCCAAGAAAGTCCGCTCCGAGACCGAGATCGGCTCGAACTCGGTTTCTATCGCTTCGGTGGCCGTGGAGCTGGCGCAGAAGATCTTCGGATCGCTCCAAGGCCGCACCGTCTTTCTGGTGGGAGCGGGCAAGATGAGCGGTTTGGCCGCGCGACATCTAATGCAGCAGGGGGCCGGAGCTATCCTTGTGACAAACAGGACGTTAGAACGTGCCCAGCGGATGGCGGAATCTTTTCAGGGCAAGGTTATCCCGTTCGACCAGCTCCACGACGCGGCCAGCCAGGCTGATATTGTGATCAGTTCGACGGGCGCGCCACATCCTATCTTCAGACGCGAGCATGGCCAGGCATTTCTGCAGCGCCGCCGCAACCGGCCGATGTTCTTCATCGATATTGCAGTGCCTCGCGACGTGGACCCGGCGATGGGCAAGTTGGAGGGCATCTTTGTCTATGACATCGATGACCTGCAGCAAGTGGCCGCTGCGCACATGGCCGAGCGCAGCCGCGAAGCCAGCAACGCCGAAACGCTGATTGCCGGGGAGGTGGAGCGCTTCCACCAGCGGCAGCGCACCGTGAACGTGGCTCCGGCCATCGTGGCGCTTCATCAGCAAGCCGAGGAGATTCGCCAGGCGGAACTGAAGCGCGCACAGGCCCGGCTGGGATCGCTGACCGCGGAGCAGATTGCCGCGGTTGAAGCCCTGACTCGCGGGCTGGTCAACAAGTTTCTTCATCCGCCCATGCAGGCGCTCAAGCAGGCCGCACGAGAGAGCGATGCGGCGCGGCTGGAAGCGCTTTGCGAGACGTGGTCGCTGCCTGCGGGAGCGGATCGGGAACCATCGCCAGAAGATGAGCGGAGAGGAATATCATGAAAACGCTCAACATTGCAGGAATCGCGCAGGGCTACGTTCACCTGCTAAGAGTTGTTGGCATCGCTTGGGGTCTCATTTACTTTGTAGTGGGTGCAGCAAGTAGTTTCACCATCGGCATTAACGACACCTGGAGATCAATAGCGCTCCTCTTCTTGATCTTTCTGCTTCCACTTCCGATAGCTGTTGTCGCAGTGTGGTTTCCGAGGGCCGCAGCTGTCGCTCTGATTATGTGCGCGGCATTCAGTACTGTTATTTTCATCTCCTTGTCTGGGATCGACGACGCCATGACTGCATCCCCAGGTATTAGATGGTTCGTTCCACACTTCTCCTTTGTTTTGGCCGGGCGGAAAAAAGCAACCAGCATTGTGGGCCACTCATGATTCTGCGCATCGGAAGCCGCGGCTCGCAACTGGCCCTGTGGCAGGCCAATCACATTGCTGCGCTGCTCCGCGGTCAGGGCTACTCTGTCGAGATCGTCATTATCAAGACGACTGGCGACCGTCTGCAACAAGTCACCTTCGCCCAAGTGGGCTCCAAGGGCATGTTCACCAAGGAGATCGAGGAGGCGCTGACCGCCGGAAGCGTGGACCTAGCCGTGCACTCGCTCAAGGATCTGCCCACAGCGTTGCCGGGGCCGTTTGCGCTGGCTGCGATTCCCCGGCGGGTGGACCCGAGGGATGCGTTTGTTTCATTGAAATTTGAGAACCTGGCCGCGTTGCCGCAGGGCGCACGCGTCGGCTCCAGTAGCCCTCGCCGGCGAGCGCAGTTGAAGGCGCTCCGGCGCGACATCGAGGCGATCGAGTTCCGCGGCAATGTTGACACTCGCCTACGCAAGTTGGCCGAGGGGCAGCTGGATGCGATTCTGCTGGCCGCAGCGGGCCTGGACCGGCTGGAGAGAACCGAGTGGCTCCGGGAGCGATTGGAGCCAAGGGAGTTTTGTCCGGCAGCCGGCCAGGGGGCGCTGGGCATCGAAACCCGCAAGGACGATGCGGCGACGATTGCCGCGGTTCAGTTTCTCGACGATGCAGCTACGCGCTTTGCCGTGACCGCCGAACGGGCTGCTTTGGCTGCTCTGGGCGGAGGTTGCCAGGTCCCCATCGGCATCTACTGCCGGTCGGGCTTGGACGAGGCGGCTGGAACGGAGGCTGAGTTGTGGGACGAGATCTTTGCCGTCGTTGCCGCCCCTGAGACGGGGACAACGGTGCGCGTCCATCATCGAGAGACGCGGCATCGCATGTCTCATGCTGACGCGGAAGGGCTAGGCCGCCTGGCAGCGCAAATGCTCTTCGATGCGGGTGCGGGTCCGCTGCTTCAATCCCCGGCAGGGGGCTTGCCGTGAAGCCGCTGCCGTTGCTGGGCCGGAGGATTTTGGTGACCCGCGCCTTGCATCAGGCCGGTAGACTCAGCGACGGGTTGCGCGCGCTGGGCGCCGAGCCGGTCGAGGTTCCGGTGATTATGATTGTTGTGCCAGAATCCTACGAGCCGCTCGACGATGCCCTCCTCCATTTGGATCGGTATGATTGGCTGATTCTGACCAGCGCCAATGCGGTCCGCGCATTCGTCGAGCGGGCGTGGGTGCTGGAGATTGATGCGCGTCACCTCACCCGGCTGACGGTTGCCGCGGTGGGCGAACCGACGGCAGTGGCAGCGCGCAAGGCGGGATTGCAGGTAGCCTTTGTGCCAAAAGCCTACATGGCCGAAACTCTGGCCGAGGGGTTGTTGGCGCGGGCTGCGGGCCAACGGATCTTGCTGGCCCGCGCCGCCGTTGCCCGCGACGTGATCCCCAACGCGCTGCGGGAAGCGGGCGTAGAGGTCGATGTGGTGGACGCCTATCGGAACGTCCTGCCGGAGGCCGCGCCGGAGCAGCTTCGACAGGCTCTTGCGAAAGGAATCGACGTGGCAACCTTCACCAGTTCGTCGAGCGCGACACACTTGGCCGAGGCGGCGCGTGTGGCTGGGGTTGCATGGCCGTTTGCGGGAGTTGCAGCGGTTTCCATTGGACCAATTACCAGCCGGACGCTGTGGGAATTGGGCTGGGAGTGTGCCGGTGAAGCAAGACCTTTCGATGTTTCGGGGCTGATTGCCTCTGTGGTACGCGTATTGTCCGGATAAGCCGGAGATGCGCAATCAGGCCCAACCGTCGCCGACCCCAGACTGGCCGACTCGCTGACCTGCCGCCGCTCACGACTGCCAGGTCTTGTCCTTCGACGTGCAAAGTTGCTCCAGATTGCAGCGGTCGCATTTCGGTTTCCGGGCATCGCAGACCTGTCGGCCGTGGTGGATGAGTTGGTGAGAGAAGGAAATCCACCGGTTTTGCGGGAGAATCCGCATCAGTTCCTGCTCGACCTTCCCGGGCGTATCCCCTTTGGCTAAATCGAGGCGGCGGGCAATGCGAAAGACGTGAGTGTCCACCACCACGCCTTCTGCCTTGCCATAGGCGACGCCGAGGACGACATTAGCCGTCTTGCGGGCCGCACCTGGGATGGTGATGAGTTCGGCGAGAGTTCGCGGGACCTGGCCGCCAAACTCCGCGACCACCTTGCGGGCCGCTCCCTCAATCGACTTGGCCTTGTTGCGAAAGAACCCGGTGGTCCGGATGAGGACTTCGAGTTCGGCCAGAGTCGCCTTGGCCATCGCCGCCGGGGTGGGAAAGCGCCGGAAGAGCTCCGGGGTGACCAGGTTCACGCGCACGTCCGTGCACTGGGCGGAGAGGATCGTCGCGACCAGCAGTTCCCAGGGTGAGCGGTGGGTAAGAGCGCACTCGGCGTTGGGGTAGGCTTCGTCGAGAGCTTTGAGGATAGCGGCGATCCGCTCCGGGGCCAGCGCGCCGCGTGGCGCTCGGATTCGTCGCGGCGCCTGGAGGCGCTTCTTCGCGGCGGCTTTTCCGGCTGGCTTGGTTGCACGCATTGGTCGGGCAGGTTTCCTGTTTCGACAGCAGGATGATTGAGATTCGTAGCATCCCACACTTTCCGCGAAAAGAAGCGGGAAGGATGGGGCACGTGGGGTTACGAATGAATTACGGCTTGGGTTGAGTCTCCAGCCACCGCATCAAGTTCGGCTCCTGGAGCCTGCGCAACTCGATGCAGCCATCAATGTTCTCGACAGCGTGCTTGAGGGCCTGATCCGTGGCGGCAACCTTGTGTTCTGCGAAGAACTGCTTTACGCTGTCGAGCTCCTGCGCGGAGCAGAAGCTGCTTGTGGAACTGACCAGTGTGTGACCCAGTTCCGGGGTCAAAAGACCGTGGATCGTCTCCCAGTGAGTCTGGATGTACTTCCAGGCGAGGTCGCGTGTTGCGTCAATCTGCAAAGCGATGGCGAACTGAATGGCTGCGTCCTGGCTGCGCACCTTGCTCGAGAGGGCGTAGTCGAAGGAGCGCTGGGCCAGTGCAGGGTCCTCGAACTGGGCCAGCAGCCGCAGCGCCCCGGTCTGAACCTCGGGATTGGTTGAGATCTCCGAAACCTGCTGCAGGCGGTCAAAGAGTTGGGCGTCCCCGCTGCGGGCGGCAACCCCCAACGCGGCTTCGCCCAGTGTGGCATCTACGGAGCCGGGATCGGCCAGGTACTTCTCCGCGATCTGGCGAGCCTGGGCAAGGCTGGCAGGGTCTTTTCCGTAGTAGCCGAGGGTGCTCAAGAGCAGAGCCCGCAGCTCGCGGGTGTTAGCCGAGTCGGTATCGGCGGGCGGCGCGAGCTTGGCGTACTCTGGCGCAAGAGTCTTGCGAATCCATGCAGAAATGGCCGCCTTCTCATCAGAAGTAGCCGCTATCCTGGAATACGCCGCATTAACGCCTCCGCTGGCCGCGTCAATCACCTCGGCTCTGGGGTCGGCTTTGACGGCAGCTACCAGGTCAAGATAGACGCCGATGGGAGCTTTGTTCGCGCGCACCTGCGCCCATTCGTCGCCAATGAGGCTGATGCGCTCGGTGGGCGTGAGGCTGCTCTCGACACCGGCCACAAGTGCGGCATAAACGTCGGGCGGATAGGCGCTGCGGTAGTAGCCCTTGCCGTTCGCGTTAGCGAAGAACAGGTCGCCTGCGGGCGTCTTGAGCGTTGAGGCATCCGTGGAAAGCAACTGGCAGCTCTGCCCGGCTGCGGACTTGAAGCAAACGGGAAGCGTCCATTTCTGCGCAGGGTCCGGCTGGATGCTCGGGCTCAGAAAAAATCGCTTCTGAGTTACAGAAACATGACCTTTGGACGGCTCGCCAAAGGTCAGAATAGGCTCGCCCATCTGGGCGACCAGGCTTTCCATAATCTTGTCCACCGGCTTGTGGCTGGCGGCGGTCTGGGCGCTCCAGAAGTCCTCGGCCGTGGCGTTTGCGTACTCGTGCGCAGCCAGGTAGTTATGCACGCCCTTGCGGAAGGTTTCAGGGCCGAGGTAGTTCTCGACGGTCAACAGCACGTCGCTGGCCTTGCCGTAAGAGATTCCGTCGAACATCTGCTCAATTTCTTCGCGAGTCTCGGCTTTGGCGCGGATGGCTCGGGTGGTGGGCTCGGAATCGAGGATGAGGGTCTGGTCGAGATCGGAGACTACCAACTCATCGATGTTCCACTCCGGATGCATGGCGGCCACAGGCTTGTTTTCCATCCAGGTGGCAAAGCCCTCGTTGAGCCAGATGTTGTCCCACCACTGCATGGTCACCAGGTCGCCGAACCACTGATGGGCCATCTCATGCGCGATGACCAGGGCAACCTCCTTCTTAGAGCCCACAGCGGCGTCCTTGGAGTCCAGGAGTAGATCCCTCTCGCGAAAGGTGATAGCGCCGAAGTTCTCCATCGCCCCAGCTTCAAAGTCGGGAAGGGCGATCAGGTCGAGTTTCTTCAGCGGGTAAGGGATGCCGAAGTAGTCGTCGTAGTAATGCAGCACGAACTTGGCTATATCCAGGCCAAAGGACGTGAGGGCCGCCTTGTCCGGCGTGGAGCAGACGCGAATGGCCACACCGTCGGATTCGCCCGAGGTGCATTGGAAATCGCCTACCAGGAAGGCGACAAGATAAGTGGACATCTTTGGCGAGGTCAGGAATTTGACAGTGTGCTTGCCGGCAACGGGACCGGGCGTGTCCGAAATGATGGGGCCGTTGGAGATGGCGGTGTCGGCGCTGTCGATCACCAACGAAACGTCATAAGTGGCCTTGAAGGCCGGCTCGTCGAAGCAGGGGAAGGCGCGGCGGGCGTCGGTGGACTCGAATTGCGTGACGGCGTAATTGCGCTTGTCGGTCTTGGAGAGATAGAAGCCGCGCAGTTTGTCGTTCAGAATGCCGGTGTAGCGGATGGTCAGCGTCGCCTTGCCCGCGGGCAGTTTTTCAGGGAAGGTGAAGGTTGCCTGTTCCTTCTTCTCATCGAGCGTGACTGCGGCCGTCTGCTGCTTGCCGGCGGCGGTCACGGTCACGCTCTCAAAGGCAATCTCGGCGGCATTAAGAGTGATGTGGTTCGCAGGCTTGGCAACGGTTACTTCTATGCTCTCGACGCCGGAGAAGGTTGCGGCTTTGAGATCGGGCGTGAGAGTGAGCGAGTAGCTCTCCGGGCGGACATTCTGCGGGAGCCGTTCGGCGTTGGCGGTGATGGAAAAAGGAAAGAGGAATGCGGCTAACACTAAAATGGAAGTACGCATTATTAGTGGGGCCATTGAGAATTGCACAAGTAATGTCCTGGTAGCCGCGCCGTAGGTGCAGTGTTTGTTAGCCCCGCGCTTTAGCGTGGAGGAAGCAGTTCCACAAATGCACTTCGGAGTCCAGCAGGGACGGTGCAAGGACATTTCTTTTGTATGGTCCAACAAACAAAGAATCTTCATGGAATTCTCCCGAAGGTGGTTAGTTATTGCGCTGAACTCTTTTTAGAGCGCAGTGAATCGAGCAGCAGCAAACATGCGCCAGTGACGACGGCCGAGTCGGCGATGTTGAAGTCGGGCCAGTGGTAGGTGAAGATGTGGACCTCGATGAAGTCCACCACCGACCCGTAAGCGATGCGGTCGTGAACGTTGCCCAGCGCCCCGGCTAGGATAAGCGCAAGCGCGAAGGTGGTGAGCGTGAAGCGGTCGCTGAGGCGGACCAGGAGGAAGAGAACCACAAGCGATGCCAAAGAGGAAAAACAGATCAGCGTCCAGCGGACCGTGTGCGGCGAGGCGGAGTCGGCGAAGAGCGAGAAGGCCGCGCCGTCGTTGGTCCAGTGAGTGATGCGCAGAACATGCGGGATCACCGGAATCGCGCCGCCCATGCGAATGTGCAGCGTCACCCAGGTCTTGGTCAGCCGGTCCAGAAAGATGACCGCGGCGGAGATGAGCAGCAGCCAGTGCAAGCGGCGGGGTGCGGTCAGTTTCATTAGGCTTCCTTATAAGGCGGTTGGGGTTTGAGGTATCCCAGGTCCCAAAAGCGGGACCTGGGGCACCCAGCGTTCTCATCGTGAAAAAACCGTTTGTGGTTTGAGGTATCCCACCCTAGCCGCAAAAACAAGGACGCGGCGAGGATGGGGCACCCGGCATGAGTTTTCTCCCGTAGGGAGAATCGATAATAGCCCAGGACAAGCGCAGCGCAGTCCTGGGTCAGCGTCAAACAACAAGCCCCCGTCCAGTAGGGACGGGGCGAAATCCTCTACACAACCTAAACGGTCTCCACTGGCGGTTCAATCTTCATCTCCTTAAGCGCATCGCTGCAACGAGTGCATACATTCTGCCAGATGCCGTAGTTCCCGACCTCAGGCATGAAGTTCCAGCAGCGGGCGCATTTTTGGCCGCTGGCCAATTCGACAAAAGCCTCGTACTTATCATCTGCGGGAACTTCCACCCGATATGGAGGTTGGCCTGACTGATCGACAAAATGCGAGCGCAGTTCAACCGCAGAGACGTTGAATATTTCTTTCAAGTCGGCGGTCGAGTAACGTTCTAGCAAATGCCTTGCCTCCAACCCGCAAACAATCACGACCTTGGCCTCAAGAGCTTTGCCAATTGCCTTATTTTGGCGAGCTGATTCTAGTTGCTGAAGAACATGGTTCCGCACCGCAAAAAGTTCCTTCCACTCTTCCAGTAATGGTGCCGGGTCTTCAGAAAATATCTCCGCCGGGGCAGGGAACTGCGCCAGGTGCACGCTGGCCTCGCGGCCCTCGACGGCGGGCAGGTATTCCCAAACCTCGTCGGCTGTGAAGCTCAAGATCGGCGCGACCAGACGCACCAGCGCCTCCGTAATCTGCCACAGCACCGTCTGCGCGGAGCGGCGCTCTTTGCTCGTCGGCGCGAAGGTGTACAGGCGGTCCTTGAGCACGTCGAGATAGAAGTTGCTCAGATCGGCGACAGCAAAATCATTCACCGCATGATAGACGCGATGAAACTCGAAGCGCTCGTACCAGTCGAGAATGTTCTCTGTCAGCTCACGCGTGCGGGCCAGCATATAGCGGTCGAGCGGGAGAAGCTCGGCCTCGGCCACGCGGTCGCGCATCGGGTCGAAGCCGTTGAGATTGCCCAGCAGAAAGCGGAATGTGTTGCGCAGCTTCTTATAGATCTCCGCGCAGCGCTGCATCAGGTTTTCGCTGGCCGCCATATCTTCGCGGAAGTCGATGGAGGCTACCCACAGGCGGACGATCTCGCCGCCCATGCGGTTGGCAATGTCCACCGGGTCCACGCCGTTGCCCAGCGACTTGGACATTGCCCGGCCCTGCTCGTCTAGCGTCCAGCCTGCGGTTACCACGCGGGAATATGGCGCTCGTCCGCGCAGGGCTATCGAGGTGAGCAGCGAGGAGTGGAACCAGCCGCGGTACTGGTCAGCGCCTTCCAGGTAGACAACTTCGACATCTTCTCCGTTTTGAAATGCTGAGTAGGCCGTCTTGAGGTCGGGATCGGCCTCGGCCACGGCAAACCAACTGACTCCGGCGTCAATCCAAACGTCGAGAATGTCGGTTTCCTTGCGGAATTCCGTGCCGCCACATTGGGCGCAAACCGAGCCTGCGGGCAGCAGGGCATCCGCTTCCGGCGCGCGCCAGGCATCGATGCCCTCACGCTCTATGAGGCCGACAACCGCCCGATTCAACTCCGCGGAGATGATCGGCTGGTTGCACTGCTGGCAGAGAAAAACGGCGATGGGCACGTCCCAGATCTTCTGGCGGCTGATGCACCAGTCGGGGCGCGTGGCGATCATGTTCGTGATGCGCACCTTGCCCCATGCCGGATCCCACACGACCTTATCGATCTCCTCGATGGCCAACTGGCGAAATGTGGTCTCCGAGCCGTCGGCGCGCTTTACCGGCGTCTCCATGCCGATGAACCATTGCTCGGTGGCGCGATAGATGACCGGTTTGTGACAGCGCCAGCAATGCGGGTAAGAATGTTCCAGGTCGCTTACAGCCAGCAGCGCGCCGCGTTCTTCGAGCATAGCCAGGATGACAGGATTGGCTGCCCAGACCTTCAAGCCATCGAAGGCGGGCGGCGTGGCCAGCGCCCAGGCGTCGGGGTCCACATGGAGGTGGCCTGTCGCATCGACGCGGCAGGTGGGGTCGAGGCCGTACTTCTGGCCGGTGTAGAAGTCGTCGGCTCCGTGGGCGGGTGCGGTATGCACCGCTCCGGTGCCCTGATCGGCGGTGACGTAGGTGGCGTTGACGCCGAGAATGGTGCGGTCAAGGAACGGATGCTGGAAGGTCGTGCGCTCTAACACGCTGCCTTTGAAGCGAGCCAGCTCGGTGGTTGCGCCCAGGTTACAGGCGGTGACGACCGAGGCGGCCAGTTCGGCGGCGACTATGTAGACCTCCACGGTGCCTTCTGCGGCCAACGCCACGTACTCGAAGTCGGAATGGAAGGCCACGGCCATGGACGCGGGGAGAGTCCACGGAGTGGTTGTCCAGATGATTGTGCAAACCTGCGTGCCCGTGAGCGCCGGATCTATCGCCGCCGGGTCGCTGGTGAGCCGATAGCGCACGTAGATCGACGGGCTGGTGTGGTTCTCGTATTCCACCTCCGCCTCGGCCAGCGTGGTGCGGTCGTGGATGCACCAGTAAACCGGCTTGAGGCCGCGATAGACAAAGCCTTTCTCCAGAAAGCCGTAAAAGGCCTCCAGAGTGCGAGCCTCGTAGTCGCGGGTCATGGTCTTATAAGGCTTCTCCCAGCGGCCGAAGCAGCCAATGCGCTCGAATTGCGAGGTTTGCAGATCGACGTACTTTTGGGCATAGGCGCGACAGGCAGATAGCACCTCAGCGACTGGCAGTTCCAGTCTCTTGCGGCCTAACTGCTCTTCCACCTTGATCTCGATGGGCAGCCCATGGCAGTCAAAGCCGGGAACGTAAGGGGCGTCGAAGCCGGCCATGGTCTTCGACTTTACGACAAAATCTTTCAGCCCCTTGTTCAGCGCGTGGCCCAGGTGGATGGGGCCGTTGGCATAGGGGGGACCGTCGTGCAGGATGTAAGCGGGACGGCCTGTGCCGGCCTTGCGCAGCTTCTCATACAGCCCAAGCTCGCCCCAGCGTACGAGCCGAAGTGGCTCATTCTGCGGCAGATTGGCCTTCATCGGGAAGGCGGTTTGCGGCAAGGTAAGAGTCGCCTTCAACTCCGGTGCTGAGGACATCGTCACTCCCTGGAATCATCCGAACTGATTCATTTCATAGTGTAAATGGCGGAACAGAAAGAAATGGGCCGGGCGGCGGAGAGGCGGGAGAAATGCCCAATCCACGACAATTTTGGTCCGTCTTGCTCTGCCGGAGGTAACGGTTGCAAAGGTTGTTCGTCTATTGTTTATGGGAAACCCCACCGTGCTGGAATATGAGAGCCTGGACAATAAGACCCTGTCGGAGAAGACACAACCGGGCGGCATCAAGCATAATGGAGAGGTGAGCCTGGAGAGCGGAGAATCCTTGTTCAGAGGGCAGACCAGGCAACCGGAGGGCACAGAAGCAGCCGCAGATATGGCAAACGACCTGCTCATCCAGTCCGACTCGGAATCGTCGGCCGCCGCTATCATGGACGGCGCGGCACTCGACATCACGTTCGGCATTCCGATCGAGGAGAAGCCGATCTGGGCCGATCTCTACGAGAGCATCCGCGACATCTTTTTTCCGCCCAAGCTGCCGCCGCTGGAGTTGACTTCGACTCCGATCCCGGTGCCGGACCGGATGGCGGTCAAGCCCAATCCCTGGGCCATCGGCATCTCCACCACCTTCAACCTGACAATCCTGGCAATCGCCCTTTTCTTTGGAGCCAAGAAGGCCATCGAAACATTCACCAAGCCGCCCCTGACGGCTACGCCTATCGATATAGCGGATTGGAAGGCGCCCCAAAAATCCCAGATGGCCGGCGGCGGCGGCGGAAGTCATGACAATATTGAAGCGGTCAAAGGGAAGATTCCCCCGCGCATGAAAGCTCTGGATCCAACCCCCAAAGTGGAGCAGCCGCCGCTTCCCTCCATCGATGTGCAACCGGAGATTGTCATTCCGAATGATGTGAAACTGCCGAACTTCGGCATGTCAAACTCGACCAACGTCAAGCTGGCATCGGGCGGGAACGGCTCAGGCATGGGCATAGGCTCGGGGAACGGAAACGGATACGGGCCGGGCTCGGGCGGCAACATTGGCAGTGGGGTCTACCAGATCGGCGGCGGGGTTTCCGAGCCTAAGGTGATTTTCAGCGTCGATCCGGAGTTTTCCGACGAGGCGCGGCGGGCTAAGTACCAGGGCGTTGTGCTGATTGCGTTGATCGTCGATGCGCAGGGAAACCCGCAGGGCGTCCACGTGGCCCGGGCTCTGGGCATGGGCCTGGACGAGAAGGCAATGGAAGCGGTTCGCCAATTCAAGTTTAAGCCGGCATTGAAGGAAGGCAAGCCGGTTGCTTGTTATGCCACCGTTGAGGTCAACTTCCGGCTGTATTGAGTCTCGGGGCGGTTTGAGCAGGAAGGGCGATGCGCATCGGCGCTTCGCCCTTAATATTTCTGGGGCAAATCCGTCCGGCAGGCGGGAGAGCCAGTTCCATCTGTTGCAGCAGGCAATCATCCTTGAAGCTACGAATGATGTCGGATGAGAGCTTGAGAGCGGGGAAGGAATGGTGCGCCCGGAGAGATTCGAACTCCCGACCTACTGATTCGTAGTCAGTCGCTCTATCCAGCTGAGCTACGGGCGCACACGGCGGGTTTCAAGAGAAACCATAGACAGAATATCAGGGTTCCTGCCGAGGCGCAATTGAATCGGATTTACGCCTCAGGGCCGACGCATATAAATGTCCATGACTTGCTATAGGCAAGGCTGTGGAAATGGGTAAGAAGGGGATATGGACAATCCCCTGAAGTATTTTGCCGAGTTGCGCGATCCTGGCGTGGAACG
>JBEKNI010000072.1:0-25298 GCA_049522975.1 Occallatibacter sp. | reverse complement strand
TGAAGACAGCAGTGAGAGGCTTTTGCTTTTGTTCTTGCTTTTGCTTCGGACGGTTGCGGTCAGGCCCCTTTGAGGGGCCAGCAACCGTAAAGCCACCGGCTCTGCCGGTGGATACTTACTTGTGCTTGCCTTTCCACTCGGCGTAGGGGCCTTGGAAGTCTTCTATGCCTTCCTCTTTGAAAACCCATAGCCTTGTGGCAACTTCGTCGATTAAGTCGTGGTCGTGAGTGACTAACAGGACGGTGCCTTCGTAGCGCTGGAGGGCTATGTTTAATGCGTTGATGGCTTCCAAGTCTAAATGGTTGGTGGGTTCGTCGAAGATTAATATGTTGGGCTTGGTTAGAATTAATTTGCAAAAGGCTAGCCGGGCTTGTTCGCCGCCGCTTAGAGCTCGGGTTTGTTTGTCGCCTTCTTCGCCACTGAATAGCATTTGGCCTAAGATGCCGCGGATGTCTTCCACGTGGGCATCGGGCTTCCAGCGATGGAGCCACTCGGCTACGGTGAGGCCGTGCTCGATGGTCGAGCCTACGTCTTGCGGGAAGTAGCCGATCTGGGCTTCGTGGCCCCAGAAGACGGTGCCAGAGTCGAGGGTGAAGTCCCTGTCGGCGAGGCCGGGGTAGTTATTGAGCAGACTTTTGAGGAGCGTGGTTTTGCCGGCGCCGTTGCGGCCCATGAGGCAGATCTTCTCGCCGCGCAAAAGATTGGCGGTGAAGCCGTCCAGGACTTTGTGGTCGCCGTATAACTTCGTCAGGTGCTTGAATTCGAGGACGTGCTTGCCGCTGGGGCAAAGCTGGTCGAAGCGGATGTAGGGGCGGGCGATGTTGGAGCGGGCTAGGTCGTTGGTTTGCAGGCGCTCGACCTCCTTGCGGCGGCTTGTGACCTGGGAGGAGCGGGTTCCGGCGGAGAAGCGGGCGATGAAGTCGTTGAGCTGAGCGATCTTCTTTTCTCGCTGGGCGTTCTGGGCTTCGAGGGTCGAGCGGATCTGCGTCTTGGCCATCACCATCTCGTCGTAGCCGCCGGTGTAAGTGATGATGGTCTCGTAGTCGATGTCGGCGGTGTGAGTGGTGACCGAGTTAAGGAAGTGGCGGTCGTGGGAGATGGCGATGAGGGTGCCGTCGTAGGAGTTGAGGAAGTCCTGGAGCCAGTGAATGGATTCCAAGTCGAGATAGTTAGTAGGCTCGTCGAGCAGGAGAGCCTGGGGTTTGCCGAAGAGTGCTTGCGCGAGGAGGACGCGGACCTTCTGGCCGCCTTGCAGCTCGGACATGCGGCGCTCGTGGAGGGGCTCGGGAATGTCGAGGCCGTCGAGGAGGATGGCGGCGTCGGCCTCGGCGGTGTAGCCGTCCTCGTCGCCGATGACGCCTTCGAGTTCGCCTAATCTCATTCCGTCGGCGTTGGTCAGCTCTGGCTTTTCGTAGATGCGGTCGCGCTCTTCGAGAGCGGCCCAGAGGGGGCGGTTGCCCATGATGACCGTGTCGATGACGCGATAGGCGTCGAAGGCGAATTGGTCCTGGCGCAGAACGCCGAGCTTGCGCGGGCGGACGACCGTGCCTTTCTGGGCTTCGAGCTCGCCGGTGAGGATGCGCATGAAGGTGGTTTTCCCGGAGCCGTTGGGTCCGGTGAGTCCGTAGCGGCGGCCAGGGATGAAGTTGACGGTGACATCCTCAAAGAGGATCTTCGAGCCGTAGCGCATAGTAACATTGCTGACGCTGATCATTCTTTTTCTAGTTCCTGTAGGCGGGAAATCCCACCCTAGCCGCAAAAACAAGAACGCGGCGAGGGTGGGGCACCCAATCTAAATCGAGTTTTTGGGCAAACGCACGCGCGGGCTGCCCCGGAGAACTGCCGCTCTTTCAGTTTCTCATAAGAGCCGCAGGGGCGTTAGTCGGCGATTCCGGCTTCCGGCGCCGAAGGGGGCGATTTAGAATACGGATGACTGTCGAATTGAAGAGAGGATATTCATGAGTTTGGCCGATGGATTCGCCAATGCTACCGAAGGCCTCGGCACGGAGCGCGGCGAGCAGCAGCGTGCGCAACCGGAGAAGATGACCGCGAAGGGGTTTTTCAAGAATGGAGTGCCGGACTGGGTGGTTCTGGCGCTGATACTCGCAGCAGTTCTTCTAACTCTCGTCGGTCCGGTTGTCCGCATGTTCTGCCATGTCGATGCGATCTACAACGAGGGCTGGAATGCCTACAACGCGCAGGCCGCCCTCCACCATAACTTATACCCGCATCGGTACGGCTGGACGACGGTCAACTATCCTTTCCTATCGTTTTATCTGATCGGAAACCTTTCCCGCATTTTTGGCGATCCTGTGCTGATCGGGCGCATACTCTCGCTGATTTCCCTCATCGCCGTGTGCGTTTGCGTTGCGGGGATCGTGAAGAAACTCACCGGGCGCTGGGGGCCGGGAGTTTTCGCAGCGACCTTGAGTCTTTGGATGTTCATCGCCCTGGCGAACGGCTATGTGGCATCGGACGATCCGCAGATGATGGCGCTGGCGTGCGTTCTGACCGGCTTCCTTCTCTATCTGCGCGGGCCGGAGGCCAATAAGCCGATCCTGGCGGTTGCGCTGCTCTTCATGCTGGGCGGCAACATCAAGCACAATCTGATTGCCGCGCCGCTGGCCGTATTTCTGGATCTGCTGACGGTGTCGCGCGTGAAGGCGGCGCGGTTCGCTGTCTATGGGATCGTGCTGCTGGCCGCCTCTGTCTTTCTGAACCAGTGGTTGGGCGGGCCATATTTTGTCGCGCAACTGCTGACTCCGCGGGGCTATTGGATTTCCAAGATGCTGGACAGTTCGAGGATTCTCCTTCCGTTGGCAGTTCCGCTGGTTCTCGCGGGAGTGTGGTCGGTCCGGCAGCTGCGCGAGAGCAAGTTCCGGGTGGTGGCCATTTACTTCCTGATTTCTCTCCCCCTGGGCATCGCTCTTTACGGAGGCGGGGGAACGACCGTCAACATGTTCTTCGACTGCTTTCTAGCAGTTTCGATCATTATGGGCGTTCTTCTGAATCTCATCTGGCAGTCGGATATTCCGTGGATGCGGAAGGGCGGAGCGTGGAGGTGGGCAGCGCCGCTTCTGCTCTTTCAAGTGCCGTGCGCGGATATTCCACCGGTGCATCTTCATCCTTTGATGGCGGAGCGGAAGGAGTTCAAGGCGGAGGTGGCCTTTCTGGCCGCGCAACCTGGCCCGGCGATCTGCGAGAGCCTGCTGCGATGCTATTATGCGGGAAAGCCCTACGATGTGGATCCGTTCAACAGCACCTCGCTGGTGAGATTGGGAAAGTTGGACGGGAAGGGGATGGTCCAGAGGATCGCGAGCAAAGAGTTCGGGGCCATTCAAACCTACCAGCCTGTGGAAGAAATGAGCCGGCCGAACGCGCGTTTTCCCGACGAATTTCTGGATGCGATCCAGCAGAATTACAAGGTCGCGGTGCAGGATTCCAAGTGCGTCATTTATCTTCCGCGATAAGCGCCCACCCCCTGCAGAAGAGCGGGGCTAACTAACGCTGCGCCTACGCGCGGGCGGGGATGCGGCAGCCGAGGTTCGCGGGGAAAAAGAACCGTTGCGCGACACTTTCGCCCAAGGTGCGTCTATAGGAATGGGACGGTTCTGTTCGGCCGAGGCGGGGAGCATGCGCGGATTGGGGCTGGATTTGGCCGCGACTTCAGCTTCCGGCTCCGCGGCGCAAAGGACCGCCAGCCAGACGGGTTTGCCCGCCACTGGCTATACTAGGACAGGCAGGTACAATCAATAACCCAGCCGCAAGGCTGGTCACACGACGAGGTTAACGAACCCATGAAATCGCTCATCGAACGGCTGCGCACGCGCCGTCTCGCTTCCGTATTTGTCTTGCTAGCCACGCTCTCGGTAGCCATTGTGGCCGGTTCCTTTGCCGCCCACGGAGTCCGCGGCCAGGAGAAAGAGAACTCCAGCGCGGATGCCACTCCGCTGAAGATGGTCAGCTCGAAGGTGGCTCCCAACGAGTTTGTGAAGATTGCCAAGGACGTGGGGCCGGCGGTGGTGAATATCAACACGCAGACCCTGCCCAAGGCGTCCGCGAACCGGGGCAACCGCAGTTTTCACGGCCGGATTCAGCCCGTGCCGCACCAGCCCGGCGACGACGATCAGGATCAGGATCAGCAGCCGGGCCAAGGCCAGGGCCAGGGCAACTTCCAGGACTTCTTCAACCGCTTTTTCGGCGGGCAGATGCCGGGGATGCCTGGAATGCCCGACATGGGCAGCGGGGACGACGGACAGGTCCGCGAGTCGCTTGGCTCAGGCTTCATCGTCGATCCCAAAGGCTACATCATCACCAATTATCACGTGATCGAGAAGGCCGACAAGATCTACGTGAAACTCTCCGACGACCCCGATTCGCAGGATCTGGGGCGGCCGGCTCGGGTGATCGGCTTCGACAAGGCCACGGATCTGGCGGTGATCAAAATAGATGCCAGCAAGCCGCTGAAGACCGTCACCCTGGGCGACTCCGACAACGCGCAGGTAGGCGACTGGGTGGTGGCCATCGGCAGTCCCTTCGCGCTCTCGCAGACCGTCACGGCGGGGATCATCTCGGCCAAGAACCGGACCATCGAGCCGGGCGTCAACGGCCAGTTCCAGCACTTCATCCAGACCGACGCGGCGATCAATCCAGGCAACTCGGGCGGGCCTCTGCTGAACATGCTTGGCGAGGTGATCGGGGTGAACACGGCCATCTTCACGCAGTCGGGCGGCTACCAGGGTCTGGGCTTCGCCATGCCGTCGAAGAAGGTGGTTGAAGTCTATAACGACCTGGTCAGCCCGAGCCACAAGGTGACGCGCGGCTCGATCGGCATCGAGTTTCACCAGGAGCTCTCCGGCGCCGTCAACCGCGTCTACGGCTTCAAGGAAGGCGTGATCATCACCAAGATCGTTCCCGGCGGTCCTGCCGAGAAGGGCGGACTCAAGCAGCGGGACATCATTACTACCATTGACGGCCGCCCGCTGAAGGACGGCGACGACCTGGTGAATGAGATTGCCAGCCGCAGGCCGGGATCGAGCGTCCGGCTGGGCTACCTGAGAGACGGCAAAGAGGCCGACACGACGGTTACCATCGAGGACCGGGAGAAGGTCTTTGCCGATCTGGGCAACCAGCAAGCTGAGGCGAATCCTGACGAGAAGGGCGATGCCGGCGAAGCCAAGCTGGGCATCGTGGTGCGCGACCTTACCTCGGCCAATGCGGCCAAGCTGCACACCTCCGGCGTGTTCATTCAGTCGGTTCGCTCCGGCTCCTTCGCCGACCTGCTGCAGCCTCCGCTGGAACCCGGCCTGGTCATCACGCGCATCAACAAGCAGCCGACTGGCAACAAGGAGCAGTTCGATGCGGTGGTGAGCAAACTCAAGACCGGCGACGATGTGGTCTTTGAAATTGTGGACCCGCGCCGTCCCGACGATGGCATCAACTACGTGGGCGGAACGCTCCAGTAGAGTCTCCGAGGGGCGCCGGGGCGGATTCACGTTTCCGGTGCCCTTTGCCGCATAGATTTGGGCATCGAGCAAAAGGGAGGTAGTTTCTATCATGATGAACCGGCGAAGTGCAATCAAGCATCTTGGCGGCGCGGCGAGCGTGCTGCTTCTTACCCCAGCCCTGCGCGCCGATGGACCCCCCAGCGGCCAGGGTGCTCCCGCAAATCCTCCGCCGGCCCCAGCCGGACCTTTTACGCTTCCGCCTTTACCCTACTCATACGATGCGCTGGAACCCAGTTTCGACGCGGCGACCATGCACCTGCACCACGACAAGCACCACCAGGCCTACGTGAACAACCTGAACGCCATCGTGGCCGCGCATCCCGAGCTGGCGGGAAAGACCGTTTGGGATCTGGTCTCAGGTTTGAACTCCTTGCCCGAAGCCGCGCGCACCGCGGTCCGCAACCAGGGCGGAGGCCACGCCAACCACTCCTTCTGGTGGCCTACGCTGGGCAAAGGCGGCGACGCGCCCGCTGGCGAGCTGGCCAAGGCCATTGACGCCAGCTTCGGGTCCCTCACCGCCTTTGAAGAGAAGCTGACTGCGGCGTCCATGAGCGTTTTCGGCAGCGGCTGGGCCTGGCTGGTCAAGCTCCAGAGCGGTTCCCTGGCCATCGAAACCACGCCTAATCAGGACAGCCCGTTGACCATGGGGCACAAACCGGTGCTTTGCGTGGACGTGTGGGAGCACGCCTACTACCTGAAGTATCAGAACCGGCGGGCCGATTATGTGAAGGCGTTCTTCCAGGTAATCAACTGGGACTACGTAAGCGGGCAGTTTGCTCAGAAGGCGTAGGCGGAGCGCGATCCGACTTCGCAATTTGCGCAAACGGGTGGGGCAAGGAATTCCTTCCCACAATGGTTTATATCCCGGATGCCGAATCGTTTTTTCCTCGCCGGAATCTGGGATTTTTCGTTAACATTTTGTTTAATGAGCGGCGGGAGACTGCCAATCCGGAGGTGGACCGGCGTGTCTTTTCTTCGAGCAAGCCTGGCGGCGGCGCTGTTGGCGGCTTTGGCCGCATTTCCGGCCTTCGCGGACAACGCCAAACACCCTCCGGCCAGCAGCCATCCGACGCACGGCGCTCACAAGGGAAAGTCCAAGGCGCGGCGTCCGCGCGGCCAGCAGGCCATCGCGCCAAGCCGGGTGATGGAGATTCAGAAGGCGCTGGTTCGCGAACATTATCTGAAGGTCGAGCCCAACGGCAAGTGGGATGAGACGACCAAGGCGGCAATGCAGAAGTACCAGGCCGACCATGGCTGGCAGACGAAATTGCTGCCCGACTCGCGGGCGCTGAAGAAGCTTGGCCTCGGCCCGGATTACTCGAACGCCATCAACGCCAAGAACTCCTCCTTCGCTCCTCCTCCGCCGGCCAGCACGATTCCACCGGTGGTGACGCAGGGATTTGCGGAGGCTGCGGGAGTGAGCCGGTAATCCGCGCTCATGCGCAAGCCTGCGCAGTTATCGTCGCAGGCGGTTCACCGAATGCGTCGGGTCATTGGCTTAGTTATAGAAATTCACATCCGGCATGGGGTAGTGTTTGCGGTTGCGGGTCCAGAGGGTGGCATGGTGAAGAACCGCGGTGGCTGCGATGAGGGCGTCGCCGATCTTAACGTTGTGACTCTGGCTGAATTGGCGGAGGAACTCGCCGGCCAACTCACCTATCTTGTACTCAACCGCAATGCATGTGAGATGGCGGAAGAAGAGTGAGATAGCTTGGTGTTCGTTGGGGCGCGCACCTGCCCAGACTTCGGCCGCGGTGACTGGTGAGAACAGGATATCACTGTGCGAATTTGTCAGAGTATTCCATTGCGACTGAATGACTTGATCCCGTGACCGCAGGATTTCGATTAGGATGTCGGAATCGAGAAGAATGTTCATTTGATTCCCAACCGTTCCAGCCGGTCGTCATCGCGCAGGTTGCGGATGAAAGTTTCGGTGTCGGGCAGGTCGGTACGATCTTTCCAGAGCCCAACGATGCCCATCATTGCAGCGCGGCGCTCTTCGAGGTTGACCGTGTAGCGCTCTCGAGTGGCTGTGCGGACAAGCTCCGAGATGGAAGTGCGCCTGAGCTTGGCCCGGGCATGGAGAGCATTCCAGAGATCGTCGTCGAGATATAGTTGTGTGCGCTTCATGATGTATAGCATACATCATACATGCGGGAATGAAAACTGCCTCACTCCAGAAACTCGCGGACGAAGGGGTCCGTGCTCCGCACCAGTTCGTGGAGAGAGCCGTCGAAGATCAGGCGGGCTTCATTGAGCATGAGGAAGCTCGTGCCGGGGTCGGTCTGGCCCTTGGGCAGTGGAACCATGCGGCCTTGTTCGGGCTCGAAGCGGTGGTTGCAGAGCAGGATGGCATCTTGCAGGCGGTGGGTGACGAGCAGCGAAGGAGTGTGGTAGACGTCGCGCTCCTTGACGATCAACTCGATGATGGTGGTCGAGGTGACGGGATCGAGGCCGCCGGTGGGCGAATCGTAAAGCAGCAATTCGGGCTGGCGGATGAAGGCCCGGGCGATGGCCACACGGCGCCTCATTCCGCCCGAGAGGCTGGCAGGAAAAAGGTCGAAGGTCTCCTCCAACTGGACAAAGGAGAGAGCATCGCGGACGCGGCGGTCGATTTCATCGTCGGGAACCCGCTCCTGGATGAGCTGGTAAGCGACGTTGTCGCGGACGCGGAGCGAATCGAAGAGCGCGCCCTCCTGGAAGACCATGCCGGTGCGGGTGCGCAGGGCGAAGAGCTTCTCTTCGGGCAAATGGGAGATCTCTTCGCCGAAGAGCCGGATGCTGCCCTGGTCGGGGCGGAGCAGGCCGTTGGCGAGCTTGAGCAGGACGCTTTTGCCCACCCCGGCCGGGCCTAACAGGACACGGGTCTCTCCCGGTGCAACGGAGAAGCTGACGTCTTCGAGCACCGGCGGGCCGTCGAAGGCAATGGATACGTTATGAAAGGCCAGGACAGGCCCAGCCCCCGCTGCCGGGGCGGCAACCTGACCGTGCTGGGCGAAAACGGGGTTCACATCCATCCGGCAAAGAGGGTGAGCAGAACCTGGGTGATAAGAAAATCGACGAAGATGATGAGCACCGAGGCGGTGACCACGGCCTGAATGGTGGAGCGGCCCACGCCTTGAGTCCCGCCGGTGGTTCTCATGCCGTAGAAGCAGCCGACAGAACTGAGGATGTAGCCGAAGAAGAGCGGCTTGACCAATCCTTGAACGATGTCGGGAAATTTCAGATGCTCCCAGGCCATATTCAGGTACTGGGTTCCGTTCTGGTGGTTCATAAGGACGGTGACCAGGCCGCCGCCGGCGATGCCGCAGGCGTCGGCGACGATGGTCAGGAAGAAGAGCATCGTAATGGTGGCGAAGATGCGTGGGGTGACGAGTTTGCGCACGGGGTCAACGCCCAGGGCGCGCATGGCGTCGATTTGCTCGGTCACCACCATCGACCCGAGTTCGCTGGCCATCGAGCTGGCGTTGCGGCCCGAGACCATGACGCCGGTCAGCACTGGGCCCAGTTCGCGGATCATGGTGAGCGAGACAAACTGGCCGGTGATGGCGGTGGCGCCGAAGGCCGAGAGCGTGGCGGCCGATTGCAGTGCCAGCACGCCGCCGGTGGAGAGCCCGGAGAGCACTACAATCGACAAGGAGCCGAAGCCGATGATGTCGGACTGGATGAGGAACTCGGGCCAGTAGATCGGCGGGCGATAGATATTCGTGAGCGCCCGCCAGGCGAACAGGGAGTAGTCCTGCACGGTGAGGACGAGGTTCTTGGCGGTCTTCTCGATGGTTGGTATCGGCATCGCGTTGGCCGGCCTCAAGGGATGAAAGAGTGCGGAATCGGTGTTGCAAGGACAGGATAGCGCATTCCAGGGGGCGGGAGGCAGGGAACGGGGCCTAGGAGGGCATCCTCTGCTGGCTGGGCTGACCGAAGAGTAGGCGATGTCCGGCGGATTTGTGCAGTGGCGGCTTCGGAAATGAGGCCGGTGAAAGGCGGGAGGGGATATGTTCGATTTCAGGACACCGAACATTTTAGCGGAATCTCATATCTATCTCATTGATTTAGAAGACCTTAATGGATAAAATACTGAATCTTTCGATTTGCTCGTATCTTAAAGAAATTATTGCCGATAACGCAAGTTAGGACTAGCATGGAATGGCAGCCCTACTCCCTCGGGGCAGCTGTCCGGGCGGAAGGCCGGTCACAAGGATGCGGAGCGAGTTGAGCAATAGCGCAATCGAGGGGTGGCTTCCGCGCGCCGCGCGGTCGAGTTGTCTGCTGATTCTGTTGGTTCTTTCGCTGCCCGGGTTTTCCCAGCCTCGCCAACCCGCCGGGCAGCGACATACGCTTCGCACAATCAGTCAAGTCTACAGCCTGAGCAAGACCGAAGCCGCCAAGGGCTACCCCATCGAACTGGATGCCATCGTCCTCTATTCCGATCCGGAGTGGGGTTCGCTTTTTGTGCAGGACCGAACCGCCGCAACCTTTATCGACGTTCACGGAACCAGCACAAAATACCCGCTCGGCGCGCGTATACGCGTGGAAGCCGTTACCGGCGCGAAAGAAGACGGCCCCATGGTGGCTCATCCGAAAATCACGGTTCTGGGCCGCGCAGTTCTTCCCAAGCCGGTGCGGAAGAGCATTGCGGAATTGGACGGCGGAACGGACGAAAGTTATCGAACCATCACGGAGGGAATACTGCACCCTTGCGAACGCGACTATTTTCGCGCCTGTTTCCGTCTCTTCGATGGAAAGAAGGCCATCTGGCTCTTCGCACCGCAGCCGGAGAGCCTGACAACGCAACGCCTGATCGGCGCAATCGTTCAGGTGACGGGCGTGGTTGGCCGTCACGCCGACGAGGCAAATCCAACCCAACGGCTGGGGGCGCAACTGTACCTAGGCAGCCTGGACGACATCCAAGTGGAAACGCCCCCCTTGCAGGCTCCCTTTGCCTCCTCGCTGCTGCCGGTGCGAGAGCTGCGCGCCGCCGGCGACCAGCGCTTCCCAAGTCAGATTCACCTTCGCGGTGTGGTGACCTGGCAGTCACCGGGACTGTTCACCATCCGGGACAGCACGGGGACATTGTTTGTCGGAACCAGGAAGGACGTGGTTGTTCATACAGGGAGCACCGTCGACGCCGTCGGCTTTCCTGGAGAAGGGGACTTTGGCCTGGAACTGTCGGATTCAGTTGTACGCCTCTCCGAGGTCCAGCAGAACGCCGCCGGCTTGGCCCCGCCGCGGCTGACGGCCGCGGAGATTGTGAGGCAATCTCTGAACGGAATGCGCGTGCATTTGAAGGCGCGCCTGACCGGCCAGAGCGTCAACGACACCGAATTTATCTACCAGTTTCAGGAGGGCGGCCAGCCTTTCGAGGCTGTTCTTCGGCGTGGCGAATCGACGCGCGCAACGGTGGGATTGGCGCCCGATTCGGTTCTTGAGTTGACCGGCGTGGCGCTGATCCGGCGTGTGAACCCGGAGCGGCCCGAATCGCTTCTGATTCTCATCGAATCGCCCTCGGATATGGTGGTGCAGGGAGGCTTTGGATGGTTTACGCTCCGCCGCTCGCTGGCTATTCTGGCCGCTCTTGCTCTCGTGGTGATCGCGCCGTTCATCTGGGCGGCGATGCTGCGGCGCACGGTGCGCAGCCAGACGGCCATGATTCGCGCGCAATTGGAGAATGAGCTGCACCTGGAGAACCGCTTCCGAAGGCTCTTCGAGCGCAATTTGGCGGCGGTCTTTACCTGGCGGCCCGATGGGACCATCGTGGATTGCAATATGGCGTCCGCAAGACTGCTCGGGTTCCAGTCGCGCGAGGAGTTGATCGGCCGCTCGTATTGGGATTTCCAGGTCGATCCTGACCGCCGGGAGCAGTTGTGTCGCCTTTTGCAGGAGGGAGCCTTGAGCAATCGGGAGGCGAGCCTGCGCCGCAACGATGGCGTTACCGTGCATGTGATGAAGAACATCACGCCCGTGCGCGCGGCCGAAGGGACGGTCTACGAGACGACGGCCATTGATGTAACTCAGTTGAGGGAGAATCAGGCCGAGTTGCAGAGAGCCAGGGATGCGGCCGTTCACGAGTCGCTCAACGATCCTCTCACCGGCCTGCCCAATCGCAGATGCCTGATGAATGAGCTCGCTGGCCTGGTGGAGAAGGCGCGCAGGGAGAGCGGCAGCTTCGCGCTACTGTACATCGATCTGGACGGATTCAAGTTGGTCAACGACAGCCTCGGACATGCGGTGGGCGACGCACTGCTGGTGCAGGTGGCGGCCAGTCTGCGCTCCTGGGTTCGCGGAGGAGATTTTCTGGCCCGTCTGGGCGGCGATGAGTTCCTGGTGATTCTGGACCGGCTGCAGGCCAGGGAAGACGCGGCGCTGGTGGCGAAGCACCTGCTCGACGCCATCGCCATTCCCTTCCATGTGAAGGGCCACGATCTGGCCATCGGGGCCAGCATCGGCATCAGCGTCTTTCCCAGCGACGCGACCGGCGCCGAGGAGTTGATGCAGCAGGCCGACAGCGCCATGTACGCCGCCAAACGCGAGGGCAAGAATCGCGTGCTGCACTATGCCGCCGAGATCGGCTTCCAGATTCACGAACGGCTGACTCTGGAGCACCTGTTGCGGGGCGCGGTGGCGCGCAACGAAATCAGCTTGCACTATCAGCCCGAATTTGACCTCGCCGATCACCGGCTGATCCGTTTTGAGGCGCTGGCCCGCTGGACCCATCCGATTATCGGCGTCATACCGCCGGTCAAGTTCATCCCCATCGCCGAAGAGAGCGGAATGATCGCGGCACTGGGCGCTTACATCCTGGAGCAGGCCTGCCGGGAGGCGCTGCGGTGGCAGAAAATCGGTCATCCGATCGAGGTTGCGGTCAACGTCTCCGGAATCCAGTTCCGTTACAAGGGCTTTGTGGATGAGGTGCGCGCAATTCTCCAGCGCACCGGGCTCCGGCCTGGACTTGTGCAACTCGAAGTCACCGAGTCGGCGATGCTGGCCGCGGGCCAGGGCACCGAGGAGACCATGATGCGCCTGCGGGAGCTGGGAATCAGCCTGGCCATCGACGACTTCGGCACCGGGTACTCCAACCTGAGTTATCTGCCCACAATGCCCTTCGACACGCTCAAGATCGACGGCTCCTTCGTGAGGAATCTGGATGCGCAGCCGGAGAGCGAATCCATGATCCGCACGCTGGTGGCCCTGGCTCACGACATCGGAATGAAGGTGATCATTGAGGGAGTGGAAAAGCAGGAACAACTGGATTTTGTGAAGGCTCTCGGCGCCAACGAAGTCCAGGGATACCTGACGGGCCGCCCCACTCCGAATCCCCTGCTGGTCTTCTTGAGTCCGGCGGTCAACGCCAGCGAAGAGGCCGCCGAAGAAGAAGGAGCGCCGCTTGCCGGCCAGCCGGGATAAAAGACCGCGCCGCGCAGGAGCAGCCCGTCGCCCGCGCCGTAGGCGCAGTGGTTGTTAGCCCCGCGCTTCAGCGTGGGGGCGGCGAATCCAACAGTTCATCCGGAGTCCCGTAGGGACGGCGCTCATGCTCCGCATCCTTCGAACGCTCATGCGGGAAGAATGGAAAACAAAAGCTGGGAGCGACTCCCGCAAATGTCAAACTTTCACCGCCGCCCCGGCAAAGCCCGGAGGTTCTTCCGCGCGACAATAGAGCACGGAGCGACAGATGTGCGCGCGGTAAACTGGCGTTGAGAGCGAGAGAACGTGACTCCGGAAGCGATAGCCAGATTGGACGAATTTCTTGCGATGCTTGCGGGGAGCGAGCGGCGGTATTTGCTGCTGGATTACGACGGGACGCTGGCGCCCTTTCGAGTGGACCGTTTCACGGCGCGGCCTTGGGCTGGCGTGCGGGAGCTTCTGGAGCGGATTCAACGGCAGGGGCGCACGCGGATAACGGTAATTACTGGCCGGCCCGCCGCGGAGATCGCTCCGTTGTTGGGGCTTGAGACGCCGCTGGAGGTATGGGGCCTTCATGGAGCCGAGCGGCTCCGTCCCGACGGGCGGCGGGAGCTGGAACAGGCTCCGGCGGCGACGCAAGCCAAGCTCGAAGAGTTGCGCGAGCATCTGAAGCACGACAGCCTGGGCGGGCTCTTCGAGGACAAGGCCAACGGGGTGGTGATGCATTGGCGCGGCCACTCGCGCAAGAAACAAGCCGAGATCGAGCGCCGGACGCGGGAACTCTTCGAGCCGCTGGCACAACTGGAGGGGCTGGCGCTGCTGGAGTTCGATGCCGGGCTGGAACTGCGCGTGGGACGGAACAAGGGCGGAGCGGTGGAAGCGATTCTGGCCGAGGCCGGGGCGGATGAACCGGTGGCGTATCTGGGCGACGATCTGAGCGACGAGGCGGCTTTTCAAGCGGTGAATCGCGTTGGCCCGCGCGGGTTGAGCGCACTGGTGCGGCGGAAGCGGCGAGAGACGGCGGCGGCGGTTTGGCTGCGGCCGCCGGGGGAGTTATTGGGGTTTCTGAAAAGATGGGTGGAAGCAGGGAAGCGGGAATAGGGGGCAGGGAATTAGCTGGTCCGCCGGAACCAAACCGGCATGCTCTGCGTATGAAAGAAGAGCAACAGGCGGCGAGGCTTGCTATTGTTGACGGATGGCCTCTCGTGCCGTCTGAGTCTCAAAGTCTGATTGATCGCCTCATCCAAGCAACCGTCCGGACAACGGAGAATTGCTTTTCACGCCCTGGGAGGTTTTGGTGGCTGCATCGCGCAAGAACAGGAAACTCTGGATCTGGCTCGCTGTCGTGCTGGTCGTGGTGGTTGTGCTGGCGGCCATCGGACTGGTGCGGCTGGCGCGAGGATCGTCCATCGACCCCAACAAGCTGGCCAAGGTGACGCGCGGGGACGTGGCGCGCTCGGTGGTGGCCACGGGAAAGATTCAGCCGATCACCAAGGTCGAGGTGAAGTCGAAGGCCTCCGGCATTGTGGAAAAGCTCTACGTGGACATCAACAACCAGGTGCATAAGGGCCAGGAACTGGCGCAACTGGATCAGCAGGAGATCACTGCGCAGGTGGAGGCTCAGCGGGCGCAACTGGCCGCCGCCGAGGCCAACGTGGCAACCTCCCAGGCCAATATCGAGCAGGACAAGGTGAACGCGGCCGCTCCGGACCTGCCGATGTACAAGGCCACGCTGGACCGTAACCAGGAGATGGCGAAGCAAGGCATTGTCAGCCGGCAGGCCCTGGACGACGCCAACAAGGACTACATGGCCGCGCTGACCCGGCGGGATTCGTTTCAGGCTCAGATCGGGGTGGACACGGCCCGGCTGAAGCAGGCGCGGGCGCAGGTCTTGCAGGCCCAGGCTAGCTTGAAACAGCTTGAGGAGCAGTTGGGCTATACGACGATTGTGGCGCCCATGGACGGAGTGATCCTCTCGCGGGATGTGGAGATAGGCGACGCTGTGAGCTCGATTCTGGTGTTGGGCTCGACGGCCACGCTGGTGATGACCGAGGGCGACATCAACGAGGTCTATGTGCAGGGCAAGGTGGACGAGGCCGACATTGCGCACGTCTACATGAACCAGCCCGCGCGCATCAAGGTGGAGAGCTTCCGCGACCGCGTCTTCAACGGCAAGGTCACCAAGATCGCCCCGCTCGGCGTGGAGAAGGACAACGTCACCACCTTCGAGGTGCGAGTCTCGATCGACAATCCGGGCGGTGAGTTGAAGGCCAACATGACGGCCAACGCCGAGATTCTGCTCGACGAACACAAGAACGTGCTGGAAGTTCCTGAGAATGCCGTGATGTACGACAACCAGAAAAAGGCCAGCGTGGAGATTCCGGATAAGTCGCAAAAAGAAGGCAAGCGCAAGGTTCCGGTGACGGTCGGGTTGTCGAACGGCTCGGTCACAGAGGTTCTGAGCGGACTGAAGGAAGGCGACCAGGTGGTGCTACAGCAGTCTGATTAAGTCGGTTTTGTATCAGGGCACGACTTTAGTCGTGCCGCAAGTGCAGCAAAATGAACGCGGGCTTTAGCCCCTGAGGGAGCGCCCAACGTGTAGGCGGACTTAATCAGAGGTTCTCTAGTAGCTAAGGGCTACCCCAACGAAACGAGGAATGTCATGAAGAAATTTTGGATTGCAGCAGCGGCATTGGCGCTGGCGGCGCTTCCGGCTTTCGGCGCGGAGGCTACATTCGAGCGCACGCTTTCCGTAAGCGGGCGCGTGGAGTTGTCGGTCTCGACCGGCTCGGGCAACATTCACCTTACCCGCGGCGCGGACAACCAGGTCCATATTTGGGGCAAGGTCAAGTCCGGCTGGGGCAACAGCGACGACCGTGTGCGCGAGATCGCGGCTCATCCGCCCATCGAGCAGACGGGTAACATCATTCGCATCGGCGGCCACCACGAGAATCTGCGCAACATCAGCATCGACTATGAGATCCAGGCGCCGGAGAATGTGTTTCTCGACGCCAGTTCCGGCTCGGGCGATATCACCGTCGAGGGCGTGGGCGAGAACGCGAAGATCTCCACCGGCTCGGGCAACATTCACGCCACCGGCCTGCATGGCGGATTCACGGTGGACACCGGCTCGGGGAACATCTACGCCGAGCAGACGGGCATGGGCGACGTGAAGGCGCAGACCGGCTCGGGCAACATCGAGCTGCGCAATCTGCACGGCGGCCTGCGCGGCGGGACCGGTTCGGGAAACATCAAGGTGGGCGGGACGCCATCCGCGGACTGGAAGCTGGAGACCGGCTCGGGCAATGTCGAGTTCTGGGCCGGCAGCGCCGCGTTCACCCTCGATGCCGCTACTGGCTCAGGCAGCGTTCACACCGACCAGGAGATGCTGACCCAGGGCACGCAGGACAAGCACCACGTCACTGGCAAGATCAATGGCGGCGGCCCGACAGTGCGCATCGAGACCGGCTCGGGAGACGTTCGGGTACATTGACAGGGATCAGTTATGATCTGAGCCATGAGCAAAAAACAGGAAAGACGCAGGTTTCAGGCTCACGAAAGTGCGCGGATGCAAGCGCTGAACGGGCTGCCGCTGGCCTTTTTCTGGCAACGGTGGCTGGGACATTGGATCGACCTTATTCTCGTGATTGTCTTTTGGGCGCCGCTGGAGTTCCTCTGGCGGCGCTTTATCCTTCATCAAAATCAGATCGAACTCAAATGGGATTATCACGAGTTGGGAAACATCCTCGTAATGGTCCTTTACTGGGGTCTGTTCAACTACTTCGGCAATGGCCGGACTCCGGGTAAATGGCTTGCGCGGACGCGGATCATCTCGCTGACCGGCGAGCGAATGGGACTGTGGCAGTCCTTTGAACGCGGGCTTGGCTATGGCGCCGCGGTGCTGGAAGGCGGCGTCGGTTTCTTGCAATACTTCTGGGACCGCAACCGGATGTGCGCGCAGGACCGGCTCGCGGAGACGATCGTTGTGGACGAGAGGAAGAGCGCGGGCCGGAGTGCGGAGCTTCAGGAAAACAGTGCGGAGCAGGAGCCGGAACCGGCGGCAACGTTAAACTAGAAGCATGGTTCGCGTTCTTCGCCCGATCCCCGTGGAACAATTGAAACTGCTGGTCTTCGATCTGGACGGCACGCTGATCGACTCCGCAAAGGATTTGTGCAACAGCGTCAACGCGACGTTGGCTCACTTCGGGTGCGAGCCGCTGCCCGATCCGGTGGTCGCGAGCTACATCGGCGACGGAGCCATCCTGCTGGTGCGCCGGGCGCTCTTTGGTCCAAGTAAGAATCCGGACGCGGCTGAGGTGGACGAGGATTTGCTGGCCCAGGCCTACGCCTACTTCCTGGATTACTATCGTGAGCACAAGCTGGACTTCACCTACGCCTACGACGGAGTTCTGGAGGCGCTGGCAGCGCTGCGCCATTTGCCCGACGGGTCTGCGAGGTCGATGTCAGTGCTGACCAACAAGCCGGTTCGCCCCGCGCAGGCCATCTGCGAGGCGCTCGGGCTGGCGCCCTTTTTCCTGCACGTCTACGGCGGCAACAGTTTCAAAACCAAGAAGCCCGATCCGCTCGGATTGCGCGCGCTGATGGACGAAGCCGGAGCGCTTCCCCATGAGACGGTGATGATCGGCGACAGCGAAGTGGATGCGGCCACGGCGCGCAATGCGGGGGCTTGGTGTGTCGGCTGCACCTTCGGCCTTGCGCCCGAGAGCCTGGCCGCCAATCCTCCGGATGTGCTGGTCGATTCGCCAGCCGACTGGACGGCGGCGATGGGCCCTTCGCTGTAGGCTGAAGGAATGGAAGCAACTGCACAGGCCGCGGAAAAGTTCGATCCGGAGGGAGGCGGGGGTTTTAACCCCCGCATAGTGCCAACAGAATCAACCAGGGCTTTAGCCCCGGAGGGACGCTTTTCGCCAATTTCTCCCGAGTTCCTGAGCCCTTCCGCAGGTTCCGCAGCCGTGACGCCGCCCCTTCCGTGCCCCCTGCGCATCGTCCTGCCCGGCGGCAGCGGCCAGGTGGGCCAAATGCTGGCGCGGTACTTCCAGCAGCGCGGCCATCCCGTGACCGTGCTCACCCGCGGCCCGTACACGGCGGAGTGGCAGACCGTCCACTGGGACGGCGAAACCATCGGCCCATGGACCGAGTATCTGGAAGGCGCCGACGTCTGCATCAACCTGGCCGGGCGCAGCGTAAACTGCCGTCCCACCGCAGCCAACCGGCAGGCCGTCTATGAGTCGCGCATCGGATCGACGCGGCTGCTCGGCGAGGCAATCGCCGGCCTCGCCAATCCCCCAAAACTCTGGATGAATGCCTCGGCAACCGCCCTTTACAAGCGAGTGGTCGACGCGCATGGCGTCGATCTGCCCTTGGATGAGACGAGTGGAACGGCGGCCGGTGAGGAGGTTGGCGCCGAAGCCTGGAGCAGTTCGCGCGGCTTTATGGCGCGCGTGGTCCGCGACTGGGAGGCCGCGTTCTTCGCCTCCGAGACGCCGCGCACTCGCAAGATCGCGCTGCGCAGCGGCGTCGTGCTCAGCCCCACGCCCGGCAGCGCATTTGCCGTGCTCTCGAATCTTGTCCGGCTGAGCCTGGGCGGCAAGCAGGGCAATGGACGCCAGTTTGTCCCCTGGATTCATGAGGCCGACTACGCCCGCGCCGTCGAGTTTCTCATTGCCCGCGAAGATCTCGACGGCGCTTTCAACTTCGTCGCGCCCAACCCCATGCGCAACCGCGAATTTATGGAGGCGCTACGCGAGGCCCACGATATGCCCAACGGAATTCCCGCTCCCGCGCTGGCGGTCTGGCTGGGCGCATGGCTGATAGGCACGAACCCGGAGCTGGTGCTGGCCAGTTGCCGCGCCGTTCCCGGCCGGCTGCTCGACGCCCGGTTTGAGTTCGAATTTCCCCAGTGGCCCGAAGCCGCCGAAGACCTGGCGCGACAGTGGAAGAACAGAGAGTAGGGAGTAGAAAACGGCCGCCCGAGCCAACCAATCTCGATGCCCCATCCTTCCGATTTCTAGCCCGCATTTCTCACAAGCGCATTGCCGATTGCGGGGGTGATCGATAGAAAAAGTGTTGGAAAGGCCGTCTTTTCATGGCATAACTTCGTTATCGAGACGTAGTTTTGGCCGAGGAAAGGCGGCCTTTCTGATGACAGAGTGTAAACAAGAATCGTTCGCATTTACAGCCCATTTTTCGCGCCGCGTGGAGGCCGGCTTTACTGCCGGACAGGTTTCCAGCGACGGCGGGTCGCCGCTGTTGCGCGAAGCTGACCGCAGGATCAACCTGCCGAGCCGGCTGGCGGCCTGCTTCAGCGACGGCCGGTCGGCGTTATTGGTCAAGCACCAGTTGTCTGAGATGCTGGCACAGCGCATCTACGGTCTGGCGCTGGGCTACGAAGACCTCAACGACCACGAGCAGTTGCGCCGCGATCCGCTGCTGGGGCTGCTGAGCGGCAAGCGCAATCTGGACGAGCCGCTGGCCGGTAAAAGCACGCTGAACCGGCTGGAGTTGACCGGCCGCAGCGGCCGCTACCACAAGATCGGCTACTCGACCGAAGCCATCGACCGTCTGCTGGTAGACCTCTACATGGAGTCGCACGCCGCGCCGCCCACAGAGATCGTGCTCGATCTGGACGCCACCGACATCCCGCTCTACGGTCATCAGCCGGAACGCTTCTTCCACGGCTACTACGACAGCTACTGCTATCTGCCACTCTATATCTTCGCCGGCGACCAGCTGCTGTGCGCGCAACTCAGGGCGGCCAACCAGGATGCGGCGGCAGGCAGTGTGGAACAAGTCAGCCGCATCGTTGCACAGCTGCGCCAGCGCTGGCCTGGAGTGAAGATCGTCCTGCGCGCCGACTCCGGCTTCTGCCGCGAAGAACTGATGGCCTGGTGCAAACAGAACCATGTCGATTACCTGTTCGGCCTGGCGCGCAACCAGCGGCTGCGCAGGATCATCGGCGCCCAGATGCATGAGGCGCGCGCACTGCACCAGACCACCGGCAAGGCCGCCCGCGTCTTCACCGAGTTCGACTATCGGACCAAGAAGAGCTGGTCCTGCGCCCGCCGCGTGGTGGCCAAAGCCGAGTATCTCGACAAAGGCGAAAACCCGCGCTTCGTGGTGACTTCCCTAACTCCCGATCAGTGGGCCGCGCAAGAGTTATACGAGAAGTTCTACTGCGCCCGCGGCGAGATGGAGAATCGCATCAAGGAACAGATGTGCCTGTTCGCCGACCGGCTCTCGACCGACGAGATGAAGGGCAATCAGCTCAGACTCTACTTCTCCGCGCTGGCCTATACGCTGGTCGAGGCGCTACGCCGCCTGGCCCTGAAGGGCACCGCGTGGGCCGAGGCGCAGGTCGATACGATCCGCCTCAAGTTGCTCAAGATCGGTGCGCTGGTAAGCATCAGCGTGCGCCGCGTGCGGCTCCAGCTCAGTTCGGCCTACCCGTGGAAAGATATTTACGCGGCTGCCTTCCACGCACTGCGCTGTTGAGCTGCACCGCGTCGCTCAGAAAATCCAATCTTCCATCTCCACCGCAGTCATCGGCCGGCGGAGCCATGCGAAAAAACCGAGACGGAGACAGCGTCAAGCCATAAGAAGACCCAAAAAGCCTCGCCTGACCCATGCCATCGTCAACAAATACCCGCCGCACTACCCAAAGTCAGCTCGATACTGCAAAAAACAGGGCGTGTGAGAAATGCAGGCTAGCGGTGGTCCGATGTAAGTCACCCGCCTAGACCACCTGAACACCGCCGTCTTGTTCAGCAATCCACAGCAAGAATGCTGTATCGGCCCCACCTATATCCACTGCACGAGTGCCGTGCATTAAAACACCCAGCCCATGCTCATCGTCCCAGGTACAACCGAACTCAAAACCCGCGTACGGGATTCCATCTTTCTGCACCTGATGGATATTGACCGCATAAAGACCGACGAGGGAGCGCAAATCATCGGCGGATTTAATATCGGGCATCAGTTCGGCCTTCTCCTCGTCCGAGTATCCATATTGCTCCTGTAGTGCCGGATACTCTTTCAGTAATGACGAAATCAGCGCTTCTGAAATCGAGGTCTCATTTTCGATTACCCAAACAACGGATGCAATCTCTGAAGCGCTGAGCGGCTTAATTCCTCTCCCTTCCGGGGCAAACACAATTTGAACCGTGCCGTCCGAAGGATCGGCTTGATCCTGGGCGCCGTACGCACCCCTCCTACTCTGAAACCCCTTCCAAGAGGGAAATACTGCCGTAGTGGTCCAACAATAATCGCCTTTGAGAACGAATTGCGGTGTTATGTTTGGCATCGTTTTATGTCGCCTCCAGTTGGCCCAATAAGCCGCGAACCACCCAGGCATTTGTCGGGAAGGGTAAGAGACGATGAACCCGGACCAGTATCTGCTCCCTACTCCCTACTCCCTGCCCTTCGCTACTTCGCCGGCGTAATCTCGGTGACCGGCAGGTCAATGTGCCCCAGCAGAATCTCAAACCGCCGCTGCTCTTCCCGCTTGTAAGTCTCCTGGTCGGGCCATAGCTCCTTAATGAAGCGCTCTTCGTCAGGGTTGGCGGTGGTGGCTACGGTCGAGTTCTTGTAGCGGATAGTGACGCGGTAATCCCAGCGGAGTTCTTCCGAAGTGTGGTAAGCCGGCGATTCGATCTTCACTGAGAGGATGCGGCCGGTGGACTCGATCTTCTTGAGCAGGGGGTAGTGGTTCTTCAGGAAGAGTTGCAGAAACTCGGCCTGATGGCCCCACTGGCACTTGTAGTAGTACTCGATGGTGTACGGTTGGTCGGCGCTGACCTGCGGCGGCGCGCCCTGCGCCAGAAGCGGAACGGCCAGCGAAGCGGAAAAGAGCACGGCAAAAACAGCGAGAAGAATGCGGCGCATAGTGCCTCCAATCAAACGATTGCGGTCATTGTAGCGTGAATCCACGATAGCCGAGCTACTTGCAAAATTCGTCCTAGGCAACATTTGAAGCGTCAGGGCACGACTTCAGTCGTGCCGAAAGAGGAACAAAACGATGTTGGGCTTTAGCCCCTGCGGTTTGTGTTTTTCAGTTACTTGCAATTCCGCAGCGGCTAAAGCTAGAACTTGAACTGGCCACTGGCGGCACGACTGAAGTCGTGCCCTGACGCTTTTTGCGGTCCCTATTGAATTTTGCAAGAGACTCAGCCGCCCGTCAAAACTGACCACTGACAACTGACCACTGCATTTTACTGCGCTGCGGGATGCATCAAGAAGCGCAGATGGAAGAAGCGTTCCAGTTCCGGAGCGAACTCCTGCACCAGGTGTTCCGTGCCGATGAAGCCAGCCTCGATGTGCCCGCTCTGCACCCCTTGAACGAGCGCGGTGTAGTGCTTCGGGTACCACATGGCCTGGATCATCGAACTGCCATAGATACTGGTGATCTGGGGAAGGTCGAGCGTCAGGTGGCCGCTGCGGGTATAAGTGAGGAAGCTCATCTTGATGACATGGCCGCCGCGGGGAAAAAGGCCTTTGCAGGCGCAGGCGAAGTAGCGCGGATCGGTGCCCGCTGCGGCGGCGAAGCTCTCATGAATGGTGTTCTGGATCAGGTTGCTGCCGTAGCTGGAGCCCAGGCGGCGGGCAAAGCCGCCTCCGCTTCTGGTCCAATCGGCCGGAACGTTGAAGGTCTGATTATAGGCGGCCGTTCCGATGGACTCGACATGAATCGAGGCGGAGCGCCCGTCTTCGCCCACCCAGCGCTCCCATCGCTCGTGCCCGTCCAGCGGCTTGTAGGTGGCCGGATCGAACGGGCCATGCACGGTGAGCGACTGGACAATCGACTCCTTCAACGACTGGCCGAAGGAGAGGCAGGGAGCAAGAACGAGCGCAAGCAGGGCGATATTGAGCTTCGAGATCACGCTTCCATTCTCCACGATGGACCATGGATGAGGGAAGAAAAGAAGCAGAAAGCCGCAAAATTCCGCCCGAATCGCATAAAAAGAACTCCCATGTACCTCAGAGCTGAAGGCGTTCCGGCTACCGGGATGGCCGACTGGAGATCCTTGGCCGAATGCCTTCGCCGATCAGCCCTTCATGATGCAGCCTGCGATTGAGCCACACCGTCATCTGGCGCTCCCAGTCGGGAACACCGGGAAGGCTGTTCCAGCCCCAGGTACCGTGCTTGCCGCCGGGGATGCGGATGATATCGCATTGCACGCCGACAGCTTGAAGCGCCGTCTGAAGATTGGTCGCCTCGGAAAATGGAATGTACTCGTCCTGGTCGCCCAGAATCTCAAGAAAGGGCGGGGCGTCCTTGGAAACATAGGTAATCGGAGAAGCCTCCTTGATCGCCGCCTTTTCGCCCTCCCGCGCAATCAGCGGATCGAGCAGTTGATGGACATTCGCGGTCAGAGGAACAAACTCAAAGCTGCTCTGCGCATAGAGACTGACCACCGCCTGCACTTTGGCGCTCTCCCGGTCCACCGGATCGGCGGCATGGGGATCGCCCGGAGCGTTCCTGATGCCGGCCATGTTGCTGATGAAGCCGCCCGCTGAGCCGCCAACCAGGGCAATCTTCTCCGGATCGACATGCCACTGCTTTGCATTGTGGCGGATGAAGCGCACCGCCCGCTCCACATCCAGCACCATATATGGATAGGGGTACTTGGGAGCCAGGCGGTAGTTGACCGAGAAGACCGCATATCCGGCCGGCGCGAGAAAGTCGGCTACGTAGGCCTCGCTTCCGTTCTTGCTGTTGCCGCCGATGTAGCCCCCGCCGTGGATGAGGATCGCGGCCGGATGCAGCCCGCTCCCCTGCGGTGCGTAGTAGTCCATGGTCAACGGCTGGCCGTCGGCGGTCCCATAGAGAATGCCGTCCAGGGTCGGGGTGCGCGGCGCCTCCGCCGCACCCAGGATGGCGGGGGCCAGGCAAAGCGCCAGCAGCGTGAGTATGGAGTGTTTCAGAGAGCTTCTCGGCATCTGTGAGGCTCCGGATTCCTCTATCTTAGTTGAAACCGGCTCCTTGTCGGGCGGCCTAGCCCTCTTGTAGAATCGTTCCCATGAAAGGCAATCCCAAAGTCATCGAGCAACTGAATCACGCGCTCCGCGAGGAGCTTACCGCCATCAACCAATATTTCGTCCACGCCGAGATGTGCGAGAGCTGGGGTTACGAACGGCTCTCCAAGCGCATCAAGAAGCAGTCTATCGACGAGATGAAGCATGCCGAGGCGCTGATCGAGCGCATCCTGTTTCTGGACGGCGCGCCCACCATGGAGCCGCTGGCCCTGTCTATCGGCAAAGGCGTCAAAGCTATGATCGAGTCCGACCTGAAGGCCGAGCTCGGAGCCATCGCCCTTTACAACGAGGCCGCCCGCCTCGCCGCCGACCAGGCAGACAACGGCACGCGCGATCTCTTCATCCGGCTGCTCAAGGACGAGGAGGGCCACGCCGACTGGCTGGAGACCCAGTTACACCAGATCGCGGAGCTTGGCTACGAGCGCTATCTGGCCAAGCAGACCAGCAAGGAAGAGTAGCTCGACTCATAAGTCCCTCATTTTGCATCGGGGGCCGCGTCGTCTTCCGTCTCGCTCAGAATTCTGAGCTTTTGCTCCTTCGCTCCGCTCTCCGGGCCTGAAGTTACATACGCCCACTTCTTTTCCACGCGAATCGCCAGCGTGTCGCCCAGCTCGATCTGCTTACCCTCCACCTCGCAGGGCTTGGCGGAGCACTCCAGTTGATAGATCTTCGCGCCCGCCTGAACGCGCGACAGATGAACCCAGGGCGGAGGGCCTCCGCCGCCCCCGTGAGTCGCGCCCGCTCCGCCCACCGGCATTCCGACCACCGGAGGGCCGCCTGTCAAGGGAACGCCTGTCACGGTACCTGCGCCAACTGGCCCGATGGGCATCACAATGACGGGCGGACCTCCTGTAACAGGAATGGCCATGACCGGCCCGGTTGCCATCGCAGGGCCGCCGCCATAACCAGCTCTCAAGCTCGACTTGACAGAGGACGGGTCGGCGGACCAAGCCGCTGGCCTTTGCCCCCGGATATGCATACCGGCGCCGATCACCATGGCGCGCTCACCGCCAGGGATTGCGCCCTTCCCGCTCTCTCCGGCCGCTGGCGCCGGCAAGGGGGGAATCACCTTGAGTTCGGTCGTCAGAATGCGCAGTCCCTCCTCGCCCCCTTTGGCAGCCGGCATATAAGCCCAATCGCCATCCACGCGAAACTGGACCGTATCTCCGTCCGCAATCGGCTTGTCGTCGATCTTGCACTCCGGCATGCCCATGTGAGAGCAGGACTTTCCCCGCTTTTTGCAGCCTGCGTTGCGTAACCGCAGTTAAATGAGCTATTTGCCTTGATTGAAAAGTGGCAGGGGCGCACTTCGCGATCGAAGGGATTTTCCGCCCGGAA
>JBEKNI010000071.1:0-15646 GCA_049522975.1 Occallatibacter sp. | reverse complement strand
GTGAAGACAGCAGTGAGAGGCTTTTGCTTTTGTTCTTGCTTTTGCTTCGGACGGTTGCGGTCAGGCCCCTTTGAGGGGCCAGCAACCGTAAAGCCACCGGCTCTGCCGGTGGATACTTACTTTCAGAGGCCGTGAGAGTGATGCCCAGGATGAGCGACCGTTACACTGAAACTGCATGGTTCGCGTAGCGATTGTCTGCAAGCCGCATAAGGAAGAGCTGGCCCGGCTGCTGCCGGAGCTGATCGCCTGGCTGCGCCGGCACGGCTATGAGCCGCTGCTCGACTGCGAGGGTGGGCGCTACGCTGCGGACGCGCCGGCAGTTGACCGCGCGGCGATGCCCGAGCAGGCGCCGGAGCTGGTCATCGTGCTGGGCGGCGACGGAACGCTGCTATCTGTCGCGCGGATCTTTGCCTCGACCGGCGCGCCCATCCTTGGCGTGAACCTCGGTTCGCTCGGCTTCCTGACCGAGGTCCGCCTGGCCGACCTCTATGCGACGCTGGAGGGCTGGCGCAATGGCCGCCATGAAGTGGATGCGCGCGCCATGCTTCACGCCGAACTCTGGCGCGACCGCGGGCTCTGCTCCAGCTTTGAGGCGCTGAACGAGGTGGTCGTCTCCAAGGGCGACATTGCCCGCATGGGCGACTTCGCGGTCGAGCTGGACGGCAAGAGCGTGGCCAGGTTCCGCGCCGACGGCGTCATCGTGTCTACTCCGACGGGGTCTACGGCCTACACGCTGGCCGCCAACGGCCCCATCCTGACGCCGGACGTGGACGCGATGGTAGTCACGCCCATCTGCCCGCATCTGCTCACCCTGCGCCCCATCGTGGTGCGCGGCGACGCTTCACTTACGGTCCGCGTCGAGGGCATCGCCAACCAGGCGGCGCTCACCGTGGACGGACAGAAGGTGGTTGCACTGCTTCTGTGCGACGAGGTCCGCTGCCGCAAGTCCGCGCATACCGTCAACCTGGTGCGGATGAGCGAGAGCGGCTTCTTTGAAGCGCTGCGCAGCAAACTCAGTTGGGGAGAACGGTGAAAGCTAGGGACTAGGGACTAGCGAATGGGAGCCTGCGGCTTGGGACATTGCGACCTCATTCATACGCCCAGCATTCGGCCCACCTCATCGCACAATTCTTCCGTCGTCTGGAGCATTTGCTTCGAGCCGAAGCCCGTCCCGTTGAAATGACGAATTGCGTTTCCACTTCTGAATTGGATCCACGAGCGTGGCCCAGGAATTGAATTTACTCTCCCTTGGTTGCACGGCCGTACCTTTCAGCGATGTTGCTGCTACCGGCACGGCTGCTCTGGCATCTGATTGGTGAGGCCAATTGGCGCTTGGCCAGCAAGGGCGAGCGGCCGTCGCTGAAGCAGGCCGACAAAATGGTCCGAGGCCTGGATCAGCGTGTTGGGTTACTCGCGCAGCAGTTTGTCGTGGTGGGCTTGCGGGCCACGGCAATGGTGTTGTTGGCGGTTTCGGTGCGGTAGTTCCATCCGTCGAGGATGGTCAGCACGAGGGGACGCTTGTAGATGGACACGTAGAAAAAACACCTCTGGGTAGATCGAAGACTCTATTCAGGATAACCTGCCAGGGGTTTTGTAGCGAATATCTCACACAAGCCTGTCATCCTGAGCGGAGCGTAGCGGAGTCGAAGAACCTGCGGTTGCTCTTCGGCGGGCTGTAGGGCGCATCACGCAAGGATCATTCGCTGTCAGACTCTTCTGCTTGGTTGCGCAAATCCCAAAGAGTAGCTCCATTCAGTGTCCAATAATCTGTTCCGGCCACCGATTCTCCCACCCCTCGCCGCTTCTCGACGATTCCGGCTGACCTGCTCAATGACATAACTTCACCTTCGAACGTAACATTCCTGTCATCGTAGACTATGCAAGTTGCTTGCGGGTTGTTTATGTGAACCAGGACGGTGCCGGGCTTCACTTCAATCATGGAGAAGCGGAAAACAGGTCGCCTCGTCTTGGCTTTCGCGAGGGATTCAATGTCGTCCGCAGTTTCCACCACCGTACGCTCGTCCACAGCAACTTCCTCACCGGACGCGATTTCTAGTGCGGCCTTCACCCGTTCGGGGAGAATCTTGAAAAACTCTCGGCTCTTCCGCGCCCTATACTCGGAAAATGCCGAATGCAGGCGCCCCTCCACGAACACAGCATTACTCACGCGACGAGCGTAATAACACTCGAAAGGCAGCGGTACCCCAGAAGTGTCCAAGGTACTCATTCTTTCTTTGAGGTTGGCGGCTCTCCCGACCTTCACGTAGCCCGGCATGGCCTCGTTCTTGAGGATGTAAACAATGCCTCCATTATCTTCGTCGTCCATCTTTGCCCCCTTCTCAATCCGGCCTTGAGCTGACACGGGCAAATGCAAAAGCAACCGCAGGTCCTTCGGCTCCGTTTGGCGCAAAGAACCCGCCAAACTCCGCTCAGGATGACAGTTCTTTGGCGTCTGAACTACTTTGATGACTGTACCTTGGCGGTTCGAACTGCTCCCGATGGCAGCTTTGCGGCAGTCCAATCCTTTGAGCCCGAATCAATGTAGGAACTGTAATGCAGGAGGCTTGCTTTCGTCAATCGTTTGCGCTAAATTCACGGCATGGACGAGCGGGTCTATTTTACGTACATCGCGGCTAGCCGAAGCCACACGCTGTATATCGGCATGACCGGCGATTTGCTGAAGCGAGTCTTCGAGCACAAACAAAGGAAGCACGAAGGGTTCTCCTCAACTTATAATTGCAACCGCCTTGTCTGGTTCGAGCGGTTCGTGTCTCCGGAAGGCGCGATTGCGCGGGAGAAGCAGTTGAAGGGATGGATTCGCGCGAAGAAGATCGCTCTGATTGAGAAAAGCAATCCTACCTGGAACGATCTGAGCGAGGGGTGGTATGCGGTCGATCCGACGGTGGACAAGCGGGGAGAACCGCTGCGGCCGAGCTGAAGATTGCAAGAGCAACAGCAAGAGCAACGACAAAAGTAACCGCAGGTCCTTCGACTGCGCAGCTCGCAAAGAGCGCGATCTGCTCCGCTCAGGATGACAGATTTGTGGGGATGCGATCTTTACCTGCGGTTCAACACAACTGAAGGGAGAAAGCCATGGCTTTCTCTCTTCCGGTAAGACAAATGCAAAGCTGAAATTAGTCGTTGTAGTTGAGGGCTTCGAGGCCGAGGAAGACCGCGCCGCCGCCTAGCTCTTCTTCGATGCGGAGAAGCTGGTTGTACTTGGCGATGCGGTCGGTGCGGCTGACTGAGCCGGTTTTGATCTGGCCTACGCCGGTGGCGACGGCGAGATCGGCGATGAATGTGTCCTCGGTTTCGCCGGAGCGGTGCGAGATGACCGAGGTGTAGCCGTAGCGGCGGCCCAGGTCGATGGCTTCCAGCGTCTCGGTGATGGTGCCGATCTGGTTGAGCTTGATGAGAATCGAGTTGGCGATGCCTTCTTCAATGCCGCGTTGCAACAGCTTGATATTGGTACAGAAGATGTCGTCGCCAACCAACTGAATCCGGCTGCCGAGCTTGTCGGTGAGAATCTTCCAGCCTTCCCAATCGTCCTCCGCCAGTCCGTCCTCGAGCGAGACGATGGGATACTGGCGGACCCAATTGTCGTAGAAGGCAACCATTCCGTCGCTGGTAAGTTCGCGCTTGTCGCCCTTCTTGAAGACGTACTTGTCCTTGTCCTGATCGAAAAATTCGCTGGATGCCGGATCGAGCGCGATCGAGATCTGCTCGCCGGGCTTGTAGCCGGCCGCTTCGATGGCTTCCAGGATGAGTTCTACCGCTTCGTCATTGGACTTGAGCGAGGGAGCAAAGCCGCCTTCGTCGCCGACGGCGGTGTTATAGCCCTTCTTCTTGAGCACGCTCTTGAGAGCGTGGAAGGTCTCGGCGGCCCAGCGCAGCGCATCGGAGAAGCGCTCGGCTCCGACCGGCATAATCATGAACTCCTGAAAGTCCACGTTGGAGTCGGCATGGGCTCCGCCGTTGAGCACATTGAGCATGGGCGTGGGCAGGATGCTGGCGTTCACGCCGCCCAGATAGCGGTAGAGGGGAATCTCGAGGGTCTGGGCGACGGCGCGCGCCGAGGCCATGGAGACGGCGAGGATGGCGTTGGCGCCCAGCTTGGACTTGTTCGGCGTGCCGTCCAGAGCGATCATGGTCTGGTCCAGCAGCCGCTGATTGGCCGCATCCATGCCCTCCAGTTCGGGCGCGATGACGGTTTCCACGTTGGCCACGGCCTGCAGCACGCCCTTGCCTCCGTAGTGGCTCTTGTCGCCGTCGCGCAGTTCCACAGCTTCATGTTCGCCGGTGGAAGCGCCCGAAGGCACGATGGCGCGGCCCAAGGCGCCGCTTTCCAGAATTACGTCGGCTTCCACGGTCGGATTGCCGCGCGAGTCCAGAACCTCGCGAGCGCGAATGGCAACAATCTCAGTCATATCGGTCCTCACAATGCGATGCTGCAAGCGGGCGTTCAGCCGCGGCCGGCGATCCACGGGGAGGGTTTCTCCGGTAGCGCTTTGAATCGTGCTTAGAAGCTCCTGCACGTTCACAATTCCTCTCCGTCGAAAGCCAGGAACCGGTTGATCTCCTCTAAGGATTCTAGCAAATCGAGCCGCCGCGAACCACGGAGCAGCGAATACAGGCGGCCGGGGAGTTCCCGGCGCGATGCTCGGCCAGGGAAGTTTACTTTGTCGATTCGTTACTATCGAGGAACCTGCGGGGCGACTGAGGGAAAGAAACTCCTCGACAATGCTCAGGAATCGGCGTTAAATTGGAGTCGCTTGGCGTGTGCTCCCACACGGAGCCATGCCGTTCGCGCAACTCCTCCGGCGCGTCGGGGTTCAAAACAAGAGGTTCCTGCCCGCGCGCAGGGAAAGGGGATATTTCGATGAACCGCCGGATTCTCGCGTGTACCTTGTTGCTCATGGCCGCTTCCGCTTTGGGAGCGCAGCAGGAAAGTCAGTCGAGCCCCTACCAGGGAACCTCGAACCCACCGCCGGACGACACCATCGTGACCAGCAGCACACCCCAGGCCAAGCCGCCCGCTGGACGCCCAGCCGCTTCCGCCGCCGCGCCGGTTCAGGGCAAGGCGCAATCCCAAGCTGCCCCCTCTACGGCTGTCGTGGACACCAAAGATCCGGATAGCGGACCGGTTGCGCTCGATCAGAGCGCGCCCGCTGCGGACCAGCCGGCACTGACCGCGCGCAGCCACGCCGCCGATCCGGACAGCGATATCGTGCACCTGCCGCCGCCGCAGCCCGGCGAACTGCCGGAAGGGACCAGCATTCGCGTCGAGTTATTGGGCCGGCTCTCGACCGCGAACAGCGAAAAGGGCGAGGCCTTTCGCAGCCGGGTGGCCTCGGACGTGGTTCAGGGCGAAACAGTGCTGATTCCCGCCGGCACGGTAATCGAGGGGCGGGTAGCGGAGGTTTCCAGCGGCCATCCAGGGGGGCACGGCTTGATGCGCCTGCGGCCGGAGACGGTGATTCTTCCCGACGGGAGGCGCTACCAGCTTCATGCCGACCTGACCGCGACCCCAGGCGCCAAGTCCAAAGTCGGAAGCGAAGGCACCATCCTGCCAGCCTCGCGCCTGAAGCGCGACGGCATTGAATATGGCGGAGCGGTGGGAGCCGGCGCAACGACCGGTGTTATCCTGGGCGGCCCGGTGGGCGCGGTGACCGGCGGCCTCATCGGGGCCGGCGTCGTGACGGCTCATTTGCTAATCAGCCATCCCCAGGCCACGCTGGAGTCAGGCACGGTATTGGTGTTGACACTCTCCGAACCGCTGCAGATGTCCCCGGAGGGGCCGAACGGGAAGTGAGAGGAAGCGACTCTGAGGCGAGGGGTTTCCTTACCGGGTGTAAGGAAACAAGTTATAATAATGCCAGGGGCATCCTCATGGCTACTGCGGCAGTGACTTCGAAAGGGCAGATTACGATCCCGCTGGAGGTGCGCAAGAAGTTGGGAATCAAGCCCGGCGACCGGGTCCGGTTTGTTGAGGGAGAGCACGGCGAGGTTGTCCTCAAGCCGAGGGAAGAGTCTGCCGAGCCGAAAGCCGAGTTCGTCTTCAAGCCGAAAACCGGAACGATCATGGACATGAAGGGTTGCATCCATTGGACGGGCAAGCCGGTCACGATTGAAGAGATGAATGAGACGATCGCCAAAGGCTGGGCGGGTCTGTTGACCTTCGAGGACTGAGCCACGCACGATGACTGGATTCGACACGAACGTACTGGTCCGGTTTTTTATTGAGGATGATCCCGAACAGTGCCAGAGGGTGGATGAGTTTCTCCAGTCCCTTACGCCTGGGTCGCCGGGATATGTCTCCGTGGTTTCTCTGATTGAATTGGTTTGGGTACTGAGTAGCCAATATCGTCTGAACAAGGCGCAACTAATCCAGTGCCTGGAGCGATTGCTCGAATACCATGAACTGATGATTGAAGACCATACTGCAGTGACCTTTGCACTGCACCGTTTTTCCCAATTCAAAGCCGATTTTGCCGATTGCCTCATTGAACGGTTGGGAGATGCTGCCGGTTGCAGAGAGACAGTCACCTTCGACCTGAATGCCTCGAGGTTTGCGGGTATGAGGCTGCTCTGAATGCCGGACTTGAACCGTGAGGCCTTGCGCCAAAAGACGATGGACTGGGCTGCCCGTCTTGGATGGGCAGCCGAAAAGAGTCAACTGGGGAATGTCAGGTGCCCAGCCTGCCATCGTCTGAGCGTCTCTGTTTGGTTCACGCACCCCGCAGAGGATGCCTATCGAACCTGGTTCATCTGCACCCAATGCAGTTTTCATTCTCGCGCTCTAAACCTCAATATGCCACCTTTCTTTAGCGAAGACCGTCGTCGCGCAGACTTGGAAGAACAAGACCGGTCCATTCTGGAGCGGGCGGTTTTCAAGAAGCCGTTGTACTGAAAGTAAGTCACGGAGGGGAACCGCCGCTCCCGCCGCCGCGTATCACTCTCCAAGCGCCCTCCTCCGGCGTCCAACTATCATGCAGAGTTTCTCTGACACCCTCGGCCAGGTCTTCCGCGCGATTATGGCCAACAAGCTGCGCTCGTTCCTGACCATGTTCGGGATTGCCTGGGGGGTGGGCTCGCTGCTGGTGCTGGTGGGCCTCGGCGAGGGCTTTCGCTCCGGCCAGCACAAGAATCTCGCGCATTTCGGCAATGACGTGGTGCTGATGTGGAACGGGACCATCCCGGCGCTTGCAAACCAGCACACCGGGATGCGGCCCTACCAGTTGACGCTGGGAGACGAAGTCGCAATGCGTCATTTGCCAGAGCTGCGCGATGTTACCGTCGAGCTGGCCCGCAATGATCTCTATGAAGTGAGCCAGTGGAACAACACCTCCAGCCACGTGATGGGAGTCGAACCCAACTACACCACGGTGCGCTTCATTCCCATGGCCCAGGGCCGTTTTCTGGACTCGGCCGACCTGGCAGAACGCCGCCGGGTGGCTGTGCTGGGGTCGAAGGCCGCCACGCTCCTGTATTCAGGCCGGCCCGCGCTGGGCGAGGCCATTACCATCAACGGGACCGAATTCACTGTCATCGGCGAGGTGGACAAGATCAGCCGAGGCAACAACGACTATGACGACCAGAAGGTTTATGTTCCGATCACGACCATGCTGGAACTCTTCCCGCTGAAGGGCGACAACATTGCCCAGAACGCGCTGACCTCGATCCAGTACCAACCGGCAACCAAGGGCGATACCTCGGCTGCCGTCCCCGCGGTCCATCGCGTGATTGCCGAGCGGCACGGCTTCGACCCCAGCCTGAAAGACGCCTTCCAGGAGTGGGACACCATCGAGGAAGAGAAGATGATCGGGGCGATCTTCAACGCCATGGATGTTTTTCTGGGCGGAGTGGGCATTGTGACGCTGGGCCTGGGCGCGGTGGGCATCATCAACATCATGCTGGTCTCGGTGACCGAGAGAACCCACGAGATTGGCCTGCTCAAGGCCATCGGAGCCACCAAGCGCAGCATCCTGGCGCAATTCTTCTGGGAGGGATTACTGCTGACCGGCATCAGCGGAGTGATCGGCATTGTGGCGTCGGAGGGACTCATGTGGGTGCTGCAACAGTTGTTTACCGACAAGATGCCCGGCTGGGATCCGCCGCGACTGGTGCCCTGGTCGGCCGCGCTGGCACTGGGATCGCTGGTCTTGTGCGGGATCGCCGCCGGACTCTATCCGGCCAGTAAAGCGGCGCAGATGGATCCCATCGAGGCGCTGCGGAGAGAGTGACGAAAAGCAGTGGTCAGTGGTCAGTGAACAGTGGACAGTTTCCGGCAGACAGGCAACATGACCATTCAAGAAGCGTTTGGATGAGCCAGAAAATAGTCGACAATTTGCAAGTAGACAATAGATTTTACTGACCACTGTCCACTGTCCACTGTTCACTGAGAGGGAACCGTCATGCTCAAAGACATACTCGGCCAGGCGTGGGAGGCGATGCTCTACAACCGCCGCCGCACGGCCATCACCATGATCGGCATGGCCTGGGGCATTGCCACGGTGGTGCTGCTGCTGGCCTATGGCGCCGGATTCAGCCGGGCCATCGAGACGATCTTCGCGCAGTGGGGAACCAACATCATCGGCGTCTTTCCCGGCCGCACCAGCGAACAGGCCGGCGGCGACAAGGCCGGCGTAAGGGTCCGCTTTACCATGGACGATGTGGACCGCGCCTCCAGCGCCGTGCCGGGCATCTACCACATTTCGCCGGTTGCCTGGAAAGACGCTGCCGTACAGAATGATCTGCACACTTACACTTGGACCATCAACGGAGTCCGCTCCGAGTTCCAAGACATCTGGAAGCTGGATACCGATCAAGGGCGCTTCTTCAGCGGGGCGGAGGACCAGCAGAGAGCCCATGTCTGCGTCATCGGGTCGGAGGCCAAGACCAAGCTCTTCAGCGGCGGCTGGGCGCTGGGCGAGACCATCCGGCTCAATGGAGTGCTCTTCACCATCGTCGGAGTGCTCAGCCCCAAGATGCAGGAGGGGGAGGACAACGACCGCAACCGGCAGATCTACGTGCCCTTCAACACCATGAGCGACCTGGTGGATACAAAATACCTGGGAGGAATCTGGTTCAACTATCACGGCGATAATGAGCTGGCCGAGAAGGGGCTGCGCGAGACGCTGGGCGCGGCGCATCACTTCCGCCCCTCGGACCACAACGCCATTTATGTGGCGAACTTGCTGACCCAGTTGAACCAGTTCAAAATGCTCTCGATTGCCTTGCAGGTATTACTCTCATTGGTGGGCGCGCTCACGCTGGGTATTGCCGGCATCGGCCTGATGAATATCATGCTGGTCGCGGTGCAGCAGCGCACCCGCGAGATCGGCGTCGAGAAGGCGCTGGGCGCGCGCAGGCACCATATCCTGATTCAATTCCTGGCCGAGGCCCTCGCGATCACTGGCGTGGGCGGCGTGAGCGGCATCGCGCTGGCCTATGCGGTCTCGCTGATGGTGGGGAGAATCACGTTTTACAGCGCCATGGCCCTGCATGCCGAAGACGCGGACATCCGTCTGATCATTTCGCCCGCCTCGGTGATCGTGGCTACGGTGATCCTGGCCATCACCGGCCTGGTCAGCGGCATGATTCCGGCGATTCGCGCGGCCAATCTCGATCCGATCGAGGCGCTGAGGTACGAGTGAAGCAGTTGTCAGTTATCAGTTGTCAGTTCTCAGTTGTTAGTTGACAGTTGCCAATTAGAGACTTATTCCCTCAGGGACTCAAGCAGCGCATATAACATCTTCCCAACTTCGTGCGACAAACCTTCTGCTTCTTCGATCATTGTCGAATTTCCGAAGCCAAGAGATCGTGCGATTTCCAGTTGGGTTTGCAGTTCATAATTTGAACCGCGAGCGATACCCAGGAACTGCCTGAATTCACCAACAGAGAGTCTTCCCTGTCCTTCCGCGATATTGCTCGGCACCGATACGGCCGCGCGTCTTATCTGACTCGATAGCCCATATATTTCCTCTCGCGGAAAACTCTGGGTCAGGCGGTAGATGACCACCGTCAACTGGATTGCCCTCTGCCATACCTGCAAATCACGGAATGCTTGCCCCACAAATCACCTCCAAGCACTGACAACTGAAAACTGACAACTGAAAACTGTCGTTACGCCGGCGGCAGCGCGTCTACTACCGGCACGCCTGGCGGCGGAGCGAAGTGGAAGGTCTCTGCGGGGATCGGCGCGTTGGGCTCCTCGCCGGTGAAGGTGAAGCGGGTGAGCGCGCTGTCAGCCTCCTCGATCTCGATGCCGGTAATGGTTCCGTCGGCGGTGACGGTGAGCGTGACCCGTGCCACCCGCTTTTCCTGCCCTTTCGGCTGGCCCGTGAGCGTGAAGCAGCCGTTGGGCGCAGGCGCTAGCGCCAGGCTGCTCAGTTCCTTTTCCAATTGCGTGCGGCCGAGGAGAAAACGCAGCGGTGAACGCAGATCGTCCAGCTCTTTGGCCGGAATGCGCTGGACTTGCGAGTCGCCGCGGGAGTAGAACCAGGCGTACTTGCCGTCGAGCAGGAAGAGCTTGCCGGCCGGCTCGCTGTACTCCCACTTCATGCGGCCGGGCTTGAGCAGCAGCAGCGTGCCGCTCTCGGCGCGCCGCATCCCCAGGCCCTCATAGCTCTCGGTGAAGCCGGCACGGAGCGAGCGCAACTGGTTGTAATGGCGGTCGACGCGCTGGGCCAGGTCCTGCGCGGACGGCGGACGTTCTTGAGCGCAGAGACAGGTTAACAGGAGCGCGGCGGCAAGAATCAAGCCGCCGCGTTTTAAGCATTTGCCCAGGTTCATTGGCCGACGTTCTGGGTACAGTTGGTGCCACCCGCCGGGTCCTGCTTAATGACGCCGGACTCGTCGCTGCAGAAGCCGCGGTGGCCAGTCCTGCCCACGGTGATGGGAACCGCCGTGACCTGGTAGCCGGTGATGCGATCGGTGCCGCTCAGATTCACCTTGGTGCAGTTGCCGATGGTGAACAAATAGCCGGATTTGACTCCGGAGGCCAGGTCGGCTTGCAGGATCTGCGCCGAGGTTGCCGACGGAGCGCCGGTGCTCGGATCACCCCCCAAAGCCGCCAGTGAGCAGGCAAAGCCGTTGGTTGGATAGGTGCTCGAGTACTGCATCTGCGCCTTGGCGATCACCTGCACCGAATTCTGCGCCGAGACCTCGTTGGCCTGCTGTCTCAGGCTGCCGATAGTGGGTATCGCCATCAGCATCAGGATCAGAATGATGGCGATGACGATCAGCAACTCCATCAATGTAAAGCCGTTGGGCTGCTGGGAGATGATTGCGCGGCGGGTGCGACAGTTCGAATTCCTGCTTTTCATGAGATTCCAATTCCTCTTCGAGAGCGGCCGAGAGCCTATGGCCTATCCGAGAAAATCCTACAACGTATGGACGCGAAAGGGAAATGGAGCGCTCGAAAAGCAGATGACAGATTACAGATGGCAGGTTACAGCGAACGGCCGGCAGCCAGCCGTAATATGGCTCCAAACTGTCATCTGTAATCTGTCATCTGCTCTTCAGCACACCAGCCGCGCCCGGCCCAGCTTGACTCCGTCCAGGCGACCCAGCAGAGTGACGGCGATGCGCTCGGGGACGAAGAGGCTCTGGGCCATGGCCTGCACCTGGGCGGCGTCCACTTCGCAGATGCGGGCGATGATCTCGTCCACGGAGATGAACTCGCGGAAGTACATCTCCTGGCGCGCCAGGTTGGCCATGCGCGCGTTCGAACTCTCCAGGCCCATCAGGATATTTCCCTTCACCTGATCCTTGGCGCGGGTCAGTTCTTCCTCGCTGAGCAGTTCCTGCTTGAGCTTGCGGAACTCCTCGAGAATCAGGTCCACCACCTGCAATGCCTTGCCCGTCGAGGTGCCGGCATAGACCAGGAGGGTTCCGGTGTCGCGATAAGGGCTGAGGTCGGAGTAAATCGAGTAGGCCATGCCGCGCTCCTCGCGGATGGTCTGGAAGAGGCGGGAGCTCATGCCGCCGCCCAGTACCGTATTCAGAATCAGCGTGGCGTAGCGGTTGTCGTCGGTAATGGGCGGCGCGGGGACGCCCAGGCAGATCTGCACCTGCTCCAGGGATTTCTTGTTGCGCAGCACAATGCGCGCTGCGGCCTCGGGCGCGGGCAACTCATTGAGTGTGGCGCCGCCGGCCAGCATCGAGAATTTGCCCGCGACCTCCTCGGCGAAGTGGTCGTGGTCCAGGTTGCCGGCCGCGGAGAAGATCATGTTGCCGCCGTGAAAGCGGTCGCCGTGGTAGGCGACGAGGTTCTGCTGGTTGAGCCGGGCCACTGTCTTCGAGGTGCCCAGAATCGGCCAGCCCAGCGGATGGTCCTTCCAGAATGCCTGCGTGAAGAGCTCATGGACCAGCACATCCGGGTTGTCCTCGTCGATCTTGATCTCCTCAAGAATCACGCCGCGCTCGCGCTCGATGTCGGCAGCCGCGAAGACCGGGTTGAGGACCAGGTCGGCCAGCACATCCAACGCGATGGGCACATGCTCGGCCAGCGACTTGACGTTGAAGCAGATCGTCTCCTTGCCGGTAAAGGCGTCCAGGTTTCCGCCGATCGAATCCATTTCGCGGGCAATGTGCTGGGCCGAGCGAGAACGCGTGCCCTTGAAGAGCATGTGCTCCACAAAATGGGAGATGCCGCTGGACTCGGCCGGTTCGCAGCGGGAGCCGGATTTGATCCACACGCCCATGGCCACGGAACGCATGTACTCCATGCGCTCGGTCAGAACGATCAGGCCGTTCGGCAACTCGGTGCGGCGAAGGTTTCGCTCGGTGGTCATCATTCAGGGACCAGGGATCAGGGGTCAGAGATCAGTGGGCCGAATTCGATTGTAGGCTAACGCGGGCCGGCGCGGGCTGCGGCTGGGCGGGAAATGCTCTATTCTGAGCCAAGCCATGAACGAAGATTCTTCCCAGCTTGTTTCAATAGATGCGGCGGAACCGGCTTCCGAGAGCCGCAAGGCGCTCTTTGGCCTGGAGGCGGAGGCGCTGGCTGCGCTCATGGTCAAGGCGGGCGAGCCGGCCTGGCGTGGCCGGCAGTTGACCGAAGCCCTCTATCGCCAACGGATTACCGATCTGAATGAGATTACTACTTTACCTAAATTGCTGCGCCAGCGGCTGACCGCCGATGGCTGGCAAGTAGGCCGGCCAGAGATCGTCCAGGTATTCCAATCGGCGGACGGGACGGAACGGTACCTTGTCCAGTGCTGGGACGGCGATGGCCTGACTGTTGAGACCGTCTGGATGCCGGATGGCGACGGCGGAGAGACGGGCGACGGGAGCGATGCTGAGACCGAGGAGGACGACGCAAAGCCGCGACAGCGGGCAACGATTTGCGTCTCCAGCCAAGTGGGCTGCGCGGTCAATTGCCAATTCTGCCTCACGGCCAAGCTCGGCTTGCAGCGCAACCTCAGCGCGGGCGAGATTGCCGGACAGGTACTGGCCGTCTTCGCCCGACACGGCGTCGAGGTGGGCCGCGACCGCGTGAACCTGGTCTTCATGGGCATGGGCGAGCCATTCCTGAACTACGACAACTTCATGGCAGCCGCGCGGCTGCTGGTGCGCGAAGTTGGCCTGAGTCCGCAGCGGATGACGGTCTCGACCTCCGGCATCGTTCCCGGCATCGAGCGCATAGCCCAAGAGCCGCCGGAGCTGCGCCCCAAGCTGGCCATCAGCCTGAACGCGCCTAACGACGCGATTCGCGGCGAGATCATGCCCATCAACCGCAAGTGGCCGATTGCGGCGCTGATCGAAGCGGTGCGCCAGGTTAAGCTCCGCCCGCGCGAGCGGATTACGTTTGAGTATGTTCTTCTGGGCGGCGTCACCGACCGGCCCGAGCACGCCGTCGAGGTTACCCGCCTCATCCGCCGCATGGGACTGCCGGCCAAAGTGAACCTGATTGCCTGGAATCCTGGACCAGGGATTGCCTATGCCACGCCGCAGCCGGAGGCTGTCGAAGCCTTCCGGCGCATCCTGGCCGAAGCGGGCGTTCCGGCCTATGTTCGCAAGCCGCGCGGCCGCGACATCTACGCCGCCTGCGGGCAGTTGAAGCGGACCGTGGAAACCTGAAAACTCAAACGTGCGTGGAAAACTCTTGAACCATCCGTAAACTACGGGAATTCCGTGCCGTCCAATCTTGTGAAAGGTGGGCCAGATGTCTACATCCGTTCTCCGGTTGTCATTGTGCTTTTTTCTGTTGGCAGGCCTCGCAGGTTGTGGGGGAAGCGCCAGTTGCGGGTCATGTGGCGGCGGCAGCCCTACCATTGTGACTTACACCTTCACCGGTTTTGCGCCAGTGGCCGTTGCTACGCAGATCGGTTCGGGCGCGTACACTCAGGCGACGCTTACCTCCGGCAAGTTGACTCTCTCTGTTCCCAGCGGCGAGACCAATTTTTCTATCGCCTATCTCTGCCCTTCGCCTACGGCAGGCCCGTTTGTGAATCAAGAGTACATCAATCAGGCGAGCACCTTGGATGGCACGGCGTTTTCCGAGACATGTGTCGAAGGGGGTGACGCCTCCCAGGGAGGCATGGCAACAGTCCAGGTGGATGCCACCGCTATTCGTGGGGCCGAGGATATCTTTGTTACCTACCAAGGAGGGGGGCCTGGCGACACCTTCAACTCAAGCGTGGAACTGGCTGTCGGGACTTACGACGTTCCCATCTATGTGACCAGCGCCGGAGGGATATACGAAGCCATTGCAGCCAAGATTCTGCGCGACAAGACGATTCCCGGCGCTCTCAACGGAGGCGCGCCGGTGGTCTTTCAAACCACCGATGAAACAGTGCCGCAAGCGATCACCTACAACAATGTTCCCAATGGGTATTCTCCTAGCGGCGGCGAAGTCAATTACTACACAGCCGATGGAAGTTGGGTTCCACTCGCACTCGGGACCATACCCGCAGCGACGCAATACATGGCCATGCCGTCAGGCACATATCAGAGCGGCGACTACTACGAGTTCGAAGTGGAGGCCAACAACGCGGCAGGCGACGGAAGCGTTTCGATCAATAAGTATACGTCAAGCGCCGGCCCGCAATCGTTTGCCTTCCCCGCGCCATTTTCGTATGCCGGCCCAGCCGCTGCCGCTTTGCCCGCGTTCAACTTTACGTACTCGGGATTCTCCGGCATGTCGAATATTTCACAGCAAGCAGCTATTTATTGGGGTGTGGGTACATGGGGGACTTTTCCGATTCCCGCAGATCTCGACTCCATTACGATGACTGCAACCGCGAACTATCAGAATGGATCGACGGCAATGAACATTCCCGACCTATCCAGTCTGACGGGATTCCTGGCTCCCGTGCCTTCCGGCACGACTGTCAGTTGGACCGCAGGATTCAATCAAGGCAATCCTTTTCTCACTACTCCGCCCAGCGGAATCATTCAGTCGGTGAGTAACTCGGGGTCCTATACCGAGCCATAGACAGTATTTTCAGCCAGGGCGCCGCTCCGGGGAAGCTCTAAGGAACCTCCGATTAAGTTCGGTTCGGCTACACGTTGGGCGCTCCCTCAGAGGCTAAAGCCCACGCTCATTTTGCTGCACTTGCGGCACGACTTTAGAACTTATCCGTAAATAATGATAGTCTGTCTCCAACAGAGAAGGGCTGCGGCCAGCGATCGCAGGGCG
>JBEKNI010000070.1:0-29731 GCA_049522975.1 Occallatibacter sp. | reverse complement strand
GCTCACAATCAAAACCCCAAGCCCTTCATCTGGACCGCAAAGGCAAACGACATCCTGGAAAAAGTGACCCGCGCCAAAGCCGTCCTGAATAATAGACGATCTGCTTGAGACACTACACTAGGATTCTTTCCTGCCAGGCAATTCGCACCATTTACGAAATCAAGGCACGGAGTAACCTTTTCCGTGGAAAAGTAGCGGAGATCCCCCATTCCCTGAGTCTCAATCCTGTGTTTCACAAATCATAAGGCGAGTGCGTGGGATCTCCCCTCCGGCTGTACTGTAGTCGCGCGAGGCGGCATATTCTCCGCCGCATTGCAAGCTCCCCCCGGCAACCCCCATTGGAGATCCCGAGATGAACGCATGTAAGCTTTATGCCCTGGCCGCCGCCAGCCTGCTCTTTTCCCCTGCAATCTGCTCCCTGGCTCAGAATGCCACTCCGCCCGCACCAGCCGCTCCCACCGCCCAGGACACACCGGTCGCAGAGCAAGCCAAACAATTGCAACAGACCGCGGACAATTTGAAGCAAGCCGTGAATCCACAACCCAAGCCTGCGCGCGCCGCCCTACCGCCGCTGGGAGATTACGTTCCCTGCCTCTTCGACGACGAGCAGAGTTACGAACTGCGCGAGCATCCCTACCGGGACGACAATACCACGCTGGCAATCGACCAGATCGACGGCGTCCTCAAAGACGTTCCCGACATCCTGAAGCCACCGGCGTTGCCAGATAGCCCTACTGATGCTCAAAAAGCGGCTTATGCCGCCGCAACAAATTCTATAACAGCTCTCATGGCAGACCTAAAGGCCATTGAGAGCATCCTGCCGACGCTGACACCGCAGCAGCTTGCCTCTCTTGCTCAGCAGTTGGGCGCCGGCGCCGGCCTGAATTCGGACCAACTGAAGCTACTGAATGCCTACCTGCTGGCCGTGAATCCCGCGTCTACCTATGACAGGCCCAATGACGTCAGTTGCTCCTTCTCTGTCATGCAATGGAAGGAGACCAAGGATGTCTTTGGGAGGCGCGTGGCCAATGACTACGTGGCTCTTCAGGTCAATCTCCGCAATCTCAACACAAAGAATGAGTTTCTGGTCCACGATATTCAGATCGCTGTGGACACCGGGCTAACTCCTTATCAGTTCGGCCGCTTCGAGGCCACTCGCGACAAGCAGATCGTCCGCGGCGTGGTGCAGCGCGGGCAGAGTGAAGATCGCCGCAATCTGATTATCAACTCCCTGACCGCCGCGGGAGCCATCCTTTCACCCGTCAGCGCGGCCATCGCCGACAAAGGGGGTCAAATTGCCGCCGGGGTCTCCATCTTTGAGGGTCCCTTCCTGGTCGGCGCCGGCAATGTCTTTCCCGATCACACACTGGAATACCTGAACAACCTCAACGACTTCGGCTTCTCGCCCTCCTCCACCAACAAGACAGTCGTTCCCGTGCAAGGCAGCGTGCCGCTGGTCACCTTCCTCGCCGAGAAGCCGCTGGAGCAGCTTCCCTTCGTTCGCTGCGGACACGAACATTCCGGGAAGTATCGAGACGACACGCTCAAGACAGATGAACAATTAAATCTCCCGAATGAAATGAACTGCCAGCTTCACCCGTACTACGACTACAAAAGCGCCCACCCACTTCACGACGACGTCAACGTCGACGATACGCTGACTGGATACTTTCGCAAGCCGCTCCGCTTCAAAGACTGGGACGGCGCGGCCCAGAACATCTTTGGTCATCGCGTCTTTGTCGTTATCGGCGGAGTGCACATCCAGCAGGTAGCCAGTGGCCCGGCAATCACCAGCCTCACCTGCCCACTCAAATCCGACCAGAAGAACGTAGACACCTCCAAAGACCCCGTCACCTGCACGCTCAGCGGCAGCAACCTGGATCAAGTCGCCTCCATCAAGTTGGAACAGGGTTCTCTGACTCCCATTGCCGGCACGTTGACGGCCTACGCCTCCGGCAATACGGCCACCATCAGCTTCAAGGCCAGCGACGTCGCTACCGCCAAGGCCAACGGCAGCTATGAGCTCTTCCTGACCCCGACAGGCGGAGGCAAGGACATCGACGCCAAGCAAGCCGTCTCCTTCACAACCTGCACCGCGGCTCCGCCTGCGCCGGCCGCTCCAGTGCCTGTGGCATCCTCGCCCACCGCTATTAACCTGAGCTGGACAGCAGTAACTCCACCAGCCAACTGCACCATCGGCTCCTACAAGGTCTACGGCAGCAGCACCAAAGACTTCGCTCCGAGCTCCAGTAATTTGATCTCATGCCCGGCTGGGCTTACCTGCGCCAACACTGGCCTCGACCCCGCGACGCAGTACTACTACATCGTGGAAGCGGTGGACGAAGCGGGCCCATCTTCGCCATCGCCGCAGGGCACTGTCAAGACCGCGCCAAAACCGGCCGCAGCGGCACCAAAGCCAGCCGCTACGCCAAAGCCGGTGGCCGCGCCAAAGGCATCAACCACGGCAAAACCAGCAGCCATGCCAACGAAGTAATTGGAGTAGAGGGCTTGTTAACTTCATCCCCGGCCTGGATGCCGGGTGATTCATCCCGCGAAAGCGGCTCGAATCATCCCGCATCCGGCGCGGGCGCCGCAGTCATTGAACCGGTGGCCTCAAGCCACCGTGTGCTGCTCCGTCTTCGCCAGCAGCCGCTCGAACTCTTCTACCGGCAGCGGCTGGCTGAAGAGAAAACCCTGGTAGCCATGGCAGCCGAGCGCGGCAAAAAACTCCCGCTGCTCCTCGGTCTCCACACCTTCGGCCACCACCGCCAAGCCCATCGCCCGGCCCAGGGAGAGGATGGCATGGACAATGGCGCTGCCCCCGGCATCGGTCAGTGCATCTTCGACAAACGACCGGTCGATCTTCAACTCATCCAGGGGCAGGCGCTTCAAATAAGAGAGCGAGGAATAGCCTGTGCCGAAGTCGTCCAGCGAGAACCTCAGGCCATGCGACTTGAGATCCGTCATCTTGGCGATAACCTCCTCGATATTCTCCACTAACATGCTCTCGGTAAGTTCCAGCTTGAGGTTTTCAGGATTGGCTCCGGCGCATTTGAGAGCAGTCAATACCCGTTCCACGAAATCCGGCTGGCGGAACTGTCGCGCACTGATGTTGACGGCAACCGCGAGATGGGCCATCTCTTCGCGGCCCGCCCAAGCCGCAATCTGCCGGCAAGCCGCGCCTAAAACCCAGTCTCCCATGGGAAGAATCAACCCGGACTCCTCGGCCAGGGGAATGAAATCGTCCGGCGCCACAAGCCCCCGCCGGGGATGCCGCCAGCGAACCAGCGCCTCGGCGCCCACCGGCACCCCCCACTCCACCTGCGGCTGATAATAGAGCAGGAACTGCCCGCCGCGGATCGCCTGGCGCATCTCCTCCTCCATCGCCGCGCGGGCATTGACGGCAGCCTGCAAGGCGGGCGCGAAGAAGCGCACCGTGTTGCGGCCCACCTGCTTGGCCTGGTACATGGCGATTTCGGCCTGCTGCAAGACCTCTTGGGTGCTCTCCTCGCCGTTCCCGAAGACCGTCACGCCGATGCTGGCCGTGCTCAGAGACTCGCGCCCGTCCAGCAGATACGGCTGGCCGATGGCGGAGAGAATCTTCTCGGCGACGCTCTCCGCCTGGGCCGCCGCAACCTCGGGAACCTCGCTCAGCTCTTCCAGCATCACCAGGAACTCATCTCCTCCGGGCCGCGCCACCGTGTCAGCCTCGCGCACGCAGGCGGTAATGCGCCGCGCCGCTTCCTGGAGGAGAAGGTCGCCGGTCTGATGGCCCAGTGTGTCGTTCAATTTCTTGAAATCATCCAGATCGGCGAAGAGCAGCCCGCGCAGCCGGCCGCTCCGGGCGCTGCCAGCCAGCGTCTTGCGCAGCCGGTCCAGCAACATCCGGCGGTTGGGAAGACCGGTCAACGTGTCGTAAAACGCGAGATTGCGAATCTCTTCATGCGCCTTCATCAGCCGTTCAAGTTCGCGTTCCCTTCTTTTCAACTCCGCCATTCGGGCTCGGACAACGGCCCAGGCCACGAGGATGGGAATCAACCCGCAAACCAGAAGAAACCACCACGACAGATACCACGGCGTCAGGATTCTGAAGGCAAACTCCGCCCCGCGCCCGCTCCACGCGCCGTCGCCCTCCTGCGCCTCGATCTCCAGCCGGTAAGCTCCGGGCGCCAACTCGGCAAATTGCAACTCTCTTTGCGCGGTCTCGGTCCAGGCGGATCTCGCGCCCTTTAGCCGGTAGCGGAAGAGGACTCCATTTTCACGGGGAGCATTCAGCACCGAGTAGTGCGCTATGAAAGGGGTCGCGTGCGCCTCGAAAGCTGGATTGTTCTCTCTGGAGACATCCTTCTTGCCCGCGGCGAGCCGGGTAAAGACGACCTTGAGCGGCATCTCCGGCCCATGGCGAGGCTGCGGCTTGAAACGCGAGAGTCCACCGCTGGTTCCGATCCATACCGTGCCGTCCGGCTCACTGGCAAATCCGTTGAGGTCGCAGTCGTTCCAGACTAGCCCATCGCTCATGTCGTAGTGGCTCCAGCGGACGCCGTTCCATACCTCCACGCCATGCTCGGTGCCCGCCCACATCCGGCCCGAGGCGTCGGATTCCAGAAAGGTCACCAGCCCATCGGCGCCCGGTCTCCCGACACCCTTTTCCACCGCCAGCCCGGCAGCTTGCAAATGAACCCGGTCAATGCCGCCCCCAAAACGATAACCCACCCACATCGTGCCTTGAGAGCCCGCGCCCAGAGAGAGCACTTCCTGGTTGCTCAATCCATCAACGCGCTTGAAATTCCTCCAATGACCGCCGGCAAGCGAGAAGAGCCCATCCACGCCTCCGGCCCAGACCGTGCCATCGCTTCCCACCGCAACGGTCCATATGCGCGAAGCTCCAACCTCGCTTGTGCGGACAAATCGCGCATACGGAGCCTGGGCGACAAAAAGCCCGGCTTCGGTTCCCGCCCAGAGCCTGTCTTCCCGATCGAAGCGCAAGGTGTAGACCATCTTGTTCATCAGCCCCTGCTCTTCGGCAAACCACTTCAGGCGCCGGGTCTTCTTATCCAGGCGCGCTACTCCGCGGGTCTCTGTGCTGACCCACACGTCCCCATTGGGCGCGGCGCGCACCGAGCGGATCGGAAATCCATTGAGTCCCGCAACCGGCGTCCAGCGCAGGCCAAACGGTTGGCGCTGGCCGCGCATCAGCCCTCCCACGGTGCCCAGCCAGACGCTCCCATCGGCCTGGGGCAGGATCTCGTTCACACCTTCGCTCAGCAGCCCGCTGGCCGTCGAGTAGCTCTCCCACTCCCCGTAGCCCCGCCACTCGACCAGTCCCCGGCCCGCCATCCCCAGCCACAGCGAGTGCTGCCGATCCTCGAAGGCCGTGAAGACAAGTCCGCGAAGACCGGCGGCGCGGTCGATCCTCCGCCAGCCCGTCTTCTCCTGAATCAGCAGCCCATCGGGGGTCGGAAGGAGAATCCGCCCACCATCATCCGTCGCCGGAACCCCGATCGTGGCGCCGGGTTTGGCAATCGAATCCGGCCTGCGGAATCGAGTCTCTCCGGCTGGCATTTCAAAGACGCCCTCCACCCGGAATCGCACCCAGAGGTTCCCGTCGCCATCCTTCAGGATCGCCGCCAGGGGACTCTCCGGAAGCCCGCTCTCCGGCCCGTAGACGCGCGTCAGGCTCCCGTCCATGCGGCACAATGCGCGCCCGCACCCATACCAGACCGTCGCCCCGTCCGCCAGCACAGACGTCGCCTCAGGCCCCGAGCTTCCCGGCGCCCGCGGAATCAGGCGCATGGCAAATCCATCGCGCCCCGGCGCGGAAGCGATCTCGATCAGCCCGGAATCAGCGGCCAGATACGTGTGTCCCCTCCCATCGGACTGGATGCCCTGCCTCCAGCTCACTCTCTTGAATGGGCCTGGAACCCTTTCAAAGCCGTTGTCGCGCAGCCGGAAGAGGCCAAACTCTCCTCCTGCCAGCAGCGACCCGTCCGGAGCGTCGCCCAGTGCCGCGCCGTTGGCAAACGGAAGTCCCTGCGCCGGCCCAAAGGCCTCAAAGCGCTCCCCATCGTAGCGGTAAAGCCCGTTTTCCGTGCTCACCCACAAGAAGCCGATGCGGTCCTGGAAGATCTTATCCACCTCCAGGTTGTCCAGCCCCTCGGCGTTTCCCAGCGAGCGGAAGCTGTACTCCTGGGCGCACAGCAACCCGCTCGCCAGCGTCAGCAAGAGAAGCGCGCCCGCCTTTTTCGTGCAGTCCACTAGTGAGTCTTATCGGCACATTTGCTGAATTTCTTCGGCCCGGTTCGTCGGTCGGAAGAAGCACTCGCAACCCTCTTGCTTCTTGGATTTCGGAGTAAAAAAGTCCGGAAAAGCGCCGTGCAATCCACGCACCAAAGTTGCATGAGTGAATTACTTCAGTGTGTTGTTTCTAATAAATTGTCCTGTTATCATCCATTGAAAGTAACATGACCTGTTCGCGGGCGACACATACGCGGACCTTTGGCGAAAAACCTACTCAGACCTGCGCCTTCACTCTTGCCTAACCCAGTTCGAAGGAGGATGCCCTCATGAAGAAGTTCGTTTGTGCACTTTCTCTGGCTTTGATGTTCTCCAGCGCCGCGTATGCCGGGTCAGCGCCCCCCCCGGGTACCATTGGCCCCATTTCCGTCAACACCATCGGCCCGATCTCGGTGAACACGATTGGCCCTATTTCAATCAATACCATTGGCCCGATTTCGATCGCCATCAGCCTGCTCGCCGGAGCCGTGCTGTAGCTCAACATCCTTTCCAGGCCCCCCTGGCGCTGAGGGCTTTTCCCTCAGCGCCGGTCCTGTCTTAGGAGCCGTCGCCGCCCCTCCCGGAGGAAGGCAGCGAAAGTAGCCCAGGATGGAGCGTAGCGGAACCCTGGGTATGCCTCCCCAAGAAGCTGAAACCGTCCCGCAGGGCCGGTGCGAAGGCAGCCGGTGGGATTGTTGCATGAAGGCGCGTCTCCGATGCCGCACAAACGAGTCAGGCTTCTTCTTGCTTCAAGTGATAGATGTTCAATCGATTGCCTTGTGGAAGCGCCACCGTCGGCAAGGACCCTCCAATCCCCACCTCGTACAATACATAGAGAAGAGATCCGCACCCCACCCAACCCCATGGCCGGTGAAGAAAAGAACACAGCCAAGAAGCCCGATGAAGACCCGGTCGGCAAGGTCTACGACTCCCGGCTCATCCGGAGGCTCGGCCATTACCTGCGCCCCTATTGGTGGCAGGCCGCCGTCTCCACGCTGGCCATCAGCCTGAAATCCATCTGCGATGTTACCGGGCCTTATCTGGTCATGGTGGCCATTGACCGCTACTTCACACTAGGCGCGAAGACCTCGCAGCCCTCAAGCCTTCTGGTCCAATGGCTGAGCAGGAGCAACTGGCTCTCCCGCCTGCTTCCCGCTGATCCCATCCAGGGCATCACCCGCCTGGCCGCCCTCTATCTGGCAGCACTGCTCGCCGCCTATCTCTTCCAATTCACCCAGACTTACCTGATGCAGTGGACCGGCCAGAAGCTCATGTTCGATCTGCGCCGCGATATCTTCCGCCACATGCAGCGCATGCACATCGGCTTCTTTGACACCCATGCCGTGGGCCGCTTGGTCACCCGCATCACCTCAGACGTGGACGCCATCAACGAGATGTTCACCGCCGGCGTGCTGGCCATCGTCGATGACTTCTTCAACCTGGTCATCATGTCCGCGGTCATGATCGCCATCAACTGGCGTCTGGCCCTGCTGGCCTTCTCCGTCCTGCCGCTGATCCTGGTCGTCACGCGCCTCTTCCGCGACAGCGTCCGGGCCAGCTTCCGCCGCGTCCGCGCCGCCATCGCACGCATCAACAGCTTCACCCAGGAGCATGTCTCGGGGATGAGCGTGGTGCAGCTCTTCAACCGCGAGCAGCGCGCCTATGACGACTTCGAGGCCGTCAATCGTCAGCACATGATCGCCTTCAAAGACACCATCTTTGCCTACGCGCTTTACTACCCGGCGGTCGAGATTCTTTCCGCCATCGCCATCGCGCTGGTGATCTGGCGCGGCGGCTTCGGCGTGCTTGCCGGTACGGTCTCGCTGGGCGTGCTGGCCATGTTCATCCAGTACTCGCAGCGCTTCTGGCGGCCCATCCAGGACCTCAGCGACAAATACAACATCCTGCAATCGGCCATGGCCGCCAGCGAGCGCATCTTCAAGCTCCTCGACACGCCCGCCGAGATCGTCAGCCCCGCGAAGCCGCTGATGGGCGACGGAAGCAATCGAATTGAATTCCGCCATGTCTGGTTTACGTATCAAAAGCTGACGGAGGCACAACAGGCCGCAGTGGATGCGGCTGCTGGAGACTCTGCGGCTTTAGCACTGTATCAGGGCACGACTTCAGTCGTGCCGCAAATGCCGCAAAAAGAATCCGGGACTTTAGCCCCTGCGGGAAATCCGGCGGCCGCTCTCTCCGCCCTTGAAGGCATCGAATGGATTCTCAAAGACATCTCCTTTACCGTCGAGCCGGGCCAATCGGTGGCCATCGTCGGCCACACCGGCGCGGGCAAAACCACCCTCACCAGCCTGATGATGCGCTTCTACGACGTCACCGCCGGCCAGATCCTCATCGACGGCGTCGACCTGCGCCAACACGACCTACAGGCACTCCGCCAGCACTTCGCTGTCGTCTTGCAAGACCCGTTCCTCTTCTCCGGCACGCTCAAGGAAAACATCCGATTCGGCAACGAAGCGATTACCGACGAAGACCTGCGCCGCGCGGCGCATGACGTCAACGTGCTGGATTTCATCGAAAGCCTGCCAAGCCAATTTGACGAGCCGGTTCGGGAGCGCGGCAACTCGCTCTCTACCGGCCAGAAACAGCTCATCAACTTTGCCCGCGCGCTGGCCTACAACCCGCGCATCCTCATCCTCGACGAGGCCACCTCGAGCGTCGATACCGACACCGAACTGCGCATCCGCGGCGCGCTGGAGCGCATGGTCGAGGGCCGGACGAGTGTACTAATTGCGCACCGCCTCTCCACCGTGCAGCGCGCCGATGAGATCCTGGTGATGCACAAGGGCCAGTTGCGCGAGCAGGGCACCCACCAGCAGCTCCTGGCCCATCGCGGCCTCTACTGGAAGCTCTATCAGCTCCAGTACAAGGACCAGGAACAGTTGTCAGTGGCCAGTAGTCAGTTGTCAGTTAAGGCTTGAGATTTGTCGCGCTGCAAGACGATGGCGTTTGAGGCCCTGAAAGCATAGCTAAAGAAGGCAATCTGTCGCGCTCCAAGGCTACAAATTGAGGAATCGGGAGCCAAGTCGCGGGAATTCGGCCTTGCGGGCCGTCAAAAAGGCAGCATAACTCCGATTGAAAGGCTAGCAAAACTGCGAAAACAGCCAAAGATAGGGCGTTTTTTGCATATGATTTCGCCCCTTTTTGCTACCTCTTGAGTAGGGGCTGCGCTCCTTGAGAGCTACGAGGCCCCTTCGAGGAGGATTTGCGATGCGGGAGAGAGAGCGGGAGTTGGCGCGGAAGAAGCTGGACAAGGAACTCAAGTATTACCGCTGGGCTGGCAGGGAGAAGAACCCAACTCCATGCTTGCTGCGGGCGATTCGACAGGCGCTGGGCATTCCAGCGGCGGAGGTATGGAGGGAGCTGCACGTGAGTCCCTCGGTGCTCTTCCGGCTGGAGCAGAGCGAGAGGCGGGGAACGATTTCGCTGAACGGGCTGGACCGGGTAGCGCAGGCCATGGGCTGCAAGGTGATTTATGCGGTGGTGCCGCGCGACGGAAAGACGCTCGAGGATTTGGTGGAGCAGCGGCTGTGGGAGAAGGTGCTGGGAACAGGGACTAGGGACTAGGGAACAGGGAGCATTGCTCGACGAGGCGCAAATCTGGTTCGCGAGCCAGAACAGGAGAGGAATCGATTCCGGAACTCAAGAACGAGACTTTGGGCACCCCGCCAACGTGGATGTAGTCGGCCGCGGGGTCGATTTCGGCAACGGAGTTTAATGCAGGCATCCCGCTCACGATCTTTCGTAAGCGTTCAAGTCTTTCAGCCATTTCCTCGAAAGACAGCATTTCAGAGGACGCGGGAATAAGCGCCTGCGAGGCTGCAATCACAAAACGGTCCGCTGCCGAGATGTCCATCCCGGCAGCGGACAAAATGTCGGAGGACTCTAGAACAATCGTGACGATTCTTTCGAAATCAAAGGCCGCGGCCCTGGTTTCCCTGGCTTTGCAGCACACTATAATCGCATCAAGGCTGATCGGGCTTTTGCTTGCGCTCTTAGGACTAGAACCTCGCAACTCGGCATGCACAGGGTGCGCAGCCACGACTTGGAAGCCTGCGCTGATGACGGCTTCATGGATTGCCGCCCAACCTTCTTCTCTTGAGTGATGGAAGCTAAAGGCTAGAACGCCGCCCTCTTTGAGGACGCGGTGGCACTCCTTGAAAACAAATGAAAGTTGCCGGGCAAAGGTGCGCGGATCCTTGTGCTGTACCTCGCCCGGGCCGGACGAATCCCTCTGATTAAACCATGGATAACGGTCCTTGAGAACAGGGGAAAGCCAGGCAAAGAAGAAGTCACTCAACTCACTGTAATGCACAAAATCAAAGTATGGAGGATCAGTGACGACGGCATCTACAGAGCAGTCGGGTATGGGGAGGTGCGAGCTATCTCCATTCAGGATGAGCACCCCCTGCTCCGTTCTCGTCAATTCGTCCCAGGATTCAGCGTGGCGAGCGTAAATTGGATCGCTGCATGTCACCTTCCTCGCCTCGCTCGGTCCCCCGAATAAACCCTTATTGAGTGCGACCTCGAACGGCGCGTCAAGGTAGAGTTTTGCCCGCATGAGACGGGACTCAAAGAGTGAGCAAAATGTCCCACTGCTTTTGTCTGTTCCCCATACCGAGTTCTCAAGAGGAGTGCGTTCTGGCTTGAGAATGTGGTTTGAGAACATGTGGCGGACCGCTCCCGTTCCTTCACCCTTAAAGGAGCAAAAGAGATTATTGAATTCGAGAGTGCTTGAGAAGAGGCACAGCATCTGCTCTTGAATTGCACGACTTGGGAGACGAAGTATCTCGCGCAATAAGAGTCCGTTGCACAAAAGCTGTCGCGCATTGAAGAAATCGCGCCACTGGAGGTAATTGTAGCCTCTTGCTTGGTCGGTGTTATGCCCCGGCCTTACGGCAAGCGATGGCAAAGGAAGATCCTCCAGCGCGAGCCTCATCTCCGCCTCGCGATACAGAATCTGATCTTCTTGGCTTGCCTTTAGATAGATCTTCTCGCCTGTTGGCCTGAGCGCCATCAGCGCATATAGCCGATGTGCCAAAGGAGTTCCGTCGGTAGGAATCAAGTCTTTGATTCTGTAACTTCTTGCCTTGACCGTCACCCTTTGTCCCGTTGCATAACCCTCTTGAGGGTTGAAGGTGGTCTTGCATTCCGGGCAATCAAGTGAGACCGCGTCATAGCGTCCCTCAATGACCTCCCAGCATTCCGGGCAGACAATCTGTGCCTTGGGCTTCTTCTTGGGATAGGCATCCTCGGCAAAAACATACCGGTCGAACAACGGGACGGTATCACCCTCGGGCGTGGTAACCAGCTTTACCCAGAAAAAGTAAAGTACCGGTATTACCTCGCCGGTCAGCGGGTCCGTTGTCTGGTAGTAGCGTCGTATCTCGGGGGCAACCGTACGCTCAAGGTGGTTAAACGCTTCTCGAAGGTCGCTTGCCGAAACACGGGAAAGAGCTTGGCGAACAAGAAACGTACTTACAGGATTGATGTCACAGCCGATGGCCTTTGCACCGAGCTTGAGTGTCTCCCCGATGGTCGTACCACTGCCCATGAACGGGTCGAGTACTACCTTGCCTGTAAATTGATGCCGCTCGTAGAACGCATCCCAGATCGATGTGCCTTTGGGGCTTAGTGACGCGAGCGTTATGGCGCGAAAGACAGAGCCTAGGCGTGTTGCCCACCATTTATGAATATGGTACAGAGGCCTGTTAATTTCCTTCCGCCAGCTTTCCTGCTCTGCTACCTGACTCACCTCAACTATTGGAAAGCCGTCTTCTAGCGCGGTTATTAGCTGGTCCGACATTTCACTGTGCGCGGAGGTTTTCATTCTTCCTCCAGGTCCTGAATGGAATCTAGAATGACCGTCCGCGATAGCATTGTGACCGGCTTTTCCGCCTGCGATTTTAGCCGATACGCTCTAAAACTGTGCGCAGCCCCTTTTAGCGGATTCGACACCGTTTCAGCCTTCAGATTATTAGTTCGAAGATCGAAGCTATATCCGACCACGTGTGTGTCTGCCTCAATGCGCGTGAGTTCGCCAACGACGCGGAAACGTGGATCGGCAATGAAGGTACTTGGCACGATGAGGGTCATAAGCCCCGTTGTTCCCTCGGTGAGAGCAAAAGGTGTCGGCGCGACGTACATTTTACGGTCGCGAATCATGATGTCGCCGTATGTTCCGAATCCTTTGACGCTTCGGTTTTTATGGACATATTCGTGGTCGGCGTTGAGGAAATCCCCGTGGCAAAGGACGAGATCAACGACCGGATACTGTCTTCGTCCATTGCCGTGGTCTGCATATATTGACAAGTCTGCCGGGTAGCGTCCGAATACATAGAAAATTTGCCGCCCATTGTGGTGACCTGTTGGGACTTGGCTGTTCGAGTCATAATCGCGCTCTCGTCCGGGCCTTGCCAGACCCTTAACCTCATATCCCTCTGTGAACTCCACGAGACTGAAATCCGGGTACGTGTTGCGGCCCGAGCCCTCAAAATGGATGCCGAGCCTCTCAATGCGTCTTTGAAACCAGTTCTGGAAATGAAATTCCTTGTCCTTGGCGCTGACCGATTCAATGAGATCACCGGCTTGCACAGCTAGAACACACTGTTCAAAGACATCAAAGCACGTGGTTGGCGAATGCGTGTTCATCGATGTTCCAGTTTCTCACTTCCTGGTGTGCCTGAACACCCCCAGGCAGAAGATTTCCAGTGCGGTAATCCTAACCGTTTTGGAGTCTTTTGTTTGGACAGGTGGACCAGGTTCTCGCATTCAGTGCCTTTTCCGCTAAATGGCTGATTCACGACCTCGGCCCGAACCGTCAGCCGGGCAACAAGAAAGGCCGCTCCGCGTGTAGGGAGAGGCCTTTCTGACGCCTGCAGCCGGAGTTACTTGGCCGCGACCAGCGGCTTGGTGACCAGCGAGCCGTCGGCGTAGCCTTTGGCGATCTCGGCAATCGAGATGGGTGAGTAATCGCCGGCGTGTCCGGCCTGGCCGAATTGCGTCATGCGCTGCGCCACCACCTTCTGCATCGCCTCGCGCGCGGGCTTCATGTAGTCGCGGGGATCGAACTTCTCCGGAGTCTCCCAGAGGACCTTGCGAATGGCGCCGGTCATGGCCAGGCGGTTGTCCGTGTCCACGTTGATCTTGCGGACGCCGTTGCGGATGCCGAGTTGAATCTCCTCAACCGGCACGCCCCAGGTCTCCTTCAGCTTGCCGCCGTACTTGTTGACGATATCCTGCAGGTCCTTGGGTACAGACGAACTGCCGTGCATCACCAGATGCGTATTGGGCAGGCGCTGGTGAATCTTGATGAGCACGTCCATCTTGAGCACCGAGCCGTCGGGCTTCTTGGTGAACTTGTACGCGCCGTGGCTGGTGCCGATGGCGATGGCCAGCGCGTCGACGCCGGTCAGCTCGGCAAACTCGACTGCCTGGTCCGGGTCGGTGATGTGCTCGAGTCCGCTGCCGCCCGCGCCGTGGCCGTCCTCGACGCCGCCCAGCACGCCGATCTCGCCCTCGACAGTGACGCCGCGCTCATGGGCGTAATCGACCACCTTTTTGGTGACGGCAACATTCTCTTCAAAGCTGGCCGGAGTCTTGCCGTCCTCCTTGAGCGAGCCGTCCATCATCACGCTGGTATAGCCCAGCGCGATGGCGCTCTTGCAGGTCTCGAAGCTGTTGCCGTGCGGCCATGATGGCCTGAATCTGTTCCATATCGTTGACGTTGAATGCGCCGACGCCGTAACCGCCCTTGGCGGCCTCGTCGAGGAGTTGCCGCATGGAGACTAGAGGCATAGAGGATTCTCCTGTGCCGGATGTGCCGGCGGGTTTCGTTTGGGTCAATCTGTTTCCAGCCGCCGGAGCGCTCGGGCCTGTGAAGGCGGGAGATCAGCCTGTCAGGCGGCAGGTTTGCGATCATCCTCATGGTAGCAGAGACGCGCAAGGGAAAAATGTGGCGGAGCGCACAGGCGGGCACAGTGTAGGTCCGACATGGACGCGGAGATGGACGAGGAATGGGCGGCCTATGGAATAATCTGCCGGTGAGCATTGCCGCCCATCACGATTGGTTTTTGCTGGCCTGCGCCGCCGGGACCGTGCTGCTGCTGCTCGTGCTTATCGCCAAGGTCCGGCTGCATCCGGCGCTGGCGCTGGCCGTGGCGGCGCTGACGCTGGGCGTGGCATCGGGAATGTCGCTGGCCCAGGTTCCGCTTTCGTTTACGACAGGCGTTGGCAACCTCCTCGGCCACATCGCCATCGTCCTCGGCCTCGGAGCGGTGCTGGGCAAGCTGCTGGCCGACTCTGGCGGCGCCATGGCGCTGGGCAAAGCGCTGGTCGACGGCTGTGGGCCTCGCGGCCTGCCGTGGGCGCTGATGGGGATGGGCATTCTGGTCGGAATGCCCGTCTTCTTCGAGGTGGGCCTGGTGCTGCTGATGCCCATTGTGGCCGAGGCGGCGCGGCGCAGCGGTCGGCCGGCGATCCTGGTGGGGATGCCGCTGCTGACCGGACTTTCGATCGTGCATGGCGTGCTGCCGCCGCATCCAGCGGCGATGCTGGCGGCCACGCAGTACCACGCCGATCTGGGGCGGACGATTCTCTGGGGGCTTGCCGCGGGATTGCCCGCCGCCGCGCTGGCCGGGCCGGGGCTGAGCTGGCTGATGATGCGCCGCTGGGAGAGGCGGAAGGCAGCGGGCGCGACGGAGTCAGCCTCGGAAGAGACTCCGCTCTTTGCCGCGAATCCCGATGTGGAGAGGACGGACGAGGGCCTGATTCAAGGCGAAGGTCACGAAGAGCATCCCTCCGGGGTTAAAGCCCACGATGATTCTGTTGACGTTATGCGGGGGTTCCCCCCCCCGCCTCCCTACGAAGCGGAACCGGTTCCCGCACCCGCCGGTCCAATCCGCGCGGCGGCGGCGATTCTGCTGCCGGTGGGGCTGATCTTCCTGGGCAGTTGGACAGATGGGCTGGCAGCGCCGGGAGGCCTCGCAAACCGGATTCTGCACTTCACCGGCAGCGCGGATGTCGCCTTGCTGATCGCCGTGCTGGCGGCGCTGGTCACACTAGGTGGGCACATCCAGACCGGCAGGCATCATGGCCGCGAACTGCTGCGCAAGCTCACCTCGGAGTCTTTTGAACCCATCGCCCAGGTGCTGATGATTCTGGCCGCGGCCGGGGGATTGAGCGGGATTCTGCGCGACTCCGGAGCCGCGCAGGCCACAGTCGCGCTGGCGCTGGGCGCGCACATGCCGCCACTTGTGCTGGCTTGGCTCCTAGCGGCGGTCGTCCGCGTCTCCATGGGTTCGGCAACGGTAGCCATGGCCGTGGCCTCGGCCGTGCTGGCGCCGATGGCTGGCCACGCGGGAGTGCGGCCCGAATTGCTGGTGCTGGCCACAGGCACCGGCTCGCTGATTCTCTCGCATGTCAACGACCCCGGCTTCTGGCTGATTCAATCCTTCTTCAAGATGGAGCTGAAGGAGACCCTCTCCACCTGGACGGTGCTGGAGACGGTGCTCTCGGTGGCAGGGCTGGGGATGACGCTGTTGCTGGCGCTCCTGCTGCGGTAGGGGCGAGAGACGCTGCTCCCAGGGCACTCCTCGCACGCGCCGCATGGGTAGCATGAAATGGAAAACTCCTTGCCTGCCGGATGCGGCTCGGCGCATTATTCTGCCGCCGCGGCGACCTGCTGCTTCCATCGTTGAGAGTTCACGCCGAAGATGAGAAGCCACAGGATCAGCGATCCTTCGCCGAGAGCGCCGGCGGGCATCAGCACGTGGGGGAATAAGTCGTGCGCCAGCGGCGGCGAGAGAAAGGTAAGGTAGCCCACGCCGGCAATCGCCAGGAACGCGCCGATGATCCGAGGCATGAAGGTTGACCGGAGAATCAGGTAGCCGATCAGGATGCAGTAAACTCCGAAAAACACCATGTAGATATTGGTGGACTGCGCGCGCAAATCGAGCGAGAAGAGCGCCAGCGATTGCAACTGTTCAGGCTGGAAGGCGTTCCAGTACTGCGCGCCGCCCAGAATCACCAGAGGGGCTAGATGCAGGAGCGTGCTGACGGCCTGAATGATGCATCCTCCGAAGCTGAAGAACGCGGCATACAAGGAGAGGCTCCGGTTGACCGGCCGGAAGAGGTCGTAGAGCAGCAGCGTCACCGCGATGTAGCCGAGGACTGAGACGAGATCGGCGGCGAAGCCCAGCCGGTACAGCGACTGGTGCCCCAGGATGTTGCGCGCCGTGGCCGCGGCGTCGCCCGCGACCACCAGCTTGCCGCGCACGGAGCCGTCGGCGAATGTGTAGGCGGTTCCGCAGATCAAATAAGCGAGACCGGCAAGTCGGGCCTTCAAGGCCGGCGAGGATTTTGCGAGTTTCTCCGGGATCTCATTCGCACTCATCATCCTGCCTCATGCCGCCCCTTCGATTTCATTGGCCGAAGCGGCCGCGCCGCCGCTGCGCGCGCGCAGATCCTGGCGGAGCTTCTCCCGCTCCTCGGGCGTCATCCGTTCGCAGTGCTCGGCCCACTTCCGGTGCGAGTAGGAACGGTCGGAGCCATGGCCATGGCAAAGGCCGCCGAAGAGAATTCGGCAGAGAACCAGCAGCCCCAAAGCCTGCCAGAAGGTTATCAGTTGCCATCCGAAGAGCGCCGGCAGCAGCCAGTTCCACAGGTGCATCACGATTTCGCCGCCAATCCAGATGAAAACCGCGAACGCCAGCGGAGCCACAAAGAAGATCCACTTGTTTCTCTTTACCCAACCCTTTTCCATTTTGCTTTCCTCATTTCCTCAAGTACTCGTCGTGCGCGCGCCGCAACCGCCGGCGGAGATGAAGCACCGCGTAGCGCTTGCGGGCGAGCAGGGTATTGACGTTGACGCCGCTCTCAGCCGAAAGTTCCTTGAAGCTGCGGCCCTCCAGCTCGTGCGCGACGAAGACCTCGCGCTGCTCGGCGGGAAGTTCGGCGAGCGCGGATTCCAGCTCGTCGAGCAGCAGCTTGCGCAGATAGATCGCTTCCGGGCCGGCCTCGTGCGAAGGCAGCAGATCTTCGATGCGCAGCAGTTCGCCGTCCTCGCCGATGGCCGCCGCCTCGGTGAAGTTCTCCGGCCTCTTCTTGCGGAAGAGGTCGGTGATGCGATTGCGCGCCACCCGGAAGAGCCAGCCGGTGACGTAGTCGATCGGCATCAGCAGGCGATTCGCTTCGACCAGTTCGTAGAAGACCTCCTGGAGCAGATCCTCGACGTCGGCCTCGTTGGGCACGCGCTTGCGGATGAAATTGCGCAACCGGGATCGCTCCTCCGCGATGACCTGGGAGATGCGAAGGTCCTGCTCGAATATCGGGGCGATCTTCAGCGTCGTATCCATCCACTTCTGTAGACGAACGGGGGCTGGGGATATTGTAGAGATTTGCATCGACGAAACGCGTGGGCGGGCAGACGCCCCTGCTGCCGCCGGGGCTGCGGTCGCGGTTCAGGGTAAGAGTGTGGAGCGTATCGGCTACAAGAGCGAGCCTTGGATATCGGCCAGACTTGCTCTCTTGCGATAGCCAACTGTGGGATCAACCAACGGCAGATGCGGTTTCTTTCCCTTCAGAATCTCCTCTACGGTGAGGATTTGGACAAGCGGGTATCTGTTTCCGTGCATTTCGACGGTTCTCGCCGACGCCGCGTCCGCTATCATCCCCGCTGTCGGCGGATTCAAAACAACAAGTACGCCGAAGCCCATTGACGACGCTTCCTCTCGCTTGGCCACGCTGATAAGAGAGCGCACGTCGTCGGCTTTCAGCTTCCCGCTCTTCACGGAAACGACCGCAAACTTGGTCGTTTTTCCGTCGGGCCTGAACGGTATCCGCCCATCGATGCCTTTGTCCGCGCCTTTCTTATCGTTGGGAATTCCATCGACTTTAGAGACGGCCCAAATCTCGAAGGCTTTTCTATCCTTGTCCTGTCCCGCCATCATCTTCGCGCCTTCCAGCGTCGTCGGCAGACCCTTGATTTCGTAATCGACGCCCACTCGCAGATGAGGGAAGGCTCCTTCCAGCCGCTGTCTGCGAATCAGTTCGATGGCGAAGGGAGATATGTCGATGCCGATCCACCGGCGCGCCAGAATCTGCGCTGCCGCAATGGTTGTGCCGCATCCGCAGAATGGGTCCAGCACAAGATCACCGGGCTGGCTCGATGCGTTCAGAATATGCTTCAAAATTCCAAGAGGCTTTTGTGTCGGATAGCCCAATCGCTCGGCATCTTGCGGACTCAACCAGCGCACATCGGCATCGATCCCGTCCGTCGTGCCGAAGACAGTACCCTCCGTATAGGGCTGATAGGCCCAGATGTCCGGAGCGGAGGGGCCGTCGTTGGGGTTGATGGTCCGCTCGTACATGGGCCATGCTTCTCCGTCCGTGATGGTAATGAATCCCTTTTCAAAGAGCAGGTCGAGCTTCTGATGCTGGGTCAACCCGGCGGGGCTAATGCCGACCTCTTCCCAGATTTTTCCGGGAACGGCCCAATGTCTTCCTTTGGCCGTCGGGTCGAAGCCGCGCCACGATTTGCCGGACTCGCCTCCGCGCGTCCCCGAGCCAGTCAAGACATTGCCATAATAGTTCGTCTTATATATGCCCTTCGGATCTTCGACGAAGTTATCCTTGACATGGCCGAGCATAAAGGGTCTGCATGGATGGTTCCATGTGTAATCGTTGCTCTTGGTATAGAAAAAAATGACATCGTGAATGGGCGCCCATCGCCTGGCCTTGTTATGCGATCCGGTTCTTCGCCAGATGATTTCGCTGCGAAAATTCGTGGGCCAGAAAACCGCATCCATCAGCATCTTGAGATAATGGCTGGCCGTTGGGTCGCAATGCAGATAGACAGACCCGGTCGGCTTCAAAACCCGGTGAATCTCAACGATGCGCAAGGCCATGTTCACCAGGTAGGCGAGCATCGGGCTTCGCGACAAGCCGCCATGCAGCGCATTGACGAAATTGACCAGTGTGGGATTGCGTACATTCTGCAATTCGTCAAAGGCCGCTTGCGCCGCCGCATCCCATGTCCAGGTATCCTTGAACGCCGTGAGCTGGGCCTCGTCGGAACGCAATCCGTCCGCTTTGAAGAGCACATTGTAGTTGAGGTCCGAGTTGAAAGGCGGATCGAGGTAGACGAGATCGACCGAATCGTCGGCGATCTTCTCCCGCATGATTGGGAGGTTATCGCCATACAGAAGGCTGTTGTTCATTCTCTGCCTCGATATTTGCCCATAACATTACGCATGAACGGGAAAGTTGAGCTTAGCAGATCCGCTTGTAGCGTACGCCAATAAGTTTACAGCCCCAGCACCGCCCTTTGCGCCGCGAAAATCTCCTTCAGTCCCGCCTCGGCCAGATCAATGAGGCCATTCAACTGGCTGCGCGAGAAGCTGCCCTTCTCCGCCGTGGCTTGGGTCTCGACGAGGCCGCCGTCGGCCGTCATCACTACGTTCATGTCCACATCGGCCTGGGAGTCCTCCTCATAACACAGATCCAGCAGCATCGCCCCGCCGACAATGCCGACCGAGGTGGCGGCGACCAGTTGTTTGAGCGGCGACTGCTTGAGGGTTCCCGCCTCGACTAGCGCCTTCAGGGCCAGCGCCAGCGCGACCGCCGCGCCGGTGATCGCAGCCGTGCGCGTGCCGCCGTCGGCCTGGATCACGTCGCAGTCCAAAATCACCGTCCGCTCGCCCAGCGCCTGCATGTCTACGACCGAGCGCAGGCTGCGGCCGATCAGCCGCTGAATCTCGTGCGTCCGTCCGCCGATCCGGCCCCGTTCGCTCTCGCGCGGGGTGCGGGTGAGGGTGGAGCGGGGAAGCATGGCGTACTCGGCCGTCACCCAGCCCCAGCCGGAGTTGCGCAGCCAGCCGGGAACCCTTGGCTCGACGGTGGCGCAGGCGAGCACGCGGGTATTTCCCAACGAGGCCAAAACGGAACCTTCGGCGGTCTGGACGTAGCCGGAAGTGAGGGTAAGCGGGCGAAGCTGGACCGGAGTCCTGCCGCCGGGACGAAAGAAGCAAGAGGCTGGGCTGTTCCCTGTGCCGTTCATGGAGAGATTGTACGGGAAAAGGCCGCCGGATTGGGTGCGGCACGGCTCCAGAGGCTTCCGTTCCAGGATGGGAAATCGACGATCTCCCGGACCGTAAGAGGAATCTATTTGCAACTCATTGAAAGTAAAAGTCTTGCCAAAGTCGATCCTATTCCTCTGTTCCGTTTTGGCACAGATTGCCCCTTTTGTCTCCGGCGGGACTTTGTGGGAATTCAGGACTAACTCATTCCCTTCTCAGGAACTTACCCAAACAGTCCTAGTTTGGCACGCCGCGTGTATTAGAAAGGGACAGCCGTCTACGACAGGAGCGGGGATGGGACGGGCGGAAGCAGGGACTAGGGACTTGGGAACAGGGACTAGGGATTAGGGGAAGAGGCCGGAGTCGAGTGCATCCGAAACTGACCACTGACCACTGATTACTGACAACTGGGGATAGGAAAGGAAGCAGACCATGCAGCAGCAGACAGGGCAGGCGAGGGAGTACGGGGAACTCAAGGAAACCGGGCTGGCGGCGGCGATTCTGGCCGAAGCGGGGGCTGCGGTGGCTGGCCTGACAGGTGCGGGGCTGGCCGGGACGGGATTGGACGCGACCAGCGCCTCGGAGAGCGAGCGCAAGCGGGTCGAGGCGGTGGTGGAGACGCTGGCCAATCTGCGCGGCGGGGGCGAAAGCCTGGCCGAGGTGGCCCACGACGCCCGCAACATGGTCACGGCGCTGGGGCTCTACTGCGACCTGCTGGAGGAGCCGGGGGTGCTGACGGCTCCCTTCCTTCACTATGCCAGCGAACTCCGTCTGGTGGCCACGGCCAGCCGCCGTCTGGTGGAGAAGCTGCTGGCACTCGATCTTCGCCTGGGGCCGCTGGAAGGCTCTTCCCGGTCGGACGGCCTTTCCTGGCCGGCAGGCGCCAATCTGGGCCGGACCCAGACCGAGCCGGCCGGAGCCGGACCCTTCCGGGGGGAGCGGCCCGAGTACGGCCGCCACTGGGATCTGATGCCTCCGGTGCCGATCGCCAACCTGGCCGCGGAGCTCAAGGCCAACCGCAATCTCCTCTCGGCCCTCGCCGGACCTTCGATCACCGTCACCATGGAAGCCGAGGAGGGCGCGCAGCCGGTGCGGATGAACGGCGAGGATCTGACGCGCATCCTGGTCAACCTGGTCAAGAACGCCGCCGAGGCCATGCCGGAGGGGGGACGCATCGCGATCGGCCTGCACGAGTTTCACGCCGGAGCACAGACCCCGCCGTGGCTGATGCTGACCATTGAGGACACCGGGCCCGGCATTCCCAAGCGGGCGCTGGAGAAGATCTTCGACTCCGGCTATACCACCCGCAGCCACGGCGCTTCCGGGCACAACGGCTGGCCGGCCTCCCATCGCGGCCTGGGCCTGTCCATCACCCGTTCCATCGTCGAGGCCGCCGGGGGGCACATTCATGCCGCCAGCAGGGCCGCGCCCGGAGCACGCTTTGAGATCGACCTGCCCTCCGGCTCCCGCTGAGACGGGGCGAAGGCTCCGCGGCGGGACCAACAGTAGGCGGAAGGTTGAAGGAAAACGAGTCCTGAAAAGCGGCCAACGAAAATCCGATTTACCCATTTGCGCATGAGGCGACTACAATGCTCGAAACAGTTGTTACGGACAGAACCATGGAGTTTATCCCCCAGCAACTCGCGGAACCGCCGGCGCGCCTGCACCTGCTGGTGGTCGACGCCGACACGGCGGTCCGCTCGGCCTGCGCCGAAATTGCCGCCAGCCTGGGATACGCGGTGGAAAGCGCCGGAGACCTGGGGCAGGCGCGGAGCATGCTGCGCGGCCTGGCCGCCGACATTCTGCTGGTCAACCTGCCGGCGGGGTCGAACCAGGGCCTGGAGCTGGTCTCCGAGGTCAAGCTGCTGTACCCCCAGACCGCGGTGATCGCCATGACCGCCTCGGGCTCGGTGAACGCCGCCGTCGAGGCCATGCGCTGCGGCGCCTGCGATTACTTGGCCAAACCCTTCGCCATCGACGAGCTGTCGACGGTGCTGGATCGGGCCGCCGCGAGCCTGGCCACCGACGCCACCACCCGCCTTTTGCGCGAGCGGCTGCGCCTTTCGCAGGGACTGGGCGCGATGATCGGCCGCTCCGGGGAGATGGAAAAGCTTTACCGCATTCTCTCCAAGGTGGCGCAGAGCACCCACCCGGTGCTGATCCTGGGCGAAAGCGGCACCGGCAAGGAGCTGGTGGCGCACACCATACATGCCTATGGGCCGAACTCGCAAAAGCCCTTCCTGCCGGTCGATTGCAGCTCGCTGGTGCCCACGCTGATCGAGAGCGAGCTCTTCGGATATGTGAAGGGCGCATTCACCGGGGCCAACCGCTCCAAGGACGGATTATTGGTCTCGGCCGAGGGCGGAACGGTCTTTTTCGACGAGATCGGCGAGCTCTCGCTGGATTTGCAGGCCAAGCTGTTGCGCGCCCTGCAGGAGAAAGAGGTCCGCCCGGTGGGCGCCACTCATCGCGTGCCCATCAAGGCGCGCATCGTGGCGGCCACCAACCGGGATCTGGCGGCAATGGTGGAGAAGGGCGTTTTCCGCAAGGATCTTTTCTACCGGTTAAACGTAGTCAATCTTCGCCTGCCCGCCTTGCGCGACCGCCGCGAGGACATACCGCTGCTGGCCGCTCACTTTCTGGACCAGATCAGCCGGGAACGCGCCACCAAGTTCACCTTGAGCGACGAGGCCCTGCGCACCATGATGCGCCACGACTGGCCGGGCAACGTCCGCGAGCTTGAGAACTCCATCGAGCGGGCCTGCGCCCTCTCCAGCGGGCCGGTGCTGCACTTGGGCGACCTGCCCACCCAGCTCCAGCAGCAGGGGCTGGAGGCGCGGCGCTCGGCGGCGGCCGCGGGCGAGCCGGAGGCCGGAGCCGGCCCCCAGCCGCAGTTGGCCACCTTGGCGGAGCTGGAACGACAGGCGATTCTGGGTGCCATTCGCGCTCTCAACGGCGACAAGCTTCAGGCCGCCAGGCTGCTGGGCATCGGCAAGACCACCCTCTACCGCAAGCTGAAGGAGTACGGCATCGCCGACCCGCTTCGGGAAGAGTAAGGGGCCCGGATTCAAGCCGGAACCGGGAGCGCCGATAGGACAATTACGGCAAGCTCCCCCAAGGAACCTTAAACGGGAAATCCACCGGTCCAGAGCGGAGACGAGCGCCGCCAGGACCGCAAAACGCCCGGCCGCGGATGGCCGACTGATCTGGGGAGGAGTTGGAGATGAGCATTCTGATCGTTACCGGAATCGAAGGTGCGCGTAACTGCGCCGCCGTGGTCGCCGCGCAACTGGGCATGGAAGTTGAAGTGGCTGAAGGCCGCAAGGCGGCGCTGGCCTCGCTCCGCCACCGGGAGTTTCTGGCCGTGGTGATCGACGAGACCATGGTTGAGTGCGATCCGGCCGCCGCCGAAGCCATCTGGGAGCACGCCAGCCTGGCCATCCCCCTGCAAATCAACTTCGCACTCAGTGGAGCGGCCCGGCTGATTCGCGAGATTCGCGCCGCCCTGCACCGCCGCGAGCGCGAGCAGATGCTGGCCCGCCGCGCGGCGGCCGCAGCTATCGAAATCGAGCTGAAATCCACCGTCGCCGGCCTGCTGCTGCACTCCCAGTTAGCTCTGAGCGGCAGCGAGATCTCCTCCCCGGCGGCAGAAAGAATGCGCGTGGTGGCCGATCTGGCCGGCAGCCTGCGCCAGCAGTTGGCTGCGCCGCTGGCGGCCCGTGTCGAGAGCGCGGCCTGAGAGCGGCTGGCCTAACCGGGGCGCGGAATCGCGCCGGGGAGGCCGAAAAAGACCGCGAGAGTGCGAGAAGCCGCAAGGGCGAGAGAAACCGGGAAAGCTGGAAGAAGAAGAGTTTATTGCGTTGCACGCGCACGCCGGGGCGGTCCTTGCCCCGGCGCTTTTTTCCCCTGCGGCGCGGAAGCTGAACGCCGCCCGCTTCACGGCGCCGGGCCGCCACGCCAAAAAGGCCAGTGGAAGCCCCGGCCTGCCAGACCCGAGCCAACCCGGCCAAACCGCTATCCCCTGGAACCTGGCCAAGTCAGAATAGAGTTACCGGTCCAATGCACTGGCCGTGAGTTAGGCTGTGATTCAGCAAGGAAGCACAGTTCAGAGCGACAAGCGGAGAGCAACCGGTCATGAAGTAAGAAGTGCGATTTTTTGGGCTTGGATGTCCATGCCGGGACGATAACGCCCGCGGTTGCAGCGCCGGAAAACGAAGTGCGCAGCCTGGAAACGATTGCCAACCGCGCGCAAGAGATCCGCAAGCTGGCCAAGAAGATGGGGCCGGTCGTGCAGTTGAAAGCCTGCTACGAAGCTGGTCCGGCGGGGTACGTTGTTTACTGGCAGTTGCCTAACTGGGCGTAGCCTGCGAAGGGATTGCGCCAACGCTGGCGCCGATGAGAGCCGGTCTCCCCACGGACAGGTCTTCGTCCGTGGGGTGAAGAGCCTGCTCTGAGCTTGTCGAAAGCCTGCCCTGCCCAAAGTCGAAAGGGGGCTTGCTTCCATGACCTGGGAAACCAGGGACTAATCTCCCGCTAGGGCCACCTGTCTCCGCGCCGCGCTCATCCGCCGCACCAGTACCGGAACCCCAAAGGCCAGTCCGGCAACCAGCGCCGTCGAGAGCACATCGTTGCGATAGAAAGGCACTCCCGCCAGATAGCAGGCGGTCAGGCCGTCCAGCGTCTTGGGATACATCGGATAGATCCAGCCGGCCGCCCAGACCGCATAGTTCGAGAGCAGGAAGAACGAGGTCGGCCCCAACAGCGCGCCTGCGCCGACGCGCACAACGGTCGTCCGGCTGGAGAGCAGCATCCGGCCCAGCCCCATGGCCATCGCGTACCAGGCCCAGGTGGGCAGATAGACCTGCCATTGGAAGCTGTAGTGGTAGCTGTAAACGGTGAGGAAGTAGTCGGTGGCCATCAGCGCGGCCAGCGGCGCCAGCATCTCCCGCCAGGAGCGCCGCGCGCCGAAGTAAAGCAGAGCGCCGCCCACGGCGGTAAAGTTCCACCACCCCGCATGGGGCACGATACGGCTCAACACAGCAACCAGCAGCAGCAGATATGCAGGCATGAACACCTCAGGTTTCGGGATTCCGGCGTCTCCAAGCGAAAGAGGACGCTTCGGACAACGCAACGGCGTTCTTACATTCTGCGGGTCAGGAGCCGCTGGGTCAACCGAAAGTTTCACGACACGAACATTTCTTATCGTTTGGGGCAAATTGCCCCAGCGCCGACAGACTTCGCAAGCGCGGCCCTGAAGCCAGTGCGAGGGTTTCTGCTTCTACCTCGGGCCCATCACCATGCCGATCACCATCAACGCCACAATCAGGAAGAAGAGGATGCTCAAGAGCCAGGTAAACCACTTCTTGCCAGGGTTGTTAACCCAGTAGCAGAGCAGCGCGGAAAGCAGCAGCGCCTGCGGCACGACCTCCAGGTATCCGCGCAACTGCATGAGCGTGGGCGTCTTCGTGTAGATAAAGCCCTCCAGGGAGCCGGCGGGCGCCGCGAAGGTTCCCAGAATTCCCACGGCGATGAGAATCCAGCTCATCAGTAGCCAGCCATGTCTCCTGCCGAATAGCTGCTCGCGTAGCGGGTAAAAGACCGAGGCAAAGAGCAGGCCGCGCAAGGGTTGCAACAGCGGCCCGGCCTTCACCAGCGGATCGGTCATTGGGCGCATGTTCGAGCAGGGCTGGGCGATCAGCTCCGCATAGTGCAGGAAGTAGTAGGCGAGAGCCCCCATGACGAAGTAGGTGAGGGTGTGGCAGACGGCAGTCTTGGCGGCCAAGGGCAGAAAACGGGGCTGCGGTTCTTTTATCAGGGGATCGGCGGGCATGAACACCTCGGATTTCAGGACTCTGGCGCAAGGGCTAAAATGCAAACCCATTCTATCCCGCTGCACGCGCGCGGAGCCAGCTTGAGTCTTGCTGGACGAGGCCCTGCTTCGATTCTGCCGAATCGAGGCGTTACCGCTGCTCCCGCCCGTTCATCGCTTCGCCGGCCTCGTCGCGGCCATCCACGATGTAGACCCAGCCGGCGAGCGGCGAGCGGACGGGGGGGGTGTCCGCGCCCAGAAACGGGTAGGCGAAGCGCAGATCGGTGAACTCGACCGTGGTCCACTGGCGGTTCGGCGGCAAGCGCGGCGGGGCCAGGCCGGGCGCGGCAACCTGGCCCAGATCGCGCACCACGGCCCACGTCCCCCAGTCGAGATAGACCTGGCCGAGCAGGGTACGCTTCGCGGCCTCGGTGGCTGTAGTTGCGGGCGGCTTGTAGAGGATATCCCGGCGCGGATCGCTCACGATCTCGCCGGTGCGGGTGTCGATTTCGGCGGTCTGGTAGTACGCGTCAGTCTCCAGAATCGCGTGCCAGTGGAAGGGGTTGACGGGATAGGGTTCCAGAGCCATGCGTTTCACCGGAGCTGCGGTGATCTGCAGGTTCTCCGCCAGCATCCGCGCCCGGCCCTGCTCGGCCCAGCGCCAACCCCACAAGAGGACCATCCCGGTGAGCGCAAAGATCGCCCACCCCCGGCCGCGAAAGGGAGTGCGCCGCGCGCCGATCTCGCCGGCCACCAGCCCCAGCAGCCCCGGAATCAGCAGCGCCGCCAGCAGCAGCGCCCACAGCACCGGCTCAGCGATAAACATGAAGCTGCCCGCATACCAGCGCGGATTGAAGGGAAAGAAGGGCCGCAGCCCGTAGTTGTTGGTCCAATCCAGCAACAGGTGGCTCAGCGCGGCAATCAACGCCGTCAGGTAAAGCCAGCGCCAATTCACTAGCTGCGGCTGACTTGGACCGGGCGCGCCTGGATCAACCGGCTCCGTGGGCACTTTAGCGCTTTGGTTGAGGATCTTGCGCCGCCGCCGCGCCTGTATCCAGCGATCCAGCAGCCAAACCACCCCCACCGCCGCGCCCGCCACCACCGGCACGGCAATGAAGGTATGCGTGATGCCGCGATGATGCTTCAACTCCTCGACCGGGCCGGCGAAGGACCAGAGCACATCGATGTCGGCGGCCTCGGCGGCCAGCACGGCAGCCAAGGTGGCGTAGGCTGTCTTGCGGTTCAGCCCCGCGCGACCAATGCAGGCTCCGGTGAGAAAGTGGGTGACGGGTTCCATAGCAGTCTGCAAACCATACTATCCTGCCGCGCGGCCTCTTATAATTCTCCCCATGGGCGAACGAGCCAACCCAGATTCATCTCAGGATCAGTCGGCGGCCCAGCGGGCCGAGCAACTACGCGCCGAGCTGCGCCGCCACGAGCACCTCTATTACGTTCTGGACGCGCCGGAGATCAGCGACGCCGCCTACGACGCGCTGATGAATGAGTTGAAGCGCATCGAGGCCGCGCATCCTGAGCTGGTCACCGCCGACTCGCCCACCCAACGCGTGGGCGGCAAACCGGCCGAGGGCTTCCGCAAGGTTGCCCATTCGCGCCCCATGCTCTCGCTGGATAACGCCTACTCGGCCGAGGAGCTGGCTGCATGGGACGCGCGGGTGCGCGAGCTGGCAGCCGGGCTGCCGGTCGAGTATGTGGCCGAATACAAGATGGACGGCCTGAGCGTGGCGCTGCGGTACGAGCCTGCTGCGAACGGCGGGGCAGACGGCGGAGGTGCGAGGCTGACCACCGGGATTACTCGCGGCGACGGCCAGACCGGCGAGGACGTTACCTCGAACATCCGCACCATTCGCAGCGTGCCGCTGTCCATCTCCGCTGAAAAGCTCAAAGAACTCTGCCTCCCGCAGGGATTTGAAGTGCGTGGCGAGGTGATTCTGCCCACGGCGGCCTTTGAAAAGCTGAACGAGGAACGCGAGGCTGAGGGGCTTGCACTGGCCGTCAATCCGCGCAACGCCGCCGCCGGAACGCTGCGCACGCTGGAACCGAGCATCGTCGCCAGCCGCCGCCTGGACTTTTACGCGTACTTTCTGTTCGTTGAAGCGGAAGATGAGAGTAAATATGGGCCGCAGACTCAACTGGATACTCTTTATGCGCTGACGGTTCTCGGTTTCCGTGTCAATCCGTATCGCAATCTGTACTCGACGGTTCAGGGTTTGGCGTCATTTATTGATGATGCCGAAGCCTATCGTCCCAATCTTGGTTATGAGATCGACGGCGTAGTCTTCAAAGTCAATTCGCACCAGACGCAGCAGCGCCTCGGCTACACCGGACGCGCGCCTCGCTGGGCCATCGCCTACAAATTCACCGCGCGCTCGGGCGTCACGCAGGTCAATTCGATCACCGTGCAGGTGGGGCGCACCGGCAAGCTGACGCCCGTCGCCGAACTGACCCCGGTCTTCATCGGCGGCACCACCGTCAGCCGCGCCACGCTGCACAACGCCGACTTCATCGAGCGGCTGGGTCTCAAGCTGGGCGACTGGGTCAAGGTGGAGCGCGGCGGCGACGTGATTCCCAAAGTCGTCGAGGTGATCGAGGACGCCGGGCATCCGCGCGGCCAGCAGGCTTTCGTTTTTCCCGCGAAGTGTCCGGAGTGCGGCAGCGAGGTCGTCCGCGCGGAGGGCGAGGTGGACTTCCGCTGCGTGAACGCCGACTGCCCGGCCAAGCTACGCGAGAGCCTGCTGCACTTCGCCTCGCGCGGAGTGATGAATATCGAGGGGCTGGGCGAGGCGGTGGTGCAGCAGTTGCTCGATCGCGGCTTGGTTCACAGCGTCGCCGATCTCTACCAGCTAACCGAGGAGCAGCTAGTCGGCCTCGACCGCTTCGCGGAGAAATCCGCGCGCGCGCTGCTCAGTGAGATTGAAGGCTCGAAGCGCGCCGGTCTGGCTCGCGTGCTGATGGGCCTGGGAATTCGCTTCGTGGGCGAACGCACCGCCGTGCTGCTGGCGGAGGAGTTCGGCTCGATGGAAGCGCTGCGAGCGGCTACCGCCGAAGAACTGGAGCGCGTGGAAGAGGTTGGCCCGCGCATCTCGCAGGCGATTCTGGAATTCTTCGCTCAGCCGGGGAACCTGGCTCTGATCGAAGCTCTCAATGCCGCGGGCGTGGAGATGACGGCGGAGAAGAAGGTGCGCTCGGCTCAGTTTGCGGGTCTGACCTTCGTGCTTACCGGCACGCTGCCGACGCTCACCCGCGAAGAGGCCAAGGCAAGGATTGAGGCGGCGGGCGGCAAGACCGCCGGCTCGGTCAGCAAGAAGACCAGCTACGTGGTGGCCGGCGAGGAGGCCGGCTCCAAGCTCGACAAGGCGCGTGAACTCAAGGTTCCAGTCATTGACGAGGCGGGTTTAATCGCGCTGCTTGAGGGCGCGCCCGCAGTTGCCGCCAGATCCGAGGCCATCCATACGCGCCGCGCCAGATGTTGATGGTAGCCGGAGACGCTCACCAGCGGAACTCGGCACTGCGCCGAGATCGGCCAGACCGGCTTGTG
>JBEKNI010000069.1:0-16393 GCA_049522975.1 Occallatibacter sp. | reverse complement strand
TTTGGGCAGAAAACCGCCTTCTTGAGCCCAAAAGAGCCGTTTCTCGCGCTTTTTTGAATGCCCCGTCAAGCGCCGTCCAACTGCCCCATCAACTCTTCCCATTCGGAGGTCAACTCGGCCAAGGTTGTGGCTTGGCATGGGAAGCGCTGAAATCTGGAACTGGGTCTGCGGACGCTGGACAGGCTGCGGAAAGGCCCGGAGTCTCGGACGAAATTGTTGAGAAGCATCGCGCAGGGCAGGGATAGCATGGACCGCAAGAAGATCGCCTGGCGGGACCAGGCCAAGGCACAACGCCGCGCCATCGACCGACCTACCGCCCTGCGCATTCTGCAAGCCCTGACGCACTTCGCCTCTGGCAGATCATACCCAAGGGGTTTACCATCAAAATCGAGAATGGACAACTTAACCTTGTTCGCTTGCAAGTTCCGTCACTCCAACACGCTGTTATTGGGCAACGTGGCAAATTTCGGCGGCGACGCAGCCCTACACTTGACTTTCACTCTGGGCTTGCGTCCCAAGAAGACGTTTCTTACCGGTAGTTCGGAGCGCCTATATGTCTGTTTTGAAAAGTCATGTTGGAGTGTTTCCAATCTTGTTCTCCCTGATTGTGGGATGCGCGCAACTCTGTTTAGCTGAATCGCCCAAGATGCCCACTACTTGGTGGCCAGACCCATTCACCGGCCTCATGTGGACCGGCCAATCCTCTCTCAGCTTACGAGGCGCCATGAACTGGGACGATGCCGGCACTTATTGTTCGTCTCTCACACTTGGGGGTTTCTCCGGTTGGCGGCTGCCCACGCTCGGCGAGATGAGGAGCGAGGAATACTTTTATCCAGTAACCGAGACGGATAAGAACGGTTTCGATCAGACCGTAGACTATCTCGGCTTCAAGGGAAACGTACAAACCGTCCAGGCAAGCCGCATCTGGACATCCTCCGTGACGGGCGATCAACAGATTTGGTCGGTCTTCATGGGCCCTCCGGATGTGTTCGGAATATTGTTCAAGGGCCAGTTGAAGGCAGCGTTGAATCCGGATAGATCCGAGGCCCACGAACGCGTCTCCAAGGTATCGGATCGCAACGCCGTCCTCTGCGTACGGCCAATCGATGCGGATATCCTTCAGCTCGCGCAGGATGCCCGGGTCAGTCACCCGGTCCCGGATCTCTTGACGCTCAAGGCCAATGTCCCGCTGAATATGGCGCGCCTGGCCTTTCAGGCCGGACGCTACCAGGACGCAATAACTCAATCGCAAGATGCTCTTCTAATCAAGCCGGATTTGGCCGATGCCTATTGGGGCATCGGCATCTCCTACGGCATGTTAGGCCAGTGGGATCAGGCCATTGCCAGTCTCGAAGCCGCACTCAAGATCGACAAAGGCTACGGCGACGCCAAAGACAGCTTGCAATGGGCCAAGAACAGCCAGAAGGACGCGAAGCATGGCAAAACCGCCAACGACAAACCGCCGCTTTGGAAGTGAATCAATGAGCCGCCGAGGCCCACACTCAGGAGAAATGCATGCCCGCTTCGAAACTATCTTGCAGTGCCGCACTTGCGCTCTTATGCCTTACCGTGTCCGTCACTCAATGCTGCCTGGCCCAGGAGTGGACGAAGGATCCTACGACCTGGTGGCCGGATCCATCGACGGGCCTCATGTGGACTGGGCAAATGCACGCAAGCCCACACTGGGACCCCAATTTAATGATGGCACACGGCTTCTTGGGACGAAATGGACTGAGCTGGTACCAAGCAAAAGACTATTGCAGTTCACTCCAACTTTCCGGGTTTACTGGGTGGCGGCTTCCCACTCTGGAAGAGGCGAAAGCGGTTACTGTTGTAAGAAAAATTGTCAGTTGTTGTTCGTCGCACTTGGGTGAGCCAAAAGCCATTGCCGAAGCGGAGATTGCTTTCGAGTCAACGCCCACCGATTTCCTTTTCCTCAAAGGCAGTATTAGCACTTTTAGCAAGGATCTGGTCGCCGTCTATATTTGGACATCGACACCATCGCAATCTGATCCCAATTCTGCATGGGCCTTTGCCATACCATGGGGCCAGTTCTTCACTAAACCCTTGACGAATCAAGAACAGGGGGTGATCTGTGTCCGCCCCATGGAACCAGACCTGCTCCAGACCGCCAAGGCAGCAGAAGTGGACCACCCCGTGCCAGACATCCAAACGCTTCAGACATTCATACCTCTCAATAAAGCGCGTCTGGCCTATCAGGCCGGCAATTATCAGGAGAGCATCGTACAGGCTCAAATCGCCATTTCTCTGAAGGCGGACCCAGCCGTAGCTTACTGGGGCATTGGCATCTCTTATGGCCGGTTAGGAAAGTGGGATCAGGCGATCTCCAGTCTTCAAACCGCCCTCTCGATCGACAAGAACAGTAACGATGCAATGGCCGCTCTGAGATGGGCCAAGGATGGGCTAAAGGCAGCGAAGAAGGGGAAGCAGCCCAAAGAGCCAAGCCCCAAGTGGAATTGAACAGCGGTGCGGCGCGAACCGTGCGGCAACATTCAGAGTTTTTTAGAGGGTGCGGCATCGCTGAAAGAGCCGAGCCCGCACCCATTTTGCATCGTCCTGCTATTGCACCGTGCCCCTCTCGTTGCAGGATGGCATTCCTACTCTCTTGAAATTGCGCTGGGGCATGAAAGGTGTGGCACTCTGGAATTGCTCTGGTCTGGTTTTCCGCAAACTGCAATGCTTCGATTGGACTGGATTGAGACGATTCCTTCAGAGACAGTCCGCATCGCCCAACTTGCATTGGAAGAGAACAACCGTTGCCGGAAGCTGAGAGAGCAATTCGGCACCGTATTCAGCGATGATGGGTTTGCGGCGCTGTTCCCACGCGCGGCCAACCCGCTGAGGCGCCCTGGCGATTAGCTCTCGTGCCGATCCTGCAGTTTGCGGAGGGGTTATCGGATAGAGAAGCCGCCGACGCAGTTCGTGCGCGCAAGTGTCCTGTCAAACCAAACAGCCTCGCTCGCAAGAGTCAGAGGGCTATGACATCATCGCATTCAAGATTGATTGGGAGGGCCACTTTGCCATCTGTATAACATGCGCGCCGGGATCGAGGGCGCCTTTTCTCAGGGCGTCCGTTCAACGGACCTGCGGCGGCTGCGATACCCAGGTCAAGCGAAGACGCATCTTCAGAATGTGGCGATTGCCTGCGCAATCAACCTCCAGCGCCTAACCGACCACTGGAGTGGCGTCATGTCCGCACAAACGCGCACCTCGGCCATCGCCAAGCTCGGCCAGTGGGTCCTATGACCGGTTTCGCCAACGGTGTCCAGAATGGCACCAGTCCCCAGCGGTGGAGGGCAAACTCGCGCTTGCCGGAGTCGCGATTCAGCCGCATCACGGGCTGAATGCTCTGCGGGGCGATGTATAGCTGGACGCAAAGAATGGTATCCCTTCCAACTCGACGCCGAACCAGCCGGCGAGACTCTTGGAGGAGGATTGGCGGATAAATCGGCAGCACATACCCGGACAGAATAGACAATTGCGCGGAGAAAGCGAGCGAGCGGGTGCATTCGCCCCGTCCAATTACAATCGGGATCAGGAGTATCACGGATGGCAAATACGGTGTTTTGCGTTCGCTACAAGAAGGAGATGGAGGGTCTGGAAGAGCCGCCCTTCGACTCGGATTTCGGCCAGAAGATATACAAAAACGTCTCCAAGGCGGCCTGGGGCGAGTGGGTAGACCGGCAGAAGATGCTGTTGAACGAGTATCGCTTGCAGCCTTGGACCCCGCAGGCGCAGCAGTTTCTGGTCGAGCAGATGGAGGAGTTCTTCTTCAGTGAGGGCTCGGGTCTCCCGCACGAGTTCACCCCACCGGCGCACTGAGAGACAGGGATCAGGGAACAGGGAACGGCTGACTTCGGTGGCCGATGCTGCCTGCGGAGGGTTTTCAGGGCGATTCTTACGCCGGGCGCAAGCGCGCAATGCCTGGCTGGTGTAAACTGATCAAGACCCCCAAGCCGGCTCTCCCGAGCCGGCTCGATTGTGTCGGGACGTGGCTCAGCCTGGTAGAGCACTCGCTTGGGGTGCGAGGGGTCGGCAGTTCAAATCTGCCCGTCCCGACCATTTCTCTCTGCATTCCAATGCTGGAGCGTCGGCGTGGCGCGTTCGCGCAGATCCGCGCGATGTGGGTATGCAGAGCCATAGTCTCTGGCATGATCCCGAGATCAACCGGCTGCTCTCCGTTGGCCGCCTTGGGATTCCCCGGCTCTGCCAGCGCCAATGACGCATTTTGCGAGACTGCAAGGATTGATCGGGCCTGAAGCGCTTTCCCGGGGAGCGCCTTCAGCGCGCTCCCCGGCTTCGTGTTGGTGGTGGGTTGTCAGAGGGCGGCCTTGACCGCAAAGCTCTGCGCCGTGGTCGCCGAGGCATAGATGCCGTTGCCGGCCTGTGAGGCATGAACCACACAGTTGCCCGGTGTCCGAAGCGATAACGTGTCTCCCGAAACCGAGCAGACGGTGGTCGTAGTCGAAGAGAAGGTGACAGTGAGGTTGGAGCTGGCCGTCGCCGCAAGGGTCAGTCGCGTTCTGGCGTGCCGAGTTCCGGTGATGGGCGTGAAGGTGATGGTCTGCGGAACAAGAGCGACGGCGAAGCTCTGCCCCTGCGGCGGGGCCTCGGCATAAGCGCTGTTGCCGGCCTGCGTGGCATGAACGATGCAGGTTCCCGCCTTCAGCAGTGACAGAGTGCTGCCCGAGACGGAGCAGATGCTGGTTGTGGTGGAGGAGAACGTGACCGTGAGGCCGGAGGTGGCCGTCGCCGCCAGGGTCTGTTGTGCTCCCGCATACTGAGTGCCGGTGACAGGCGTGAATGTGATCGTCTGCGGATCAAGAGAGACGGCGAAGCTCTGCGCGGTGGTGGCCGAGGCATAGACGCTGTTGCCCGCCTGCGCGGCATGAACGACGCAAGTTCCGGGAATCAGCAGCGAGAGCCTGCTGCCCGAAACCGAGCAGATCGTGGGCGTCGTGGAGGAGAAGGCTACTCCCAGTCCGGAACTGGCCGTGGCCGTGAGGGGTGCGCTGGCCAGGGCGTACTGGGTTCCGGTAATTGGCGTGAAAGTGATGGTCTGCGGAGCCAGATGCACGGCGAAGCTCTGCGCTGTAGCCGGTGCGGCGGAGTAGTCGGCGTTGCCGGCCTGCGAAGCGCGCACGACGCAGGTGCCGGCCGTCAGCAGCGAGAGCGTGCTGCCCGAGGCGGCGCAGATGGTCGGCGTGGTGGAAGAGAAGGCAACCGCCAGGCCGGAGCTGGCCGTGGCGACCAGGGGCAGTTGCGTCAAGGCGTACTGCGTGCCGGCGATGGGGGTGAAGGAGATGGTCTGAGTGAACCTGGCCTCTGTTCCTGTGACTGAAATCGCCTGCGTGGTTGCGGTGGTATTCAGCGTGTTGGTGGTTATGGTCACACTTTCGCTGTGCGCAATCGACGACAGGGAGCCAAGAGTCGTGATCGGTGCAAAGTCGATTGTCAGGGTGCAGCTTCCGTTTGCGGGAAGCGTCGTACTTGCCGTGCAATCTCCCGTGGCAGTGCCGCTTTCCGGAAAATCGACTGGAAAGCTGACTGCGGAGAAGGTCAACGGCTGATTGCCGTTGTTTGCAATGGTGACCGTTCGGGGGCTGTCGCTGCTGGTTGAACCCACCGCTGTGGCGGCAAAGCTCAGCGAAGGCGGGGTGGCGCGGTTGATCTCCTTCACCGCGCTGTGTCCGTAATCGGCGACATAGACGTTGCCGCTGCCGTCCACCGCCACGCCTTCGGGATCGAAGAAGCCGCCGCCCAGCGTGGTCACGCAACTCGACGAGGCGCATCCGGCGGGCATCTCCTTCACCGCGCTGTTGTAAGTATCGGCGACATACACGTTGCCGCTGCCGTCCACCGCGACCCCATAGGGCTGGAAGAAGCCGCCGCCCAGCGTGGTTACGCAGCTCGACGAGGCGCAGCCGGCGGGCATCTCCTTCACCGCGCTGTTGTTGGTATCGGCGACATAAACGTTGCCGCTGCCGTCCACCGCGACCCCATAGGGCTGGAAGAAGCCGCCGCCCAGCGTGGTTACGCAGCTCGACGAGGCGCAGCCGGCGGGCATCTCCTCCACCGCGTTGTTTGCGTAATCGGCGACATAGACGTTGCCGCTGCCGTCCACCGCCACGCCAGCAGGACCAGCGAAGCCGCCGCCCAGCGTGGTCACGCAGCTCGACGAGGCGCAGCCGGCGGGCATCTCCTCCACCGCGTTGTTGAAGAAATCGGCGACATAGACGTTGCCGCTGCCGTCCACCGCCACGCCAAAGGGCTCGCCGAAGCCGCCGCCCAGCGTGGTCACGCAACTCGACGAGGCGCATCCGGCGGGCATCTCCTGCACCGGGCTGTTTCCGTTATCGGCGACATAGACGTTGCCGCTGCCGTCCACCGCCACGCCTTCGGGCTCAAAGCCGCCGCCGCCCAGTATGCTCTGCGTGGCCGGGCTGAAAACGACCTGCGGGCCCTGGCCCGTGCCGTAGACGTAAGCTGTGGCAATCGTGCTGCCGCTCGCGTTCAGCAGTTCCACTGCGCCGTAGCGGGTTCCCGCCTTCGTTGGCGTAAAGGTCACGTTGACCGTGCAGGTATCGCCCGTGGTGTACGCTGTGGTCCCGTTGCAGGCATCTGACCCCTGCGCCGCCGCCCCGTTGAAGTCCAGATTCTTCGCGCCCTCCGTCAGCACCTGGTAGGGAGTTGTGCTGCTCAGGCTTCCCGCGCTATCGAAGGTGAAATTCAGCGACAGAGCCGCGCTGGCGGTTCCCACCGGGACGGTAAAGAAGTTCACCCCGCGCGTCATGATCTCCTCCACCGCGCTGTTGCCTGTATCGGCGACATAGACGTTGCCGCTGCCGTCCACCGCCACGCCCGTGGGAACAAAGAAGCCGCCGCCCAGCGTGGTCACGCAACTCGACGAGGCGCAGCCGGCGGGCATCTCCTTCACCGCGCTGTTGTAAGTATCGGCGACATAGACGTTGCCGCTGCCGTCCACCGCCACGCCGAAAGGATTGTCGAAGCCGCCGCCCAGCGTGGTCACGCAGCTCGACGAGGCGCAGCCGGCGGGCATCTCCTTCACCGCGCTGTTGCCGCCATCGCCAACATAGACGTTGCCGCTGCCGTCCAACGCCACGCCGGCGGGAGCGCTGAAGCCGCCGCCCAGGGTGGTTACGCAACTCGACGAGGCGCATCCGGCGGGCATCTCCTTCACCGCGTTGTTTCCGTGATCGGCGACATAGACGTTGCCGCCGCCGTCCACCGCAACGCCGGAGGGCTCGTTGAAGCCGCCGCCCAGGGTGCTTACGCAGCTCGACGAGGCGCATCCGGCGGGCATCTCCTTCACCGCGTTGTTTCCGGTATCGCCGACATAAACGTTGCCGCTGGCGTCCACCGCCACGCCTATGAAATAGGAGAAGCCGCCGCCCAGCGTGGTCACGCAGCTCGACGAGGCGCAGCCGGCGGGCATCTCCTTCACCGCGTTGTTGAAGGTATCGGCGACATAGACGTTGCCGCTGCCGTCCACCGCCACGCCTTCGGGCTGGTTGAAGCCGCCGCCCAGCGTCGCGATCACGTAGCGGAAGGATGCGGTCTGCGCCCGCGCGGCGGCGGGCAGCATCAGGCCGGCCAGGGCCAGCATCGAGAGTGAGAAGAGCGCCCGCGGCCTGGGCAGCGGGCATAGGCGTGTGAAGACGAACGATTGCATGAAAACCTCCTCAGTTCCAGGATAAGGGTTGTGACGCGCGAGGGGGAAGCCTCGCCGGTCAGGGCTGCAAGTAGTCCATCGTGCGGCGGGCGAATCGCAGGCGCCGCGGAATCTTCGGTTTGGGCGTGTCGATTGCAAACGAATGGCGGGCGGCCTCAATGGCGCGGCTCGCACTAAAAGGTGAAGCCTGACTTTTCGATTGCCGTGTGGCCCTTGGGGAAGTGCGTCGTGCGAGGGGCCCGGCGAGACGCCCGACTATAGATAAAATAGACCATAAATCTCCAAAAATAAGCAACAACTTGATGGATTATTTTCGGTCCGCTACGGCGGATCTTCTGCCCAACCGCGTAGCGTCTTTCGATGCCGGGAGTCGAAGGGGCAATTGTCATCTTCGCTCGACCAGGTATCGCCTGCTGCTTTGGCTGGGTTGACCCGCCGGGCGGAGTTTTGGTTCCTCTGCGCCACGGCAATCAGAACTTGGCAAAAGCGACCATGACCTCTGTGCGCGCGGCAAAGGGTTGGCCCTTCCGGGTGGCGGGAAAGAACCTGTATTGCCAGACGGCGGCCTCGGCCTTCTGGTCCAATCCAAACCCCAGGCCGCGCTTTACGCGAACCTCCTTTGGCAATCCGCTTTCGTCCACCAGCACGGTGACGATGGCTACCTGCACATATGGGCGGCTCGTGAACGGGTCGGCGAAATCAGCATCAACGGTGTGGACGGGGAAGGGCGGCGTGTAGGAAAGTGGGTCGTGATGCTTATCCTCCAATTGCGATTCAGCCGGCGCAGGCAGATCCCGCTCGGCGATCACGACCTGAGGAATAGCCGGGTTGCGATTCGCGTGGAAAACAACCCGCACGTCGATCCAGACGGGCACGGGTTTATCTCCCAGCCTGCCTGGCTCGAACGCCGAGTGGTTCACAGCAGCGATGGCGGCTTGATCGAATGTGTCGCCGTGCTTATGCAAAACCTGAATGTGCGCGGGAGCGCCGCTGGCGTCAATGACCATGGCCAGAACGGTCATGCCCTGAAGATCCTTGGCGGAATCGTCTTCAGGGTATGGTGCATCTACGGTCCTGAGCAGCCGAGGCGCTGTAACCTCTGGCCCCACGTAATACACGCCATCCTGGTCTGGCGTCTGATGAAGCTGCCGGCTCAACGACCTTGCATCTTGCGCTCGAAGGGCGATGGCTGCCAGCGCCAGCAGTGCCCATGCAAATGCTGCTTTCCACATTCGATTCTCCGATCTGCTCCCTTACATCCTTTGGCTCTTGTGACTGCGCGCCGCAGGTAGTCCGCTGATGCTCTCCATATGACTCACGTGAGTTCTGGTTCCCGCTCGAAAGAAAAATAGACACCCGCGATATGCAGCGCGGCTGCTGCTAACCTCCATGCTAGGGATCAAGAGATAAAGAAAGAATAAGAACAACGCGATGCGCGGAAGGTTTATAACCCATCCATCGGCCATAATAAAGGCGCCGGACAGAGGGAACCTTGGCTGCCGTCTAACTGCAAGAAGAATGGATATTCATGACTTCGTTATGTCATACTCATGCCCCACTTATAACTTTCTTCAAAAGACATACGGGTTTCTTACGGCCAGCGCCTTACCGTCTACATAGGTCGCAGTTCCGCGCTTCAAATTGAAGCAGGTGCAAGCGGCCCATGGAAAAGCGCAGGCCATCAGGCGCAATACTACCTAACCTTATCGAAAACACTGCATCTTCTTTGCGGCTCCTTTATGTCGCAGCGCATAACAATTGGGATGAGGCAGGCGGAACCGACTGGCAAGCCATTCCTCACCGAGAGCCAACGTCTTTTAGCCCGGCGACGCAAGGCGTCGAGGAGGTCACATACCGATGATGAAGAACTTCAAGTCCAGCATCGCAATAGGATTTGCAATCTGCGGCCTTGCTCTGCAGCTTGCTTGTCACGCTCAGAACATAACTTCAGACTCCGGCAAGGGCGGCTCCACGCCGCGCGCCGGCTCTTCTTCGCTAGACCGGGCTGCCAGGCAACTGCTCGCCTCGGCCGTTGGAGAGCAGCCCGCTGATCCGCATGCCGCAGCTGACGCCGGATCGACTACCACGGCGGCAACGGCGCCAAATCCTCCGGCTGCCATCGCTACGCCAGCCAACAACGACGCGGTCATAAAAGAGCTGACGGAGATGAAAGCTCGCATCGCGCTGCTGGAAGCCGAGTTGAAGGCAAATCGCGGCGCGGAGAATGCGGAGCGGGATGCAGTCGCGCTGCGCACGGCGGAGACGAGCGGCAGCAGCAGTTCGATGACGCCAGAGATGCAGGCCGCGGCTCCGCCTCCTCCAGCCGCGGCTCCCGCGCCGCCGGAGATCTCGGCTGAGCGGCTAACCAAGGAGGCTCCATTCCCCGGCGACTGGACCTGGCTGAACAGCGGCGGACATAACACTGACAGCCCTATGGCGACTAAGTACTTTACGCCGGAGTTCCGCGCCGACGCGAATTACACGCTCGACTACAACCACCCTGGGGACGACAGCCTAGGTGGATCGACGGAGACATTTCGCTCCGATGAGTGGCAGTTGGAGCAGCTCAGCTTCGGCGGCGACATCCGCATCGACAATGTGCGCGGACGCGTCCTCACCATGAACGGGCTCTTCGCCACGACGACACCACGCAACGATGGCAGCCCCAACCGCGGGCAGTGGGATCTAGCCAACGCCTACAAGTACATCTCGGAAGGATGGGGCGGATATCACTGGGATGTGAACCACGGCCTGAACATCGATGCAGGCATCTTCGTCTCCTACATAGGCCTCTTCAGCTACTACAACTTCGATAACTGGACCTATCAGCCTTCGTTCGTTTCGTCGAACACACCCTGGTTCTTCAACGGCCTTCGCATTCAATGGTTCCCCACCAAGAACCTCAAGATCGAGCCATGGATCATCAACGGCTGGCAGTCGTATGCCCGGTACAACGGCCATGGCGGACTCGGCGGGCAGATTCTCTGGCGTCCCAAGCCGTATCTGGACTTCGTGTGGAACAATTACGGCCTAGGTGAAGACGACGCCGGTTACCCAGGACGCTCGCGCATCCATGCCGACTATAGCGCGCAGGTCAAAGTGTATGACAGGCCGACTAAGTTTCTGGACAAGATCGCCTACACCGTCACCGGCGACCTGGGTTGCGAATACGGCGGCGGACCTGCCTCATTTGCCACGCCAAACGGCGCGTTCGGTCCAAACGGCAATTCACCGTTGACTGGAACCACCGATACCTACAACGGCGGCGTCAACTGTCATAACTCCAAGAACGGCAGGCCCAAGCAGGCCTTCATGGGCTGGATGGCCTATAACCGATTCTGGTTCAAGAAAGATCTCTACGCAGTAACTCTCGGCGGCGGCGAGATGAACAACCCAGGCCGTTACCTGACGCTGCTGCCACCGATCAATGGCGCCACGGCGATCAGCGGCACTCCGTACTTTACCGAGAATGGGGGCGACCGCGCTCAGATGCACGACGGAACCATCACCTTCGACTACATGCCCAGCCAATTCATTACCATGCGCCTGGAGACCGGCTACCGCTACTCCGACATACCCTACTGGACCGGCAAACGCGGCAGCATGGGGGGCAGCGGCACCGGCATCACGCCACCACTCGGCAACACCGGCTCGCCGCAGTATTACGCCTGCCTCAATGGCTCAGCCACGACCGATCCCTACGGTACGCCCTTGGCGCAGGTCAATCATGACTGCGGCGGAGCATATGCCTGGACCAGCACGTCGGTTGCTTCCGGCAACGCCATCTGGTGGCCTGACCTAGCCACCAATCAAACCGTAAGCACGGTGGCGATCATGGTCAGATTCTGACGGCCAAACAAATAACTAGGATGCCGGGGGCACAATCCCGGCATTCCCAAACAATCAGCGGACTCGGACAAGGAGGGACGATGAAGCTCGTTTCAAGTGTGATCAATGGGAAGGCATGCCTCGCAGTCATAGGAGATTGGTTTCGCGCTATCCTACTTCTCTTCTGTTCGGTGGCCATGGGAAGCGCGTACGCACAAACTGTGCTGCCCGGTCCAGGCATCATCAACACGGTGGCCGGAGACGGCCCAACAGACGTCTTTCCGAACCCTGCCCTCCGTGGGGGCATCTGGGGGTATGACTTCGGTGATGGTGGAACGGCGATCAGCGCAGGCCTAAATAACCCCTCAGCCGTGGCACTAGACGCCGCGAGGAACATCTACATTGCGGAGGGCAACAACCCAGATGCAACCGGCGGGGACCGCGTTCGCATGGTGACTGCTTCGACAGGGATCATTACCACGGTGGCCGGAACTGGCAAGTACGGCTTCTCTGGTGATGGCGGACCAGCTACAAGTGCGGAACTAAATATACCGCTAGGCGTGGCGGTAGACGGCGTCGGCAATATTTATATTGCAGATGCCCTCAACAGTCGCATTCGTGAAGTGGCGGCATCGACTGGAATCATCACCACCGTGGCAGGAAGTGGATCTGTCGCAGTGCACAAAGGATCCTCCCATCCCATAGGTCCGTGTGCCTATTCTGGCGATGGTGGACCCGCAACAAGTGCTGTATTGTGCGACCCAGGAGGCATAGCTGTAGATAGTGCTGGCAATATTTATTTCGCGGATGATGGGAATTACGTGATCCGCAAGGTGACGGCCTCCACAGGAATTATTACAACTGTAGCAGGAAACGGCACACCAGGGTTTTCGGGGGATGGTGGTCTGGCAGCCAGCGCACAACTGGAGCCCGGCGGTGTGGCACTGGATAGCTATGGCAACATCTACATAGCAGATAGCGGCAACAACAGGATCCGCATGGTGACTGCTTCCACTGGCATCATCAACACAATTGCCGGAAATGGTACGGCAGGTTTCTCAGGCGACGGTGGAGCGGCCACTATCGCTGAGCTAAACGGTGCTCCGGGAGTGGCACTGGATGGATCTGGCAATATCTACGTCGTAGATACCTACAATAACCGTATCCGAGTTATATCGGCCTCAACTGGGATTATCACCACCTTTGTCGGGAACGGCAAAGGGAGCTATTCTGGCGACGGTCTAGCAGCCACGAACGCAGATCTGTATAATCCTGAGGGTGTGGGGACAGATAGCGCTGGAAATGTGTACATCGCAGATTCTTGGAACAACCGCGTTCGCACGGTTGGCGCATACCCAATAAGTATTCTCTACCCGGCATACCAGGTGACCTCCATAATCTATGCGCCGCCCGGCAACAAGAGCAGCGCCGGCTTCACCGATACCACCACGGATGGTACGACTACCACGCTCGGGGGCAGCTTCCAAGATGCCAACACCATCACCTTTACCGAAGGATGGTCTTTCTTAGGCGCTGGAGGCAGCATTAGCGAGAGTTTTGGGGTCTCACATACAAAAACTAACATGAGCGCGTTTACAGAGACATACACCGACGCCGAGGCGGTTTCGCTTGCAAACAATGCCAGTGGTTTGAATGCCATCAACCACAACAATGATCTTTTCCTCATTTGGCTCAATCCACAAATTAACATCACCTTGAATGGATCGACCCCGGCGAGTTATAGCCTGGGCATTCGGCCATCGGCCAACGAAGATTCCGCAGAACCCGATATCCTCGAGATTTTTGCGCAGTCCATGGAGGCTAACTCGTCGGGTAACAGCACCGTGCCGATTCAATATTTGGAACAGCAGCAGTATCCTTCGGCTATTCCGGGCGCGCCCCAGACCATCGCTCCTGGGCTGGCAGCGATATGCCAGAACCAAACCTATTACCCTAATAACTGTAGCGGCGACCCGAACGGCCAGTGCGGATGCAAACCGAGTGACTTCGCTCCCATTCTGGCTTTGGATCCGCTCTTGAACTACTCTGGTACCACTAGCCCTCTGGTCGCAGACATATCCGGTGCAAGCGCTTGCGACTTTAATGCAACCTCCGCAGACAATTGCCGCTACGTTCCAGTCCCGGTCGCCCCAGGAAGCACCGAGCAGCAGCTTCTGACACTCGAAGGTCCTCAGTACTCAGGCGGCCCAGACAGCTGCAATAGCTTGGTGCAAACTGAGCAGACCTCCACGACCCAAACATACGGCGGAACAACTGCTGAGTCCGTGGGATTTAGCTTTAAGGCGGGCTCTCCCGTGTTTTCAGTGACCGAAGCAAATACGCTGACATGGACGCAACTCCAGAGCACTGGAACAACAACCGGGTCTGGAAGCTCAATGAATCTCAACTTGTGCTCGGCAACGGTAGGATGCGATCAGAATATCGCCATCTATGAGGATACGGAGTACCATACCTTCGCGTTTCAGCAACCAACAGGTAACAATAGCTGTCCATGAGTGTCTTGTGACGGCGCGATGGAGGATTGGAGACCAGAAATCGTGGGTCTGCAAACCAACCAAACCAACACGATGCTTGCGATCAAGGTGAGATTCTAACGGCGCTGTCTAAACAGGTCTGGCCTTTGCAATTAAGGCCAGACCTCTAACTCAACAAACCGCGATCACTACGATTTCTTGAGGAATTGATTATGCGAACCCGACAAGAATCGGTGCAAACTTGAAGAATCACCATTGAATTTTGCAGGCAGCGGCACCGGAATTGTTTCCGAATGAAAGTGGAAAGGTAATTACTCATGGAGTTGGCCCTCAATCTCGAATGGACGGCGATGGCCACAGCGATGTGCTGGCTGTGGGTGCGCCATGCGCGGCGCGAGGGCCAGGGGCGCTGGGCGCAATTTGTCTCCCTGGCGTTAGTTCTCCTCATCATGTTTGTTGTCGTCGGAATTTATGACGACATGGCGATGGCGCAGAATCCCGCCGAGACACGCTGTTTCCAGCGCGAGGATGATTTCGGTGCGCATGAGCACGCCCTACCTCATCCGGTCGTGGCATCAACTCCCACGCTTGCCGCGGAGCTTCCTTTCAACACGTTTTGCTTTGCTGTTCCGGGCAGCCTCCTTCTCCGGGCTGTTGAGGTTCCCGCTATCTCCGCCATTCAGAATCGCGCCCCTCCCGCGGCCTGAACCACTCCTCTCTTTCGATCGAACTCCAGGCATGTCTACTTCCTTCGGCTGCTGCGCGCGGCAATGCGCGAAGGCCGCTTCAGAAAGAGACTTGTTCCACAATGCGGCCATGTTAACAACGGCTACTGCCATTTGAAAACATCCGGGTGTCCACATGGCCGAAAGGCACAAAAGGGCGGGAATCACTATGAAAAGTAAAGCTATGGGATTTGCACTGCTGCCGATGGTGCTGATCGCAACTTTCGTGATCAGCGGCTGCAAGAGCGACAAGGTGAAGGCAGACGAAGAAGCTCCGCCACCGGCCAAGGTAATTTCCGGAGTGGATGTCTCCTTCTTCGCGGTCGATCATCCGGAGTTGTATCCGATCGTGACAGCGACCGAATACCAAGCCCCGTCGCAATTGTCGGTGACCGGCACTGTATTTCCCGACATCGCGCGAACTGTTCCGGTGATTTCGCTTGCCTCCGGCCGCGTTGTGGACATCCGCGTCCGCCTGGGCGACGCGGTAAAGAAGGGCCAGCTCCTGCTGCGAGTTCGCAGCGACGACATATCGGGAGGCTTCGACGCCTACCGCAAGGCCGTCTCCGATGAGCTGCTCGCGCGCAAGCAATTGGATCGAGCGAAGGTGCTGTACGAGCACGGGGCCATCGCGCTGGGAGACCTGGAGGTTGCGCAAGACACCGAGGACGACGCCAAAACCACACTCGATACCGCGACCGAGCATCTTCACCTGCTGGGCAGCGACCCCGATAATCCGAAGGGAATTGTCGATATTTTCGCGCCGGTTTCCGGCGTGATCACCGATCAGGAAGTGACGAACGCGGCGTTCGTGCAGGCCTACTCCACGCCCAATCCATTCACTATTTCGGATCTAACTACAGTGTGGATTGTCTGTGATGTTTACGAAAGCGACATGGCCAACGTGCGCGTCGGGCAACCCGCCGAGATCAAGCTGAACGCCTATCCGAATAAAGTTCTCAAGGGCGCAATCAGCAACATCGGCTCGATTCTCGATCCGAATATCCGCACAGCGAAGGTCCGTATTGAGGTGGCCAATCCGGGCGAGATGATGCGGCCCGGCATGTTCGCCACGGCCACATTGTTCGGCAAGGAGAAGCAGTCCTACACCGCTGTCCCGGCCTCCGCGATCGTGCATCTGCACGACCGCGATTGGGTCTTCGTTCCAGCGCAAGAGAAGTTCAAGCGAATTCAGGTCGTAAGTGGCGAACAGTTGCCGAACAACATGCAGGAGATTCTATCTGGGTTGCAGCCCGGCCAGCAGGTCGTGACAAACGCGATCAATCTCCAAAATGCAATCGACAATGAATGACGCTCAACTTCAGGACGCGAGGAAGAAGCCATGATTCGCAATCTCGTAGATTTTGCTCTCAATAATCGATACGTGGTGCTGGCGGTTGGGTTGCTATTGCTCCTCTGGGGGGCGGTGTCGTTTCATAACATGCCCGTCGAGGCCTATCCGGACATCGCCGATAATTATGTAAACATCATCAGCCAGTGGCCCGGGCATTCCGCCGAAGAAATGGAACAGCAAGTATCGGTTCCCGTCGAAATTCAGATGTTTGGGATTCCGCATCTCACGACGGTGCGGTCGGAATCGATCTTTGGCCTTTCCCTGGTTACGTTGATCT
>JBEKNI010000068.1:0-17181 GCA_049522975.1 Occallatibacter sp. | reverse complement strand
CCCCTTGAGTTTTATCGCCAGATATATCGGCTGAACGGATGGCCCTACGATGAAAGCTGCGCGCGCCCTGGTGTTGTAGGACATTGGACCAATAATGTCATCTACAAGCGGTTAGCTCCGGGGGTTTGGCATGAACTAGATCGTCTCACACCGCGCTACGATAGCGGTCGCCTGAAGCACAAACTGTTCCAGCGCCTCACAGAGGATGTAGGCTTGGCAAAGCTGGATAAGCACTTCGCTGCGGTTTTGATGCTCATGAAATATGCGCCCAATTGGAAGGTATTCATGGACAGGTTAGATCACGAGTTTCCGCAGTGGGGAGATAATCTCATGCTCCCCTTCCCGGACGACTATACCCCTCCCGACGAGACAACCGCATGACTGGCTGGCGGCCCTACCTGTCGAGGCCGCCACCAGGGCAGCAACGCTGAATTAGGACACTACCGGATTTCCGCGCTGTGGCAGTGAAGACAGCAGTGAGAGGCTTTTGCTTTTGTTCTTGCTTTTGCTTCGGACGGTTGCGGTCAGGCCCCTTTGAGGGGCCAGCAACCGTAAAGCCACCGGCTCTGCCGGTGGATGCTTACTCCATGTGGCGAGGGAACGATATGAATCTTTTGCGCTGCGTCTCTCTTCTACCGTTGGCGACGGTTATGGCTTTTGGCCAAAGTGCTCAGCAGGGTCCACAAGCTAACCTACCCAATCAGCCCGAGGCTCTGGTCCGGAGCCTCTATACGCCGGTGGCCCGTCACCCGCTGGGCATCCCATCGGGCGCGGACTGGAAGGCCTTTGTGCCATACATGAGCAAAGCGCTGCTGCACAGGATCGATATCAACGTCGCCTGCCAAGTGGATTGGGACCGTCAGAATCCAGACCACGATTCGAAACCGCCTTTCCTTGAGGACGGGCTTTTCACGGGTGGAAACGAGCGAGCAGAACCGCGGACCTTTCACATTGAGAGAACGGAATCAGAGAAGGATGGCTCCTTTCGCGTTTTTGTGAGGCTCACTTGGGAGGAACCGCAAGACAAGGAGATATGGCGCGTTGCGGCAGTTCTGGTACAGGAAAACGGTCGCTTGGTCCTGGATGATGTGATTTATTTGAGGGATGAAAAGGACAAAGCTAGTGTTGATTATCGGCTATCGGAGTATTTGTCCGGTGGTTGCGACGGGACTCATTGGGTGGGCCGTCGGCAAAACAACCAGAAGCAACAAAGGTAAACGGCCCAGCAGCAGACTCTGCTTGACCAGTGGCTCCGAGAGGCAAGTTGCCTTCAGCGATGCCATTGAAATCGCCGCTTCGCCCGATCAGAGATAACGCGTAGGTTTCGGCGTCGGCGCCTCGCGGCCGGCCGCGGCGGGCGCAGCAGGAAGCCTGGGAACATTCTGGCCGCTGAGATGCACGGTCGCGGAGGTTTGCGCGGCGCGATAGTTGCGCAGGTCGCGCAGAATCTCCTGCTTCTCGCGGGCATACTGCCCGGCTAGATTGGTCAGCGCGTAGTTGATGATGTCGCTGTGGTGCAAGTCTTGCATGGAGGGATCGCGCCGCATATTCAGCCACAGCCGATGCACCAGTTGCACGTCGTCGGGGCTGAGCGAAGGCGCATGCGGCCCGATGTAGAAGACCTTGGTCTCGCCGGTATGGCCGATGACATAGTAATTGAACTGGCGCTTGGGCTCGGGCAGCGCCTCCCAGGCCTGTCCAAGGTGGAAAGCCTGCTCTTCGGCGGTCATTGTGCTGGAGACTCCGGAGACCATCGAGTCCACCTCCAGCGAGCTTGCGCCCTGCGCCAGCGCGGCAAAGACATCTCCGGCGGGCACCACCAGCAGCGAAACCTTCTTGCCGAAGCTCTCGGCCACCGAGACCGCCTTGGTGAAGATCATCTGCTCGTCTTCACTGAAGCTCTGATCCTCCGCGTTCAGGTACTCCGGCCCGCCGGCGCCCATCATGCGGACGTTGATGACCACCACGTCCTGGTCCTCGGTGCTGGTGTGAGCCAGGGTCCACTTAAGCGCCAGGGGATTGGCGGCGTCGCGCATGGTCACCATCACGCCGCCGGGGCGGATGGCCGCCGATTCGCGGCTGACCGTGTCCTGGTGCTCCAGTTGGAACTGATCCTTCATCTGCCGGGCGGTCAGCGCGTGTTTGCGCAGGTTGGCGCGCTCTGAGACGGTGAAAATGATGAAGAAGGCCGCGGCGAAGATGATCCCGCTGACCGTGGCCACCGACTTGGTGAACAGGTTCACGATCGCGGTGGAAGCCAGCACCAGAAAGACCGAGAGCAGCCCGATGGGAAACTCGAAGTTCCCGATGCGCAGATTGGGAGGAACCTTCCAGCCGCGCTCGCCATGGTACTTCCAGCGCAGCACCAGCATGGCCAGGTTATTGAAGGTGAACGACCAGATGACGCCGAAGGCGTAGGCCTCGCCGAGGATGATGACGTTGCCCCGGCTGGCGATGATGGTGATCATCTGGAGGATGAAGACCATGTTGATGATGCGGTGGCTGGTGCCGAACCTGGGATGCGGCTTGCGGAACCAGTCGGTCAACACGCCATCCTCGGCCACTCGCATCAAGACGCCCGTTGATCCGATCATCGAGGTGTTGATCGCGCCGGAGAGGATTAGAAAGCCGACCAGAACGACGAAGATGCGAAAGGCGATTCGCCAGAACATGGGACCGACCATGTACATGGCCAAGCCGGCAATCAGGTTGTCCTGGTAGATGTGGGTGCGCTCCCATGCGGGAATCAGCATGGAAGCCAGCAGTGTGGCGCCGCCGGTGAAGATCAGGCTATAAAGTGCAATGACAATCGCCGCCCGCTTCAGATTCTTGAGCTTGGGGTGCTCGATCTCGCGGTTGACCTGGGCCAGGCTCTCCTCGCCGCTCATGGCCAGCACGGAATGGCCGAAGGCCATGAGAATGCCGAAGAGGCCGAAGAGCGGAACCAGCGGAGTTCCCTTGAGGAATCCCAGCGCATCTTCGCTGAACTTGAGATGGGAAGGCGTGGGCGGCGGCGGCAGATGAACCCCTCGGACCATTACGGAGAAAACGCCCCATAGCAACAGAATCACGACCATGACGGTGGTGATCTGCATGACCCGCAGCGCCTTGCCGCTGGACTCCTTGATGCCTTTGATGTTCTCCCACCAGTAATAGATCGTGACCACAGCCGCAAAGACGGCCGAGGTGTAATCCATATCGAACTGGAAGGGATGGTGATGTGCATCCATCAGGGCCGGAGGGAGCCAGCGGTTTTGGGCCGCCACCGTCATCAACTCGTTCATCAAGCCTGTAATGTACTGTCCCGCGGATACGCCAGAGATTGGTCCCGTAAGGATGTAATCGAACATCAGGGCCGATACGCTGAGCTTGGCGAAGGTGCCGCCCAATGCCTCCTTCACCACGCGGTAGACGCCGCCGCGGGTGAACATCGAACAGCTCTCGACGTAGACCGCGCGCACCGCGAAGCTGAACAGCATGATGGCCAGAATGAACCATGGGGCCGCCGCGCCCACCGCCTCTTCGGCGATGCCGCCGGCGTAAAACGCGGAGGAGCCAAGATCGCACAGAACCACGGCCGCCGCGCGCCAAAAGGAGATGAACGTGAGCATCACCGAGGATGCCACGATGAGCCGCACGCGGTTTGAAAGAGGGGCTACGGTCGTCCGGGTAGATGCCATCGCGATGGTGCCGGCGCGACGGCCGGCTTTCTGGTGAAAAGGGGGCGAAATGCACGATACGCCCTGCGAGGATTTTATTTCTGAATCGGGGCGGAGTCAATCAAAAATGAGGAGCAATGGAAGATGGTCCTCAGGCGCGGGATTCAGGCGGCTCGTCCTTGCCGATAAGTTCTTTGCCATCTTCGACGAAGCTGATCAGCACGACCACGGCCGAGCCCGCCAGGCCAACGAAAAACATTACTTCCAGCGCGCGCATTGCGAGAATCGCCAAGCTCATGAAGAGATTGTAGCGTGTTTGCTGGGCGGCCGAGAGCCTTTTCTACACGACGGCAAGGCAGCCGCATGAAAAGACTTTACAGATCATTTCAGCCAACCTGCTACGCTGAACTTTGGTCGGTCCTCCCACATTCGCCGAACCGGAACTGCCGAACTCCGGGATTCGCCGAACTTCGGATTCGCCGCCCTGGGGATCAGACCGTTCCGTCCTCCAGGGAGACCCCAAACAGGTGCCAATCCGAGGCTTTTAACGCTGAATTACGGCCTTTTGGGCCGCTTTTCCGCCAATTTTCAACCGCTTTTCACGGAGGTTTTATGAACAGATACACACAAAACAATGGAGTTAGATTGTTTTATCGCACCTTTTTGGGGTACCCCCCACCCCCCTATTTACCGTGAGACTGTGAAACTGTGAACGATTGTCTTGCTTTCCTGCAATTGCTCTGCACAAGACGGCTCTTTTCGATTTGCCCCGAGCGGGGGCTGTCAGCGATGGACGCTCATAGCTTTCTCATCAAGCCCGCGCACCCGATGCGATACACTCGGCACTGTATGGAACACGCGCAAGGGAAGTTGAAAGCATGGAAGTTGTGGGCCGCTGCAGTCCTCTCCGCCGGCCTGCTGGAGTTGCCGTTTCCGCTGGCCGGACCGATGCCGCCATGGCGCTCGGTCTTCGCCTGGTTTGGGCTGGTTCCGCTGCTCTGGGTGCTTCTGTCGCCGGGCACTACGGATGCGCCTCGGCCGCTGCGCCGCGCCTTTCTGCTCGCCTATCTTTGTGGCGTGCTCTGGTACATGGGCAACTGCTACTGGGTCCGCGACACGATGATGCACTACGGCGACATGCCGCCCATGGCGCCCACGCTGCTCCTGTTGGGATACAGCCTGGTGCTGGGGCTTTACTTCGGCCTCTTCGGATTTTTTGTCGTGCTGGTGCGCCGCGCCACGGGATCGACGAGGCTGGCACTGGCCGCCGCGCCCTTTCTCTGGACCGCGCTGGAACTGGCCGCCGCGCGCATCACCTCCGTGCCCTGGGATCAGCTTGGCTACTCGCAGGTGGACAACGGGATCGTGAATCAGCTTGCGCCGTGGACCGGGGTTTACGGGATTAGCTTTGTGCTGGTCGCCGCGAATGCGTTGCTCGTCGGCATTTTTCTGCTCGCCCGCGAACGAGGCTGGGGATTTTGGCCTATCGCCTGGGCTCAGCTGCTTGGCGGTCCGGCGTGGTTGCTGGTCGCTTTATCTGAGTCGATCACTCCAAGGCAGCGGCACTGGAGGTTGAAAGCCCTCTTTGGCGGCCAGACTTGGGTTCTCTTCGTCGTCTTGTTGTTTTTGTTTCTTGAGAATGGCATTTCCTTTACGCCGCCCCAGCCCGCTCCCACGGCCACAGCCGTCCTGGTGCAGCCCAATCTCGACGTAGGCAGCGAGAGTCTTTGGTCGCGCCCCGGCGAATGGGACGAGCACATTGCCGAATTCAAGCGGCTGGCCGGCGAGCAGTGCAAGACGTACATCGCCGGAATCCCGCAGACCGGCGCGCCGGAAGGCGAGATCATCTGCCCACCTTACGCCACGCATCCCGACCTGATCGCCTGGCCCGAGTCGCCCGCGCCGTTCTTCGAGGCTGAACCCCGCTTTCGACAGGCGCTGGCAGAGATTGCCCACCAGGAGCAGGCCCCACTGGTGGTGGGCAATATCGGCGCGGATTTCTCGGCGGAAGAGCATACCTGGAACACCTACAACTCGGCGCTGGTGGTCGGCGCCGATGGCCTGCGCGTGGGCCGCTACGACAAGATTCACCTCGTCCCCTTCGGCGAGTACATTCCATTCCAGAATCTGCTGAGCTTTGCCCACAAGCTCACCGGAAAGGTCTCGTCGTTCACGCGCGGCAGCGAGCGCAAGGTCTTCATTCTGCCCGGCCAGGACGGCCAGAGGCATCGCTACGGCGTCTTCATCTGCTATGAAGCGGTATTCGCCGACGAGGTGCGCCACTTCGCGCAACTGGGCGCCGAGGTGCTGGTCAACATCAGCGACGACGGCTGGTACGGCGACACCAGCGCCCCCTGGCAGCACTTGAACATGCTGCGCATGAGGGCCATCGAAAACCGCCGCTGGATTCTGCGCGACACCAACAACGGCGTCACGGCGTCGATCGACCCTTACGGGAGAGTCCGCCAGAGCATTCCCCGTCATGCGGTCGACGCTCTGCCCGCCGGCTACGGCTTCCGCAGCGACGTGACCTTCTACACAGCCCACGGCGATGTCTTCGGCTGGCTCTGTGTCCTGCTGAGTCTAGTGCTGGTTGGCTGGTCGGGGAGAAAACTCCTGCGTGCATCTGTCGCTGCTCCATATACCCGCGAATAGTTTTTGTGCCAAACGCTTGAGACGGCGCGCTGCCCACCCTCACTTGTGGCATAATCAACTCATGTCGGCCCGAACCACTATCGAACTGCCGGAATCGCTGCACGAGCGGCTGAGAGAGCGCTCCCGCAGCACCGGCGCATCCATCCGCTCCCTCATCGTGCGGGCGGTCGAGCAGACCTATGCGGAGCCGAAAAAAGGGAGACCGGTAACCGGACCCATGATTCCTGGCACCGGCAAGCGAGGGCCTCTCTACCCCGTGGACGAGAATCCGCATGACCTCATATTTTCCTGACCTCAACATTTGGCTGGCGCTCTCAGACGTCAGAAACGCGCATAACGCAATTGCATGGGCATGGATCAACAATCTGGCGCCCGATGATCGTCTCACCTTCTCCCGCTATACGCAGATTGGCTTACTGCGACTGCTCACCAACAACGCCGTCATGGGCGACCAGACGCTCACCCTGAGCAAGGCTTGGGCCGTCTATGACCGCTGGCTCGAAGACCCGCGCGTGGAGTTTTGTCCTGAGCCACGGCAGGTGGAGGAGAGCTTTCGATTGGCTACCCTGCCATTTGGGGACAAAGCTGCCTCGAAGTGGGTCGGCGATTGCTGGCTACTGGCATTCGCACAGGCCACTCACTCCTGCCTCGTAACCTTCGATCAGGCTTTATGCGAGTTCGCGCAGAAGCTGGGCCACGCCGCGGTCCGGCCCAGCTGAGAAATGAATTGAAATGCCTTCTCGCGCTACGAGAACGGCAAGACCAGGCCGCCTTTGGCGGTGGTCAAGCCGCTCAAAGTGCTGGACCGTCACCCCGATTTGCTCGATGAGGTAAAGGTGGCGTAGCAGTGGATGCGCTGCGGCGGGAGCGCGGCGGCGCTCTCTCAGGTCCGAAAATCCGGATCTGGGGCGCCCATTCATTTTTGGATGGTCAGACCTGAGCCCGCATTGGAATGCGCACTGCGATACCATGATCCAGATAACCAAACCTCCACCCTCTGGCCGCAGTCCGGGCAGAAGCCAAGACCCTGGCTGACATTCACTAGGTCAGACGGCAAGACCAAGTCACTGCCTGGGCACCGGAGACGCTCATCTATCACCACGTTTTTAATCTGTTCAGTCATTTCAGTATTCCCCTTTCTCTGCTATGAGTTTTCCGCTGTGGCCGCATTGGCCGCGGCCGCTGCTACTTTGCAACTAGCTCAACTATCTTCCTTTTTTGGCCTGTTGTCAACTCTATCTCATTGATAATAAACATAATTCCAGACAGAGCGCAGGATAATAGTTACCCAATTACTTTATTATGTGTGAGTTCGATTCAAATCGAGGACCTTAGAAAAGAAGTAATTATTCAGCTCATGAGCGTCGAGCCAGCCACGGCAACGCTCTTCAACGCGTTTCCGCTCCTCTTCGGTCAAGTTATTTCCTATGCGTTGGAGTTCTCGACGCCCCACATTCAATTGTGAACGTTCTTGTCTTGTGGATTTGAGACTATAGGTGGATAAGCTAAGCAGGAACCAGAAGTAGCCGTCCGCAATATTTCTCTCGACTCCGTCTCCGTTGACAAGCATGTGACCAAGAAGCTGCATTGAGAATCTGTCTCCTTGGTTAGCGGCGAGCTGAAGCCATTTCGCCGCTTCCACCTTATCTTTTGAGACAATGCCTAAAAACTGTTGCGCATCAGGGTCACCCTTTTCCGCGCGACTTCTTACGTCGAGTAGATGTTCCTCCTCCGCATTTTTCTTGGCGATGCTGCTTTCGATTTCCAGGAGCCCGTCGGTGACCGTCCTTTTGACCAGCGATATACTATTCGGCCCGTTCATCGCCCACTCGACTGCTTGGCCGGCAGTAAGTGCCATTTGCTCTGCAAGCCTCCCCGGAATCTCGGCCGCGAGCAGCTCCCCAACACGAACAATTCTTGTTGTCATGGCAAAGGATCCTTCCTAACGATGGTAATTGGATTCTTTGTAGTTCGCCCGGTGTCAAGGTTCCAGCTCTGGAACATGGGATGAAAATCGATTACACTTCGCGTCGAAGGCCTCGGACCTCGCAGAAACGGTCACGATGGTATTCTAGTTCAGTCAAGAGAGTGCAGCCTCACAGTCCAACCCAAAGTCAGGTAAAGAGCCAAGCCATGTCGTTGAACGATCTCGAATTCGCTTATGCTCCCGTGCGCGACCAAGTGCGCGACCTGCGGGAGTATCTTTGACCCGGCTCGCATCCGCCGGGAACTCGCGCAAATAGAAACCAAGCTGGCCGATCCGGCCCTCTGGTCCAACCCCAACGCGACTAAACCTTTAATGCGCGACAAGAAGCGCCTGGAGGTGATGGTCGCCGACGATGAGGAGCTGCTGCGCCGCACCGGCGAGGTCGAGACCTACTTCGAGCTGGCGCGGGAGGGCGAGGACGTGCTCGCCGATCTGGAGCGCGAGATCAAGGCTCTGGGGACATTTGCCGAGGAGCTTGAAGCGCGGACCATGCTCAACGGCGAGGCCGATCCGCTGAACGCCATCGTCACGGTGCATCCCGGAGCGGGCGGGACAGAGAGCCAGGACTGGGCCGAGATGCTCTTGCGCATGTACCTGCGCTGGGCCGAGCAGCAGGGCTTCAAAACCGAGATGAATGACTACCAGGACGGCGAAGAGGCGGGCATAAAATCCGCCACCTTCACGATTATGGGTGAGTACGCCTTCGGCCAACTGGCCGGCGAGAGCGGCGTGCATCGGCTGGTGCGCATCTCGCCCTACGACTCCGCCAAGCGGCGGCACACCTCCTTCGCCAGCGTCTACGTCTCGCCGGAGATCGACGAGACGATTCACGTGGACCTGAAGCTGGAAGACCTGCGCATCGACACCTACCGCAGCGGCGGCAAGGGCGGCCAGCACGTGAACACCACCGACTCCGCCGTCCGCATGACCCACCTGCCCACCGGTATCGTGGTGCAATGCCAGAACGAGCGCAGCCAGCACAAGAACCGCGACAAGGCGATGAAGATGCTGCGCTCGCGGCTCTACGAGTACGAGCTGGAAAAGAAGCGCGCGGTCTCGAAGAAACTCGAAGACTCGAAGCTCGAAATCAACTTTGGCTCGCAGATCCGCTCGTATGTTTTGCAGCCCTACCGCATGGCCAAAGACCATCGAACCAAGGTCGAAGTAGGCGACGTGGACAAGGTGCTAGACGGCTACCTGGAGCCGTTCTTGCGCGGGTACCTGCTGGCCAAGCGCCGGGGAACGGCTGTGGCCGCTGATGCGGATGATGATCTGGAAGTGTAAGAGCAGGGAACAGGGAGTAGGGAACAGGGAACAGAATGCCCGCGCCCCATTTTTTCGCGACCATTGTCCGGTAGACTAAGTCCAACTGTTGAGGAGTTTGACTTTTCCGCTATGCGTGTCTCCCAATTGATCTTCGTGGTCTCGTTGCTGCTTGCCGCTGGGCTGCCTGCGCTGGCGGCGTCGAACGCCGCCGATGCGCCGCACGTCCACTTAAAGCTGATTTCGACGGGCGAGTCACTCTCACATGGCGGTTGGAACTCGCTTGGCCTTTACTTCAAGCTCGAAGAGGGCTGGCACATCTACTGGATTAATCCCGGCGACGCGGGCGAGCCTCCGCACATTCAATGGACGCTACCCGCCGGAATCAGCGCCGGACCGATGCAGTTTCCAGCGCCGAAGCGGCTACCACTTGGACCATTGATGGATTACGGCTACGAGAACGAGGTTCTTTTTCCAGTGCAATTTGCTGTTGATAAGAGCGTGGCCGATGGCCCAGTAACAGTTCGTGCGCACGTCTCGTGGCTAGTTTGCCGCGGTTCCTGCATTCCAGGCAAAGCAGATATTGAAAGGATGTTCATTGTCGTACATCCCTATCGAGTGGTGGATAGAGTCCAACCTGACGAAATTGCAATCTGGCGGCGCCTAATCGGCAATTTGCCACAGTCGTTTGTCGACAACTCGGGCCGGCCCCTCCCGAAGTCCAACTTCGCCAATACACCTTTCGGCTTTCGCCTCTCCGTCGAAACCGGCCAGAAGGAAACAGAAGCTACATTTTTTCCGGAAGTTCAGGACATCCTCGACAATCCTGCCCCGCAAAAGTTGACGCCGACGGCGAACGGTTTGATTCTCGATCTGAAAAAAGATGCAAGCCTGACCGTTAATCCCAAACAATTGCGAGGAGTTCTGGAGCTTTCCGGCGGGCGGGCGTATGAAATTGTGGCGCTGCCACCGGGCGTGACGGCCGCATCTCAAAATGCGGCGGGCGGCCAAGGTTCAGCAGAGCAAGCCTCAGGGGCTAAAGCCCGCGTTGATGGAAACGCTGCTGATGCCGGGGTTAAAACCCCGGCCTACCAGTCCGGCTCCTCTGCCGGATCTGCTGAGTCCGCAGTGAGTTCAGGGGCATTCTTTTGGGCGATGCTGTTGCGAAGCTCCGGTCTGGCGTTTCTCGGCGGCCTGCTCTTGAACCTTATGCCCTGCGTCTTTCCAGTGCTTTTCTTGAAGGGGCTGGCGCTGGTGAACTCCGGCAGCGAGGAGCGGCGCACTCTGCGCGCGCATGGGCTGGTCTATGCGGCGGGGATTCTGGTTTCATTCTGGGTGTTGGTGGGCGTGCTGCTGGGGCTGCGCGCGGCGGGAGCCACGCTGGGCTGGGGATTTCAGTTTCAGTCGCCGGTGTTTTTGTCGCTGATGGCCGGGCTACTCTTCTTCCTGGGCCTCTCGCTGGCCGGGCAATTCGAGATTGGGTTGACGCTGACCAGCGCGGGCGGTTCGCTGGCGGCCAAGCAGGGCTACACCGGCAGCTTCTTCACCGGTGTGCTGGCAGTGGTTGTAGCCACGCCCTGCACCGCGCCCTTCATGGGGGCGGCCATCGGCTACGCGCTGGCTCAATCCGCCGCCGTCACCTTTGCCGTTTTCACGGCGCTGGCGTTGGGGCTGGCCGCGCCTTACGTGGCGCTCACGCTGCAACCGGCCTGGACGCGCCTGTTGCCTAAGCCCGGAGCTTGGATGGAAGTGCTGCGCCAGGCGGTCGCGGTGCCCATCTTCGCCACGGTGATCTGGCTGGCCTGGGTGCTGGCTTCAGCTTACGGAGCCGGTGTGCTGGCCGCGCTGCTGGCGAGCTTTCTGCTGCTGGCCATTGCCGGATGGTTTCTGGGCCGCTGGCCGGCTCGGCGCTGGGCGACCGGAGTTGCGGCGTTGATTCTGCTGGGAGTGGTCGTTGTAACTGTCTTTGGGCAACGGCTAGTTGGAGAACCCAAGGGAACCACCTCGCAAGCCGGGGAGACGGATCTGAATTCCGTTGCTGCGAACGGCTGGGAGTCCTGGTCGGCCGAGACGGTGAGCCGCTACCGGGCCGAGGGTCGCCCGGTTTTTGTGGACTTCACCGCAAGCTGGTGCCTGAGTTGCCAGGTGAATGAGCGCGTGGCGCTCACCCGGCCCGAGGTGGAGGAGGCTTTTCAGGCCCGGAATGTCGTCCTTATGAAGGCCGACTGGACCCGCCACGATGAGGCCATCACGCAAGCACTGACGGCCCTGGGCCGCAGCGGCGTTCCTGCTTACGCGCTCTACGTCCCGGGGGAAAACAACCCGCGGCTGCTGCCTGAAGTGCTGACGCCGGGGATTGTGACGGATGCACTGAGCAAGCTACCGAAGACGACAACAAAGACCAACGGGGGGTAGGTCGAACGGATTACTCAGGGAGAGCCTACATGTGAGCGTATGGTTATAGCAATTGACGCCTCACTCCGGGTCGAGTCAGAAAAAACAAAAAGGCGCCGGCGATCAAGACACCTGTGCCGCCGCGCAGCAAGTCATGCGACAGAATCAAGTTGATCAGGTCTCCTAGACCATTGATAGCAAATAAAACAACAGCAATCCACCAGGCCCATCTTCTTCCCCACAGCAAGCCCGCACCAGCAATGCCTGCCATAGCCGCCAACGTCAGCAGGATCGCGCCGGACAACCTGCCCATCTTCTCGAATGCGATGTAAGCGGGTCGATTCATCTCCCACATGCCATTCCAGATTGGACCTGGGAAGAGAAGAGAAATCCCCGTGATCAATGCAACAACGGCAGCAAGAAACAGAAACACGGATATCACAGGAACCGTAACCGGCTTTCCCTTGCCTATATCGATATCGTCAGCCATCCCGCTCCATTCCAGAAGTTCCACTAACTGATTAAGAAGATGCGTTCCGTACTCTCAATTCAATCAACTTGGGACCAAATCAGTCCCCGCTGCGCTTTCCCGCCCGTATCCGCCGAATCTCTTCCATGCGCTGGGCGAGGAGTTTTTCGCGGCCCTCCTGCGTGGGGTGGTAGTAGCTGCGCCCTTTGAGCGAGTCGGGCAGGCAATCCATATCGGCTACGCGGCCCTCTTCGTCGTGGGCGTAGCGGTAGCCTTTGCCGTAGTCTAACTCCTTCATCAGTTTCGTCGGCGCGTTGCGCAGATGCAGAGGGACTGGCTCCTGGCGGGTCTGCTCGATCTCCTGCTGGACGGCGCCGTAGGCGGTGTAGACGGAGTTGGACTTGGGCGCGAGGGAGAGGTAGACGACCGCTTCGGCCAGCGCCAGATCGCCCTCCGGCGAGCCTAGAAAGTCGATGGCCTCCTTGGCGGAGAGGCAGAGATTCAGCGCCTCGGGAGCGGCCAGGCCGATGTCCTCGACGGCCATTCGCACTACGCGGCGGGCGAGATAGAGCGGGTCCTCGCCGGCGGCGAACATCCTAGCCAACCAATAAAGCGCGGCGTCGGGGTCGGAGTTGCGCACGCTCTTGTGCAGCGCAGAGATGAGGTTGTAGTGCTCCTCGCCGGACTTGTCGTACATCAAGACGCGCTGCTGGACGGCTTCTCCGGCTAGTGCGCGGTCGATGTGGCGGGCTTTGCGAGGCGTTTCCGGGGCTAAAGCCCGCGTCGATTCTGTCGGCTTTATGCGGGGGTTAAAACCCCCGCCTCCCTCCGAATGGCGTTTTTCCGCAGGGGCTGAAGCCCCGTCTTTCTTGGGGGCGGATACGGCACGACTAAAGTCGTGCCCTGACGCTGAGTCGCGCCCCGTTGCTGACTCGTGTCCTGATACAGTGCCCGCTTCGGATGCGGGTTCTGTGGCATCGGGCGGTTTGGAATCCGGGCTTTTCACGGTGGATTCCTGGGCCAGTTGCGCGGCTACTTCGAGCGTGTTGTAGGCGTTACGGCAGTCGCCGCTGGAGTAACTCGCGATTAACTCCAGCGCGTCTTCGTCGGCTGTCAACTCTAGCGCGCCTAGACCGCGCTCGCGATCTTCCAGGGCGCGGCGCAAGAGAGCGGTGATCTGTTTTTCGCTGAGTGGTTCGAGGACGTAGACGCGGCAGCGGGAGAGCAGCGCGGAGATGATCTCGAAGGAGGGATTCTCCGTGGTTGCGCCGATCAGCCGGATAGCGCCGCGCTCGACGTAGGGCAGGAAGGCGTCCTGCTGCGCCTTGTTGAAGCGGTGAATCTCGTCAATGAAGAGGATGGTGCGCGAGTGCATCTGCGAGGCCTGCGCGGCGGCGGCCATCACCTGCTTGATCTCCTTGATGCCGCTCATCACGGCGGAGAACTCGACGAAGCTGGCGCGGGTGGTCTCCGCGATGATCTTGGCCAGAGTGGTCTTGCCCACTCCCGGCGGACCCCAGAAGATCATGGAGCCGGCATCGTCGCGCTCAATCTGGACGCGCAGCGGCTTGCCAGGGCCGACCAGATGCTCCTGGCCGCTCAACTCGTCCAGAGAGCGGGGGCGCATTCGCTCGGCCAGCGGCGCTCCAGTGCGAAGCGTACCTTTGGGGGCCTTCTCGAAGTTCAGGGGTTCGCCGTCAAAGAGGCTCATCGATAACCTCCGGATGAAGAAGAGCGGGATGAATCTGTAGATTATTCGACAGAAGCGGCAAGTTAGCTCCGCTTCGCGGAAATCGCGAGTTAGCGAGTTGGTGGTTTGGCAGGATGCGCCTGGGTTGCTTTGATGCCCCTTTGCCGCGAGGCCTCGTAGAGCAGCAGACTGGCGGCGACAGCAGCGTTGAGGCTTTCGACCGGGCCGGGGCAGGGAATCGTCACCGTTCCATCGGCCTGGGCGGCCAGTTCTTCCGGCACGCCGTTGCCTTCATTCCCAATAAGGAGCGCGACCGGCGCGGTAAGGTCTGCGCGGTGGGCGGGCTCGGCTCCATTCACGGCTCTGGATGCGGCGGTAGTCCAGATCTTCACGCCCTCCTGGCGCAGCCGCGCAAAGCACTCTTCCGCGCCGACCGATAGCAGCGGAAGCCGGAAGACGCTGCCTGCCGAGGCGCGCACCGCTTTCGGATTCCAGGCGCTCACGGTTCCGGGCAGGCTCAGGGCGCCGGTTGCGCCGAAGGCCTCGGCGGAGCGCAGAATCGTTCCCAGATTGCCAGGGTCCTGCAATGCGGCCAGTACGAGAATCAGCGGGGCGGCCTTTTCCGCGCCACCCAGCACGTCGGCCCAGCTCCAGTTCGGCGGCTCAACCAGCGCCGCAAACGGCTGAGGCGTTTCGGTCGCGAGCGCCGAATCCAATAGCTCTCTGGGCACGAGCAGCACCTCGGTCTCCGCCGAGAGCGAAAGCCCTTGCAGCAGATGCTCCGCGCCCCGGGCAACAAAGACAGACGCTACACGCAAGCCGGCGCGCAGAGCCTCTTCAAGCAGATTCGGCCCTTCAATTCCGGCCAGACCCCCGCCGTCGCGGCCGGGGCGGGCCAGCGCGCGGCGCAACTCTTTCAGGCGGGAATTCTGCTTACTCTGTACAATGCGAATAGGCATTTGGGGCAAGCTGGTTTCTCTGGCGGCTCCGGCTCTAGGGAGCCTCTGATTAAGTTCGGGTATAGTTCGGGCATTCCCGCAGGGGCTAAAGCCCGGACCTTCTTATGTTGCGCTTGCGGCACGACTAAAGTCGTGCCCTGATACAAAGCCGAGTTGAACAGAGCTTTCCTAGCGTGATTCTAGCTCGTTTGACTAGCATGTTTCAGTGAATGAGATCGGGCGGAAACTGAAACCCGGCTTGCATTCAACCTTAAACCCTGGCCTGCGCCGCGAAACCTCCCGTCTTTATGCAACCAGGATATTCAGGAACTGAGGTAGACTCTCTTGTCAGCGGAGATCTTGCGCGTCCATCCCGATGAACCGGAGACTGACCGGATCGACTATATCGTCTCCTACCTGCGCAAAGGCGATGTCGTCGCCCTGCCGACCGACACCTTCTACGGCCTGGCAGTCGATCCGGTGAATCTTCAAGCGGTCGAGCAGATCTACCAGATCAAGACCCGCCAGAAGCAGAAGCCGCTGTCTCTGCTGATCGCTTCCGTGGCCCAGGCGTATGAGTTGGCGCGGGAGACCAATCCCCTGCTGGACAAGCTGGCGGAGCGCTTCTGGCCGGGTCCGCTGACCATCATCGTGAGGGCCGGGACCAAGCTGCCGTTGCGCTCCACGGCGAATACCGGCAACGTCGCACTGCGCGTGCCCGACGCCGTCATTCCCCGCGTGGTTGTAGAGCGCTTCGGACTGCCGATTACGGCTACCTCGGCCAACCTGCAAGGGGCCTGCGAGTGCGCCAACGCAGCCTGCGTCCGCGACCAGATCGGCGACCAGATTCCTCTGATCGTCGACGGCGGTCCCACCGGCCGATCGCGGCCCACCACCATCGTCGATCTTACCCTGGGGCCGGGACACTGGGAGATTCTGCGCGAGGGCGCCATCCCCACTCATGAGATCGTAATGGTGCTACAGCGATAGCCCTGGAGCGGTAAAATTGATGCACATGGAAGATCCGGCCAAGCCAAAGCATCGCAACTGGACGCTGCGCATCGCCCTTTTGCTGCTGCTGGCTTTAATCATCGGGTTTGCGGGCTGGTGCTGCTGGGTCTACGTGCAGATTGAAAACTTCGCCGGGCTGGAGCAGGCACAGCCATCGGACGCCATCGGCGTTCTTGGCGCGGCGGAGTACGACGGCCGGCCCTCTCCGGTCTTCCGCGCCCGCCTGGACCACGCGAAAGAGCTCTACAGCCGCGGCATCGCCCCTCTCATCATCACGCTGGGCGGGACCGGCGGCGACGAATACTCCGAGGGCGCCGTGGGCCGCGAGTACCTGATGAGCCTGGGTGTGCCGGCGAGCGCCATCATCGCCGAGACCGAGAGCCGCACAACCGAGGAGTCGGCCCGGCGCATCGCCGTCATCGCCCGCGCCAACGGCATGCGCCGCCTGGTGGTGGTCAGCGACGGAACGCATCTGTTCAGGATTCACGCCATATGCTCCGCCGACGGCCTGGATGTGCTGACCTCGCCCCGGCCCCGCGCAACCATTGCGGGCGGCTCGCAGGAGTTCGAGCGCATCGCCCACGAGATTTTGAGTTATACGGCCTGGCGGATGCACCTGCACTGAGGCGGAGTTAGCGAAAATTTCGCCCCTGCAGCGAAAAAAATGCGGGGACGGGACGCCTGGGACCGTGATACTTCAAGCCTCAGACCGGATCAGGAGGTTCCATAAACGGCACGTTGGCAAACTCGGCCTTATTTTGCAGGTTGATATCGCCCGTGATCAACCAAACTCGCGAACGTGGCCGCATACGCATCACCTCAATGACAGTGGCCAGCAGTTGATCGTCCTTGTTCTTCGGGTCCAGCCAAGGCAGCGATTCTTCCATCCGTGGTTCGGTGGCAATAGTGACGACCTGGCTAACTCCTAATACTAGATCGACTCCATCCGCCAGCTTTTTGCCAACAGCACGCCTCCTGTATTCTTTTAATTGTCTAATGTAACGGGAGTTCCCCCGGCTCTGCCGGGGTGGCAGTAGAACTTTGAGAATTCCGGGAGTCTGTTCTCCTCGAATTGCCTGTGCTGTGGCAGTGAAGACAGCAGTGAGAGGCTTTTG
>JBEKNI010000067.1:0-17414 GCA_049522975.1 Occallatibacter sp. | reverse complement strand
AGCGGAACCTACGATTATGAACTCGCGGGCTTCCGCGCCTATCGCAACTTCGATGGCGCCGGATCGAACTTCGGAGATACTTCGGTGGCGACGACCTCCAGCAACCCCGGGAGTGTGATGGTCTACGTAAGCACGGACAGCACAACGCCCGGCCGGGTTGTCATGGTGGCCATCAATCGGGCAAACACGACACAGGTGGCGGCGCTCAGCGGGCTAAGCCTGTCTGGCACGGCCAGTTTGTATCAAATCACGGCAACCTCAGCTACGGGACAAAGCCCGGTGAAGCCGGTGTCCATCGGGACGATGGCGGTAAGCGGCTCGTCGCTGACGCTGACCTTACCCGCGTACAGCGTCACAACCATCAACGTTCCGTAAACCTGCTGAATACTGCGCTCATGCAGCATGGGACCCTTCTGGCGAAGGGTCCCATAGTTTTGCGAGGGTGCTGCGGCGGGGCTTACTTGGCCGCAGCCTTCAATCCGGCTTGTTCGGCAAGGGTTGCGGCCTTGTCGGTGGCCTCCCAGGTGAACTCCGGCTCGGTGCGGCCGAAGTGACCGTAGGCGGCTGTTTTCTGGTAGATGGGGCGGCGCAGGTTCAGGCTCTCGATGATCTTCTTGGGGGTGAGCGCGAAGTTCTTCCGCACCAGTTCGGTCAGCTTGGTCTCGCTGAGCTTGCTGGTGCCGAAGGTCTCGACCAGCACACTGACCGGCTCGGCGACGCCGATGGCGTAGGCGAGCTGAACCTCGGCGCGATCCGCCAGACCCGCGGCGACGATGTTCTTGGCAATGTAGCGGGCCATGTAAGCCGCGCTGCGATCGACCTTGGTCGGGTCCTTTCCTGAAAAAGCCCCGCCGCCGTGACGGCCCATGCCGCCGTAGCTGTCCACAATGATCTTGCGGCCGGTGAGGCCGGTGTCGCCCATGGGTCCGCCGATGACGAAGCGTCCGGTGGGGTTGATGTGGTATTTGGTGTGCTCGTCGAGCCAGGCGGCGGGGAGCACGGCCTGGATGACGTACTTGAAGATGTCGGCGTGCAACTCCTCGTTGCCGACGCTCTCGGCGTGCTGCGTGCTGATGACCACGGCGTCAATGCGGCTGGGCTTGCCGGATTCGTCATATTCAACGGTGACCTGGCTCTTGCCGTCAGGGCGCAGGTAAGGCAGCTTGCCGCTCTTGCGGACGGCGGTTAGCTGGCGGCAGAGCTTGTGAGCCAGCGAGATGGGCGCGGGCATCAGCTCGGGGGTCTCGTTGGAGGCGTAGCCGAACATCATGCCCTGGTCGCCGGCGCCGCCGGTGTCCACGCCCTGGGCAATGTCGCCGGACTGCTTGTTGATGGAGGAAATGACGGCGCAGGTGTTGGAGTCAAAGCCATACGCGGCATTGTCGTAGCCGATCGAAGCCACAACGCCGCGCACCAGGCTCTGGAAATCGACGTAGGCATTGGTCGTGATTTCACCGGCAATGACCACCAGGCCGGTGCAAGTCAGCGTCTCGGCGGCGACGCGGCTGTAGGGGTCCTGCTCCAGGCAGGCGTCGAGAATGGCGTCGGAGACCTGGTCGGCGATTTTGTCGGGATGGCCTTCGGTGACGGATTCAGAGGTAAACAAGAAACGGTCGCTCACTAAAACTCTCCTCCCATTGCAGGGAATTCAATTTGGGCGGCTTGGGGCGAGGACCGGTACATGCTGGATCACCGGCGCAAGAGCAAGACAATCGCTCCCGCATCGGATCCACTCTCGCTAGAAGACACGCCAGCACCGTCGGGCTTGCACCCTGGGATGCATTTCTTCATGGTAATTGGCTCGTGCGGGCGGGGGCAATCGCCGGCAGCGAACGGGGTTGATCGCACCCTCAAAGGGCTTCAACGCACGGTGAACTGCGTAGGTCGATTCAACGCGTGCGCTGGACGCGCGGCATACAGGAAGGCAGCCCGGAGGCCGCGATCAGAGATTGACCTGAGAAAGGGCGCGGACCAACAGAGCGTGCGCCGTAGCCGCGCCGGCCCGCGCCGACTGCAGCGTGGGCCGCTCGCTGGCGCGCAGGCCGTGGTAGTGGACCGCCAGAAAGACGCAGGCAATCGCCAACAGCAGTAGCAGAATCACGCCGATCCAGCGCAGGCGCTTTTCTCTCGCATCGTTGTGCTGGATGCGGGACTTGCCCACGTTCGAGGCAAACTCCATCCAACTGCGGTCGTCGTCGAGGACTTGGCCGCTGGCTCGATAGGCCTGGAGATAGCGTTCCGTCCAGGCGCGCTGGTCCAGGCCGACGGCGCCCGCGTAGCCGCGCACAATTCCCTTGCTGAAGATTCCGCCGGGAAGCGCGCGAAAACGCTCCTCCTCCAGCGCCTCAAGGTACTGGCAACCGATCTTGGTCACCGCCGTGATGTCTTTGAGCGCAATGCCGCGGCTCAACCGCTCCATGCGCAAATCTTCTCCAAAGTTGCCCATCTCGCCGACCAGAAAACACTTCAAGTCCCCAGGAAGATTTCCACAACCACAATAAACCCTGTTTCAGCTTGGGTCAAAGGATTTTTATTAGCCTCTCCCTTTCTTTTCACGAAGCTGCGGCGTCTTTCGGATCAAATCGGTACAAAAGGACCGATTTGATCCGCTCCGGCCGGTTGCCTCAGCTTCGGTGCAGGCCATCGTCTCTTCCAGGGAAATGAACAACTACAGGCTACAATTGCCTCTTGCGGCCGCGCGTCGGCCCGCCAGCCCCAAGCTGCTACTCTGAAGGCTAGGGAACCCGGCGGCCTGGCGCTCCCTAAAGGCTCCGGAGCCAAGCTCGATCTATGAACAAGCTCATCTTCGCCAATCTGCTGCAACGGCCCGTCCGCTCCATCATCAGCGTATTCGCCGTGGCCATTGAAGTCATCATGATGCTGACCATCATCGCCATCATGATGGGCCAGTTGACCGGCCAGAAGCGGATGAACAACGGCATTGGCGCCGATTTGATCGTGCGCGCCAGCAACGCAATGATCTTCAACGGGATCAACGGCGCGGTGATTCCGGTGAAGCTGGAGGGAATTCTGCGGGCGCTGCCGCACGTCGCCGTGGCCACGCCGGTGAATCAAAAGCTCTCCATGATCGATGGATTGGAGGTGCTGTGGGGGATCGAATACCCGACTTACAGCCAACTGAGCCCGTTCGTCTTTGTCTCGGGAGGCCCGCCGCGCAATCCGGACGACGTGATCGTGGACGATGTCTTCGCCGGTACGGGCAATGGCCATCGCGTGGGCGATACGATTCTCATTGAAAAGCATCCCTTCCGCATCGCAGGCGTCTTCGAGCATGGCAAGGGCGGGCGCAAGCTGATCCCGATTGCCGCAATGGGCGAGATTACGGGCACGCCGGAGAAGGCTTCGGCCTTTTATCTGAAGGCTGACGAGCCGGAGAATGTCGCGCTGATCACTAAGGAGATTCACGCCGTGCGCGGCCTGGAAGACTACCAGGTGATGACCATGGAGGAGTGGTATTCGCTGATGACTCCGGACCATATTCCGGGGCTGAATATCGCCATCCGGGTGGTCATCGGCATTGCGGTCATTATCGGCTTCATGGTCATCTTCCAGTCGATGTACACCGCGGTGCTGGAGCGGACGCGGGAGATCGGGATTCTGAAGTCGATGGGCGCCGCGAATTTGACGATCGTGAGCGTGGTGCTGCGCGAGACCGCGGTGCTGGCGGCAACCGGCGTGGTGGTGGGAATCGCGGTTTCCTATGCCGTGAAATCCCTGCTGGCGCATATGGTTCCCACGCTTTATCTGGATATGAGCCTGGCCTGGGTGTTTCGAGGCGCGGGGATTGCGTTCGTCGGCTCGGTCTTCGGCGCGCTCTATCCAGCATGGATGGCCGCCCGCAAGGACCCCATCGACGCGCTGGCTTACGAATAAGGCCACACCGGGGGACGGGACGGTCCGGGTTCGTGGTTTCCCACCCATTTCGCAAAGAACGCGAAATGGATGGGGCACCGAAGTCGATTGCTCCTCCTTACGGTCGAGGGCGCATCGGCGTCGCCCTAGTACACTGAAATTGTCTTGATGCACATGACTGAAAGCCGCCCTGCTGCAATGCAGGGTGTGGATTGAAACCAGATGAAGAAGCTGGCCATCGGCATTTACGCCGCTGTTACCGTTGCCCTCATGGTCTGGGGCTTTTACCAGGCCATTTATGTTGCGCCCGACGAGCAGACGATGCACGAGGTGCAGCGGATCTTCTACTACCACGTGCCCTCGGCGATGGTCGCTTTCCTGTTCTTCGCCATATCGCTGGGCGGCTGCATCGGCTACCTCGCATTCCGCCGCAACCGGCCCGATTGGGCGCAGGCCGCCGATGCCTGGGCTCTGGCTGGCGCAGAAGTGGGTGTCGTCTTTTGCACTGTTGTCCTCATCACCGGGCCGATCTGGGGGCGGCGCGCCTGGGGAATCTGGTGGACCTGGGACGCGCGGCTGACCACTACGCTTGTCTTGTGGCTCATTTACGTCAGCTACCTGCTGCTGCGCCGCTTTGCCGCCGGCCCTCAAGTCCAGACGCTGGCCGCGGTGCTGGGCATCTTCGGCGCACTCGATGTGCCCATCGTCTACATGTCCAACCGCTGGTGGCGCACCCAGCATCCGGCGCCCGTCTTCGGCGGCGGGCCGGACTCTGGGATCAAGGACCCCGCCATGCTCGCCGCCTTTGGCTGGAATGTTCTGGCTTGGCTGGCCTGGGGCATCTTGATCCTCGCCCTGCGGTACTATGTCGAGCGCCAACACCAGAAGTTCGCCGCCGAAGAAGCGCAGGAAGCCCTGGACGTCTGAGAGAGTTGCGCAGGAATAGAAGGAAGAGGAGGAAAACCATGGATCAAAGCGCCATTCTCGACCACCAGTTCACCGTCGCCGCCTACGCCATCACCTGGGCCATCCAACTGGGCTATCTGGCCTGGCTGGGCCTCAAATGGCGTGCGCAGAAGCGCGCGGCCTCCCGCTCGAGCCGCAACGCGCGCTGAACCTGTCTTTGCTCCCCAGCCTGTTCCAACTTCCCACCGGCAGGAGAAGGCCGCAGCGCCGGCTCGCGGCCAAGACGTCCTTTGTGCATTAGATCTTCCCAATTCTGGCGATGACCCATTTGGCAGCAAGTGTGCACGGCTCAGAGCAACCGCTGATCCTTGCTTGCCTTGGCTCTTGCCCCCACGAGATGACGGGTTCGCTTGCACGATCTTCGCCCGGCAAACCGGGAGAACGGGATCGCCCATGCCCGCCAACTTCGGCGAAATCGCCGACTATCACCACCTGATGGCCGCCCGGTACGTCGCGCTCGCGCAGACCGCACGGGAACAGGGAGACATCGCTACCGCCAACTACCATGCCGGCCAGGCCGCGCGTTACGTCCAGGCCGCCCGGGAGCAGAGGATCGCGATGACTCAGGCGCCGGGCGGTTCCATCGAAGCTCAAAGGCCGCGCCGTTGGTCCCCGGAACCGAAGCGCGTTCCTCCTGCTCCCGGCCGCCTGCTGACCGTTCTGCGCGGCGCAGGACACCTCGCCGCAGCCATCCGCCAATCCATCTCCGGGCGGAGCGACGACTTCGACGGGATGTCGCTGCGCTGATGGACAAAGGCCGGCGGAGCTACGGGAGCTTGAATGCTTTGACGGCGATGGCGTTGGGCGCACGGCCGGCGGGGAGCAGAGTGAAGAGCGAGAATGAGCCGGCGCGAACCACGGCTACGTCGGCCGAACGGGCGTCGACAACGAAGAGCAAGAGGCCGGAAGAAGAAAAAGCAAGCGCCGAGGGACCGTCGCCGGCCTGGATCGAGCCGATGCGCTTGCCGTCGTCGATCGAGTAGATGGTGACGTACTGGGAGTGGAAGTTAGCCACATAGAGCAGGGCATTGTCGGCCGAAACCAGGCCGCGGACGGGATCGTCTCCGATCATATAGGAACCGCCGGCGTCGTTGGTGGTGGTGACCACTTCAGAGATGGAGTTGGAGACTGAGTTCAAGACAAAGAGCTCGCCGCCGTCGGGCTTCAGGGCCAACTGGACCGGGGCCTGGCCCACGTCGAGCAGAGCCTCTAGCCGGTCGGGCTGAGCGGGGAGGGTTGGGGAGGAATCGGGCGCAGGCGAGCGCGCCGCAGCGCGGGCCAGCCGGATGGCCATGATTTGATGGCCGGCCGAGCAGGCCGCGAATGCCTTCGAGGAGTCGGGCAGGATCACAACATCCGATGCGCCGGGACAGTCCTCGAAGACGGCTCGTACAGATGGAGCGATGAAGCGGGCAGCCGGAGGCGCGAGGTTGGAGAGATCGAAGAGGCTCACGCTGTTGCCGCGGCGGTTGGCGACGACCAGGGTCTTACCGTCTGGGGAGATGCGAGCGGCTGCCGGTTCCTCGCCCGCGCCGATAACCCCTATCTCGCGGCGCGCCTTGAGGTCGATTACCGAGATGGTGTTGGAGCCGGAGTTGGTCACGTAGGCCAGTTCGCCTGCCGGATCGATTTCGATTGAGACCGGCTGGCGGTGAACGGCGATGGTAGCCGAGATCGAGTTGTTTTCCGCGTCGATGACCGAGACGGAACCCTGCCCGCCCGCCGCGCCGGAGTTGACCACGTAGACTTGGTTGCGGCTCGGGCTGGCGGCCACGGCCACTGGATTCAGGCCGACCGCAATCTCCCGGTCCAGGCGCACGTTCACCACGTCGTAGACGCTGACGGTCCCGCTGCCGCCGTTGGTGACGTAAGCGTATTCGCGGTAGTTGGGCGGGTACTGCGGGAAGTCGTGGGAGCGGCAGCCGGCAAAAGCCAGCGCCAGCAGCGGGAAGACGGCCAGGCGGGCGATGGTGGCGTTCGACGAGTTCATGAGACGAATCCGGAATACATATGGGAATGATTTTATCTTCGCGCGCGGCAGGCAGTCGATTTCGTTCAATCTCTCAGATTTCTTATGCGGCGGGAGCGGGATTCCCAATCCCAAATCAAAGCCTATCCGGCGATGAAAGAGCAGGCACCCGTTCGCCGGATTCATCTCCCCAATATCTCTGCGCGGCGGTGGGGACAAACCTCAACGCCGGGATGACAAGCAGAAGGCCGCGGAGCGGAAACAGCCCATTTGAATCTTACTCCCACCAGTGGTATTCTCTCCTCATGTCGACCTTGCCTGTCCTCAAAAACGCCGACTTTGAGCTTATCTCGAGGTATGCTCAGCCGGACGCAAAAAGCGCCTGTTGTTGGGTGAGGCACTGGGCAGCGCCGCCGCCTACAACATTTACCGCAATCCCCTGGGCCAATTGATTCCTGATCCAGTCAAGGCAGTGCCCGCCTCCGAGCTGTGGCTCTTTGAGAATGCCTCGGCTCTGGCCAGCGTCAAGCAAGGCTTACGCGAGTCGGCTGAAGGGAAGAGTGTTTACCGCGGCTCGTTTGCCCAACACGCGCGCGAATAGGCCGTGAATCAGCCCCGGATAAAGATAGATGCCGTGGAATGGGAAATAGATATGCGAATGAAGCTTAAATTCACGCCCACTGCCGGCCAGCAGTTGACAGATCTTGAAGAGGCGCCGGCAAAGGCCGCGATCCTTAGACAGGTACGCAAGGCTCTCGGTTACCTGGGATTGGACCCGCGACATCCGAGTCTGCACACATACGAATTTCAGTCGTTGACGGGTTTGAATGGCGAGAAGATATTTGAGGCCTACGCGCAAAACAATACTCCAAGCGCCTACCGTATCTTCTGGCACTACGGCCCCGATGAAATCACCGCTAAGAAGCGCACGCCCGTAATTACAATCGTTGCTATTACACCTCATCCATAGCTGCTGCGAAATGCGTGAGGCCCTACCTAATTGAGAGCCGGACTATCCGCACGACTCCCTGGCGGCCTCGACGCGGATGCCGCGAGGCAGGCTGCGGCCCACCACCGGAGCGATCTGTTCGAGCTCGTCCATCATGGTGGCGAACTGGCTGGGATAGATGGACTGCGGGCCGTCGGAGAGAGCCTTTTCGGGGTGGTCGTGAACCTCGACGAGAATGCCGTCGGCGCCCGAGGCGATCGCGGCGCGGGCCATGGGAAGTACACTGTCGCGCCGGCCGGTGGCGTGGCTGGGATCGACCAGGATGGGCAGATGGCTGAGCCGCTGCACGGCGGGAATGATGCTCAGGTCCAGGGTGTTGCGGGTGTGATCGGCAAAGGTGCGCACGCCGCGCTCGCAGAGGATCACCTCGTAATTGCCCTCGCTCATGATGTACTCGGCCGACATGAGGAACTCTTCGAGGGTCGCCGAAAGGCCGCGCTTGAGCAGCACCGGCTTGCGCAGCTTCCCGGCGCGCTTCAGCAGGGAGAAGTTCTGCATGTTGCGCGCGCCGATCTGGATGATATCCGCCCATTCGGCCACCAGATCGAGGCTCTCGTTGTCGATGGCCTCGGTGACGATGCGCAGGCCAAAGCGCGCGCGGATCTCCGCCATGATGCGCAGCGCCTCCAGGCCCAGGCCCTGAAATGCGTAAGGGGATGTGCGGGGCTTGTAAGCGCCGCCGCGGAAGAACTGCGCTCCCGAGGCGGCTGCCTGCTCGGCGATGGCGAAGGCCTGCTCGCGGCTTTCGATAGAACATGGCCCGGCGAGGATGGCCAGCGAGCGGTCGCCGATCGTCGCATCGGGGCGGGTTCCGATTCCAGCAAACCGGATGACGGTGTCTTCTTCCTTCACGTCCCGGCTGGCCAGCTTGTAGGCCTTGGAGACGCGGATCACCTCGGCGACGCCGGAAAGTTCCTCCAGGTTGCCGCGGTCCACTTCGCCTTTGTTTCCGGTGATGCCGATGGCGGTGCGCTGGGCTCCGGGAAGTGGATGGGCCCGGAATCCCAACTGCTCGATGTACTCGCAGACCGCCTGAATCTCCTCCGGCGTTGCCTGCGCCTTCATGACAACCAACATGACTCGACCCTCGAACCACCAGTCTAACGGCTGGGAGAGCGGAGGGCAATTGCCCTGGATCGGCGGAGACAAGAACCAGTTGGCGGGAGATAGGAGTGCCGGTCCGACGCGATCTGTAAACTGCCGGCTTTGGAGAATCTTCCTTAGCTGGCGTAAAGTGGAGGCAACCCGGAGAGCTTTCGCCAGGAGCAGGGTGGATTTGTTCTGGCCAGACGGCGGCAGCGTTGGGCGCTCTTGGCGCCGGAAACGGAACCCTCCCATGAAGAATATCCCTTGGCGCGCGTTTGCGGCAGCTTCGATCATCGCCGCGGGTCTCTGTTACGTCGTCGGCATCTATGTCATCGGCCTGAGCGACAAGAACGCCGCGGAGCGGGATTTCATTTCCTATTGGGCCGCCGGGCAGCAACTGGCGCACGGGGCAAACCCATACGATTTCGGGGCCGTGCGGAGCCTGGAACTGGGGGCGGGACGCGAGACCGGCGAGGCTCTTCTGATGATGCGCAATCCGCCGGTAGCACTCTTTCTGGCGTATCCGCTCGGCCTGGTCAGCGCCAAGACCGGCCTGATTCTCTGGCTGGTGGCGCTGCTTGGCGGGCTTTCCGCGTCGATCTGGATTCTCTGGCTCCTCAATGGACGCCCCGACAGCCGTTTCCATTTGGCCGGCTACATCTTTGCGCCCGCTCTGGCCTGCCTGATGGCCGGGCAGTTCGGCATCTTTCTCTTGCTGGGCGTGGCGCTCTTTCTTTACCTTCACCAGTCGCGGCCATTTCTGGGCGGGGCGGCGCTGATGCTTTGCGCCTTGAAGCCGCACCTGTTTCTGCCCTTCGCCCTGGTGCTGGTGCTATGGAGCTTGCGCCGCGGGGCCTACGGAATCCTGGCGGGATGTTCGGCCGCGCTGGCAGCCAGCCTGGCGCTTTCGTTCTGCCTGGACGTTCATGCATGGCAACAATACTCGCAGATGATGCGCGCCGGGGGAGCGGTGAACGAGGCGGTTCCCGTGCTGAGCGTGATCTTCCGCAATCTCATCTGTCGCCATGCCGTGTGGTTGCAGTTTGTTCCCCAGGGCTGCGCCTGCGCCTGGGCGTTGGGATACTTTTGGACGCGCCGCAACCGCTGGAGCTGGATGGATCACGGCCTGCTGGTATTGCTCGTAGGGGCGATGTGTACGCCCTTTGGCTGGTTCTTCGATGAATCCATGGTCTTTCCCGCGGTTCTGGCCGGAGTTTATCGGTCGGTCGAGACGCGGCGCTCGCTTTTGCCGTTGGGATTGATTGCCGGGGTTGCGCTCGTTGAGGTGCTTGCCAGCGTCCAGGTCACCTCGCCGGCCTACCTGTGGACCACGCCCGCCTGGCTTCTCTGGTATCTCTGGGCGACGGGAAGATTGGGCGCGCAGCCGGGTCAGGCGCGCCTGGATGCGGCCATTGGCGGCTAGAAAACATTTCATAAACCGGTCTTGACAGGCACGGCCTTAGCCCCGGAGGGATGTTTTATCTGGCCTGAATGGCGATTATGAGATGGCCTTTAAGCATCTTCTGCACAGCTTGGCCGCGCAAAATCGCCATTCCGCCCAGAGGACTTCCCCTTAACCACATTCTTGTGGCACACTTGCACCATGGGAAGCAAAGACAAAGGCAGGAAAGAAGTCAAGAAGGCGCCGAAGCCGAAGCCTAAACCGGAACCAGCTCAGAGACGCGAAGGATTCGCGCCGGCTCCGCCGCCGAAGTAGGACCAACGCCGCTGCCTCCTCCAACACGCCGCGCCTGCGGTGCGAAAGGTCTTCTTTGCCCGGAGGGAGCGGTTCTCTGCGTACTCGACGAGATTCCGGCAATCGGGCTCGCAGCAACCCTGAGTAGTCCTGCCCCCTGATCCCTGACCCCTGTCACTGCAACTCCTCCTTGAAGACATTATCTTGAAGGATGGTCTTCATCAGGGGGTGTACCCTTGCGTTGGAAATCCGCTGCGAGCCTTCTTGCCTTCAGTCTGCTTTTAACCGCCGCCGCGGCGCAGGATGCCGCGCTTACCGCTCCGCTCAAAGCCGTTTCGTCTCTGCCCGCGACCCTGCCTCCGGTGCAGCCGCCTGGCCGGCCCGCCATTGGCGTTGCGCTGGAGGGCGGCGGCGCCCTGGGCCTGGCGCATATCGGCGTCCTCCAATGGCTTGAGGAGCATCACATCCCGGTTGACCGCATCTCCGGGACCAGCATGGGCTCTCTGGTGGCCGCCTTCTATGCAACGGATACAACACCCGCCCAGATGCGCGCGCTGGCCCTGAGCGACGCATTCACCCGCGTCTTCGCCGTGCAAACGCCTTACTCCGACGCGAGCTTCCGTCGCCGCCAGGACCGGCGCGAACTTCCCGCGGCGCTGGCCGTCGGTCTCCGTCACCGCCTCACCCTGCGCAACGCCCTGCTGACCGATCGCGGCGTCAACGAATTTCTCGCCAGCATCCTGTCCGGCTACAACCGCGAGGAGTTGGACTATGACCAGCTCCCCATCCCCTTTCGCTGCGTGGCTACCGATCTGAACACCCTCGAATCAGTCACCTTCTCCTCCGGGCCGCTTCCAGAGGCCATCCGTGCCTCCATCTCCATTCCCGGCGTCTTTTCTCCTATGCAGGCTCGCAACGGCCATTACCTGGTGGACGGCGGCATCCTCGACAACCTGCCGACCGATGTGCTCAAGCGCGATCTGCGCGCCGACAGCATGATCGCCATCCATCTGGAGGATGCGCCCATGGCCAATATCGACACCATGTCGATTGTGGGAGTGCTGAACCGCGCATTTGATGCCGGCATCCAGCGCAATGTCGAGCAGGCCGAGCGGCTGGCCGATGTGGTGGTCAATGTGCCGATAGGGAGCTTCTCCACCACCGACTATCCCCGTGCCGATGAACTGATCGACACGGGCTACAAGGCAGCCGAGCAGAACCGCGCCGCCCTGCTGCGCTACGCTCTGGACGAGGATGGCTGGAAGGCCTACCTGGCCGGGCGCGCGAGCCGCCGCCGCCCGCAGCCCGGCGCTCTGCGCCAGGTCCGTGTGGAAGGCCCCGCACTGAATCCGGAACCGAGCGCTGTCCGCGAGGTTCTAGCCGACCTGAAGCCCCTCGAAGGCCACCCCATCACCCCCGCTGCAACCCTCGACGCCCTCCGCCCCGTTCAGTCGAATGAAGGAATCGAGGCCACCTTTGAGACCTTTTCCCCCGCGCCCGCGCCTGGCGCCGTGTCCGGCCCCGCCGCGCCGCCCGCGAACCGAGCGCCTGAACCCGACACTGGCCTGCTGGTCCGCCTGAGCAACGACCGCCCCGGCCCGCCCTATCTGCTCATCAGTCCCGAACTGGCTGTCGCCACCTCGAACATCAGCCGCGGCGAGATGACGCTCCGCTTCATCGATCAGAATCTTGGCGGCTTCGGATCGGAGTTGCGCGCCAACGCTCGCATCGGCTACATGACCGATCTCTGGGCCGAGTACTACCGCCGGCTTGCCCCCGGCGGCTATTTCATCGAGCCCCAGTCCGGCATCCTGCGCGCGCCAGTTTACATTTGGGTCAATCAGAAGCGCGTCGCGGAGCGCTTCCAGCAGAATCTCGTTGCTGGCCTGGAAGCCGGCCGCACCTTCTCGAATCAGGTGCAAATCTCCGCCGGCTGGCGCACCGAAGACACGCGCTGGAGCCTCACCACCGGCTCCGGCGGCGGGCCTTACCTGAATGGAACCGCGCAGAGCGGCCTCCTGCGCATCGCGATCGATAGAGCCACGGCCGGCGCCATCTCGCCTAGCGGCTTCCGCATGGCGGCCTCGGCCGGCGCGCTCTACCATGCCATGGCCAGTGACAATGCGCCGCTGGCCAAGCTCTCCTTCGGAGTAACCCGCTCCTGGCGAGAGACTAACATCTTCGGCATGCGAGGGGAGGTCAACTCCTATCTGCGCTCGAATGTCGCCGAGCCTTACCGCTTCACGCTGGGCGGGCCGATGCGCCTCTCCGCCTCCTCCTTCGATGAGTATCGCGGCACCGACACGTACCTGGCCGGCGCCGGCTATCTGCGCCGGCTCGCACCTCTGCCCACCGGCCTGGGACAAGGCCTCTACGGCATCTTCGCCTACGAGGCAGGCGAGATCTGGTCGCCGGAAGCGCGAGCGATCTTGCGTCAGGACGGCGTCGCAGGCCTGACGGCCAACACGCCCATCGGCTTGTTCACCTTCGGCGTCTCGGCGGGCGACGCCGGGCATCGCAAAGTCTTCCTCACGCTGGGGCGGTGGTTCTGAGGATGCTAAAACTTCGTTCCTTGCAAGTCGCTTGACTGTTGGGTAGTGGCGCGCTACGCTATACGCATGATCAAGAGCTTCCGGCACGCTGGCATTGAAAGATTCTTCTCGACCGGAAGCAAGGCGGGAATTCAGCCATCGCACGCCGCCAAACTCTCCGTTCAACTGTTTCAGTTGAATCGAGCCAAGACGGCAGCCGACATGGATGCTCCTGGATGGGCATTGCACCGTTTACGCGGCGATCTGAAACACCATTGGTCAGTGAAAGTGAACGGCAACTGGCGCCTGACATTCACTTTTGAGGGCGAGAACGCAATTCTCGTTGACTATTAGGATTATCACTAGGAGCAACGCCATGCGAATGTACAATCCGCCACACCCCGGCAAGGTGCTACGGGAATTTCTCGGTGACGCAAACATAACGGCTGCCGCCAAGCACCTTAAGGTTTCTCGCGCAACGCTTTCCCGCATCCTCAACGGCAAGGCAGGCATCTCGGCCGATATGTCGCTGCGCCTTTCCGCAGCGTTTGGCACCCACGCTGAGATCTGGTATGAGCTGCAAACCGACTACGATATGTGGCAGGCATCCCGAAAGAAGCAGCCGAGGATTGAGCCTTTCAGGCGCGCTGCGTAGAAAACCAAGTCTCGGAATTATGACCTGGCGTCAGGCGTGGCTGCAGCGACCTTCGCTGAGACGGAGCAGTTGCTGCGCGAGGGAGTTGAGATGCACATCGAAGGAATGCGCGAGGACGGTCTGCCGATCCCATAGCCGATTGCACAGGTGATGCGGATGGCGATTCCTGCTTGAGCCGATGGAGATATGTGGTCTCCCGCCAATTTCGCGGCAAGACTGCAAAAAGGATGGGCATCTGGCTAACTGAGATAACGGCGCGGAGAACGAGATACAATCTGCTCGGAAGACGCGCCATTCGCCGACAACATGCTTCTAGCTTCAGCCGAGAGGTTTACGAGTTTATTTTGATTCGCCTTCATGAAATCACAAGCGAAACGTTGTGATTCGATTTCGAACCTGTGCAGGGTTCCTTGCCACCCAAGGTAAACGATCGCTTTGTCAGCATTGACACAAGAATGAGCGTTACATTCGGCGCGTATTTGGCCGAGTTGCCTTCTGTGAAAGACCACGGTCCCGAACAGCGCCAGAATTCCAAAAGTAGCACCCAAAAACGGATCTACACCAAATCCAATTACTCCACCAAGAAGGATGGAAAGGAACGTAAGCAGCGTTGCCAGAGAACGCGCTGCCCCAACAGCCTTTACGTGCCCAATGCAGCGAACACAATAGGGGACGTCCCACGACTTAGTTTCCGTGTGTACGACCCTTTTGCCCCTTGATCTACTCGCTGTAACGGTTAACTCGCAGTCCGGTGTGGCACTGCAACAAGCACACTGGTTGGGAAACACAAAACGGTGACCGGACACATCGACTCTCATGAGTTCTGCCCCAATCCAGTTTAGCATCCGAACAGCTTCTGCACTGTGGCCGGGTATCCTGGCCCTCGCTTCTAAAATCTGGGATTTTTGCCGGACGCGCAGTCCTCAGGCAGAGGTCAACTGGCCGAAGATCTCCGGCAGATTGACATACAAAGGCGTCCCCTTGACCTCCAGGCGCGAGGCTTCGACCCAATCCCTTCCAGAACACATACGCCCAGTGCGCGTTTTTGGATTGATGATCCAGACCGTTCCCACTCCCATCTTACGGTAGTCCTGCGCTCGCTCCTCGGTGTCGGAGTAGCTATCGTCGGGAGAGAGGATTTCGATGACCAGAAGCGGCGGATCGACGATTACATCCGGCTGAGGGCCGAGCGTTAGCAGCGCTACATCCGGAATCCGGACACGTGCCGTCGAAACCTGCACGCGCTGTTCGGTAACGACCTGGACTCCCCACTCCTGCTCGTGGTTTCCAAACCAGCGAGCGAGTAATGCCTGAATCCGCGCGTGCTCATACTTGCCCACGTTGCGCTCCCTGATTTCACCGTCCACGTACTCGCGGTCCGGCCTATAGGTGATGCCGAGGTATTCGCCGAGCGGGATTTGTAAAATCGTGGCCATAATACGGAATCATAGCATGATCTCAATTTGCACGCCCAAGACGCACCAAGGCCCTCCAGCAATGGAGGGCCTTGGTGCGAATGAGAGTTCCAGCCGCAGCTTACGCCACGACTTCAATGCCCATCGACCGTGCTGTGCCCTTGATGCTTTTGATGGCCGTCTCCACCGAGGCGGCGTTCAGGTCGGGCATCTTCTGCGTGGCGATCTCGCGCACCTGCTTTTCGGTCACTTTGCCCTTCTTCTCTTTGTTGGGCGTGCCGGAGCCCTTTTCGATTCCGGCGGCTTTCTTCAAGAGAACCGCGGCCGGCGGCGTCTTGGTGATGAAGCTGAAGGTGCGGTCGGCGTAGACGGAGATGACAACCGGAATCACCAGCCCTTCCATCTCCTTGTTGGAGGTGCGCGCGTTGAACTGCTTGCAGAACTCCATGATGTTGACCTGAGCCTGGCCCAGCGCGGGGCCGACCGGCGGCGCCGGCGTGGCCTTGCCGGCAACGATCTGGAGCTTGACGTAACCCGTGATTTTCTTCGGAGGTGCCATTGGTTCCTTTGGAACCAGCTTCTAGCTTCTAGCTCCTAGCTATTAGCTGGTATCTTCCCAGTTCAAATTTTGGTGACGCATCCTCTGCATTCGCAACCAACCGAGGGCGGCTAGATAACCCGGTCGGCTAGAAGCTGGAAGCTAGTAGCTGGAGGCTGCGTTACTCAATCTTTTCCACCTTGCCGAACTCCAGCTCGACTGGTGTGGATCGCCCGAAGATGGTCACCATGATCTTCATCGTCTCGCGATCTTCATTGATCTCATCCACCACGCCGTTGAAGTTGGCAAACGGTCCGTCGGTAATGCGGACCTGCTCGTTCTTTTCAAACTTGATTTTCAGGCGCGGCTTGTCCTTGGAGGTCTCGGTCCGGAAGAGGATTCCGCTCACTTCTTCTTCCGAGAGCGCCACCGGCTTGTCGCCCGTGCCCAGAAAGCCCGTCACCTTGGGCGTGTCTTTCAAGACGTGCCAGAGGTTATTGTCAAGCTCCATCTCGACCAGCACGTAGCCGGGGAGAAATACGCGCTCGACGGTGCGCTTCTTGCCGTTGACAATCTCCGTCACCGGCTCGGTGGGAATCATCACGCGGCCCACGCGGTCGCCCAGCCCGAAGGCCTCCACGCGGCTCTGGATGGACTCGCGCACCTTGCGCTCAAAGCCCGAGTAGGCGTGCAGGATATACCACTTGAAGCGCTCGTTGCGCTCCGGCAGCGGTTGCGTCTGCCCGTCTGTCTGCCCGGCGGCTTGTCCGGCTTGTACCAATTCTTCTGCCATCTTGATGCTCTCGTTTCGCGCCCGCGCAGCTACAGCTAAAACCCGCCCAGTTTGCCCAAGAGCGCGTGCAGGCCGTACTGGAAGATCGTGTCCACCACGAAGAAGAACAGGCCGAAGATGCCCACGGCGATGATCACCACCGTGGTGGTGGATTTCACTTCCTTCCACGAGGGCGCAACCACCTTGCGCATCTCCGAGCGCACATCGCTCAAGAATTGTGTAAACTCGGTCCACTGCCCGGCGATGCCGTTGATAATCTTCTTGTCCAGCCGATCAGCGCCGCTTGCCATCAATGCCTTCGATGCCATGCTTCCATTCCTTCGCGCCGGCGTCAGGCCGAACGCTTTCCTATTCAATCTGGCAGGGGCGGAGGGATTCGAACCCCCAAGTTCGGTTTTGGAGACCGACAGTTTAGCCGTTGAGCTTACGCCCCTAAAAGCAGTTCTCAGTTTTCAGTTTCAGAGCCCGGCTTGCAGGGTACTTACTGACAACTGACGACTGATCACTATCGTTACTTCGTTTCCTTGTGCGGCTGGTGCTTGCGGCAGCGGTTACAGAACTTCTTGAACTCCAGACGGCCCGTGGTCGTCTTTTTGTTCTTGGTCGTCGAGTAATTCCGCTCCTTGCACTCAGTGCACTGCAATGTCACAATTTCCCGCATTGTAAACCCTTTCAGTTCTCAGTTCTCAGTTCTCAGTTCTCAGTCCAGGAACCGTCGGGCTCTTTGAACTGACAACTGAAAACTGACGACTGAGAACTCTTACTTCACAATCTCGGAGATCGTTCCCGCGCCCACCGTGCGCCCGCCTTCGCGGATCGCGAACCGCAGGCCCTTCTCCAACGCCACCGGCGTGATCAACTCCACCGTCAACTGCACGTTGTC
>JBEKNI010000066.1:0-17630 GCA_049522975.1 Occallatibacter sp. | reverse complement strand
ATTCCGCCCTTCTGTTTTTACGCTCTGGCCGACGGGATTGGCCGCCTTTTGTCCGGCAGCGCATTCCAGCCGCCGCAAGAATCGCCGCCCGACCCGCAACTCGATCTCGAACTCCTCTGGCCCGGCTGAGGTTTTTTGGGGAAAGTCCTATTGCAAATCTCTTGCATCGCGCTGATATGATGCTTGACAATACGGGTTTACCATTCAGTTCATGAATGAAGAGGAGAATCCGAAATGTCGACAGCCATCGATCTTTTCTATCCGGGAATCGCCATCATACCGTTGATTTTCGCGGGGATTGGTTCATACCTCGGATCGTATTTGAAGAAAAAGGGAGAGAATCTTGCCACGCATGAGGATTTAGACAAACTGGTTGAGCAGGTGGCTGCGGTCACTCAAGCAACCAAATCAATTGAGGCTGCAATCTCAGACGACTTATGGAATAAACAAAAGCGATGGGAACTTAAACGCGAAGTGCTTTTCGAAGCAGCTAAACGATTGGCAGAAGTTGACGATGCGTTGCTCTGCCTAAACTCAGTCTCTAAGCTGGATCATCAGCAGATTGCCTCCGACTGGGAAGAGAAGAAGGGCAATGCTCAACAGAGATGGCTTAAGGCTTCGAGGGTATTTCAAGAAACGAAGGTGCTCGTAGGAATTGTCTGCGAAAAGGAAACGATAGCAGCGTTCGATCAATTTGATTCGCTTGGGACCAATATCTTTGTGAAGATTTGCAAGGAAGGCCCCGAAGCCTATGCCAATTCGAAAACAGACTACATGAGGAATCTATTGGCTGCGAGGGCCACCATTCGGAAGGAACTGCGAGTTGACGAGGCGGCTGCCCTTCAACTCAGTGCATCTTCGACAGTTGCAAGCCTTCGCCCACAATCCTTTTGAGGGAATCGAGCGCGGTCTTTACCGCACTGGAGCACTTATGGCCTACAACGACTTGCGCGACTGGATCAAAGCCCTCGAAAAAGCCGGCGAACTGAAGCGCATCCGGGAAGAAGTCTCGCCCGAGCTGGAAATCACCGAGATCACTGACCGCGTTTCTAAAATCTGTGCGCCAGCCGGCGCGGACGCCAAGACTGGGGCAGGGAAGTACGCTCCCGGCGGTCCTGCTCTACTCTTTGAGAACGTAAAAGGCCATCCCGGCCACAAAGTCTTCATCAACCAGTTCGGCAGCCAGCGTCGCATGGCAATGGCCCTCGGCGTAGAGCGCCTGGACGAGATCGCCGACCGCATCACCGGCCTGTTGAATCTCAAAGCCCCCGAGGGCTTCCTCGACAAGCTCAAAATGCTGCCGCAGCTCGGCGCGCTCTCCAGCGCCTTCCCCAAGACCGTCAGCGCCAAAGACGCCCCCTGCAAACAGGTCATTCTCCGCGAGAACTTCGATCTGAACCAGTTCCCCATCCTCAAATGCTGGCCCCATGACGGCGGCCGCTTCATCACCCTGCCCTGCGTCGTCACTCGCGACCCGCGCTCCTGCAAGCGCAACATCGGAATGTACAGGATGCAGGTCTACGACGGCCAGACCACCGGCATGCACTGGCAGCGCCAGAAGGTCGCCGCCGAGCATTACCGCGAAGCGCTGCGCGCGGCAGCGTCATCCGCAGCCGAGGCCGACCCCAGCACCGCCCGCGTAGCCGCCATGGCCGAGTCAGCCGGCGGCGCAGTCGCCATCCCCGAATCGCACCAAGCCGGCCTGCCGCAGCTCGCCCTAGGCAATCTCAAGGGCTCGCGCCTCGAAGTCGCCGTAGCCATCGGCACCGATCCCGCCACCACCTTCGCCGCCATCGTCCCCGCCCCGCCCGAAGTCGAGGAGTACCTGATCGCCGGCTTCTTGAGAGGCTCCCCCGTCGAAATCGTCCAGTGCGAAACCGTCGATCTCCAGGTCCCCGCCCACGCCGAAATCGTCCTCGAAGGCTACGTCGAACTCGGCGAACTCCGCCCCGAAGGCCCCTTCGGCGACCACACCGGCTTCTACACCCTCCCCGACCTCTACCCCGTCTTCCACCTCACCGCGATCACCCATCGCAAGGACCCCATCTACGCCGCGACGATCGTAGGTAATCCGCCCATGGAGGACGCCTGGATGGGCAAGGCCGTCGAGCGCATCTTCCTCCCCGCCATGCGCATGACCATCCCCGAAATCGTCGACATCAACCTCCCCATCGAAGCCGTCTTCCACAACCTGATGCTGGTGTCGATCCGCAAGAGCTATCCCGGCCACGCCCGCAAAGTCATGAACGCCATCTGGTCCCTTGGCCAGGCCATGTTCACCAAAATCATCATCGTCGTCGACGAGGACTGCGACGTCCAGAACATCCCCGAAGTCGTCTTGAGAATAGCCAACAACATCGACCCCGAGCGCGACATCCAGTTCACGCTAGGCCCAATCGATTCGCTAGACCACGCCAGCCGCCTGCCCAACTACGGCTCCAAGATGGGCATAGACGCCACCAGAAAATGGCAAGCCGAAGGCTTCACCCGCCCCTGGCCAGCCATGATAGAAATGGACCGCGCCACCAAAGCCAATATCGATGCAATCTGGGCTAAGCTGGGGCTATGAACCGGATGGATCAGCCATGGAAATAGCAAGAAAGATGATCGGTATTGAGACGCTAAAGAAGATTCTCTATCTCGATCAAAGCTTTTTCTCGTTAGCATCCAAAGAACGGCGGCCTGATTGGGTTGACGACGCCCTAGGGAGAATCACTGAACTGCTCGATTTGCAAGTGCTTGCAATCCCCTATTCGCACACTCATATCGCCGAAGCGGATTTGTATAAAAAACGGGATGCCCTCGTAGCCTATATTCAAAGGTTGTCGCGAGGTCGGCAATTTGAACCATATTATTGCGTTGAAGAAACCCAAATTCTAAAGGCATTTCAAGCATTCCTTGCTTGCAAGCCCGCGCAGTACGCGAAAGAAGAGCGCGACGTAATCTCAGCGAGCGTTCATGACTGGGACGAGCAATACAGCGTTAGTGTTTTCACCGCGGAATCCGGCTTTGATCGAAAACGGGCGTTCAAGCAGAGTTCTGTCGATGCTCTTCTTGATGCTCTTGACGATTGGAGTAACAGCAACAACACCTTTGAGCAAAATATGGAGTTAGAGTTTCACGATGCCGCACAGATTTTTGTTGATGAATATGCGAAACGAGCAGCGCGGCTCAATTGCGGGGATCTCGCGGCGCTGATCGATTCCCCAATCGTGGCTGATATAGTGGAAGGACTGGTTATTGTTGTAATGGACTTGAAGGCTGACCTTCGATCTATCGGGGCATTTTTTGCTTCTCAACATTTCAGGGAAATCCCATCTCAACAATTATCGGCACGCCTTTTTAGCGCGTTCAAACAACGTCTGCGGAAGAAAGCCAGTGATGGAATTAATAGGCCAGCGGTTTTCTTGCCTGCTTCAATAGAAAAACGAAAAGAAAAGTATTCCGGACTGATGTTCGATGTTCAGCATGCCTCAACATATGCACCATATTGTGATGCGTTCTTTGCGGACAAGGCCATGGCTGACCTAATGAATGACGAACGTGTGGCCGTTGAAAAGACTTATGGCTGCAAAGTCTTCAGCGCGGCAAGCCGTGAAGAGTTTTTCAAGTGGCTCTCTGACCTCAAGGCCAACATGACACCGGAACACACTGAAGCTCTCAGCTGGGAGTATGCCCGGTATAGCAAACCCTGAAACCGACGTGGCCGGGTGCTCCCGGCCCGGATTTTTGGACCTGGGATACCACGATTCCAGGCCAGCGTTCTTCTGATCTCTGTCGAGAGACCGTGAACTCCAATTGTCTGTTCCCAGAAAATCCAGGACATGGTCGTCTGGGTCACCTGCCCGCTCAACCCCGCGCCGAGTCATAGAAGACGGCCTGTCCTCTTGGGTCCAGTTGCATCAGCAGATCGAAGTCCGAGACGTTGCCGGTGAGCACCACGCAACCATTTTTAGCTGCCGTGAGAAAGATCAGTGCATCGTTGAGCGCCTTGCGCCGTTCGTTCTTGCCGTACCGTTGCAGGCGCACCAGTAGTCCGGCGAGGATGCCGGCCTCGCGCCATGTCTCCCGATCCGGCGTGAGAATGCGGTGCGCCGGGCGCAGCTCGATGGACGCGGCAACCTGGGCGATGGCGCGCGCCGTACCCGAATGCGCCGGGTCCAGCAAGCCTGCCAGGGCCGCCAGCTCCGCCTCCGTAACCGTAGAGTGCCAGAGGCTCCCGGACCGCAGAGCTATCTCTACATCGTCCGGGAGCCTGCCTTGCAGAGCATCGATATAAACCGTGGTGTCGAGGAGGAATTTCGGGAATGGAGGCTTAAGGCTCTCAAGAAATCGCAACTGGGAGCGGTCGCGGTATGTGAGTCCCTTATGGCGCTTCTCTGGCTTCAGCCGCCGCAGCGATTGTTGGAATGTGGCCCTAGAACTCAAGATCCAGATCCTTGCCCACCGTGCCGCGCTGGGCAAGAAGCCAGTCCGCGTAATCGTCTGCGGCCACGATGTTGGCAAGCGCGGCCTCGATCAGCTTGGAGTCGGACTGGATGCCGGTCTTCTTCTTCGCCTGTTCCACCAGAAGCGAGGGCATGCGCCCGCGCACCGTGAGCGTCCGTCCGCCGCTCAGCAGCCCTTGCAGCCCGGCGATAGACAGGGCATCGCCAACCCTGCGGCTGACAGACGGCTTGGTTCGTTTTGAGTCGCGGGAAACCTGGAGTGCGGTTGCCGGGGCCATGGGAAATCCTCAATGGAAGTGTAGCACACATATCGCAATCGTGTGCCACATGTTTTACCGCAGAAAAAGAACGCGCGGGCGGCGCAGATCTGACCAATGGAGCCGGTGCCACAGCTCCGGGTTTTCGGACCTGGGGGACCACGAGCTCCAACTCGGGGCCTTCATTCTCTTGAACTCCGAATTTTGCGCCGAGCAATTCATCGTGGCCGGCGCGGGGTCTGTGGAGTAATGGAGCAATGGAATAATAAAGCGACTTAAGAACGGCTCACCCCGAAATCGCGGCGCGGATTCCGAGCAGATCGGCCACCCTTCCGAGTGCGCCGTCGATCATCCATAGATGCGTCCCAGGCGTAGCCAGGCAGGACGCTATTAAATGGGCATCCGTCAGCCCTATCCCCTTCGACGCCAGTCCCCGCGCTTCGATCATCAGACGCACATCCGCCAAGCGAATCAGGCAAATCTGATTGAGGCCGTCGAGATAATGCAATGTATTCTTGCGATCAGGTAAAAATCCACAAGCCAACTCCGCCACGATATACGGGTGAATGCAGAGCTGATCATTGATAATCAGACTCTCCAACTCTGCTTTGAAGCGGCCATGCCGGAAGATCTCAATCCAGATGGACGTGTCTGCAAGAATCACTGTTCGTCAACGCGCAATCTGCGCACGTCCTCGATATTCGGAGCCGTTCCGGCCAGCGCCAGCAGCCGGCGCCCCGCCTCGCGCGCAATTAAAGATTTCAGCGCCTCGCGCAACAACTCCGCACGCTCTGTGAGACCGGTATATTCGTATGCCGTCTTCAACAGGCTGTCATCGAGCGATACAGTTGCTCTCACAAGTCCCTCCATGCACCAATTATAGCACCGAATGCCGCCTAAAATACATTCATTCGGGCAGGTGGCTCAGTTCCGGCCAATAAGGTTAAGCGGTTAGAATAGACTCCGGGGTGGCCCACCTCTGACCGGCAAAGTTGGGCTGCATATCTATGGATTTTCAGAGATGGGAGACCCCGAACCCAGCCGGAGTTTTTCTTACCACTGAAATATCGGCGGCGGGCTGTCACAAAGCACATGATTTCAACATCCCGCGCCATGTCTTCTCTTTCTGTGCAAGATCCAATTCAGATGCGTTTGCCCTGACCGGGGACTAGGCATCGGCGCCGGCGACGCGTGTCAGGAGTCCGGACTCCCTGCTCAGGGAATCCTCACCCAATTCTCGGTCCGGCCGAGCAGGGAGATGCCGACATAGCCGCGCAGGTGGAGATTGTCCTTCCCGATGGCCCAGATCTTGCCCTTGTAGACCCAGCCACTCTCCGGGTCCACGACCGTCCCGCCGACCCAGTCGTCCCCCTCGGGGTGAAAGTTTCGGATGAGGACCATGCCCAGGATAGGCTGGTTCTTGTCCGCGCCGGAGCACTTGTCGCAGAGAGCGCCGGGCGCCAGGCCAGGGCGAAGCTCGGTAACCTTGCCAAAGAGCTTGCCGTTCTCGAGGTAGGTTTCCACCTTGCCTCCGGGCGTGCGGTCGCTGTTGACGATCTGCCAGCGGCCGACGGCGTTTTGCAGCTTCGGCGAGAGTTGCTGCGCGCCTGCTACGGCAACGGATATCAGCGCGAAAAGCGCCAGAGCTGCGGCGCAGAGGGATTTGTATCGAGTCGTTTTCAAGATGACTTCCCCTTTGTATGGATTGTAGAGCCGAAGGAGCGAGGAAAGAGTACCTGTCGATCCGCAAAGAGTCGCCGCGCAGGAAATCGTATCCCAATCTCAGAGGCAAGACTTGGGAGCACCTAGATTTTGGCTGTGAACTACCTGCCGGAACTCAGGCATTAAAGTCTGGACCCCAGTTGCCCGGAGGTGAGCTCTGGCTCCGGGAGCCCGCTGGTGCGAAAGAACTGATACACATTGTTGATCAAAATGAATGGGGTAACCACCAGCGAGACCACTCCCCACCAGCCGAGAAACAGAGTCGTGAGCGTGTAGGAGCGGAAGTATTTCCGGATGCATGGGTGGCACAAATCCCCGTCAATCTTTTTCCATTGCCGGGCCACTATCATGCCGACGTTTTGCCATAATGTCACGTGTTGGGTTGGACCTTCGATCCCGCAACTCTTGCAGCGCATAGCCTCTTCCCCTTTCCGAGAGTCTACTCCAGCCCCGGCCAGCCCGCAACACGCGAGGATGAATGGCAGGCAGGAACTTGGATGGGCCCGCGCACGGCATGGCTCCAATCCTGCTCGCTCAAAAATGGGATGGGCGGCATCTCGGTCGAGTCGATCTCGCTCTACGGCATTGCGGCCAAGGCATCCAGTTCGGCCTGCAACTCCGGGGCCAGCGGCTCCGGATTACCTCTCTTCACAGTCGCGCCTTTATGCTGCCACAACTTCGATGCGGTCTTCGGTGGTGTCGGTCTCCGGTCCAACCACGATCTTGACGGCGCGTCCAAGGCGGAGCAGACAGTCCATCATCTTCATTTCGCTCATGCCGCGAAACTGGCCGCGCAGCATCTTGGAGAGTTTGGGCTGAGTCAGGCCCAGCACCTTCGTCGCCTGCTGCTGGCTCCATCCCCGTTCGCGCAGAATCTCCGCTATCTGCGTTACCAGTTGCGTCTTGACGAGCATCTCTTCGGCGTCGGGAAAGCCCAATTGCTCGTAGACATTCATTGTTTTATCCACTTTGCGCACTAGCTCCCGACGATCATCTGCGCTGTGTGCTGGAGGCGGGGGAGCGGATGGACGCGGATTCTGCTGCGCTTGCCGATCTGCCACAAGTCGTATTTGGCCTGCATGCGCAGCCAGACTTCGGGCGAGGAGGTGCCGAATGCGGCGGCGAGGCGCACGGCCATCTCCGGCGAGACGGCGGCTTTGCCGTTGAGGACGCGCGAGAAGGTGACCCGGCTTACGCCCAAATGCTGGGCCGCGGCTGAGACAGTCATCTCGCCGAGATACTCCCGAATGACTTCACCGGGATGCGGAGGGTTGTACATACGCATGGCGCTCTCTCCTCTCAGTGGTAGTCCTGGTAATCGACCAGGATGGCGTCTTCGCCCTCAAAGCGGAAGGTGAGACGCCAGTTTCCGCTCACCATGACCGACCAGTGGCCCTTGAGGTCGCCGTGCAAGGGATGAAGCCGCCATCCGGGCGCGTTCATATCTTCGGGCGCGCCAACATCGTCCAGCATGGCCAATTGGAGGCGCAAGCGCGCCGCGTGCTGAGCCTGGATTCCCGCCTTTGAGCCGGTGTGGAAGAACTTCTCAAGACCCTTGTGCTCGAAGCTCTTGATCACAGGATTAGTGTATCGTTTAGCGATACAGAAGTCAAGAGGAAACGCTCAGCGGTCAAATCCCGGGTCTCGAAAGCGGAACTTGGAGTACCCGGCACCAGGAGCTCTTTGTTCACGGCTTACCCGGCCAAATTGACGCTCTCTTATGACTGACCAAGTCTTCGACGGAATAGCAAGAACCAAGCCCAGACCGCCCAGACTGCGGGTGGAGCGAAGTAACCGACGTTTTCTATGCGACGAAGCCAGATCCGGCCAGGCATCTGGCTGCGGAAGAATTGGCTTTCAACAAGATGTACTGTGTGCCCTGCTCACGCGTTCAATTCCGCACTTGTCTTCAAGTTATCGACGCGGCCGGTACTGGTGTCAAAGACAAAGTAGCCGTGATCGATATTCGCTTCATCGGCAGTATAGGCTTGGTTGTCGAGATGGCCGTACGCCCCATAAATCAAATCCCTGTCCTCATCGAGTGCCCTAACACCACCAAGCAATTGCGGCTGGTTGCGACCTGCGACCTTTGAGTCGAAGTAGGCGAAGTCAGGCATCTTTCCAAGGCCTGTAAGCGTGTACCCATGCGGAAGTGGTTCATTGAAATCGCCAAAGAACTCATCCGGTTGGTTCGGAACCACGAGTGTAAGAAGGATTGCCATTACCACAAGATATGCCGCTGAAGCTGGCGGAGTGAGTGCGACGACTGTGATGAGGCGGCGCGGGCGACGTCGTCCCCAAAACACCAGCCAAGCAACAATCCCGAAAAACAAACCGGTGACGATTGATGCGAGGCCCAGGGCGGTGAGTGCAAACAGTAATCCAATCACTTCGAACATCACTCCTCCAGGTTCCCAATCTGCCTCAAGCGGCGCTCACAGGATTACAAAAGTGACTGGCGAGTCCTCACCGGCTGCCGGCGATCATCTGCGCGGCGTGCTGGAGGCTGGTTTCGGTCACCGTTGCGCCGGATAACATTCTGGCTACTTCCTGGGTGCGGGTGCGGTCGTCGAGGAGGCTGATTTTGGTTTTGGTGCGGCCGTCGGATTCGCGCTTGTCGATCAAGAAGTGCTGGTCGGCGAAGGCGGCGATCTGGGGCAGGTGGGTTACGCATAAGACCTGTTGGCCGCGGCTTAGGGATTTGAGCTTCTGGCCGACGGCTTCGGCGGCGCGGCCTCCGATGCCGATGTCGATCTCGTCGAAGACCAGGGTGCGGGGGGTGGGCTGCTTTTTTTTGGGCTTGGCTGTACCCTCCTCGACGCTGACTTTGAGGGCCAGCATGACGCGGGACATTTCGCCGCCGGAGGCGATCTGGTCGAGGGGCTTGAGGGGTTCGCCGGGATTGGTCGCGATGCGGTATTCGACCTGGTCCCAGCCGGTCAAGGTCCAGTGGGCGGTGTCCGCAGGGGCTAAAGCCCCGGTCGTTATTGCGGCGTTTGCGGCACGACTGAAGTCGTACCCTGATACAAAGCTCCGCTCTCCCGCAGGCTCAGCATCGTCTTCCGGGGCTAAAGCCCGCGTCGATTCTGTTGGCTTTATGCGGGGGGTGAAACCCCCGCCTCCCTCCGGCCCGCGTTTTTCCGCGGGATGTACGGCGACTTCGAAGCGGACCTTCATGGCCAGCGAGTTGATCTGAGCTTCGGCTAGCTTGGCCAGCTTGTTTGCGGCGGCTTGGCGCTCGGCGCTGAGGGTGCTGGCGGCGGCACGATAGGACGCGGCGGCGGCGTCGAGTTCGGCGCGCAGAGTCTTCAGGATTTCGTCGCGGTCCTCGACTTCGGCCAGCTTGCAGGTGACGTCTTCAGCGAAGGCGACGACCTCGGCTACGGTCTTGCCGTATTTGCGCTTGAGGCGGTCGAGCAGGGCTAAGCGGTCTTCGATCTCGGCGAGGCGCTCGGGCGAGGCGTTGATGGCTTCGGCGTAGTCGCGCAGGCTGGCGGCGATGTCGCCGACGGTGGCGCGGGTGGAGGCAAGCTGCTGAGCTGCCTCAGTGAAGCGGACGTCGTAGCGCGCCAGTTCCTCGACGTTGCGCTGGGCGGCGCGCAGGGCGGCTTCGGCCGATGCGCCGCCTTCGTAGAGCTGCTCGAAGGCTCCCATGGCGGCGGCGTATAGCTTCTCGGCGTTGGCGAGGACGCGCTTCTCGGTCTCCAGAGCCTCATCCTCGGCGGCTTCGAGGCGGGCGGCGGCGATCTCCTTCTGCTGATAGCTCCAGAGATCGACCATGCGGAGGCGGTCCTGCTCGCCCTGGAGGAGGTCGTCGAGCTTCTGCTGGGCGGCGCGCCAGCGGGTATGGGCTTCGGCGACAGCGGCGGTGTCGATGCCGCCGAAGCGGTCGAGGAGGATGCGCTGCTGGGTCTGGTCGAAGCTGCTGAGGGCCTCGCTTTGGGCGTGGACCAGAGCCAGTTCGGGGGCGAGCTGGCGCAGGACGGCGACCGTGGCCGGCTGGTTGTTGACAAACACGCGGCCCTTGCCGGTGGAGGCGATCTCACGGCGCAGGATGACGTCGTTGCCGGCGGAGTCGATGCCGTTTTCTTCGAGGATGGTTTCGGCGTTGGATGTGGACTCGAAGACGCAGGAGACGACGGCCTTGTCCGCGCCGTGGCGGACGAGCTCGGCGGAAGATTTGCCGCCCATGAGCAGAGCCAGGGCATCGACGAGGATGGATTTGCCCGCGCCGGTTTCGCCGGTGAGCAGGTTCAGGCCGGGGCCGAAGGAGGCGATGGCGTGATCAATGACGGCGTAGTTTTCAGCGCGGAGTTCGACGAGCATGGTTGAGTGAGTCTCCTGAAAAGAACGGTTTAGGTTCGCGGTCTTCCATCCTAGCCACAAGAGTCAAGCCGCAGGTCCTTCGACTCCGCTACGCTTCGCTCAGGATGACAGCTTTATGGTAGTTCGATCCAATAAGCCGGCGTCAGAAAGCGCCAAAAGCCGCAACGGGAATCCGAGCGCAGCATAGCATGAAGGGCGGCTGGCGTGGCGCGGAGGCGGAGACGGAATGTGGCCGGGGGACCAGAACGATAACTTGGAAGCGACTGGAGCGTCTGATACCGTGAATACAGAGGTGAAAAGCGATTCTTTCCGCTGCGATTTTCTTTGCATTGCAAGCTGAGGGCGGCGCGGCCCCGGCAGCGACGAGCGGACCGGGCCTAGCTTCGAGCGCGCTGTGGGAGATGGTTTCCAATAGCGGCTGGGAGGCGAAGGCCGTGCTGGCGCTGCTTTTCGTGGCCAGCCTCTACTCGTGGGCCGTAATTCTGCGCAAGATATTCACTTTCCGCAGGGCGACCAGGGAGAGCCAGCGGTTTCTGCGCGGCTTTCGCAAGGCGACGCGCTTGCAGGAGATCACGGTGCTGGCCACTCAGTGCAAGGCGAGCCCGCTGGCGCAGGTCTTCGGAGATGTATACGAGACCTACAAGCGGCAGACGGGCGGCTCGGGACCACCGCGCAACCTGACGCCGCTGGAGCGGTCGGCGCAGACGGCGGCGAGCGAGGCGGTGACCAGCCTGGAACGGCGCATGACCTGGCTGGCGACGATCGGAGCCACCAGCCCGTTCGTGGGGCTGTTCGGCACGGTAATCGGCATTGTGGACGCCTTCCACGGGCTGGGCACGGAGGGTGTGGCCACGCTGCGGGCGGTTGCGCCGGGCATCTCCGAGGCGCTGATTACCACCGCGGCAGGGCTGTTTGTGGCGATTCCGGCGGTGGTGGCCTACAACCAGTTCACGGCGCGGATCAGGTTGTTTGCGGCGGCCATCGACGACTTTTGCCGCGAGCTGCTGAACGCGCTGGAGGAGATTCCGGTGCGCGTGACAGGCACAACCCGGCCACCCAGCGCGGAACCCACCCGGGAGGCGGACCATGGCGTTTACAAGTAGCAGCGGCCAGACGCGGACCTCGCTGGCGGAGATCAACATCACGCCGCTAGTGGATGTGGTGCTGGTGCTGCTGGTGATCTTCATGATCACCGCGCCGGTCTTGCAGTCGGGGATCGAAGTGGCCGTGCCCAAGACGCGGACGGTGAGGGAGATTACCGAGCAGAGGCTAGTGGTGACCATCGACCGCGAGCAGAGAGTGTTTTTGGGCGATCAGCCGGTGAACATTCACGAGCTGGCCGGGAGGCTGCGGCAGCCTGGCGCCGATGATGCCAAAAAAGTGATCTATCTGCGAGCCGACGAGCGGGTGCCCTTTGGAGCCTTTGCCAGCGTGATGGACGCGGTGAAGCAGGCGGGGATCACCAACATTTCGATAGTGACGCAGCCGCTGGAGACGAAGGCTTCGACGGCGGGGGGAAACTAGCCGGAGGATTTTCAGGACAAGCAATGGACATTCTGCTGGGAGGCGGCAAGCAACTGGAGCGGGAACTGACGCCGGAGCCGATGGCTGGACCGGCGGCGGGATCGCTGTTGCTGCACGGCGGCTTGGTTGCCTGCCTGCTGGCTTATGGGCTTGTGACCGGGCTCATTCATCCCCATGTGTGGGGCAATCAAGGACTCGGCGGGGCGATTCAGGTAAACTTGACTAGCGCGCTTCCGTTGCCTTCCGATCAGCCGCCCAATCAAAATGTTCTGGCCACGGAGACGCCCAGCCAGGCGCCGGCCGAGCCCGCTCCCAAGGCCAAGCAAGCTGTGGATGAGAGCGCACTGGCCATCTCCGGCAAGCAGAAAAAGCCCGAACAGCAGACGGCGCGCAAGATCGCGCCGCAACAGCCCCAGGCGGACAATCTGGCGAAGTATGGCGAACAGGCGGGCTCGTCGATGGCGCGCTCGTTGGCGCCGCAAGGCTATACCAGCGGCCAGACCACAGTGAGCGACGCCGACTTCGGCACGCGCTTCGGCTGGTATGTGGACGCGATGAACCGCCGTATGGCCTCCAGTTGGTACAAGCCGGAGGTGGACGCGCGCACGCCCAAGGGAGCAAGAGCCTACATCCAATTCACCCTTCACCGCGACGGCAGCGTAAGCAATGTGCAGATGAGCCAGAACAGCGGGAGCCAGACCCTTGACCGCTCCTGTATGCGCGCCGCCGAGCGCGTGGACTCGTTCGGGCCGCTGCCGCCGCAGTACAGCCAAAGCACGGTGATGACCTCGTACTATTGCGAGTATTAGAGCGATTCCAGAATCGCCGTTTCCCGGAGCAATGCCCTCCAGTCGACGCAATCTCCGGATTGAGGGGTCTTCGCAAAGAAAGCCTTCCCGCAGTCACCTTGCTCCAAGGCATCCAGCACGACTCGATCCGCTGTTGACAACTGCAACTTGGTCTGTTTCATTCTGGCATTATTTATGTCTCGTTATTAAGATGTCACTTTACTAGGCCCTACGTCCCAAGTCCCTAAAGAGCTATCGGCTCAACTCGCCCAGCAGCACCTTGGCCTTGGCGGCTAGCGTATGGGCTCCGTCCACGTCGCCGGCGGCGAGCGCAGCGCGGGCCTGCTTGAGGAACTCCCTGATCTGCGCGGCAGTCTTGTGCTCCTGATCGCTGAGTCCGCGGGTGATGGCGTTCAACCCGCGCTCGATGGCCGCGATGGAGTTCTCCGTCTGCTGCCGCAGGTCGGAGGCATCCCCGGAGGAGAGCTGGCCGATGGCGCTCACGCCGGGGCTTCCGGCGGAGGCTTGCTGCGTGGCGTTGGGCGCTGGTGGAGGCGTGGGCTTCTTGTGCCGGACCGGTGGCTTTGGAGCCGGCGGCGGCTGAGTGCTGGCGCTTGGCGCGGAGGTCTGGTCGGGAACGGTGATCACCGGAGGGGGCAGATCGGTGGGCGCGGGCGCGGGCTTGGGCGGAGGCGCATCCTCAATGGGCGGCGCCAGAGGCTCGTTTTGCGCTTTTTGGGGCCAGTGAAAGCAGCCCGTCAGCAACAACGGCAGCAAGAGCACTGAACACCGTAAAAACAAGGCAGGTCGAGGATTGCGGCGTCCCATCCTTTCGCCAGAAAAAAAGCTAAAGGACGGGGCATGGAGCAACCACGCAACACTGCTGGCAGGCAACTTCATCCCGCAAGCCCTTTCTCTTCTGTGACACTCGCCGGCGGAGGATGCCGACGCCCCATTCAGCGGCGGGCGAGCGGAATTCGCAGCAGGAACTCCGCGCCGCGCTCTGCTATTGATTGTACTTCCACGCTCCCGTGATGCAACTGGAGAACCCGGTAGGTCATCGCCAGGCCGATGCCGCTGCCTCCGCTCTTGGTGGTGAAATAGAGGTCGAAGATCTTCTCCCGAATCTCTTCGGGGATGCCTGGTCCCTCATCGGCAACGCGCAGGAGGGCCATCTTCGCATCCTCTTCCAGAACCACCTCCAGCTTGCCGCCCTGCGGCATCGCCTGGGCGCCGTTCTGAACCACGTTCAGCAGGGCCTGCTTGAGCAGGTCGGCATCGATATTGGCTGCCAGAGGCGCGGACGGCAGGCGGCTGACCAGGGTCACATTGCGCGTGGCGAACTCTTCGGCGGAGAGCGCCAGCACCTCGCCAACCACTCGGCAGAGATCCTGCTCGCGGAGTTGCAATTCGACGGGGCGCGAGAAATCCACCAGCGTCTGGACGACGCGGTCCAGGCGGTGAATTTCCGCGTCGATCACCTCCAGGTGGCGAATCGCCGGGGCGCCGGCCTCGCCCAGCTTGGTCTTGAGCAGCTCCAGATGGACTACGATGGCGTTGATGGGGTTCTTGACCTCGTGGCCCACGCCGCGGGTGAGCCGGCCGATGGCCGCCATACGCCGCGATAGCTCCAGCTCCGTCTCGATCTCCTGGACCGATTCCAGGTCGTGCAGCGTGACTAGAGAGCCCAGTTCCTGACTCGCCCGGTCGTCGTGAATAAAATCCACCGAGGCTTGAATCCGCCTTCCGGTTTCGGTACGAACCTCCTTCTGCGCTACGGTCGCGCCCGCCTCGAAGGCCTGGCGAAGCGTGCGGCCCAGCACCGTCTCGGGGTCGAAGATCTGCCGCGCGCGCAGGCCCAGAATGGCGCTTTGCTCGATGCCCAGAAACCGCCGCGCCGCCTCGGAGACCAGCACCGCCCGCCCATCCCCGGTGAAGAGCAGAATCCCGTCCTGCAGGTTGCCGAGAATCTGGTCCAGGTTCTCCTTCAAGGCGGAATAGACCTCTTCGACGCTGCGCATCCGCTGGCCGATGATCTCGATCTTGCTGGAGACCTGCGCCGCCGTATCCTGTCCCGTCGTATCTGGCTGCGGAGCCTGATCCACGCCGCTCGAAAGGGTCCAGCGGTCCAGTTGCAGGCTGATCTCTTCCAGGGGCCGCAGGGCCAGGTTGCTCAGCAGGAAGGCCGCCAGCAGCGCGGCTCCCAGCGCAAAGCTCATCAGCGTGAGGGCGTTGGTGAGCCAGGGCTCATAGACGGCGCGCAAAAACGTGGTGCGCACCCCCACGTGCACGGTGGCGAAGGGTTGGCCATTGTTCTCAAGCGAAGCCACAATATCGAAGACCCTGGGCGGGCCGTAGACCTCCCGCATCAACTGGACGAAATTAGCGTTCAGAAGCTGGCGGTAATCGAGGCGCGCCGGCAACGGCTTGTCTTCGTTTTCAGGATTCGTACTGAGCAGCGTGCTCGACTGGCTGTCGCCGATGTTGATGTCGTAGACGGTGAGCGAGTAGCGGTTCACCGATTCGATCACCGCCTCGAGAGCCGCGTTGCCGCGCACAGCCTCGGCCGCCAGGTTGCGCAATTCGGCAGGGTTGTTGGGATCGACCCGCCGGTCCTTGAGCCCGGTCTCCAAGGCGTTCTCGAGCGCTAGCCGCACCTGGCCGGCGACCATCTTGTTGGTCTCGTAGGACTGCTCGACGGCCGCATGGAGCAACTGGCTCACATAAACCAGCGATAGCAGCCCGGCGATAAGAAAGACCAGCAGGGTGATGGCCAGAACGAGTTTGGTCTTCAGGCGCATGGCTCAGGTTTGGGATTCCTCGCGCTCGCGGCCGTACGCCTTGAGCTTGTTGTGCAGGGTCTTGACGCTCAAGCCCAGAATCTCCGCGGCGCGGGTCCTGTTCTGCCCGGTGGATTCCAACGTGCGCAGAATCAGCAGCCGCTCGCCCTCGCCCACGGTCGAGCCTACGCGCACCTCGACGGTATTCGCGTCCCGGGCCTGCGCGGCCTTCGTCTGCTCCTTGCAGAAGCCCTTGGGCAGGTGCCCGGTGTCCAGCGGCGCTCCATCCGCGCAGAGAATTACCGCCCGCTCGATAGTGTTGCGCAATTCGCGGCCGTTACCCGGCCAGTCATAGGCCATCAGCCGGTCCAGCATCGACGCCGCAATCCCGGAGACGCGCCGCCCATGCTTGCGGTTCATCTCCTCGAACATCGCCTCGGCCATCGCCGGCAGATCCTCCAGATGCTCGCGCAGCGGCGGCATATGAATATTGAAGACATTCAGCCGGTAGTAGAGATCGGCTCGCAAGCTGCCTTGGGCGACGGCCTGGGCGGGGTCGCGATTGGTGGCGGCCAGTACCCGCACGTCCACCTGCTGTTCGTGGCGCGCGCCCAGCCGGCGGAGCTTGCGCTCTTCCAGCACGCGCAGCAGCTTGGCCTGCGTGGCGGATGGCATCTCGCCAATCTCGTCCAGCAGCAGCGTTCCTCCCTGGGCCAACTCAAAGCAGCCGGCCCGCCGCTCCGCCGCGCCGGTGAATGCGCCCTTCTCGTGGCCGAAGATCTCGCTCTCGATCAGCGTTTCGGGAATCGCCGCGCAGTTGACAGCGACAAAGGGCCGCTGCTTGCGCGGGCTCAGCTCATGCAGCGTGCGCGCCACCAGCTCCTTGCCCGTTCCGCTCTCGCCGGTGATGAGCACCGAGACGTTGGAGGGCGCAATCTGCTCGATCAGGCCGAAGATCTCGCGCATCAGCCGCGAACTGCCCACCATCGCGCCCAGCACCCCGGTCTCGCGCAGACGGCGGCGCGCAACTTCCAGCTCGATAGTGGTCTCACGCTGCCGCGTGGCGTTGGCCAGGATGGTCTTCAGCCGGGTCGCATCCACCGGCTTTTGCAGAAAGTCGTAGGCGCCCAGCTTCATCGCGTCCACGGCCGACTGAACCGAGCCCATGGCGGTCAGCACCACCACGGCCAGATTCGAGTTGAGGCCGGAGCCTTCCTCGGTCAGCTTCTGGAGCAGACCAATCCCGTCCAGCCGCGGCATCTTCAGATCGGTGACCACGATCGCCGGCTCCCACGCCAGAGCCTTTTCCCAGCCCTCGACTCCATCGCGCGCTGTCTCGGTAAGATATCCCCAGCCGGAGATCAGTTCCGCCAGCCCCATCAGCGCGTTGGGCTCGTCTTCGACAATCAGGACCTTCACTGAGCCGGCCATGGAAATCTCCGCTTCTCCCACAACTTACCTTTCTACCACGCGGAGAGTGAAGAGCGCGGGCTGAACATGCTGCGGAAAAACGCTCTGCATTGAAAGGGAACGACTTTAGGGAACCTCTGATCGAGTTCGGCTACACGTTGGGCGGTTCCTCCGGGGCTAAAGAGAGAGGATATCCCCGGCTCTGCCGGGGTGGCAGTAGAACTTTGAGAATTCCGGGAGTATGTTTTCTCTCGAAGATGAATATCAATCTTGCTCCGGCGAAGGGTGTGGCGCGGGTGTGAGAGGGTTTTGGGACAGTCGAGAGCGGCAGGGGCTAAATCCCTGCGTTGATTTGATAGACATTCTCGGCATGAT
>JBEKNI010000065.1:0-19462 GCA_049522975.1 Occallatibacter sp. | reverse complement strand
TGCGATCCGCCGCTTCTCTGCAACCGATCGCCATCTCCGTGCGCGACGCGCCTCTCCCCCACCCTCTGACTGAACCATGACTGAATAGTCGGTTGCATACCCGAGATTATGCCAGAGGGGAATTCGGGACGCTTACGCCGGATTCCCTTCCGCCCTCGCCGCAACATGCAAGAAGCAGGTCCTTCGACTCCGCTCAGGATGACAGCGGCGAGGGTGGGGCACCCGGCGCGCGAGGAAGATGGCAGGGCGGCGGCCGGTTGCGGGCACGGCTTTTGTGGAAAGGCTTTAAGGCCTTGCCTGACAGAGCGTCGAGATCCTCGGCGATTCCTTACGGCTTTGGCGCGAAGTAGCCCTTGCGGGTTCGCACCTGGTAGCGCCGGTCATTGCAGAAAAGATAGATGGGGCGAAACGCGCCATTCTCCTTGAAGTCGGCCGGAGTATAGGTGAGCGCGTACTGGCTGCGCAGCTCCTCTTCGATGGCGTGGAAGCTGGTCGACATCTCCTCGACCGAGGGCGGGAAGAAGGCCTGCCCGCCGGTTTCCGCGGCCATCTGTGTGAGGACATGGTCGCCCTTGCCGCCGCTGGGATTCCAGTCGGTGCTGACGGCGTAGATGATGGTTTCGGCTCGCTGACATTCCTTGATGGCTTCATCGAGGTAAACGCGGCTCTGGTTGTCGTCGCCGTCGGAGATCAGCACTATGGCCTTGCGCACCGGCTCCTGGCCGCGGGAAACGTCTTTCAGCTTGTCGCGGCAGGCTGTATAAATGGCATCGTACATCGCCGTGCCGCCGCCGGGGTGCAGCCGGTTCACGCCGGTCTCCAGGGCGTCCAAGTTGTTGGTCCAGTCCTGGGTCACAGAGGGCGTCACATCGAAACCCATCACGAAGGCGCGGTCGCTTTTCGCCTTGAGAATTTGCAGCAAGAACTCGGTCGCCGACTGCTGCTCGAATTGGAAGCGCGATTTGATCGAGGTGCTGGCGTCAATCACGAGACCCACGCGCAACGGCAGATTGATCTGCTGGTGGAAGGAGTTCACCCTGGCCGGTGCCTTTTGGTCGTCGAGGAGCGCAAAGTCGCTTTGCTTCAAGTTGGGAATATAGTGCCCGTGCTTGTCGGTGACCGTGAAGATCAGGTTGACCTCATTGACGACCAGCGGAATCTTGTAGGGGACCGTCTCCCCCTGCTGATTGGCGGGCTGCGCGGCAGGTTGCTGGGCGGCCGGGGCGGACGCGGGCTGGGCTGCGGATGGGGTCGAGGGTTGCTGAGCGTGGAGGGCGGATGCCGCAAACGCGGCGGCAAACGCCAGTCGAAGGAGCTTTCTGGTCATAGCATCCTCATTTTATCAAGGCCGCCCAAGTCTTTTCCTGAGGTCTGGCCGGTTATGCGGAAGAACAACTGGCCCGCGGATCTTCCAGCCGGCTCAGAAACGCCGCTAACTCCGCTGGCAGCGGCGCCTCCAGTTCGAGCAATTTGCCGGTCCTGGGGTGCGGGAATTCGAGGCGGGCGGCATGCAGGAAGTTTCGCCCCAGTCGCAGCCGCTCCGGCTCCGCCTTCCGTCGAGCCGCTTTGGAGGTTGCGGCCTGCGAGGCTGCTTGATCGGTCAAGTGGCCCGAGCCGCCATAGAGCGTGTCTCCCACCACGGGATGACCGATCGACGCCATGTGCACGCGAATCTGATGCGTCCGCCCAGTCTCGATGCGGACCTTGACGAGGGTGAACTTGCCGAAGCGATTGGAGAGGCGGCGGACGACTTCGTAATGCGAGACGGCGGCGCGGGCATTCTCCTGGGGCTTGGCGGTCATGCGCGTGCGCCGCAGCGGGTCGCGGCCCACGGCGGCGTTGATAGTGCCCCTGGCGCGCTCCACTGCTCCCTGAACCAGCGCAATGTAAGTCTTTTTGATCTGGCGGCTGGCGAACATCTCCGCCAGGGCCGCATGGGCGCGGTCGTTCTTGGCCACGACAATCAGGCCGCTGGTCTCTTTGTCCAGCCGGTGCACGATGCCGGGGCGCAGGTCGCCGCCGGTGGCCGAAAGCGCCTTGAAGCGGTAGAGCAAGGCGTTGACCAGCGTGCCGCGGTTGCGCGTGTCTTCATTCTGCCCTGACCCGGCATGAACCATCATCCCGGCCGGCTTGTTGACCACCGCCAGATCCGTGTCCTCGTAGATCACGTCCAGGGGAATCTCTTCAGCCGTGGCCTTGAGCGGCGCCGGGCGCGGGTCGCCGGTAATGTCGATTCTCTCGCCTCCGCGCAGCTTGAGCGAAGCCTTCTCGACGAGGCCGTTCACCAGAACATCGCCCTGGTCGATCAGGAGTTGGACGCGCGAGCGGCTCACGCCCTCCAACTGCGCGGCCAAAAACTGGTCGAGGCGCTGGCCCTTGGCCTCCGGCGGTGCTTCGATGGTGTGCAGTTCAGTCATGGGCGGTCTCGTAGTTCGCTGCCGGACCTTTGCGCTCCAGCAACACCAGCCCTCCAACCACCACCAGGGCTACTGCCGCCGCCTGCGGCCCATTGATCGCGCCGCCGAGCAGAGCGCCCCGCCCCTCGGGGTCGCGCCAGAACTCGGTGGCGAAAACGGCCACGCCCGCGCCCAGCAGGAACAGCCCGGCAAGATCGCATGATCGCCGCCGGTGCGGAAGCCAAGCCAGCAGGAAAATCGAAAGCGCGAGAAAAGCCACCGCCGCGTAGGCTTGCACAGGATGCAGCGGAATGCCCAGTGGAGCGCCGCTCCAGAGCGCGGCCAGCGGGTTGGTGTAGGTGACGGCCCAATGTGCCGCTGTCCCCTTGGCTTCAGTTCCATAACCTGAGCCGGCCAGCAATGCGCCCAGTTGTTCGAAGGCCAGTCCCAGCGCCAGCGGCGCGGCCAGCACATCGGCCGTGGTCCACAACGGCAGCCGCTGCCAGCGTCCATAGAGAATCGCCGCGAGGGATGCGGCCAGCGCCGCAAAGCCGGTCAGCAGCGGGTGATGAATCATCGCCAGTCCCAGCATCCACGAAGGGTGAAGGCGCAGATCAGTCCAGTTGAGGGCAACCAGCAGCAGCCGCGAGGCCGCAAGAGCCGCAAAAACCGCCAGCACACAGAGGTTCCACATTTTGCCGGCGTCGAGGCCAGCCACGCGCGCCGTGCGCTGCGCCAGAAACAACGCCAGCAGCACCCCCATGGCCGTCGAGGCGCCATAGGCCGGGATGAGGATCGAACCGATGTGGAAGAGGACTGGATACACGTGGATGGGGCCTGAGGAAAGCTCCCGGAGAAGTTATCCGGAGGACGCAGGACCGATTCTTATCTTACACCGCACGAAGATATTAGATGCTCCCGGCTTTCGGCTGGCACGGGCAGAAGGCATCGCCCGAACATTGTGGGAGCGCTAGACCTTATGCCCAAGCGTTGACGCTGGCGGCGCTGCCGGAGTTGCCGCTGGTTGCGATCGCGGGAGCGGTTGGGGTGCTGCCGGCTGTGGTTGAAGTCGTGCCGCTGCTGGAGGCGCTGCCGCCGTACTTGCTCTCAAGAAGCGCGGTCTCGGGGTCTGTCGTGCTGGAGTTTGAGTTCACCCTGAAGGCGGCGTTCAGCATGGCGGTCGTCGGATCGACAGGAGTCGATGGGGCGCTGTTCGTACTGGAGAGGCTGAGCAGGTCGTCCACCCATTGCACGGTCTGGGCTACGGCGGTTTCCGCGCTGGTTACGGACTGGGACGGGGTGGATTTCAGATCGCTCTGCACGGTCGAAAATGCGGATTGGGCCGTGGAGAGCTTGCCCGATTTGAGGGCGCTGCTCAGCGCGGCCATGTCGGTGGAGAGCTGCGGAGCGCCCGAAGAGCCGCTACTCGTGGAGGTCTGGGCCGGGTTCAGCTTGCTGTAAGCCGCGAAGGCGCTCTGCGCGGCGGTCAAATTTCCAGATGCCAGGCTCTGCGCAAGCGACTGCCAGGCCTGCTGCGACGCCGAGACGTTGCTGGACGCGGAGATGTACTGCGAGAACCCCGCGGTGGAAAGAGCGGCAACCGGCATGGCGACTCCTTGTTGGGGAGCAAGGACGCACTCCCCCTCGGGGGTTTGTCGGCGCTTTGCGGTTGGACTCCAGGCAAAGTCCACCTGGGGAAGAACCATGGTAATTTGTTGGGAGGCTCCAGGCTGGCCCGGAACTGGCGCCCGAAGGCGCTTCAGGCGGCAATCCCCGGCCCTGAACGAGCCGGATCGGCCTTAAGAATCTTTGGCCGAGAAAATTTGCACAGGAATCCTGCAACCTTTCCTGAACTGCCGCATCTTATTAAATAACTAGCAGAGGCTTCCCCGAAGTACAACCCGCCAAGAAAGGTACCCACTCCTTCTTGAAGGTTCAGTAAGAACCTCTTCTCAAATTCTCCTCTGGACCCCCTCCTAAATTGCCTCTCAAGCGGGCCTGCCGGAAGGCAGGCCCACATGCTTTAGCCTTCCCGCATAAAATCAGAGCCAGATGCGCTCCTCCGCGACCCCAGAAACGTACCCCGAGCCGGCCATCCGGGCGATTGACGCGCTTTTTGAGCGGGCGGGCCTGACGCGCAGCCTGCGCGGGAAGGCCGGGGTCCCGGCGGACAGGCCTTCGTCTGCGGGGTGGAAGGCCGGGCTCCCAGGCAGGATGCGTTTCGAGCAAACAGCGCGGCAGGAGCTTATCCCGCCCGCGCCCCGCGTAGCTCCCAATGGCGTCCAGTGGCTGGCGGCGCCGGGGTGGGAGAAGACGGGCTGGCTCTGGCACGGCTTCAGCACTCGTTGCGGCGGCCTCAGCCGGGCCTATTGTTCGGATAGCGCACAAGGCGAGTTGAATCTTGGTTTTACGGCAGACGATGACCGGGAGACGGTCGCCGCGAATCGCCGGTTACTGGTCGAGGCGATTAGCGGAAACCCGGCGACGCCGCTGGTCACTCTGCGCCAGATCCATTCGAACCGGGTGGTCCTGGCAAGCGCCGCGGAGGCCAGCCGCGAGCCACTCGTGAAGGCCGACGGCCTTATAACGGATGCCCCCGGGCTGCTCGTGGGCGTGCAAACCGCCGACTGCATTCCGATCCTGGTAGCCGACCGCAAGCGGCGCGTCGTGGCCGCCTTCCACGCCGGCTGGCGCGGGACGGTCAAGCGCATCGTCGAGAGCGGCGTGGGCCGCATGAGGCTTGCCTTCGGCTCCCGGCCGGAGGATCTGATTGCCGCCATCGGTCCCGGCATCGGCCCCTGCTGCTACGCAGTGGGGGATGAGGTGGTTTCCAGCTTCGAGTCGCAGTTCGCCTATGCCGGCGAGCTCTTTCGCGAGGTCAGCGACTCCGATCCGGTGCGCGCGAAATACCCGATGCTCTTCCTGACGCAGCGCGCGCCCGGCCACTCGGAGATCGGCTCCGGCCTGCACCTTGATCTGGTTGAGGCCAACCGCCGCCAGTTGCTGGACGCGGGTCTCAAACCCAAGGCAATCAAGGTGATTGGCGGATGCACTAGCTGCCAGCCGGAGTTCTTCTTCTCCCATCGCGCCTCGCAGGGCCGCGCCGGACGGATGATGAGCGTGATCGGAATCCGGCCATAGCTGTGTGGCTCACGACTTGACAGTTTGCGGGCTTCATTGGGGTGTGCGCCTGTGGACATTTGATTTTCCAAAGTCAATACAGCTTCAGGAGTCTCGCAGACAAAAGCGCGAATCAATCCGCAACTCTGGCGGCGTTTTGGCAAATATAGCGCGGGAGGCGGGGAAAGGAAGACGCCACTCGCGGCAAGTGTTTCCGGGGCGAGCAGTTGCGGAAGCGCCGCAGTTCGGCCAGTTCCTCGAAGCGGCAACTCCGGGGCCGGGCGAGTTTTTCCCGGTGCGCGCGGCGAAAGAGATTCCGGCTGTGCTAGTATCCCGGCAAGCGCCAACACTTCATCTGAAGGGGAGTCCAACATGGAAAGCAACCTCCGCCCGCTCAGTTTGGGTGAGATTCTGGACCGCACCGCCCAACTCTACCGCTCGAATTTTCTGCTCTTCGCCGGGATCTATGCCGTGTATGGCGGCGTAATTCTGGTGCTGGGCCTTTTACAGATCGGAGCCGAGGAGATCCTGCGCGCGCGGCACGTGAGCCAGTACGAGTTGTGGGTCACGGGAGGCTCGATCATCGTCTTCCTGCCGTTGAGTTTCATCTTCGCGGGCGCGGCGCTGGCGGCCAATAACAAGGCCGTATCCTGGGTTCACCTGGGAGAGCCGGCCACCATTCGCGGCGCTTATTCCAGCATTTTACCGCGCCTGGGCCGTTACCTGTGGCTGATGATCATCGTCACCTTCATCCTCTGGACGCCGTTTTTGCTGATCTGCGGCGGCTACGCCGGCGTGCTTTTTTCGGTGGTTCCGATGGGTGGGAAGGGCGGATCAGATAGCCCGCAGACTTTCCTGCTCCTCGGTCTGCTTACGCTGGTCTTTGTTCTGCTGGGCATTGCGTGGTTCGTTTATGCCATTCTGATGGGTCTGCGTTACTCGCTGGCCGTTCCCGCCAGTGTGGTTGAGAATCTCCCGGCGCGCAAGGCGCTTCGCCGCAGCATCGAACTCAGCAAGGGATCGCGGGGGCGCATCTTCCTGCTCGGGCTGCTGATTGTTGTCATTCAGATCGGGCTGGTGTTTCTTGCGGAGGTCTTTTTTGTCGTCGCGGCGGTCAAATCTCACGGCCAGTTGCCGGTGTGGGTCCGCGTGCTGCAGCAGTTCGTGGGGTTCCTTACCAACAGCTTCATCGGTCCCATGTACGCTACCGGGCTGACGCTCTTCTACTACGACCAGCGCATCCGCAAGGAGGGCTTCGACATCGAGTGGATGATGCGGGCCGCCGGACTGACGCCGCCAGAGCCGGCTCCTCCAGCAGAGCCAGCCGCCCCGCAGGCAGCCGCCGAGCCCTGGCTGGCCCTCGACGCGCATTTCGAGCCGCCGCCTGCCGCACCGACACGATCCGCTGTAGAGCCGGATACGACGGCACCGCCAGACTCCGGGAGCGCGCATGAATGAGCCGCCGCACCCTTCGAGCCTGGGGGAAATTCTGGACCGTACCGCGCAGCTTTACCGCTCGCGCTTCCTGGTTTTTCTCGGGATCTCGATACTGCCCACCGCAGTGATGGTGGCGCTGGGCTGCGTCACCGGCTTGGTTGCCGCATGGTGGAGCAGATCGGGCGCCAGCTCGGTCCCCACGGCGGAGGGGTATTTTCTTGTGGGGATTTTTGCCGTCGGCGGCGCGTTGGTGGCGCTGCCCAGCTACGTAGCGGCAGCGGCGCTGGCCTCGGCGGCGATGAGCCACGCCGTTTCCAGGGTTTATTTCGGCGAATCGACCACCATTCGCAACGTGTACAAGGACGTCTGGCGGCGCGGCTGGCGCTACATCGGGCTCTATTTGCTTCGGGTCCTCTTTATCTGGGTCGCTCCCTTTGTGGTTTGGATTGCGGTGGTATTCCTCTCCGCCGCGGCGGCAGCCCTGGCGCAGAAGGCCGGCATGGGGAACGTCGCCGACGGCTTTGTCTTTGGCCTGGCGATGGTCCTGATCCTGATCGCCCTGGCCGGCTACATCCTCTGGATGCTGATCGAGCTTTCTCTTGCCTTCCCGGCGTGCGTGGTCGAGCAGATGAGGGTTTGGGCCTCGGTGAAGCGCTCCTTCGCGTTGTGCAAGGGGACGCGCGGCCGCATCTTCGTGCTCGGCCTGCTGGGAGCGATGCTGAGTTGGCTGCTTTCGGTGGGGGGCACATTTTTTCTCATGATCCTCTTCTTCATGATTCCCGGCATGACCAGCCAGAAGCATCAGCAAACTGCCACGATAGTAATGATGTTGATCTTGTACGGCTGCTCCTTTGCCGTCCAGGCGCTCATACGGCCGGTTTATGGCATCGCGCTGGTGCTCTTCTACTACGATCAGCGCATACGCCAGGAGGGCTTCGACATTGAGTGGATGATGGAGCAGGCAGGGATGGTGGCCGCGCCGCCTGCGACGGCACAAGCGCCCGTCCCTGTGCCGGAAGCAGCGCAGGAACCGCTTCCCTGGCTGCCGGCGGCGCTGCGGCTCACGCACGCGCCGGAAGATGAATCAGACTCACTGCAAACAGGAGTGGAGGAATGACAGCAAACCTGCGCCCATTGACCTTGCGCGAGATCCTCGACGGCTCGCTGAGAATCTACCGTGGAGGGTTCTTCGTATTTGCCGGAATTGCATCGTTTCCCGCGTTGGCATACGCGGCTCTATCTACGATCGGGAGAATGTTCGGGCCAAATCAGCCGAACTCTGGCAAGTATCTTCTCTTCCACATGACTCTTTCGGGGCTATCTTCCAAGGCTGCCATGTATTTTGTCCAGGAATTCATTCACTTGCTGTTTTACCCGGCATTCGCCTGCGTCACTGTAGGCGCTATTACTGGCCAGCGGTCAAGTCTTCGTCCGGCGATTGCGGCATTCAGGAATCGCGCGAAAGAGTTCCTTGCGCTTGCTCTGGCGCTGGCGACAGTGGAAGTACTTGTCCCCGCTCTCCTGTTCATCGGATCAGCCGCCTTGATCGGGAGGATTGCCGATGCTCATGCAGGCGGGGCACTCGCGGCGGGGGCAGAGTTAGTCTTCGTTCTGATCGTCCTCCTGATTGTGGGATTCATTGTGAGCATGGGCACATCTCTGGCTTTTTCATTTCCGGCATCGGTGCTGGAAGGCGCTGCATGGCTCGAATCGCTGAAGCGTTCATGGGCGCTCTCCAGAGGCTGCCGCGCCAAGATATTTCTTGTCTGGCTCCTCATCTTTGTGGTTGGAATGGGCTTGATCCTGCTCGTCGTCTTGCCGACTGACATCCTGGTGTTCGCGCTGCATTGGAAGCGATTCGCCTGGCATGGGTATCCCTTGTACAGGCTTCTGAATTTACTGGAGATTGTGCTTGTATCAACTCTGCTCGGTCCCATCTTTCCCATCGTCCTCACCCTCATCTACTATGATCAGCGCATACGCCATGAAGGGTACGACATCGAGAGAATGATGGATGCCGCAGGAATGAATGCGCCTGTTGCTCCGCACCCCGGAGATGGACCGGCTGCGCCTGCCGAGGCCGGGGAGGGTCAGGATTGACGGCGCGAATTCAACTCGGCGGCGCGGCGCTGGCTGCGGGTCTGGCCGCGATTCTGGCTGTGCTGCCGGCCTGCGGAGAGACGCCCGCGCCTGCCGCGACCGCGCAGACCGCCGACAATAGGCGCGAGGCTTCGCTGGCCGAGTACCGCCAGCATCTGGTCGAGTTGAACGCCGTGGTGGAGGCCTGCGCCAAGGCGCGGGATGCGAAGACCTGCGACCCCGCGCTCGCCGGGCAGGACGACACTGTGCCACTCGGCAACGCGCCCAATGCGGAGCGCCGACTGGTGCGCTACGACTGGCTGCGCGTGCTGCTGGAAAAAGCCCAAAGCAAGGATGAGGTCAAGAGCGAGAGCCAAAACAAGGGCGAGACGCAAAGTAAGGCCGAGACGCAAAATAAAGTCGAGATCCAAACCAAGGGCGAGTCCGAAAACAAGGGCGACTCGCAGAACAAGGACAATCCCCCGGCGAAGCCGCCGGTGAAGCCCGTCATCGGAGCGGAACCGGCCCCGGCTGAGGAGCCGACGCGTCCGCCCAAGCCGACGACCAGCGAGTTGTTGAAGGCCGCCGGGGCGCGGCTCGCCCAGGACATTGCCCAGGCGGACGGAATGGCGGCAGGCGCGCCGGCCGCCGCTGCCGATCACACGCGGGAGCGCGCGACGATGAAGGAGGTGCTGGCCGGGCGCGACTTCCGCAACTTGGAAGCGCCCACGGCGCGCGACTCGGCTCTGGAGAAGCTGGGCGCATGGCTCAACCGGCTCTTCGAGAGCCTGGGCAAACTTCAGGCCGGCGCGGCCTGGGTGGGGCGGGCGATCGTGTGGGGGTTCTACCTGGCCGTCTGCGTGGGGCTGGTGTGGGGGCTGATGCAACTGGAGCGGCGCTGGCGCATCCGGCTGGTTCCGGAGAGCGAGGGCCCAGCCGCCGGAGCCGCCTCGGCCCGCGACTGGCAACTGTGGCTCAAGGATTCCCGCCGCGCCGCCGCCGCAGGCCAGTGGCGCGAAGCGATTCACTTCGTTTACTGGGCGGCGATTTCGCGGCTTGAAGCCAGGCGGCTGTGGCCGGCTGACCGGGCGCGCACTCCGCGCGAGTATCTGGCGCTGGTGGCTCCGGAGGACCCGCGCCGGGCGGGACTGGCCAGGCTGACTGGCAGCTTCGAGCGTGTCTGGTACGGAGGGCGCGCGGCAGGCGAGAGCGACTACCAGAAGGCGGAAGAACTGGCCGGCGGGCTGATCTCGGGGCAGAGTACGGCGGGCGCTGGAGCAGCCGAAGGCGGCGCGCGATGACCTTCCTCTCTTCGCTTGACGCCAAGGATCGCCGGCTGCTGCTGTGGTGCGTGGGAATCGCGGTTGCGCTGGCCGTCGCCACCGGCTTTCTAATGCCCAGCGGAAACGACAACGACAATCCGCTGCCCTCGACTTACCTGGCCGGGCAGCACGGCGCGCGCGCCGCATACGAGACGCTGCTCCGCTCCGGCTATCCGATTGAGCGCTGGGAGCGGCCGTTGAGCGAGCTGGCCGCGACGGCCGGCCCGGAGACGGTGGTCATCTTTGCCCAACCGTTTTCCCGCGAGCCAAGCGAGATCAAGGCGGTGCGCAAGATTGTGGAGCGGGGCGGGCGCGTGCTCTCGACCGGCTACGGGGGCGGTTACATCCTGCCCGGCGAGGCCAGCGACACGCCCGAAGAATTCAACTTTGCCGCCTGCAAGCTGGAGCCGGAAGGACTGGATACGCTGGCCGGCACGGGCGAGGTCTGGATGGTTCCGCGGGCCTCCTGGAATGTGGGCAACCCGGCGCAGCGCGTCGAGTACGCTTGTGCGGGCAATCCGGCGGTGGTGGAGTACGACTGGGGCAAGGGGCACATTGTCTGGTGGGCCGGCTCGACGCCGCTGGAAAACGGCTCCCTCAGCCGCGCCCGCAACCTCGACCTGCTGCTGAACTCGCTGGGGCCGCGCGAGGGACACCGCTTCTACTGGGACGAGTCGCTGCATGGAGATATTCGCTCGGTCTGGAGCTATGCGGGGGGGCTGGCATGGAATTCGCTGTGGTTCGGGCTGGCGGGATTGGCGCTGCTGGTCGTATTCAGCTTCAGCCGGCGCAGCGGGCCGGTGCGCGATCTGCCTCCGCCGCCCAGGGCTACGCCTATCGAATTCCTGGAGGCGCTGGGCTCGCTCTACCGCAAGGCCGGAGCCTCGGCCACGGCCATCTCGATTGCCTGGGAGCGTTTCCGGCGGCATAGCTTGAAACTTTGCGGGCAGAGAGGGAGCAAGATGGGCGCGGCGGAGCTGGCGGCGGTGATTCGCCGGCGCTTTCCGCGCGCGGAAGCCAGCCTGGAGACCGACCTGGCAGCCTGCGAAGAGGCCGCTTGGGGCGAGGAGGCCAATCCCCGCCAGGCGCTCAAGCTGATTCAGACGCTGCATGGGCACTACGAAAAGCTGGAGGAAGCGGCCAGGCCAGGCAGCACAAATCCATTTGCCGAGGGAACAAACAGATGACAAATCCCTCACATTACAATCCGATGCCGGATAACATGGTGATGTTGGAAAAGTTATCTGGAGGACCGCTGGATGGTCTCTCACGGGAAGATCAACGAGCAATCGTTGAAATCATTTGAAAGCCGGCCTTTTTCCGCAGCCTCTTTAGCCCCTGATGGATGGTTTTCGGCATCTTCGAATTTCATCACAGGCTGTTATGGGTGGGCCGCCTACCGCTGGAACTGGCGGGCTATTTCTTGAAGCGATCAACGAGCGAGGCGGCCAGAATGGTGGCCTGCGCCCAGCCCCAGACAATCAACATCCAGCGTGTGAAGGAGAGAACGGCGTAGGTGCTCAAGAAATATCGCCAGGGCCAGCCGGGAAACCAAGGCTGGCAAAGCTCGGGGCGGGGATCGGGCGCCCACTTCTCGTCCATGCCGAATTTGATCAGCGGCACGGCGTTTTCCAGCGTGTAGACGAAGGGCTGGAAGTGGGGGTAGTGATCCGATACGGGCTTGTTCGGTACGGGGCTATCTGTCTTGGCCTCCTCGTAGGACCGAATCATAGCGGGCTGGAGGCGCACCGTTTCGATCATCGCCTGCTTGGAGCCGGCCCAGGCGAAGATGCTTGTGCCGATCAGAAGCGTAAACGCAATGGACCAGAGAATGCGGAGAGGATTCTCTTCCAGCAGTGCAAAGAGTTTCCTGGCCCATCGCCAGAGAATCCAGCTTTCTTGCGCCTGCAAGTAGCGGAAGCGGCGGAGAACGTACTTGGCCCCTTTGCGGTCGCCCTTCCTCTCCAGCAAATCCCGTAGCTGCATCCATGGCTGGGGCTCGGTGCGGCGGTCTGGCCCCTGAAGCAGGATCCAATCGATCCGCTCCCTGGCGACCAAGGGGAGCTCGCGCGTATACCGTCTGGCCTTGATATCTTCGTCCGATGAGGGCTCATGGATGGTTAGTTCCTCATACACCAGCCAGTCAATGTCCAGCTTCCCCTCTTCCGGCCAACTCTCTTTGTCGTCGCGCAGGTTCTTCACCCTCGCGCCCAAGAGGTCGAGAGAAGTCTTCTGTGACTTTCGAATCCCCATCCACAGAAAATCCCCGGCGAGGCGCAGATTCCTGCAATTGACCTGTGTTACCATCGCGCCGCGGAAATCGAGATGTCCGCCGATTTCTGCTCTGTGCAGAAGAATTGTGCCAATTGAAGCGAAACCCTCGTCCAAGAAGACGCTACCACCGATCTCGGCACCATCTGCAAGCAACGCATCTCCTTCTTTCACTTCAAGCTTCGCGCCGGAGCAGTCCAATGTGCCTCTGATTCGCGCTCCGAGTAGCCTAATCTTGCCGGTGGACATGAAGCCCTTGTTCAGGTAGGCGCTGCCGCCGATCTCGGAGCGATCTGCAACCATTGCATTTTTTTCTTTCACTTCCAGCTTTGCGCCGGAGCACTCCAGGTCGCCTTTGATCCGGGCACCAATTAGCCTGATCGTACCGGACGAAGTGAATCCCTTATGTAGAATGACGCCGCCGCCGATCTCGATGCCATCGGCAGAGAGCGCATCTCCATTTTCCGGCTCTAACGTCGTGCCGGAGCAGTACAAATCGCCTGTGATTCTCGCATTTCGGAGCCAAAGCCCACCAGAGATGCGGGTTCCTGGGAGGTAGATCGGACCATGCGTCTCGACCCGTCTAGCGCTAACAGCTCCCTTTACCGAGCAGTCCCAAAGATAAATACCTTTCGTCTCTGCGGAATTGAGAATCAAATCACCCTCCAGGGTGCAGCTACGAAAGTAGAGCAAAACGCCGATGCAGCAGCCCCGAAGATTGGCGTTTCCTGGCAGAGTGACGCCGTATACGCGCAGGCCCTTGGGGTCGATATACGGCGCGGCCTCCGGGTCGGTGGCAAGCCAGCGGAGGAAGTCCGCGCGAACCTCTGGACGCGGAACCTTCTCGCCGGGATCGGGCAGGTCTTCGGAGCTGGCGGAGTCGCGCAGGACCTTTAGCTCCGACCTTTTGAGCTTGGGGTCGAAGCGTTCGCGGGCTAGTTGGATGAGCTTTTCGGCACGGATTTGGTCGAGCTTGGGCATGGGAGTGGTTGCCTTTGAATCAAAGCTTTGACCGTTACTGTACACCCTGCGGGCCAGCTAACCCGGTACAATCAATAGGTAGGGTGTCTGGCGGGTAAGTTCTTGCGTCCTTCTTTGCGGGATTCCGTTGGGGTTCTGGGGCACCCAGCGAAAAGCAACCGCAGGTCCTTCGACTCCGTTTGGCGCAAAGTACGCGCTAAACTCCGCTCAGGATGACAGGTTTTGGAGTGGTGCGAGCGTTTTAATGCAGATCAGTTACGGGAAGGGTTGACAGCAACGCATGGCGCAACGCAGACGGACGGGCAGAAGGAAAAGGGTTTCCGGCGCGGAGCGAATTCTGTGGGCGCTGATCTTCCTTTTGCTTTTGGGGGGCGCGGCCGGGGCGGCGGTGTGGTTTATCTTGCTGCCCTACGGGCCGGAGACAGAGACCTTTGTGGAGGTTGCGCCGGGCTCCTCCTCTACACGCGTGGGCCAGCAACTGGAAGCCTCGGGCGTGATCGGCAGCCGGTATGCGTTCGATGTGGTGCGCTGGTTTAAGCGGGGCAGGCTGAAGGCCGGCGAGTACCGCTTCGACCACCCGGCTACGGTCGTTGAGGTCTATTCGCGCATCGCCCGCGGCGACGTTTATACCAAGACGGTGATTGTCCCGGAGGGGGCGAGCATCTTTGAGATTGCCGCCCGGCTGGAGCAGGCGGGATTTGGCGCTCGGCAGGATTTTCTCACCGTCGCGGCAAAGCAGGCGGGGCTGGTGGCCGATCTGGACCCCGGAGCAACGAGCCTGGAAGGCTACCTGTTTCCGGATACCTATTACTTTGCACGCAAGGCAACCGCGGCGCAGATTTGCGCGGCGATGGTGCGACGCTTTCGCGCCGTGGCGGGACAGATTGGATTGAAAGGGAACGTGCATCGCGTGGTGACCATGGCTTCGCTGGTGGAAAGGGAGACGGCGGTGGACGCGGAGCGGCCATTGGTGGCCAGCGTCTTTGAGAACCGGCTGACGCGGAAGATGCCTCTGATGACCGACCCGGCGGTGATCTACGGGCTGGAACTCGATGGCCGCTGGCGGGGCACAATCTATGAGAGCGACCTGAAACTCGATACTCCTTACAATACTTATCTGCACGCGGGGCTGCCGCCGGGTCCGGTGGCGAATCCGGGGCTGCGGTCGCTGAGGGCGGCGATGGAGCCCGCCAAGACGGATTATCTTTACTTTGTGGCCGCCGGGGCCGATCCGCAGGGAGGGTCGCGGTTTTCCTCGACCGTGGAGGAGCACGCGCGCAACGTGGCCGGCTACCGGCAGGCAGTGAAGAAGGCAGGCGCCCAGTGAAAGCACGCTGTTGTCTGGCTTCCGTTGCCGCGCTGGCGCTTCCGCTGCTGCTCTCCGGGTGCATGTGGACGACGCGCAAGCTGCCTATTCCGAAGGCGCCGTCGGTGGTGCAGACTGTTTCGGCCGATGAGCTGGTCAACCGCCTGAACAAGCGCTGGGACGCGCTCGACAGCCTGTACGCCAAGGTCGAGATTCAGGCCAGCGTCCTCAAGACCAAGGAAGGCACGGCCAAAGATTACACCACCATCGGCGGGATCATCATGATCCGCAAGCCGGAGTTGCTGCGGGTTTATGGCCGGGCTCCGGTGATTGGCACGCGCATCTTCGATCTGACCAGCGACGGCGCGGACTTTACTCTATTCGTCCCCTCCGGCAGCAAGGCCGTCAAGGGATCGAATTCGCTGCGCAAGAAGTCGGCCAATCCGCTGGAAAACATGCGGCCGGGCTTCTTTCTGGATGCCATGATCGTGCGCGGGCTGGAGCCGCGGGATGAGTACATGGTTACCGCCGACACCATCATGGTGGAGGACGCGGCCAGGAAGCGCCTCTACTCGGTGCCGGAATACAAGCTCAGCATCATGCGCTCCAAAGCCGATAGCCACGAGCTGGAGCCCAAGCGCGTGGTCTACTTCCACCGCGACGACCTGCTGCCCTACCAGCAGGACATTTACGACAGCGAGGGCAACCTGGAGACCGAGGTCAAGTATGCGCAGTATGCCGATTTCGGCGGCGCGCTTTACCCCTCCAGTGTCACCATCAAACGCCCGCTGGAGGAGTACCAGATCGTTCTCACCGTCGATACCGTGAAGGAGAACATGACGCTGAAGGACGACCAGTTCCAGATCACGCTCCCGGAGGGAACGCAGATTCAGAAGCTGGAGTAGCAGACCGGAGGCGTTTTCGACCGTCCCCTCCACGCCCTGCGCCGCGGGCGCTAGCAACAATCTCCTTTCCACTTCGCGGAGTTATACTGCCAACAATCGGGAAGCGGGCTTTGCCTACGATGCGGCGGGCAATGTGACTCAGGATTTGCTCAACCTATACGCTTAGGATGCCGAGAGGCGGCTGTGCGCGATCGAGAACAGCGCCAGTTCCTTCACGCAATACCTCTACGATGGGGTCCCCGTTGGCAGGTCTTCGTCAACGGGGCGGGACGCCGGCAGCGCCGTCGTCACCTTCACCTCCACCACGACGGGCCCAGGGGTCGACTACGCCATCAGCGCCTCGCTGGCCGGCTGCAACTGCTCGCCATCGAATCCAACCACGGGCCTGAGCGCGAGCGCCTCCGGAGCGGCCATGACCGGCGGCTCGACCTTCATCGGCGTCAACGGCCTCGCCTGGCAGCACACCAACCTCTGGGCCGGCGGCAAGCTCCTCGGCACCTACGACAAGGACGGCCTGCACTTCTACTTCGACGACCCGCTCGGCACCCGCCGCGCCCAGACCGACTCGGCCGGCGTCCTCGAGCAGACCTGCACCAGCCTCCCCTACGGCGACGCGTTAAGTTGCACCGGCGGCGACCTCCAAGCCCCCACCGAACACCACTTCACCGGCAAAGAACGGGATGTGGAGTCAGGAAACGACTATTTCGAAGCGCGCTATTACTCGTCTGCGATGGGACGCTTCATGTCGCCGGATTGGAGCGCAAAGGAAGAGCCGGTGCCGTATGCGAAGCTGGACGATCCGCAGAGCTTGAATCTGTATGCGTATGTTGAAAATAATCCGACTGACCGGGCTGACGCGGATGGGCACGGTTTTTGGGACGTCGTCTTTGGCATGGGGAATGCCGTGAAATCAAATGCAACCTTCGGGCTAGGCCGAGAACAAGGGAATTCTGACTTTACCACGGGCCAGAAAATTGGTGACGCCATCTCGGTCGTAGGAGGGGGGATCGAGATTGCGTATGGAGCTTTACAAGCTACAGTAGGTGTAGGTGGAGGAGCTGCCACTTGTCTCGAGACACTAGGTGGAGGATGCGCTGCAGGAGCTGCTGTAGCAATAGGAGGGGTGGCAATTGCGGGACATGGGGCTTCGACGGCTGCCAACGGGATTAAGAACATCCTGAAGAGCGATGCGAGTCAGGCGGGAAGCGGCAGTGCACCGGAGCCCACGGTTGATTCAAATACGGGCGCAAAAGTAGGCAGATTTGTCGTCGATCCAAACGGCAACACGATGATCGAACCCGAGGGTGGCAGCACCGTGTCGGCGGGACCGGGAGGCGCCGATACGCATACGACCTACCCAAATGGGTCAAACTATCATCGCCTAAACCCGCGGGGTCACGCGGCTAACCCCACGCCACACGGGCATGGTCACCTGCAAGGAACAGGCCCCAACAGGGCGGGCCAGGGGCCCTCAATCGACACGAGCGGAAACGTTGTGAAACCCAATTCGGCCGCCGCACATTGGCCAATTCATTAGGCAGAAAGGAACTTATGCTAGCGACGGAGTTTCTGAAGACAGTCTACCTCGGCGACCGCGCATGCAAGTCCATCACGATTGATGGATGGGGCGGACGAGTAGCGATCCAAGTTGACGAGGTCTCGAGAATACGAAGTGCCTCGGGGCATTGGGACTACTACAACGAAGAGAACATTACGGACGGCTTGCTGGTTTTTACGGAGGCGCGATCCATCCAGTTCGAGCCGGCCGGGCCAATTCCGAATGACTTTATTGAATTTCTTGAGGTTGAACTTCTGCCGGATGACTACTGCCGATTCAAGTTTTCATTGGGCTCTGTGAACAGTTCGGCGGAGTCGACTGAGATCCTATTGAGAATCGAAGCCAAGCAGGTGCATCTGGAGGATCCCGCAAGCCCGGGGGTCCCGATCGAGAACTGATCTCGGGCAGGTGGCCCTCAATAAGGAAGAAGGCTTTGTCAAGCACATGTTCAGGCAAAGAAATCCTTTGCGGTGCGCCAGCGCCGCGAAGAGGGCCGAAGAGTTGATTGAGGACTGTGCCCCATGCATCCACTCCTGAGCGCAGTCGAAGGATCCGCGTCCTTCCATCGTGGATGAGTGGGAGACCACGAACCTCAACGGCAGGCTTTGTAATCAGGGCACGGCTTCACAGGCTGCGGAAAAACTCCTCCGGGCGGTAGGCCGGGGATTCATCCCCGGCATAAAGCCAATGGAATCAATGCGGGCTTTAGCCCCTGATGTATGCTTTCCGGCGCGTGGCTCCGGTCGCGGTGAGATCTCCAAACCACGCTGCGGGTGCCCCCGGTCCCTTGCATTTGGGGACCGGGGAGGTAAGACTTCAGGGCAATCGCACTTGGATCTTTGCAGGTCGGGCGCCTATCAGGTCGTGGAAAAACACCGTTCCAGGAAAGTTCTGTAAAAGGGCACGACTTCAGTCGTGCCGATAGCCGCTGATTATAAAGGACAGGGCTTTAGCCCCTGCGGGCCGTTTCTCAACCCCTAACCGTCAAAACGGCCTTTTTCGCAGGCTGGCGGGTGGCCCCGGTCCCGCTGAGATTTCCAAACCCCGCTGAGGGTGCCCCCGGTCCCTAGCTTTTGGGGACCGGGGATGGAAGCGCCAAGGCAGGCAGCCCACTCATCAAGGCAGGGTCGGCTGTGTGCTTTGGTCGGCACGGCCGCATCGCGATGAGCGGGTCGCCGGCCCCGCCGCGGAGCCTGCCTTGAACGAAGCCCAAAGGTTCTTGCGGATAATTTCTCTTCCCGCGCGGACAATAGAACCAGTCGCAACTCCGAGGCTCCAATGACCGCCCGCCAATCTCCAACCCGCGCAATCTCAGTCCCTAGTCCCTAGTCCCTCGTCCCTGGTCCCTGGTCCCTAGTCCCTGTCTTTCCCGTTTTCTTCTCCCCCAAAACCCCCTGACCCCACCCCCCCACCCTGTGGAAATCTTTTTTCGGCCCCTTCGTTGCTAGTAACCATCAAAGTATCAACAGCTTGCATTTTGGTAATGTTAACGAATCAGTAACTGCAAACCCCGTTTCTTGCATTTTGGTAATGTTAACGAATCAGTAACTGCAAACCCCGTTTTTTGCCCGCTTTTTAGCCCCAAACGAGGCCATTGTGGCCAAAGAAGCCCTCGATTTGGCGTTTTCCGAACACTCGTAAGTACCGCAATCCGGGACTGACTCCGCTGCGAAAGGGCGGGCGGCCTTGGTCTCGGTGAGATTTCCAAACCCCGCTGAGGGTGGGAAGACTTACATTTCACCGCCGGCGGATTCACGATGGGAGTATCCCTGTTGTGCAGGAAAGGCGAGCGCATCCGTTATCGGCAAACAGGTATCGGCAAACCGGGGAGTTTCACTCGCCCCACCTTCAGTTGTTTCGTAAGCGTTCGTCCATCCCCTCTTGACGTGAGCAGCGGCGTTATAGGCAGGAGATCTTGACCTTGCCCCCGCAAAACGCACTCCTCAGCAAGCTGTTCTATTGCGAAAGGGTAGCGAAGATGAGGAATGGGAAGCGGGGCAGGTACACGCTTGAATTCCAGCAAGAGGCGGCACGGCTTGTTAAGCCGGGCCAGAGCCAGGCGGCGGCAGCACGCACTCTGGGCGTGG
>JBEKNI010000064.1:0-21072 GCA_049522975.1 Occallatibacter sp. | reverse complement strand
CATCGTGTCGGCCATCTTTCATGAGCGTTATTCCTGAATGGAATAACGCTCTCCGTGGAATTCATTAGACAGATCGCCGCTGCTCAACCAACCTATGAACTGAGCCGGGCACTACTGGGTTCTCTGGATCGAGAGAGTGAAGGAGGAGCAGCTGCATGAACTCAATGCCTGCAATTCAATCCTTGGGAGCAGGAGATCCACTTCTGACAGCGGAGGAAGTCGCGAGGTAGCCCGTTTTCCTCCCACACAGAAATCGAGGAAGCGATGGGTAAATCGCACCAGAAGGGATGGGTGTCGATTCGCGGCAAGAAGTGGTACGGATACTTCCGCCGCACAGTGATCGACCCCAGCACAAATCAATCGAAGACCGTCTCGACACCGGTTGCGCTCGGGCTGAAATCCGAGATGACCAAGTATGAGGCGCGCGAAGAGCTGGAACTCGCAATCAAGAGACTAACCGGACAGATCGCAGAAGATGGGGTTGTAAGAAACGGCAGCGTCACCTTCGATTGGTTTGTCCAAAACCGCTACTTGCCGCTGAAAGAAGTGGACTGGAAAGAAGAAACGGCCAAGACGAAAAAGTATCTCATCAAGGCCGATCTCGTCGATGCGTTCCGGGGTGTACGGCTCGAAAACATCGATAAGCTCGCTCTCCAGACCCACCTCAATCGGCTGGCCAAAACCCGGTCCAAGGACAGAGTGTTGCACGCTGGAACCTACATGCGGGCCATCTTTCGGGAGGCGGTCGAACAGGACTTCCTTCTCAAAGACCCAGCTCGCTCCGTAAAGACACCTTCGGCGCTGCGCGACACGGACAAGACGATTCTGAGTTGGGATCAGTTGCGGGCCGCGTTGTCCAGTTTGCCGCTGCGGGACCGGATTCTGCTCACTCTCGACATGACCAATGCTCTTCGGCCAAGCGAGTTGTTTGGCTTGAGGTGGAGTTGCTTCGATCCTGAACTCTGCCAGATCGAGATCAAAGAGACCACGTACAAAGGGAAAATACGCCCCTGGGGCAAGACCAAGGCGAGTCTCACAAAGATTCCGGTTGCACCAGCACTCGCGGAGGAACTCGTTGCCTGGCGTCAGCAGTGCCGTGAGGCGCAGCAGAGAAAGAGACACGTGCGCGGACCATCCGCCGACAATCCCAATGCGTTCATTTTTCCGGCTCGCGGGGGCGGATTCATCGATTCGAGCAACTACCGCAATCGGGTGCTGCACAAGTTGGCCAAAGAACTCGGGCTGCCAAAGCTGACGTTTCAGGTCATCCGCCGCACCATCGCGACGCTGGCCAAGGACAAAGGGCACGTCAAGGACATCCAGGGAATTTTGCGCCACACCCGCTTGGCGACGACCACGGATGTTTATATGCAGTCGCTCGAAAGCGGCGTCCGGTCAACGATCAACTCCATTCACGACGAGTTGATCGGCATCCCAACGCCAGGAGCGGAGCCGACGCCGCCAGTGGAGGCTCAAACCAACCGCGAGGAATCTCGCAAAGCTGTGGCAATGCAAAACGGCAGAGCATTTCCGCAGGAGCTGTCTCGCGCTTCGGACTTGGAAAGAGCAGCTTCAACGCCCGCTCGTGGGGTGGTTTTGGAGTTTGCGACAAGAATGCGACAAAGCCAAAGGAAGGAGATGCGTGGTAGGCACGACTGGATTCGAACCAGCGACCTCTTCCGTGTCAAGGAAGCGCTCTAACCAACTGAGCTACGCGCCTGCAAGGCAACTTCAGCTAGTCTATCAGGATCGGGGCCGGGGGGAAAGACGGGCGGGGAGCCGCCGCCATGCTGTACCATCGTTGACGGACGAAGAAACCTTCCGACCCGGTCCACATTCCCGCTGGAGGAAGAGAACAGCGCTCGCTTGAATCCGCCATGGCCGACTTCGCAAGCCAACACCTGAACCGATTCCGCACCGCTCCCAACCTGCTCACGCTGTTGCGCATCTGCCTGGCGCCGTTCCTGGTGGCGGCCATCCTGGAACGCCACTTCGGGCTCAGCTTCGGGCTCTTCGTGGCGGCTGGGCTGACCGACGCGCTGGATGGCCTGCTGGCGCGCTTCCTGAAGCAGCACACGATGCTGGGCGAGTACCTTGACCCGGTGGCCGACAAGCTGCTGCTGAGCACGCTCTTCCTGGTGCTGATGCACATGTCGCTGATTCCGATCACGGTGACCGTTCTCGTCTTCGGCAGAGATGTGGGGATCCTGGTGGTGGCGGCCATTCTGTATGCGGCCACGGGCCGACGCGAGTTCAGCCCCAGCATCTTCGGCAAGGCCAATACCCTGGCCCAAGTGGCCGCAGTGGCCGCCGTGCTCCTGCAACAGGCGCTCTTGCAGCACCTGCTGTGGCAGCAGCCGGCGGCGGTCCGCTGCGTGGCGGGCTTTCGCCTGGTGGCGCTCAATGCCACCATGGCCTTCACCGTGGTCTCGGGCTTGCACTATGCCTGGATCGCGGCAAGACGCGTAGGCACTCAGGCCCCCAACGGCCACGGCGGCAAGTAGGACCGGCCAGTCCCGGCACGGCGCTTCAGCCGTCTTCCAGGCTGGATTCCGGTTCGGCGGCGTCTTCAATCTCCATATCGCGAAACTCCTCGGAGTCAAAGACTTCGCCACAATCCAGGCATTCGACAAACTCGGTGTCTTCGTGCCGGGAGACGATGCGTACTTTCGGGTGTCTGCAGGCGGTGGCCATCGTTCGTGGTATCGGTAGATGAAAGTGCTCTTTCGCCAGATTGTATCGACATTCTCACGATTTTGAAACCCCAATTTGTTGAATCTTTTTCTCGCCTGGGAATGTTCCTGGAGGGTGAGGGGGAAGAATTCGCGACGGGGACTTGAAATCCCGACAGAAACGGTCGTATACTGAATACGGACCGAAGAAGTCGGATATCTCATGCTTAAGTTGACCAAGAAAGCGGATTACGGGCTGATGGCGCTCAAGTACCTTGCCGAGCACCCGGAGATGCCCGCGCTCAGCGCCAAGGATGTGGCCGACGCTTATGGGATTCCGGCGCAATTGCTGGCCAAGATTCTGCAACTGCTGACGAAAAACGGCTTGCTCCGTTCCCACGCCGGCATGAACGGCGGCTATGCTCTGGCGCGGGATGCGCGCACGGTTTCGGTCTACGAGGTGATCCACGCCATCGATGGACCGTTTTTCATCACCTCCTGCACCAAAGGCTTGAAGGGCTGCGAACTGACTCCAAGCTGCACCATCAAGGAGCCGCTGGCGCGGGTGAACGATACCATTGCCGGCGTCTTGAAGAGCATCAGCATTCAGGATCTGGCGGAGCACGAGCAACCCGCGGCGCGAGCGCAGCGGGATCGAGAGCAGACCGCGCAAGCGTTGGTTGCACTGACGTTGTAACAGAGATTTTGCTTCGCCGATGTTTTGAAAGGGCATGGCTTTACATGCTGCGGAAAAACTGGGAATTGTGTTGGCTTTGTATCAGGGCGCGACTTTGAGTCGTGCCGAAGCGCAGTAAAAAAGGATCGGGCTTTAGCCCCTGAGGGAAGTTTTAATCAATCCCCGATATTCCCTCAAGAGCGAAGCCGATGAGGATGGAGACACAAATGAGCAACTTTGTCAGCCAAGTTGAAGTGCCGGCAGGCGTCAGCCTTCCGATTTACATGGACAATCACGCCACCACCCCGCTGGATCCGCGGGTTCTGGAGACGATGCTGCCCTACTTCACCGCGAAGTTCGGCAACGCGGCCAGCCGCAATCACTCCTTCGGTTGGGTGGCCGAGCAGGCCGTCGATGCCGCCCGCGAGCAGATTGCGCGGCTGATCGGCGCCTCCGCCAAGGAGATTATCTTCACCTCCGGCGCCACCGAAAGCAACAACCTGGCCATCAAGGGCATCGCCGAGATGTACCGCGAGCGGGGCAACCACATCATCACCGAGGCGACCGAGCACAAGTGCGTGTTGGACACCTGCAAGCGCCTGGAGAAGCATGGCTACCGCGTGACCTATCTGCCGGTGAAGGCCGACGGGCTGATCGATCTCGACGACCTGAAGCGGGCCATGGACGACAAAACGATTCTTGTCTCGATCATGGCGGCCAACAATGAGATCGGCGTCCTGCAGCCCATCGCGGAAATCGGCCAGCTCTGTCATGAACGCGGCGTGATCTTCCACTCCGACGCGGTGCAGGCGGTGGGCAAGGTTCCCATCAATGTGATGGCCGACAACATCGACGTGCTCTCGCTCTCCGGGCACAAAATTTACGGGCCCAAGGGCGTGGGCGCACTGTACGTTCGCCGGCGCAACCCGCGCGTGCAGATCGCGGCGCAGATCGACGGCGGCGGCCACGAGCGCGGAATGAGATCCGGCACCTTGAACGTCCCGGGCATCGTGGGACTGGGCAAGGCCTGCGAGATCGCCCGCGAGGAGATGGCTACCGAGGCTGTATATCTTGCCGGCCTGCGCGACCGGCTCAGGACCAAGCTCGAAGCCGAGTTGGACTACGTTCACGTGAACGGTTCGATGGAGCATCGGCTGCCCGGCAATCTGAACATGAGTTTTGTCTACGTCGAGGGCGAGTCGCTGCTGATGGGCATCAACGACGTTGCTGTCTCCAGCGGCTCGGCCTGCACCTCCGCGACCCTTGAGCCGTCTTATGTACTGAAGGCTTTGGGTCTGGGCGACGATGTAGCTCATAGCTCCATCCGTTTCGGCCTTGGCCGTTTCAACACCCAGGCCGAGGTGGATTATGTGGCCGCCAAAGTCATCGACGTAGTCAAGCATCTGCGCCAGCTTTCACCGCTTTACGAGATGGTGCAGGAGGGCATCGACCTGAGCAAGATCGAATGGGCGGCGCACTGAGCGGCGAATTAGTTGCAAGGCAAGGAGCAGCCCGATGTTCAAAGATCTTGAAGACAAGTGGAAGGATGAAGCGAAGCGATCTTCGCGATGGACTGCTTATCGAGTGTGGATCGGCGTCGGTCTAGCTTGGCTTGTTGTTCTGATTTTGTACTTCGAGAAGAGGTTTCGTTAACGGCAACGGATTCAAGAACAGCGGCTTCCCCCGCAGAAGGAGCAACACATGGCATACAGCGACAAGGTCATCGACCACTACAACAACCCCCGCAACGTGGGCCAACTGGACAAGAGCTCGACGGCAGTCGGCACCGGTCTGGTGGGCGCGCCGGAGTGCGGCGACGTAATGCGGCTGCAAATCCGCGTGAACCCTGAAACCCAGGTGATCGAGGAGGCCAAGTTCAAGACCTTCGGCTGCGGCTCGGCCATCGCCAGCTCTTCGCTGGCTACCGAGTGGATCAAGGGCCGCACCGTGGACGATGCCCTGGCCATCAAGAACACCGACATCGTGAAGGAACTCTCGCTGCCGCCGGTGAAGATTCACTGTTCTGTGCTGGCCGAGGATGCGATTCGCGCGGCCATCGGCGACTGGAAGAAGAAGAACCGCGCCGTGGAAACGGCTGCGGCCGAGGCGGTTGCGGTAGCGCGGTAAGAAGGCGATTATGTCGAACGTGGTGACGATTGGTACTCAGACGCTGCAGGAAGCATCTACGGCGCAGCAGCAGATAGGTGTGCCGCAAGCGCCTCAGGGATTGCAGGTGACCGCAAAGGCCATTCAGCGCATCCGCGCGGCCATGGCGAAAGAAGGCATTTCGCCGGTGGAAGGCGGGCTGCGGCTCGGCGTGATGGGCGGCGGATGCTCGGGGCTGTCTTACTCCATCAAGTTCGACACGCATCCCCGCGAGCGTGATCGCGTCTACGAATTTGACGGCGTGAGAGTCTTCGTCGATCCCAAATCGTTCGTCTACCTGCACGGCATGACGCTGGACTATGAAGAGACGCTGATGCGGCAGGGATTCAACTTCATCAACCCCAATTCCGCGCGCTCCTGCGGCTGCGGTACATCGTTTTCGGCGTAGGGATTCGCGTAATCCTGGAGGAAAGATGAACAGGATTGTTCGTGGCACGAGATTGATTTGGATATTATTGGCAATTTTTGCCGCGTCATCGTGTGCGCGGGCGCAATGGGCGCCCATGGTTGCCGGCAAGGATGCGGCCGCGCGCATCGCCTGGTGGCGGGATGCCAAGTTCGGTCTCTTCATGCACTGGGGAGTTTATTCCATCCCTGGCCGCGGGGAGTGGGTTCAATGGCAGGAGCAAATTCCCGTAGAGGAGTATGCAAAGCTGGCAGACCGGTTTCATCCGGATAACTTCCATCCGGATGCTTGGGCCGCGCTTGCAAAAGAGGCGGGCATGAAATACACCGTGCTTACCGCCCGCCACCACGATGGATTTGCGCTCTTCGACGATCCAGGCAGCGATTTCACGGCGATGAAATCCGCCGCTCATCGCGACTTTGTTGCGGACTATGTGACGGCCATGCGCCAGGCCGGACTTCATGTCGGACTGTATTACTCGCCGCTCGACTGGCGCTATCCGGGCTTCTTTTTTCCAGGCATCTATCGGGCCAGCGCCGAAGCGCTGCGCGCGCAGTATCATCGGCAACTAGACGAACTGGCCTCTCACTACGGCAAGCTCGATATCCTCTGGTTTGACGGCGGCGGCGGCGACTGGCTGGGTTTCGGCGGCGTTCACTTCACCGGCAGCGGATGGGCCGCGCGGCCGAAGGATCAGCGCTATACCGGGTCCTTCAGTTGGCGGGACGAGGAAGCAGTCAACAATCTGAGAAGGCTCCAGCCGTCGATCATAATCAACGACCGGACCGATGCCGCGGCGGATTTTCGATCCCGCGAAGGCGACAATGCGCTAGGCGATTTCGAAAGCAGTTACCCATGGGAGCTTTGCACAACCCTTACCGAAGGGGCATGGGGATATGTGCCGAACGCAAAAATCAAGTCTCTCGATCACGTGATTCGCCTGTTGGTCTCCGCTGCCGGACGCGATGGAAATCTCCTGCTCAATGTCGGTCCCCGGCCGGACGGGCAAATTGATCCGGCTCAGGCGGCGCGGCTGCGCGAAATCGGAGAGTGGCTCCATCGCAATGGCGCGAGCATCTACGCCACTCGCGGCGGCCCTTACCTGCCCGGCGATTTCGGAGTTTCAACCTATCGCGATAACACAATCTACTTGCATCTGCTCAACCCAGCCGGCGCAACGCTCGTTTTGCCGGCGCTTCCAGCCAAGATTATGAACTGCTCTTTTCTGAACGGCGGGCAGGCTCCATGCAAGCAAAGCGATGCCGGAGTGGAAGTAACTCTGGGCAAGAATCCGAGCGAGATCGACACCATCCTTGAGATCGCTCTGGCGTCCCCGGCGGCGGAGATCAAGCCGATTCCGACTCCGGTCACTCCGCGGGCGGAAAATAAGAGATGAGGCGGATTCCGGGCGCATGCCGAATCCGCTGGTTCTGGATGAAAGGCGCCCTTCACGGCTCACAGTTTTTTGAAACGCAGAAAAAGTGCAATCATGATGAAGGTTCTCGATTCCGCGGTTCCCGTTGCCTGTTGGTCCTGCTCCATAGGCCACAACGATTCCACTCTTTTTTGCCCGCATTGCAGCAAGATTCAACCCCCGCCGGGCGGAGATTATTTCTCGGTCTTCGGCCTGGAGCCGAAGCTCAACCTGGACCTGACCGCGCTGGAGCACGAGTTTCATCGCCTGAGCCGCAGGCTGCACCCCGACCGCTTTGCCCGCGCCGAAGAGAACGAAAAGCAGTGGAGCCTGGCCGACACGGCGCTCCTCAACGACGCCTATCGCACTCTCAAGGATCCGCTGCGCCGCACCGAATACCTGCTCAAGCTGAAGGGCGCGGAGATCGGTGAGGAACATAGCGGCAAGGACCGGAGGGACCCTTCTCGCGTGCCAGCCGATCTGCTCGAAGAGGTCTTCGAGTTGAACATGCAACTGGAAGAGATGCGCGCGGCGAGCGAAGCGGACGAGAAAGATCGGGAATTGCAAGCTAGCCTGGAGCAGGCAAAGAGACGGTTCGACGGGCTGCTGGTCGAGGTGGACCAGGAGCTGCGCATTCAGTGGCAGGCGTGGGACGAGGGCGGCGCGGCGGCGCGCAAGACGGCGGAGAAGACCATGGTGGCCCTGCTGGACCGGCGGCGCTACCTCAGCAACCTGCTTCGCGACGTGAATGAGACCCTGGGAGCTTGAAAAAAGAAGATGGCGGAAGGACGCGTAGTCGGCATCGATCTCGGAACCACTAACTCTCTGGTCGCCTACATGCAAGGCGACCGGCCTGTAGTCATTCCCGGCGTGGACGGCTCGAATCTTGTGCCGTCGGTGGTGGCGCTAGATCCTATCCCGGCAGGAGGAGGCCGGCCCACGGTCACCGTCGGCAACAGCGCGCGCAAGGCGCTCATCCAAACACCGGAGCGGGTCATCTACTCCGTCAAGCGCCTGATGGGCCGCGGCCTCGAAGAGACTCAGGAGGAGTTGAAGCTCTTCCCATTCCGTCTGGCCAAGGACATGGAGGCAGGGGAAGTCCCGCGCATTCAGTTAGGCGAACTCCGCTTCACGCCGCCGGAGATCTCCGCCTACATTCTCCGCCAACTCAAGCGCAACGCCGAGCGGTTCTTCGGCGCTCCGGTGACGCATGCGGTCATCACCGTCCCCGCCTACTTCAACGACGCGCAGCGGCAAGCGACAAAAGACGCGGGCCGCATGGCGGGACTCGAAGTTCTTCGCCTGGTCAACGAGCCGACCGCCGCTGCCCTTGCCTATGGCCTCGACCGCGCCAAAGAGGGCACCATCGCCGTCTACGATCTGGGCGGAGGAACCTTCGACATCTCCATCCTCAAGCTGCGCGACGGAATTTTTGAAGTGCAATCCACCAACGGCGACACGCACCTGGGCGGCGACGACATCGACAATCTGCTGCTGGCCATCGCCCTGGACGAGATTCATGCCGAGCACGGCGTGGAGTTGCGCCGGCATCCGGGAGCCGTGCAGGCCGTGCGCAACGCCGCCATCGAGGCCAAGATCAAGCTCTCCACCGAGCCGGCGGCGCACTTTGACATCGAGCTGCCCAATGGCGACCGCTATCAGCGCGAGATTCCGCGCGGCGTCTTCGAGATGCTGATCGAGCCGGTGCTCAAGCGCACGGCGGGACCTTGCAAGCAGGCGCTGGCCGACGCCGGAATCACGCCCGAGCAGATTGATGAAGTGGTGCTGGTTGGCGGCTCGACGCGAATTCCCGCGGTGCGGCAACTGGTGGACGATCTTTTTCATCTCACGGCTCGCGGCAAAAAGCCGCACATCGAGTTGAATCCCGATGAGGTGGTGGCGCTGGGCGCCGCCGTGCAGGCCGACATTCTGGCCGGAGCGTCGAAGTCCACCGAGGAGTTGCTGCTGCTGGACGTAACGCCGCTTTCGCTGGGCATCGAGGCCCTGGGCGGCGCGGTCGCGCGGATTATCCAGCGCAACTCCACTATTCCCGCCTCGGCTACCGAGCACTTCACCACCGGCGTTGACGGCCAGACCAACGTAGCTATTCACGTCGTGCAAGGCGAACGCGAGCTGGCCGCCGATTGCCGTTCGCTGGCGCGCTTCGACCTCAAAAACATTCCGCCGATGAGCGCGGGACTTCCGCGCATTGAGGTCAAGTTTCTCATTGATGCCGACGGCATTCTGAGCGTCTCCGCGCGCGAGCAGCGCAGCGGCCAAGCCGCGCGGATTGAAGTGAAGCCGACCTATGGATTAACGGACGAACAGGTCGAGAGCATGATTCTGGATTCCTTTGACCACGCCGAGGAGGACTTCGCCAAGCGGCTGCTGATCGAGGCGCGCAATGAGGCGGAAACGATTCTCGCCGCGGTCGAGCGCGCGCCGCGCAGCCCGGCATGGGCGCAGTTGCGGGACGAGGAGCAGGCCGCCATCGCCGCCGCGCGCGACCGGCTGGCGCGGGTCAAGCTGGGCGACAACGCTGCCCAAATCCGCGAGGCGACGCTGGCCTTGGATCAGGCCACGTGCCGCTTTGCCGAACTGATGATGGAGGCCGCCGTCTCAACCGCACTGCGAGGCAAGACCATGAACACAGCCGGCGAGGAGCTGGCCGAGGCCGTGACCGCGCCTCACGCCATGGCCCCGGCGGAGTTCAAGTAGCGGCGTTAGCGGAGTTAGCGCCAGAATAAATTGGGGAGTTATGCTGGTAGGCCGGGGTTTCAACCCCGGCATCAGAATTCGCATCATGAACGGGGATTTATCCCCTGAGGTATGCTTTCCGTGGCTCTTGTTGGGAAATCTTCCTCGATTCCAAGAAGTCGGGCAAGCACGAAAGAAGGTCTGTATGACTGAACCAACCGAGAAAAACATTCCCGCCAACAAACTCGTCCGCGTCACCTTTCTTCCCGAAGGCAGAACGGTGGAGTTTGAATTCGGCACGATGCCATACGAACACCACGGCAAGCCGATGTCGTTTCTCGATGTGGCCGAGAACCACGACGTCTTCCTCGATCACGCCTGCGGCGGCGTCTGCGCCTGCACCACCTGCCACCTGTGGATCAAGGACCAAGCGGGCATCAGCGAGGCCGACGACGACGAGATCGACCGCCTGGACATGGCCGCCGATCAGCAGTTGAACTCGCGCCTGGGCTGTCAGGCCGTCATCACCCGCCCCGGCGACTATGTGGTCGAGATTCCCAAGTGGAACCGCAACTACGTCTCCGAGGGCAAGCCGCTGACGTTGGCGGAAGAGAAGTAAGGAGCCAAAATGCCACGCGAGATTCACTGGACCGACGCCGAAGAGATCGGCATTCAGTTGGCTGAGAAGTTTCCCGGCCTGGATCCCTTGACCGTCCGCTTCACCGACCTGCACCGTTATGTGACGGAGTTGGATGGCTTCGCAGACGACCCAACCAAGTCGAACGAGGCGCGCCTGGAGGCCATCCAGATGGCCTGGCATGAGGAGTTCGAGGATGCGCAGAGGTGAGCGCGAATTGCGCTTTCAACATCGGTCGGCGCGCTCCTCCTCCCAAATCTGGTCCATTACTTCTTGCGAGATCATTCGGCCGGTCGGCCTCGGCAACTTGTATCCCTCTGGGCGGTGCGTCTTCGGAGGAATGATAATTCCCTTGGCAATGAGACGCCGCTCACACTCGTCCAGATCGTCGATGTCTGAATCTTCCATAACTTCACCTTACCTCGACATGACCAACTTGGTCATATTCCTCTTTATCCCCGCTCGTAATCCTCCCACTCGCTCCAACTGAACGCGCCCTCAAAGTGGACGAACTCCTTCTCTTGCCCCGGCACCAGGTAGACGCTGAGCACATCGAAGCGGACCGGGGGCGCAGTCTCCTGCGGCAACTGGCGGACGTATTGGCGGGCCAGCCGGCGAAGGATATTGCGCTTGTGGGAGTCGACGGCGATCTCGGCCGGAGAGGCGTCGCGGGCGGTGCGTGTCTTCACTTCCACAAAACACAGCATGGGCCCCTGCCAGGCGATCAGATCCACATCGCCGGGCACGTCGCCCGACGACCAGCGCCGCGCCACCACGGTGTAACCTTTGCGGCGCAACTGAAAGAGGGCCGCCGTCTCGCCTTCGATCCCGGTGACCAGGTGGGCAGGCAGCTCTTCGCTCCGCCCGCGCTTCCGCGCTGCCCACGCCAGACCGGCCAGCGTCCGCTCCTCGCAGTCGATCCGAATCCGCTCCATCCACCCCATGGCAGACCATTCTCGCCCCCCAGCGCGAAAGAAGCAAATCCAGCTCTCCAAAGAGGCGCGCGCTGTTTCTCCCGGCAGTCCGATCGTTACAACCTCGTGAGGGATTGCACTATCGCCCTGCCAAATTGGAACGTCCCAGTTCGCATCCGGGAAGTCTTCGTTCTCCGCCGCGGATTGATTCCCTTTCCGCGCGCCGGCCTGCAATGAAATGGGCGAGACTGAAGGCTTGCGGGAGGAAGAGGCGCTTATGTCCCACAGCTTGTTCGCCGGTCTGTTTTCACAACGAAATGCCAACCCGCTGCCCGTTTCGATGGGCATCGAGGCGCTACCTGAGGCTCCCGCCGAGGCGGAGGCGGATCGCAGCTTCGAGTTCGCGCTGGATGCGCTGCCGGCCAACGCCATGTTCTGCGATCGGGAGCTGACGCTGCGCTATCTCAACCGAGCTTCGCTCAGGACGCTGAGAAGCCTGCAGATGCATCTGCCGGTGCCTGTGGACCAGATTGTAGGCAAGTCGATCCACATTTTTCACAAATTTCCGCAGAATATCGACAGAATTCTCGGCGCCAAGCAGCACAACGGCATCCACCAGCTCCCGCACAAGGCGACCATATCGCTGGGCCCGGTGAAACTCGATCTGGAAGTTGAGCCGATGACCAACGAGCGCGGCGAGTTTATCGGCGCCGTCGTCGTCTGGGGCGTCAGCACCCAGGCAAAGATCGACGCGCTGCGGGCGGCGCAGGAGGCGCAGCGCGCCGACATCGAGCATCTGAACGGCAATCTACAGATGGTGGCCACGGCCACGCACCAGATCGAGGCCAGCATCGGCGAGATCGCCAAGAATGCCGTCGAGGTCTCCCAAGCCACCGAGAAAGCGCGCAACGCCAGCGTCGAGAGCAAGACGTCCATTGTCAGCCTGCGGACATCGAGCAGCGGCGTGGCCAAGGTGGCGGAGTTGATCGCCTCCATCGCCACGCAGACCAGCGTGCTGGCCCTCAATGCCAATATCGAAGCGGCCAGGGCGGGGGTGCACGGCAAGGGCTTTGCTGTAGTAGCCAGCGAAGTAAGGAAGCTGGCCGAACAGACGGCCGCGGCCACGGCCGAGATTCAGGCCAAGGTGACCGCCATCGGCGAAGATGTGACCACCGCCATGCGGGCCATCGATCAGATCGCCAGCCAGACGGAAGAGCTCTCCGGGCTGTCGCACCAGATGGCCGCCGCCGCCGAAGAGCAGCACCTGGCCACGCAGGAGATGGCGCACAATCTGGAGCGGGCCGCGCATCGAACCTCGGAGATCGCCGACATGCGCATCGAGGACAAAGTCTTGTAACAAGGAATAACGTCTGGGGCAGGCTGTCGCAACACTGGGGAAGGGGCTGGCGGGCCGGGATGCATGATCCGGATTGCCGGCCCCATTTTTCTCCCCTCAGCTTTGCGCGCGCCGGCTCAGGCTTGTTCTGCTTCCTTCTCGGCCAGCGTCAGCGCCTCCTCCAGAATATCCAGCGCGACCGTGGCTTGCTCTTCGCTGACAATGAGCGGAGGGCAGAGCCGAATCGAGGTTTCGCCGCAGCCGAGAATCATCAGACCGCGCTCGAAGGCCAGCGTCTCCACGCGGTTGCGCAGGGCCGTGGCGGGTTCGCGGGTAGCCTTGTCCTTCACCAGCTCGATGCCGATCATCAGGCCGCGTCCGCGCACCTCGCCCACCAGCGGATGGGTTTGCGTCCAGCCGCGCAGCCGCTCCAGCATTAGCCCGCCTACATGGGCGGCGTTGGCCATCGCCTCGCGCGAGAGAATCTCCAACGTCGCCAGCGCGGCGGCGATCGAAACCGGGTTGCCGCCAAAGGTCGAGGCATGCGAGCCGGGAACCCAGTCCATAATCTCCGCTCGCGCCATGCAGACGCCCAGCGGCATCCCCGAGGCGATGCCCTTGGCCATGCAGACGATATCCGGCTCGACTCCGGAATGTTGAATCGCCCACCATTTGCCGGTGCGGCCCGCGCCCGATTGCACCTCGTCGGCGACCAGCAGAATTCCGTGCCGATTGCAGATCGCCCGCAGCTCGCGTAGGAAGTTGTCGGGCGCGACCACATAGCCGCCCTCACCCTGGATCGGCTCGACGAAGATGGCGGCCACCTCCTCGGGCGGTAGGATCGTCTTGAAGAGCCTCTCCTCGATGTACCGCGCGCAGCCCAGGCTGAAGGCCTCCTGCTCCTGCTCCCCGCCGGTGCAGCCGCGATAGGCATAGGGATAGCGCACATGCGTCACGCCGGGAACCAGCGGCGAAAAGCGGCGCTTCTGCTGCGGTTTGGAGCCGGTCAGCGAGAGCGCGCCCATGGTGCGTCCGTGAAATGCGCCCAGGAACGAGATCACCTGCTGGCGGCCCGTGTGGTAGCGAGCCAGCTTGAGGGCGCACTCGACGGCCTCCGCGCCGGAGTTGCCGTAGAAGAACTTATGCGGGCCGGGCATCGGGGCGATAGCCGAAAGCCGGTCGGCCAGATCGGTCATCAATTCGCAGTAGAAATCGGTTCCGGAGATGTGGATCAGCTCGGCGGCCTGCTTCTGAATGGCTGCGACGACTTCCGGGTGGCAGTGGCCGGTCGAGACCACGGCGATCCCCGCCGCGAAGTCGAGAAACTCGTTGCCGTCCGCGTCTTCCACGCGAATGCCCCGACCGCTCTTGGCAACCAGCGGATAAGAGCGCGTGTAGCTGGGCGAGATCAGCCGGTCGTCGGCCGCGACGGCCGCCTGGGCCTTGGGTCCGGGCAGCGGCGAGATCAGCTTCGGTCCGTATTGCGCGTGCAGTTCTTGATGGGTCATTTTCTTGTCTCCTTCATAAAGGGCTGCCACTCGATGAAATGAACTGCCATCCCACCAAACGACTGTCATCCTGAGCAGCCCGCCTCGCGCTTGCGAGTTACGTCTGCAACGAACCCGCCAACTTGCCAACTCGCCATCCCGCGAAGCGGGGCCAACTCGCCAAATTGTTAACCCGCCCTCCCGCATTCTGGCGAAAAAACGAAGATTCCCACCACGGCAATTCTCTCCATTGGTAGCGAAGTTTGGCGCGCTCTTTGCGACAAACGCAGTCGAAGGACCTGCTTTTCCGTCCTGGACTGGTTCCATGCACTCGTAGGAATGACCCTGTGCAACGGGGTCATTCAGTACTGGTCGCCCCTGCCATCGAGTCAGGCGGAGCGGAAGGAATGTGGGAGTATCTTCGCCAAGCCGGAATTAATCGCCGGCGAAGAGGCTAGGTCGGGTGCGGGTGGGCAGCACGCGCAGATGCCGCCGCGGGCAGATGCAGCGCGCGCGCGACCGCGACCAGCCCCGATTGGCCGGTGCAAGTAGTCGATTGGTAGCGCGCGTATGCATGGAAACCCCGCTGGAGCGAGGATAGAACGTTTCCGCTGTTACTGTACAGCGGGGACCTGGCGTCGGGTCGGTTTCCGGATGGGCGGCAATCTGGGCGGGACCGCCGATTTCTGGAATATCGACGGGGCAGAGTGCCTAACTTGAACGGGGAACCCACCAAGCAGTTGTCATTCTCCATCCGAATTGAAGCGCCTTCCAAACGAGAAGACCGAACCACCAGAACCACGCCAGCATCGCAATCAACGCAGGCAGCCTCGCAAAGGTGTCAACGACTGGGATCAGCGCGATGGCGCCTGCCAGAACCGCGCATGCGGTGATGAAGGACCCAGGGTTAGCCCACCATTTCTGGGTTCGTACAAGAGGAAATCCGCCAATGAGAAACCACTGTATGGCGATGAACAGGCACAGGCCGGCATCGATCTTGCGCTGCGTCTCCATCCACAAGGGCGTTGGCGGCCAAGTCATTTTTTCGCGCAGTCTCCCCGCAAGCGACCAACGCGGAGGGCAATCGCCCCCCCACCCAGCCAACGCGACGGACGGCAAATCGGCTGACTGCAGGACGGTTTCCTGTACAGAGTAATGAACCCACATTGAGCAGGGGACGGGGATGAAGCTGACCGTTTGCTCGGCTTGCTCAGAGTTGGCCTGGGAAGGCTCTGGCGTCGGGGGCTCAGGCGGCTTGGGAGCATCTTTCCAGGCGGCTTTCGCCATGATCTCTTCTTGAGTGAGCGCATACTTCTGGTCCCTGGCCTCCATCATCAAGATCATGGGTACAGCCACCGCCAGATTGATCCCAGCCAACAGAAGTCCTCGCCGCCAGTTCATGGCTTCAAGACTACCAGAAGCGATTGCGGACGCGTGACCGGTAAACCGGAAATTATTCAAGCAACCACACCGTCACTCGAGCCTCCGCCCACGAGAGCCACGCAAGTGGCGGGAAGCGGTTGAACGCCACGCGGGGTAACATGGAATCATCCCATGGCGAATTCCGCAACCCAGGCAACTCACCCGGAAAAGAAAGCCGCCACCACGGCCTCCATCGTTCTGGCCTTCGCCAGCGTCTACTTCTTCTGGGGCTCGACCTACACGGCCATCCGCATTGGAACGGCCCTGATGCCGGCGCTGCTGCTGGCCGGGACGCGGTTTCTAATTGCCGGCGCGCTGCTGCTGGGCTGGTGCCGCTGGCGCGGGCTGCGCCTTCTGTGGCCGCCGGGGACGATGATGATGCTGGGCCTGATCGGGCTGTTTCTTTTGAGCGGCAGCAACGTCGCCCTGGTCTATGCGGAGAAGACCGTCCCCAGCGGGCTGGCTTCGCTGGTGCTGGCGGTGACGCCGCTCTTCATAGCTCTGGCTGAGATGCTGCTCCCCGGCGGCGAACCGCTTGCGGCGCGCGGCTGGCTGGGGATGGCGCTGGGCCTTGCCGGTCTGGCTGCGCTGGTGTGGCCTTCGCTGCGCAGCGGCCTGGCCGGGGACCGCACGCTCCTGGTCGCCCTGGCTGTGCTGCTCTTCGGTGCCTTTGCCTGGACCGTAGGCAGCTTGATCTCGCGGCGCGCGCGGCTGCCGGTGAACAGCTTTGTGGCCGCGGCCTGGCAGATGCTGATCGCGGGCGCAGTCAACGTCGCGCTGGGCACGGCGTTGGGCCAATGGCCCGGTTTCCACGTGAATGTCGCCTCGGTCAGCTCGCTCGCCTGGCTCATCACCGGCGGCTCACTGCTGGGCTATACCGCCTTCATCTATCTGCTGGAACATGTGCCGGTGGCCAAGGTTGCGTCATACTGTTATGTGAACCCTGTGGTCGCGGTGCTGCTGGGCGTCTTTCTGCTCCACGAAAGGCTGGAGGCGGCCGAGTATGCCGGCATGACGGGGATCGTGGTAGCCGTCTTTCTGCTGACCACCGCGCAGGTCAAGCCCAAAGGCGCGCCGCGGTCCATTGAGGAACTGGAACAGATTCCGGCCGATTGATTGCGGGCGCATTGCGCGACTCTTGCGGCTGGCCGGGGTTGGTTGGCCGGGGCTGGTAGGTCGGGGCTGGTAGGTCAGGGCTTTAGCCCCGACAAACAAGGCGGGCAAACTGGCAGGGCTTTAGCCCCTGAGGTATGCTTTCCGAATTTATAAGCGTACCTCAGGGCCTAAAGGCCGCGATTTTTCTGGGCGACCTGAATGTCAGGGCTAAAGCCCTGACCTACCAGCCGCGCCCTGATCCGCAGATGCAAAAACTTGAACGGCAAGGAGGACTTCAGAGATGGTCAAACTACTGGTTCAATGGTTCTTGAGCGCCATAGCCCTGCTGGTTGTATCCAATCTGGTGCGCGGCTTCGAGGTCGAGGGCTTCGGCCCGGCGCTCTGGGCGGCGCTGGTCATCGGCCTGCTTAACGCGACGGTCGGCTTCTTCCTGAAGATCGTCACCTTCCCCATCAGCATCCTCACCCTCGGCCTGTTTCTGCTGGTCATCAACGGATTGATGATTCTGCTGGCCTCGAGCATCGTCCGCGGCTTCTATGTACGAGGCTTCCTTCCGGCCTTCTGGGGCGCGGTGGTGCTGGCCCTTCTGGGCATGATTATCCGCGCGGTCACCAACAACTCATAGGCGGATGCGCGCGGAGCGGGGAACAAATCTGCGCTCGGCGGTGTCCAATTACGGTATGGACCTATTCCGTTTGCGCGCGCTGATCGCTCCGGTAATGGCCAGCTTGTTTCTCGTGCTGAGCCTGTGCGCCTTTGTGCTGCCAAGGCCGGCATCGGCGGGGATGCATCTCCCCGTGCTACGGGTTTGGGCAATCCCCGGCTACGATTGCCCCGGCGTTGACAGATGGATTGTTGTCCAGCTTCACAAGGATGGCAGCTACTGGATTAATGAGACGCAGGTACCCGCCAATGAGTTGCGTGCCAAGCTAACGGAAATCTACGAGAATCGCAAGGAAAAGTACATCTTAATGTTTCCCAATACCGATGTTTCCTTCGGAGAGTTTGCCAATTTCTATAGTGCAGTCGTTTCATCTACCAGTAATCTCCGCATCATATTGCGCACCCGCCAGTTACAAGAACAGCTTGATCTGTGCCCTGAATTTGGTAGTTGCGGCCTCGACTGGCCTGATCGTCAGTACACCCCTTGCGTATATCGCTCCCTTCCCGAACGTAACCCGCATCGCATGCTGCGCTGATCCGGGGGGTGAATTGAGAGGCAAAGCCCGAAGAACAACCGCGGGTCCTTCGACTGCGCTTGGCAGAAAGAACGCGCCATGCTCCGCTCAGGATGACATTCTTAGAGGAGACAATATCGCAGGTCAGAAACCGGAAGCTGACTCAGGTTCGTGGCTTCCCACCCATTCGCTGGAAAGAAGGCGAATGGATGGGGCACGGAGCTTTTGTGATTGGAGGAGGGAAAAAAGCGCTACTTTGCCACTGGCGCGGAAGGAGTGGCAATGGGCTCGGGAGGAGCGATGGCCTTTTGAGCCGCTGCGGCCTTGCTCCGGTGTAGCGGCGTCTGCGCGGGAATCTTCGGGGCGGCCTTGGTCTCTGCCGCCGGAACAGCGGCTGGAGGCACAACCACCGGCCCATCGAGCGTCTGCGGAGTGCGCTTGGCTCCGGCGCTGGAGAAGCCTCCCTGTTGAGGCGCGGCGCGCAGCGGGAGAACGAGCCTGGCCGGCTGGTTGAGCTGCACGCGCGAGTAAACGCCCCACCCGCCGCCGACGACCACGGCAACAATCGCCGCGGCGGCCGCCGAGCGCGCCAGAGAACTGTGAACCCAGGCGCTGTCCATCCGCAAGGCCACGGGCCAGGCAAGAATTCGCGCCCTGCCCGGCGCCGTTTGCGGCGCTGCGCGCAGACCGGCCTCAACCCGTTCCTCCAGCCCGGCGGGCGCGGGAAGGCTGGCGATCATCCGCAGCGTGGCTTCAAATTCGCCGGAAGCGGTTCCAGTAACCAGCGTGTTCTTAGTTGAAGAATCCATCACCAACTCCTTGCCTCAAAAACAATCGAGGCAACTGATTCCTTTTTCCCAGTCCCTAGTCCCTTGTCCCTAGTCCCTTGTCCCTGTCTTTCCTTCATCGCAAGCTCCTGACGTGGTTGAGCAGCCCGGCCATCAGGTTCCGTGCGCGAAACAGCCGCGACCGGACGCTGGACTCGGTGATGCCCAGCACCGAGGCGATCTCCACGCTGTTCAGTTCCTCGAAGGCCGAGAGCATCAGCACTTGGCGCTCCTTGGCGGGCAATTGCTCCACGCAGGCCAGCACGTGGGCGTGGTGCTGGGCGGCGGTGGCGCGCTCCTCGGCGCTCAATCCGGAGGCGGGCAGCACGCGCGCCAGCTCGGCCACGTCGTCGGTCTCCGGCCGGGTCTTCGAGCGGCGCTTGCGGTCCAGCACGATATTCCACACGATGCGGATCAGCCACACCCGCTGGTCGCGCACCTCGTTGAGCGTCTCGCGATGGCGCAGCACGCGCAGAAACGCCTCCTGCACCGCGTCCTCGGCGTCGGAGGGGTTGCGCAGCACGGAGTAAGCCACCCGGTAGAGGGTTCCGGCGTACTGGCTCACCAGAGCCGCAAGCGCCTCCTCTTCCGCGCGCCTGCGAGCTTCCTCGTACATAGCCTTGTCTGCGATCTCCATCCAACCTGAGAATACTGCCTGGCCGGCGCTCATAGTCCACCAGACGCAGGCGGCACAAGAAATGCTCGGATGCGGGCGGTCTCTTGCGCCGGCCCAAAAAGCAGAGACTCGCGAAGCTGTCCGCTCCGCGAGCCTGTCTCCCTATCCCCTTGCCTACTACTTGCCGGCCAGCTTCTGCGCGGCAATCGAGCCGGCGGCGCCGTCCTTGTCAGTGTCCTTTATCTTGGCCCAGAGGGCCTTCGCCTTCTCCTGCTGGCCGGTTGCGGCATACAGGCCGGCTAGGTCAAGCTGCGCCACAGCCGTGGATACCGTCTCCGACGGCTTGGCGGCCAGAGCGTTGTAGAGGTCGATGGCCTGCAAATCGCGGTCCGTCTGGTGATAGAGGCCGGCCAACGCCAGCTTGGCGAGATTCGAGAGATTCCGGTCCCAAGCCCCTGCCGCGGCCTTCAACTCCGTCTCGGCCGGGCCGTTCTGCCCCAGTTCCTGGTAGGTGACGCCGGCAAAATAATGGGCCTTTGCGCCCTCGGGGAGCCAGCCATAGCGGCTCGCAACCTCGACAAACTGCTGGTTCGCGGCCTTCGAGCGATCGCCGGCCGTTGCGTACTCTCCGCTGGTGGCCGGAGCGCCAGGCTGCGTCAGCGGGGCATTATAGATGTCTAGGGCCGCGCCCAGAGCGGTTTCGGCCGTGGTCGAGCGCCAACTCCACAGAACCAGCGCGATCACGACGACGGCAAGCGCCGAAACTCCAACGACTGTCCAGCGCAGAACGCCGGAACGATGACCGCTGAGCCAACTCATGCTGCTCGCGGTGGCCTGGGCAAATTTGTCTTTCTTCAGGGAATGGCGGGTTCTGGTATCCACGGGGTCTCTTCTTGTCCTTCGTCTCTCGGCTTGCAGGCGGCTCCGTGCGAGCGGAGGGCCCGAACTGCAACCCTATCAGTCTATCAGCGCGCGAAGCGGGGCGTCCACCGCGATCGCACTCGCGGGCAAAATCGGAAGGCATGGCCGGCGTGGAGCAAGGGGAGATCTTCCGGGTGCTAGCGCCTGGGAAGAGCGATCTCCGTATGCAAGGCGCGAATCCTGTCAATGGCGCTGCCCAATACCGGCCGGCCTGTTGTCGTTTCCATTCCCTTGTCGATTAACATATCCACAAACTCCTCTATGGGCATCTTGCGCTCTTGCGCTGCACGCACGACTGCGTCGGAAATCGGAATTGAAATGATCATGGGTCCGGCTTCTCCTGGTCTGTTCTTCGGCTGGCGGAAGCGGAAATTCAGGGGATTCCCGAAGGCCGTCCCAAGGTTTTTCCACAGGCGGCAAGGGTTGATTTCGACAGGCGATTCCAGACTGCGCGGGAACAATGAACAGGGGCGACGCATATCAAACTCCCAGTAGATTGAGCAGATAGGGGTGGTCCCATGCGGCTTTGAGCCGTTTTCCCTTGATTCCGCGTTTTAGGGATTTCTCCTGTTTGAGCAGGTTGAGGG
>JBEKNI010000063.1:0-19687 GCA_049522975.1 Occallatibacter sp. | reverse complement strand
GCTAAATCCCTGCGTTGATTTGATAGACATTCTCGGCATGATTGAAGTCATGCCCCGATACAAGGCAGCAGCGCATCGATGGTCACGCAGGATAACCGGAGCAAGATTGATATTCATCCTCTCGAATTGCCTGTGCTGCGGCAGTGAAGACAGCAGTACGAGGCTTTTGCTTTTTTGCTTCGGACGGTTGCGAAAAGGCCCCTTTGAGGGGCCCGCAACCGTAAAGCCACCGGCTCTGCCGGTGGATACTTACTGCCCTGACCCACCCTCTTCGCACCGTATTGAGCGTCTAACCAAACGAGCGCAAGCGCCGCGGCTTTCGCTCGCTCTGGCAAAATCCCGTATGCTGTTGAGCAGGGAGGTTCTCATGCACTCATTGCGCCTAACCCCCAGTATTTTTCGCCGGATTTCTCCGGCCTTGCTGATTCTTGCCCTGGCGGCCTTTGCGGCTTTGCCATTCAGCCGCGCTCAGACGCCCGCGCCGCCCGCCGGCCAGCAGCCCGAGCAGCCGGACCAAACCGCGCCCGATTCCGGCGGTCCCGGCGGCGACACCGGAGTCATTGCCCTGCCTAAAAAGAAAGACGCCGCAGAGAACGCGCCTGCGCCCGCGCCCGCCGCGCCCAAGCTCAAGAACCCCGAGGGCATGCCCAACTTCTCGCTGCGCGTCGAGGTTCCCGAGGTCACCGTCGATGTGGGCGTGCTGGTGGAAAAGACTGGCCAGTTTGTGGGCGGCCTCAAGCCCGGCAACTTTCGCGTTTATGAGAATGGCGAACTGCAGAAGGTCACCGGGTTCAAGCGCGTCGAAGCCCCCGTCACCGCGCTGCTGCTCTGCGAGTTCGCCTACACCAACTACGACTTCGTCTACGACATGCGCAACGCGGCCTATACCTTTGCCAGCCAGTTGCGCCCGGAGGATTACGTGGCGATGATGACCTTCGACTTGAAGACGCATATTGTCACCGACTTCACCCAGGACAAGCGGCAGCTTCTGGAGGCCATCAACTCCCTGCAAATCCCCAGCTTCACCGACCGGAACCTCTTCGACGCTCTTTATGAAGCCGAAGACCGCCTGAGCCGCATCGAGGGCCGCAAGTACATCATCCTCATCGCCTCCGGCCGCGACACGTTCTCCCATTTAACCCTCGACAAGATCCTGCAGAAGGTCAAGAACACCCCCGATGTGACCATCTTCGCCATCTCGACCGGCGGCTATGTGCGCGCCATGACCGAGGGCCGCGGAGGAATGAGGGAATCCATGCGCGAAATGGATTATCTGCAGGCCGATAACGAGATGAAGACCTTTGCCAGCCTTACCGGCGGTCAGTGGTACTCTCCGCGGTTTATCGGGGAGTTGCCCGACGACTTCTCGAGCATCAACCAGAACATTCGCTCCAAGTATCAGCTTGTCTACCACCCGACCAATTCCAAGCAGGATGGAACCTACCGCAAGTTGCGGGTGGAACTGGTAGACGACGAGGGCAAGCCCCTGCGCATCCAGGACGAGAAGCAAAAGCCGCTGAAGTACGAGATCATCGCCCGCGACGGCTATCGCGCCAGTCAGCAAGTGGAGTAGCAGGCGGGAATCCGATGGCTGGAAACCCGCGGACAGAGCGGCTGGCGAAGGCCCCGAAGGCTTCGCCAGCCGCTCTGGAGACGAGCGAAAATCAGTGGCTTATTGGAACTGCGATTTGATGTCCCAGATGTAGTACACAATTACTAACACCGAGGCTGCCCCAAGGATCCAGTGGGAAGCCCGCACCGCCGGCTCAATCTTGTTCACCTTGGCGACAATGGCCTCCTGCTCGGCCTTCTCGTGTGAGAAGGCCTCATCCAGGTAGATCTGGTCGTCCTCGTCGCGTTCCAGCCTCGAGCGATAAAAATGGAGAGCGATCGCGATCAGCGCCAGCGCTCCCCAAACTGTCCACATCCCCAGAACAAAAGTCATTCTCCACCTCCCAGAAACAATCCCCAGCCCCGGAGGCCGGCGGAACTCGATCCTTCCAGGTTCAGTCCGGCAGAGGAGCCATCTGGGTGACCATCATAGCCTTGAATGGGTTCTCCTGTCGTGATAAAAATCACAGCCATTCCTCGGCGCGGGCGTCGGCGCCTCGGCTGCGCTCAAACCCGCCGCTTCTGCGACTTTCCCGCCTTCGGTAGCATCCAATGTGGTAGAGCCGCTTGAGGGGCCTTGATTCCCCGCTCGCGGAGCAGTAGAGTACGAGATACGGCAACTTTCATTTCTTTGGAGAATCCATGGCCACCGCAACCGTCGCACCCGCACCGGAAACCGTCAAGAAAGCGCCCCTCAACCTGACACCCCAGGCCATCGCGAAGGTGCGCGAGATCATGGCCACCCAGGACCCCCTGCCCGCCGGACTGCGCATCGGCGTGGTGGGCGGCGGCTGCTCCGGCTTCCAGTATTCCATGGCCTTCGAGAACCAGAGCGGCATGATGGATAAGGTCTTCAGCTTCGACGATCTGAAGGTCTTCGTGGACGCCACTTCGCTGATGTACCTGAACGGCTGCACGGTGGATTACGTCGAGACTTTGGAAGCCGCCGGCTTCAAATTCGACAACCCCCAGGTGAAGTCCACATGCGGCTGCGGGTCGTCTTTCAGCGCGTAACGGCAGGCAGTTCGGTTTGATCGGCAGCAAGGCCCGCTCCAGCACTGGGGCGGGCCTTGTTGCGTTTCGATGCTCGCCGGACCTATTGCGAAGGGGACGGAGTGGGCGTCGGAGTCGGAGTGAGGCCGGGAGCTTGGCCGGCAGGCTGCGGCATGCCTCCGCCCGGCACACCGCCCGCCATGCCGTACGCCATGCCACCGTTTGCCAGCATCTGCTCGGCAATCGGATCGTAGACAAACTCCCACTCGTTGTAGTGGCTCTTCGTCTTGTAGATCATGATGGACTTCTTGGGGCTGTTGGGAGAGAAACCCATGATCGGTCCGCCGCCGTAGGTCTGTCCGCCCAGGCCGCTCGTCGAGCCTGTTGTGTTGGAGGCATTGGAATCCGTGGAGTTCGTGCCGCCGGGGCTGTTGGGAGTGCCGGTGCTCGGATTGAGGCCGAGATTGGCGCAGCCCGCGCTGCCGCCGGTCGAGGAGCCGGGAGTGCCTCCACCGGTGCTGGGCGAAGGGCCGAACGTGGTGCTGGAGGAAGGGCTGGAGGACGAACCTCCGCTGGACGGATTCGGCGCGCAGCCGCCCGTCCCGCCCAGCGGCTGTCCGAAGAAGCCCATCACCGTCGGCGCCCTGTTCTGCCCTACGCCAATCGGCCTCCATTCCTCCTTGCCGGTGGTTGGATCCGAGTACTTCTTGCGCAGGAAGCGGATGTTGTTGGTGGGCTTGTACAAAATATCGGGGTTGGGCGGATAGCCCCCGAACTTCTTGTAATACATGCGGATGGCGCGGATGTACTGCTTGCCGCGGTGCATCGTTTCCAGCTCGCGGTCGCGCTGGATCTGCTTGGAGACCTTGGGCAGGGCGACGGCTAGCGCGATGGTCAGCAACATCACCAGGAAGATGACCGCAACCAGCATGTAGCCCTCCTCGGAGGGCCGTACCGTGCGTCGGATTGGGGCTGGCTTAGTCATGGGAAAAGCACCTGTTGAGATTCGTGGTTTCCCACCCATTTCGCCAAGAACGCGAAATGGATGGGGCACGGGGCTTTCTTGTAGTTCAGGCCTTCCACCCTAGCCACAAAAACAAGAACGTGGCGAGCATGGGGCACCCGCTGTTCACTTACAACTGACCACTGCCTGCTAATTCGCTTTGAACGCCAGCCTCTGCGTGTTGTTGTAGCCCAGGTCTGTGACCTCGACGCTGGCCGGATTGATGGCCCCCACCTTAAAGCGGTGGTCCACAATCTCGCCGGTGCGAGCCACAAAAATGTCCTCCCCATGAATGAAAAAAGCCTGCAACGATTTGTCTTTCGCCTGCGTGTAGCCGAAGTACGTCAGATCGATAGGCGGCGGCGTGGGCCTGGGGGGCTCTGTCGGGACCACGGAAACGCCGGGCTGGTCGGGCCGCGCGCCGGCTACTAGGTTCTCGATCTTCGGGGCGGGCGGCGGGGCCGACTCGGCGGAAAAGATGTTTCTGCCGGTGCCCAGGTACTCGACATCTTCGCTCAACGCCAGCTTGTCGAGGTGCAGGGAGGGATCGATGCCGGCGTTGGAGAGCTTCTGCGCCTCTTGCCCGGCGGAAGCCGGCGAGGTTGCCACAGCAGCGCGGCCGTTGGCTGGGGCAGGCTGCGCGGCGGGGCGGATGGTTGCCGCTGCCGGCGGGCGCGCGGGCGGCGGGGCGCTCGAGAAGAAGTTATCCTTGATCTCGTAGCCGCCCAGGCAGACAATCACCACAAAGAGGGCGCCGACCAGGTAAACCTGCCACTTCTTTTCCGTTCCCTTTTGGAGGGCCATGGCTATTCACCCTCCCTTCCCTGCGGTTTGGCGGGCGGGGCGGGCGCATCGCCGGGTTGCGGAGTGAGCGGCAATCCGCTGGCCGCCGCATCGGCCGGCCGCAGCCAGGTGGAAACCCGCAGCCGCAGATTCACCAGCCCGCCCTGCTGGCCGGTCAGCGACATGGCGCGGATCACGAAGAAGGTCTGGTCCCGCTCCAGGCCGTTCACAAAGTGCATGATCTGCGGGTAGTTTCCCGTGATCCCCGCGTCCATGGAGATCTCCGTCAGATCCGAGCCCGGAGGTCCCTGCGTGTACGCCACCCGGCTGAGCCGCACGCCGGAACTGACCCCCAACTCGCCGATGCGGCGGTCGATGGCCGAGTAGTTGGGCGGCACGCGCTTCAGGTAGAAGGCCCGCATCTGGGCGCGCGAGTCCGCAACGCGCTTATCCAGGCCGCGCAAAGGAGCGGTTTCCATGTCCAGAAGCTTCAACTGACCCTGCTTGTTTTGCAAGGCGTCGGTCGAGCTGCCGTTAGTGGCGGCCCAATCCAAGCCGAAGCGAATGGCAAGCACGACGACCGCGGCCAGCAGAACGGCAAAGCCCGCCGCGTGCCAGGTAAGCGGGGAGGTCAGGCGTTCGCGCCACAGCGAAGGTGTCTGGCTGCTCATGGCTGGCCTCCGGGGTTGGGCTTGAGATTGCCCGGACGATTGTGCCACCCAGGGCCGTTGTTGAGCTGCCTGCGGGGCTGCGGAGGCGGAGCTGCGGTGGGTGGGGGCGTGGGAGCAATCTTGGGCGGGGCAGTTTTCTTGGGCGGCGCGCTCTTGCCCGCGCTCTTCGCGGCCGCCGTCGCCTTCTCCTGGCGCGCCTCGGACTTCTCTTCTTCCCGCTTCTTCTCCGCCTTGCTCTCAGGCGGCGCGGCCGAGTTGTAATCGGCCAGGAGCTCGAAGCTGAAACGGTTCGAGGCGCTCACCGGCTCCAGTTGCTCGGTCCTGCCGCTGCCGGTGGTTTCAGAGGCTTCGCTCACGATGTGCGGCAGGAGGAAGTGCTTGGAATGCTCCAGGTTTTGGACCAGATCGTCGCCGCGGTCGCGCGGCCCTACCACGCGCAACTTTAGCGTGATGACGCCGGTCTTGGTGTCGCGCACCGGCTCCAGCGTGGTCACCTGCACACCGCCCGGCAGCACCGTCTCCAGGTCTTCCATGGCTAGCGTCCAGGAGAAGGTCTTCACATCGAAGATCTGGTTGAGCGTTCCGGCCTGGGCCAGCAGCTCGGCGTTGGCCGGCTGGCGCATCATATCCTGGTAGCCCTGCCGCTCCTTGTTGATGGCGTCGATCTTGTTCTGAACCTTCTGCTCGTTGGCGCGGGCATCCTCGGCCTTCTGGTGGACCGCGCGCAGGCCGAGGTACAAGCCGCCGGCGAGCACAACCAGCACCGCCATGCCGATGCGCAGCCGCTTGAGCGCCGGTTTCAGGTCGGCGTAGGGGCGGGTGGCGAGATTGAGTGAGATATGCATAGCTTCAGGCCGCTCCCGCCAGCGCGCCGAGGACCCCAGCAAGGCTCACAAGATTCCCCAATGGTGTCGCGGCTCCGGTCTCCGGCCGCGGGGCAAGATCGACGACGCTCAATTCGGGATTCTCAATCCAGCGGGCAAAGTCTTCCGCCGCGTTCGTGCCGCCCTCGCCCATGCCCGCCCCGATGCCGGCGTAATACAAGAGCTGCGGACGGGCGCCAACCTTGTCTTCATAGTAAGCTGCGGCCACGGCGATGCCGCGCTGCACTTCTTGCAGGCGCAACTCCGGGTCTTCCGGCAGGTCGAGGGTGCGATAGAGCAGCAGGTCCTGGCCGTGCGTGATGGATGTGGTCAGCGCCAGCGCGCCCAGGTTGGCGGCCAGAACAGGCTCCGTGGAGTCGATGGCCGCCAGAGCCGCCAGGCTCGTCGGCAGCACGGCGCCCGGCTCGTAGCCGGCCTGCCGCGCCGCGGCTTCATACTCTTGCAGGACGGGGCCGGGTAAAACGGCGGCCAGCACCCGACATTCGTTCTTGTTCTCCACCAGCACCTGGTAACCCAGCCCGGCGTGTTCCACCTCGAAGGGAATCATCTTGCGCAGCCGGAAGCGTAGAACGGGAATCGCCTCGCTGGGCTTGCCGGGCAGGGAATCGAAGTCCAGCACGAAGACGCGGACCACGATGTCGGAGACGATCAACGTGACGGAGCGGGTGCGCGGCGCAACTTGGCCGAGGGCGGCGCGCATGGCGTTGGCCACCACCTCCGGCGCGCGCAGATTCGGCTCGCCGATGCCGGGAACGAGCGCGCCCTCCGGCAGCGGCTCGAAGGCAAAGACGGCCGGCTGGCCCGGTCCAGGCAAAGCAGACGCCAGCACGCCCCGCGGCGACAGCTCGACGGCCACCGGCGGACGCGCGCCGGGCTGAGAACCGAGTTTGGCCTTGCTGAGAATCGAATTCACTATCGCGACGCCTCGATAAACGTAACCTTGTTGATCTCTTTGAAAACGGTTTGTCTTTGACTCATCTTTTCAGCTCACTTCCCACTTTCGGTTTGCGGGGTATAACCTAACGAATCTGCTGTAGCCTGCACATTTTGCAGGAAATCGGAAATGGACATTTTGTCGACCTTCTCGAGCTGTGGGTTATAATGAGAATTGTACAAAATTGGAGTTTGGCTAGAGTCCAGAAAATCGTTACATTTCTTTATTGATACAGATGATGTGCCCCCTCCAAGAACCTGGTTGCAGGGTTGGTCATAAAAGGCGGAAAATACTCCCTGTATACCATTGCCACCAGTCAGACGGAAGTCTGGAATTAGCTGCTTTTCATAGCCTTTAGAGTGACGCAAAAACAGAATTGAGATACCGTAGGGACCTCCGACCCCACCGTCAGCATAATAAGTGATAAAAATAGGTCTACCCAGAGGGTTGTCAGCCTGCGTAGTCCCACATTGGAGATATCCCTCGGGAATAGCATAAGTTAGAATATCGCCGACATTGTGCGAGCCTTTCCAAGTACGCAGCACAATCGTATCTCTATACTGAATTACGTACTCTCCAGTGGGGGAGATCGCCATAATTGGCCTATAGGACTCGCGGACCAGAACAACCTCATCACTCTTCTTCATAAGGCTGGTCAGATTGTTTTCCAGCGTCATCGGATTCACTTCAAGTTTGTTAGCAGGAATCTCCTTTGCACTCTTGCATAGGGGACTATTAAGAATCCAATCATTCGTTTGCGTGGCAGTAAAATCCATCGCATGCATTTCTTTGGCTGAATCTTGTGCTAACACACAACCGGGCATTAACGCAGCGGTAGCGATCAATCCCGCGATACTTCGCATCATGATTTTCATAAAACCTCCTCAGCATCCTGCTTTGCATTCGATCTGAGTTGACCTAAGAGAAACGCATCATCTGGAGGCCTCGATAAACGTAACCTTATTGATCTCCTTGAGTGTGGTCAGGCCCTTGCGCACACGGTCCAACGCCGACTCGCGCAGAAAGCTCATGCCCTCTTTCTGCGCCAGCTTGCGCACTTCGGAGGTGGGCTTTTTGGCCAGAATCAGCTCGCGAATCGGATCGGTCAAATCGAGCAGCTCGTGAATCGCAGTCCGCCCGCGATAGCCGGTCCCGCCGCACTCCATGCAGCCTTGGCCCTCGCGGAATTTGAAGCCCCGCCACTCGGCCGGGTCCATGGCGCTGGCCCGCAGCTCGGCATCCGTATAGCTGATCGGGCGCGCGCAGTGCTCGCAGATGGTGCGCACCAGCCGCTGCGCCAGAATGCAGTTGAGCGCGGAGACGAAGTTATAAACTTCGACGCCCATATTCACAAAGCGCCCCAGCACGTCCACCACGTTGTTGGCGTGGACCGTTGTGAAAACGAGGTGCCCCGTCAGCGCCGAGTTGATGGCGATCTGCGCCGTTTCGTTGTCGCGAATCTCGCCGACGAGAATCTTGTCCGGGTCGTGGCGCAGAATCGAGCGCAGGCCGCGCGCAAAGGTCAGGCCCTTTTTCTCGTTGACTGGAATCTGCGTAATGCCGCGAATCTGGTATTCGACCGGGTCCTCGATGGTGATGATTTTATCTTCGTCGCTCTTGATCTCGTTCAGCGCTGCATAAAGGGTAGTCGTCTTGCCCGAGCCGGTCGGCCCGGTCACCAGCACCATCCCGTAAGGCTCGCGGATGTAGCCGCGGAAGCGCTTCAGATCCTCTTCGGCAAAACCCACCACGTCGAGCGTGAGATGGTGGAACTTCTCGCTCATCGACTCCTTGTCCAGCACGCGGAGCACGGCGTTCTCGCCGTGAATCGTCGGCATGATGGAGACCCGGAAGTCGATTAGGCGGGTCTTATAACGCACGCGAAAGCGGCCGTCCTGAGGCACGCGGCGCTCGGCGATGTCAAGCTCGCTCATGATTTTGATGCGCGAGAGAATTGTCGTGTGATGCTCGCGCGCGATGGGCGCCATCGCCTCTTGCAGCACGCCGTCGATGCGGTACTTGATGTGCACCGAATCATCGTAAGTTTCGATGTGAATATCCGAGGCGCGGCGTTCCAGGGCCGTGAAGATCGTCGTATCCACCAGCCGGATGATCGGGCTGATGTCCTCCTCGCTAGTCAGCTTCTCAATGGAGATATTCTCGTCGGCGTTCTCTTCTCCGGTCAGCACATCGAAGGTGAGCCCCTCGCTGGCCTCGTCGAGGACGCGCTGCGACTGCTCGGTCTTCTTCAGCAGATCGTTGATCTGCGATAGAGTAGCCACGCGCGGGATGATGCGATGCGCCAGGAGGCCCGCGATTTCGTCCAGGATCATCAGCCGCGAGGGATCGGAGACCGCGATCACCAGCGCGTCGCCCTGCTGCTCGATGGGCACAAAGTTATAGCGGAACATCAGCTCGACCGGCACGGTGCGCAGCAGCTCGTGCTGAATCTTGAAGTTTTTCAGGTCCACGAACTCCGCATGATAGCGCCGCGCGAGCGCCTCAGCCTGGCCGCGCTCATCCAGAGAGCCGGGAAGCGGGCTGCCAATCAGCGGAACTGCAAGAACTGCATCAGCCATAATTTACCCCTGACTCCCGCCCGCCTGCCCCAGCGAGAAGATGGGCAAATAAAGCGAGATGAGAATGAAGACGACGACAATGCCCATCACAATCAGAATCGCCGGCTCGATCAGCGCCAGCGCGGCGGTCAGCGCCGTGGCCACATCCTCCTCGAAGAACTCGGCCACCGAGTTGAGCATCTGCGGCAGCGCGCCGGTCTGCTCGCCCACCGAGATCATCTCCGCGGCCAGGTCCGGAAAGACCTTGGTTTGGATCAGCGCATCGGCCAGCGGCTTGCCCTCGCGCACCGTGGTGATGGAAGTCATCACCGCCTTGGAAACCCGCCGCGACGAGATCGAGCGCGCCGCCGTCTCCAGCGACGGCACCAGCGAGAGCCCGCCAGTGAGCAGCGTGGAGAGCGTGCGCGCAAAGAGAGCGACCTGGTACTTGAGCCATATCTTGCCGAAGACCGGCAGCTTGATGCGGAAGCCGTCGATCAAATCTCGCCCTCGCTCGGTCGTCGAGAAGCGGTAGCTGCCGAAGCCGATCGCGGCCATCCCCAGCAGTATCCAGAGAATGTTGTGGTTGAGGAATTTGCCGAAGGCCAGCAGGTCCATGGTCATCGCCGGCAGCTTGTTGCCCATCTGGTCGTAGAGGACGGCAAACTGCGGCACCACGAAGACGAACATGAAGAACATCAGCCCGCAAACCAGGGTCAGAAGCACGCCGGGATAGATCAGCGAGGCGAGCAGTTTTTTGCGGAAGGTGAGCGAGATACGCTGGAAGCTGACGTAGCGCTCCAGCACCTCCTGCAGGTTGCCGCTGCGCTCACCTGCAAGCAGCGTGGTGGTGTACATCACCGGAAAGCCGCTCTGTGCCTCGAAGGCCGAAGAAAGCGCGTCGCCGGTCTTGACCCTCGCGGCCACGTCGTCCATCTGCGCGGCGAAATGCGCGTTCTTCTGGTTCTTGGCCAGCATCTGGATCGAGCCCAGGATCGGCAGCCCGGCCCGAATCAGTGTCAGGAACTGCTGGTTGAAGATCAGAAACGGCTCCAGCTTGACCTTGCCGCGCTTGAATCCGCCAAAGCCCGACCGTGTGCGCACCGAAAAGACGTGGTAGCCGGCATGGGCAAAGCGGGCGCGCAGTTCCTCGGCGGTAGCCGCCGTCTGCACCTGCTCCTGCACGCGGCCGCGCTCGTCGGCCAATTTGATTACGAACTCCGCCATGCCTCTCGCCGCCCGCTAAGCGCAAAACCCGGCCCGGACCGCTTCCTGGCCAGACCGTCCGCCTCATTCCAGGCTATTTCTTCTCAGGTTTAAGGTTACCAGCTTCCGCCCGCTCTTCCCGGGACGGCTTGCCTTCATCCAGTAGACGCGAAAGGAGGAAGCAGCGCTCGGGAGCGAAACGCCTCAATTCGGATTCTCGGACTTGGGAGACCTCGCACCAATAGCCGAAGCTGTATCCTGATTGCGTTGCATCTTGCAGCAGGAAAGAGGTCGGGATTGGCTCTACAGAAGATGCGGAAACACTGGCGGTTGACCGCTGCCGGCGCGTTGCTGCTCGGCGCGGCCATCGGGGCTTCCCTGGTGCTCGGCTCTCACTCCGGCCGTTCGGCGGCGGCTCAGGTTCCTTACCCGCACGAGCTGGCGCAGGTGAGCTTTGCCGTGGCCGGCGACGTGATTCCGCATGAGCCGGTGCGCGCCGCCGCTGCCGCTGCCGGAGACGGCGCGGAGGGCTGGGGTGCGCTCTTCGCCGATGTGAGCGACGTCTTCAAGGGCGCTGATTTCGGCTTTGTGAACCTCGAAACGCCCGTCGCTCCGGCGCACTCGCACGGGTCTAAACCGTTCCTCTTCGACGCGCCTCTCACGCTGCTTGACGGGCTGAAGGCCAACGGCATCAAGATGGTTTCCTTCGCCAACAATCACGTCATGGATCAGGGCTGGGCGGGCTTTGCCGAGACCCGCGAGCATCTGCGCGAGCGCGGTCTGCTCTTCGTTGGCTCGGGTGAGACGGCGCAGCAATCCTGGCAGCCGGTCATCGTCGAGGCCAACGGCATCAAGGTGGGCTGGCTGGGGATGACGCGCTGGCTCAACGGCAATCGCAATCCCGACAAGGACGATCAGCCGCATGTGAACTTTTTTCCCTATCCGGGCGAGTCGCTCGGCGCGCCGGGGATGGACGAAGCCGGGGTTCTGGAAGCCATCAAGCAGGCCCGTGCGCAGTGCGATCTGCTGGTGGTTTCGATTCACTGGGGCATCGAATACGCGTCCGCGCCGCGCCCCGAAGACATGAAGACGGCGCACAAGATGCTGGAAGCCGGCGCCTCGGTGATCGTCGGCCATCATCCGCACGTTTTGCAGCCGGTGGAGACTTATCGCACTCAGGATGGCCGCGACGCGGTGATCTTCTACTCGCTGGGAAACTTTCTGTCGAACCAGTCGCGCACGTATGTGGACGGCTTGATGCCGGACAAGAACGGCGAACCGCGCGACGAAATGATCGGCCTGTTCTCCGCCGTGCGCAAAGACTACGGGCTGGGCGGTGTGCGCGTCGAGCTGGGCCATGTCGGCGTGCTGCCGGTCTGGGGCGAGAACAATCGCAATGAGCTGGCCGCGGGGCGCGCGAAGACGCCGGTGATTCGTCCGGTGCTGATCGACCGCGAGATGCCGCTGCTGCAAGCGCGCTTGGATGAGTTGACCAAGCTGAGCACGCCCGCGCCGCCGCTCGCCGCCGCGCAAAAGCAGGAGTTCATCGAGCTGACGAAACAACTGAAGCTGCTGGATGATCGCCGCAAGCAGATCGTGGCGCGCGTTGGCGACGAGTATATCAGCGATCCGCCCAAGCTGGCGGCGAAGCCGTAAGGCGCGCAAAACCCACGGAATAGCTCTTCTGAGTTACTGCACCGTTCCCTGGGGGCGTAAGCGCCTCAGGTCCAGGGCGCACTGGACGGCATTTTGCGCCTGGAGGCGGAGGTTGTCGGCGGCGGCCCAGAGCCAGAGACGGGAAACCTGACTGGAACCGCGCGGGTCGGGGGCCGGATTTGGCTCGGGGCGAAGCCGGACCAGCACTTCATTCTGGCCGGTGGCGGCCAGGTTGGAGGGCGAGTCGGTGTCTTCCAGGACCAGTTCCACGCGCCCGCCGCTCAGAGCCTCTTCCAGCGCGGCGAGCTCGGCCGGCTGCTCCAGCTCGACGGCGACCGAGAAGGTGTGGCCGTGGAAGACGGGCGCATGAACCACCTGCAAGGCCAGCGCGGGCCAGCGACCAGCCGAGAGCGCGGCGTAGTGGCGGCGAACTCGCGCCTCGACCGCGCCCAGGCTCACCTTGGCGGCTTCACCCAGGCCGGTGAGCAGATTGTAGGCCGCTTGCGTGTCGTAAAGCTCGCGCGGCGTTCCCTGAAAGTTGAGCAGACCGATGGTTTGCTGGTGCAGCTCGTCCAGGGCTGCGCGGCCAAACTCGCTGGCCGGCTGGAGGAGCGTGGCGAAGGCGATGCGGACCGGGGCGGCTCGCTGAAGTCGTTCGAGGACCAGGGCCAGCGCCAGCGCCGCCGGATGCGCCGGGACAACGGCAGGTGTAAAGAGGTCAACCGCAGGCGACTCGGAGGCCAGCCGCTCGGCTTCCACCCAAGGCGCGCGCACCACCACGCCCGCCTCCTGGTCCAGAGCGCCGGAGAGATCGAGTACAGTGGAGCCGGTCCGCAGCGCATCACGCCAGTGTTTACGGGTCAGGGCTTCCGTTCCACAGAAGAATGTGAAGTCGATGCGGTCAAAGGCGTCGGGAGCGATGGCCTGGACGAAGGTAATTTCGTCGCCCACCTGGTCCAATTGACCTTGCGCCTCCTCCTCGTCCAGCAGGACAACGTCTGCTGCCGCCAGGGGCGACTCCGACAGGGCTTCCTTCAACTCCCGGCCCACCAGGGTGCTGGCTCCGGCAATGGCGATCTTGTACACAGGCGTCCTTCCCCTCGTTGGCGGAGATTACGAGCGGTCAAGCGGCTCCGGTTCTGCCGCCGCCGGTTCCAGCAGAGGAGCGGGCACGTCCGTCGAGCGCCAACGCCGGCGGCGCGACCACGAGTACGCCGCACGCGCCCAGATGCCCGAGAACATGTAGATCAGCGCAATGGCAAAGAGCACCACCTGGGAGAACCTGAAGACGACAAACAGCACAATCGAGATGAGAAAGAGAATCTGGAAGGGATGGCGGCGGGAGAGGCTGAGTTCCTTGCCGGACCAGAAGCGCCAGGTGCTGACCATGAGGAAGCCGCTGGCGCCGACGATGACCAGCCAGATCAGCGCGATCCACCATGCCTGGTTCGGAATGCCATAGAAGAAATGGACGGTAGCAGCCAGCAAGCCTGCCGCGGCCGGAATCGGCATGCCCACAAAATACTTGCGGTCAGGCCGGCCAGGATTGCGCGGCTGAGCGTCATGGCTGATGTTGAAGCGCGCCAGCCGCGAGACTCCGCCGATGAGAAACAGGAAACAGATGAAGGCCCCGGCGTGGAGAAGGTTCTGGTGCAACTCCGGCGTGATGGAATCGGGCAGAAAATGGAATCCCCAGGTCAGGGCGAGCAGACTGGGCGCCACGCCGAAGGTGATAGCGTCGGCCAGCGAATCCAGCTCCTTGCCGAAGTCGCTGCACGTATTGGTCATGCGGGCGATGCGGCCATCGAGCGAATCCAGCGGGATGGCGATCAGAATGGCGATGGCTGCCCAGTCCAAGTGGGTGCGCACGTCGCCAAAGCCGGCAATGGCCGCCATGGTCTGGGTGATGGAAAAGTAGCCGGCGGCAATGTTGCCCACCGTAAAGAGCGACGGCAGCAGGAACATGCCGCGGCGCAGCCGCGCCTTTGCCCTGGCCTTGGCGAGCGCAACATTCTGGTGGTTCACCAGCTGGTGGTTCACGAGCAGTCTCCTTCCGGCATGGCCGCCAGCACGCTGGAGCCGCCCTTGACGCGCTGGCCCACCTTCACGCGCAGTTCCGCTTCGGCAGGCAGCAGCACGTTCACTCGCGAGCCGAACTTGATCAGGCCTACCCGCTGGCCGCGTTCGACCGTCTCGCCTTCGCGCAGGTTGAAGACGATGCGCCGGGCCAGCAGGCCGGCAATCTGGGTGAAGGTCACTTCCAGATTCTCGCCGGCTCCGCGGCCCTCGCCGCATACGGTCACGATATTCTGCTCGTTCTGGAGGGCCGAGGCGGGATTCATCGCGTTCAGGTACTGGCCCTTCTGGTAGCGCACGCTGGTGAGAACGCCGGCGATGGGCGAGCGGTTCACGTGCACATCAAAGACGCTGAGGAAGATGCTTATCCGCTGCCTTGGGCCTTCGGGAGTGGCGATAGCGGCGGTTTCGGTGACTAGGCCGTCTCCGGGCGAGACAATCAGGCCAGGACCGAGAGGAATCGTCCGCTCGGGATCGCGGAAGAACCAGAGAAAAAACGCCGCCAGCAGCACCGGCGCGACGCCCCAAGCCCAGTTGCCCGTGGCCCACGCCAGCAGAACCGCTACCGCCAGCAGACTCAAACCGTAGATGTAACCGTCACGAACCATCGTCCCCAACGATTATACGGCGATTCGGCTTCTATGCCGATAGAGCCGGACTGGCCGGACCCGAAGCTGGGGACACACCAACCAATATACGACCGCTTGACGCGGCCGCTCGGGCGATTCGCCTGCGTTCAAACCGCTGCCAAAAGGCTCTAAGCGACGACCGGCAACCTGCGTTCCAGGGCGAAGATCAGATCCTTGGCGTGCAGTTTGAGCTTCTTCAGCTTGATTTCCTCGATCTCTTCCTCAACCGAGAGATAGGGCTTGTCGAGCAACTCTTCCAACCGCTGAGCGTAGCGGCGATGTTCTGCTTGCAGGCGATTGATTTCTGCGCTCAGCGTGGAGTCCTGTGTTTCGTCCATCCGGAACCTCCAATTATTAATGAACTCTTACATATATCGCCCCAGGCGCTCAAACTGCAAGCCCGAAATGAACCGGAAGTAATCTCGGCCTGTGCAATTCGGTGCGGAAACCGCCTGGCGTGACGGCAATCACGGCCTGTTTTGTTCCTCGTCACAGAATCACTTCACGAGCGGCCGGCTGTGCCGGGACTCAGAGACGGAGGCGCATCAGAACCGCATCTTCAACCGGGTCTCGATAATAGCGTGTCCGGCGTCCGGTTTCAACAAAGCGCAGCCGCCGGTAGAGTCCGAGCGCCGGATGGTTGGAGGCGCGCACCTCGAGAAGGACCTCCGTAACCAGGGCCGCGCCAAGCTCGGAGGCCAGCGCGGCAAAGAGCTGCCGGGCCAGACCCTGGCGCTGGAAATCAAGGGCGACGGCGATCAACTCGAGTTCCGCCTGGGGCGGGAGTAGGCTGGCGACTAAGAAGCCGGCAATCCTTCCGCACTCATCCTCTCCGCAAGCCGCGGAGAAACCCATGTCGGAGGGAGGCGGGGGTTTTAACCCCCGTGTAACGCCAATAGAATCAACGAGGGCTTCAGCTCCGGAGGGGTCTTGGGCCACCAGCGCAATGCGGGCCGGCGAAGCTGCGGGGTCCAGCGCGGCCAGGTAGGCGGAACGGGTCCATTGGGGCGCTTCCCTCAGGCTTTCGGCGATCTCGATGACCCGGTCAACGTCCGCCGGAGTCATGCGGCGAAGGCACGGCGCCTGTGAGGAGGGATTCATGGGTGTTCCGCAGGAGCAGCGGCCGGCTCGCCGAAGATCTCCGCACCAAAAATCTCCGCATCGCTTCGGCGCAGGTAATGGCCGTCGAGCTCAGCCAGGTCAACGAACTCGCCAGCCAGAACCCCGGGCGCGCAAAGACGGAGCGCGTCGGCGGCGGTGGGCGCGGGAACTTCCGTTCGAACCAGTTCCGCGGCCGGCCAGGCTGAACCCAGCAGGAGTGCGGCGGCTTCGTCGCAGAGGGCAACCCGCGCCGGCGCGGCGATCCCCGCAAGCTCATCAGCCCCGGCCAGCAATTCCCTTCCCCGCTCTGCCCCGCCCAGCCGCAGAAAGACTTCGTGGCGATGGGCATCGAGCGCCGCCGAAGCCACGCCTGCCTTCGCCGCCAGCACTTCCAGTCGCGAAACCGCAACAACCGGAATCCGCGCCGCCTCGGCCAGCCCCTTCACAGCGGCCAGCCCCACGCGCACGCCGGTAAAGCTCCCCGGTCCGTTGACGGCCACAATCGCGCCCAGCTGGCGCAGGGCGACGCCGTTCTGCGCTAGCAAGTCGCCGACAGCCGCCACCAGAGTAGCGGAGTAGCTGCGCCCTTCGAGCTCGATCTGGCCGAGAATCTCGATGGACTCGCCCTTCAGCCGCCCCAGCGCCACCGAGCCCGAAGGCCCGCAGGTGTCGATGGCCAGAATCAGGCTCGCATCGCTCACCGCGATTGACCCATTGTTTCCGCTCGTATTCATCAGACCTCAGCATCGCACAGCCGGCGGCGAATTGCCCCGCCTTTCTTCCACAAAGGCCGCCCTTTCCTGCGCCTGCGTTTTTTCGTATTGCAATCTCATTCAGGAGGGATAAAATTGCAGACATTCGGAGTCCAAAAAGAAGATTCCGTTTCAGAAAGGGCCCGCTATGATTCGCGCAGGTTGCTTCGCGGCGTGCGGCAACCAGCCCGGCGGTGGGAGGAGGTGCGGATTGAAGTATCGATTTAGGTATCGGGCGATTCTCATTGCGGCAGTGTGCGTGGTCCCCGTTGTTGCTTTGGCGGTATCAAAGGACTTCAACGGGAGAATGTGGCTGGCTCAGGTGCCCGCTCTTCCCAGCGATGCAAATGCCGCCTATCAACAGTGGGTCGATGATGGCAACGGAAGCCTGAAGCCCGGCGAGGCGTTCACCACAGTCGACCAGGGCATCAATAATGTCATTGCCGACCAGGCTAAGGCGGCGATGGCGTCTCCGGAGAACCAGTCGCAAATGCAGCAGCAGGTCTCCACGGCCCAGCAGATGGCAGCCAAATACAGCACTCCCGAGGGCCAGGCCGCCCTCAAATCCATGACTCCCGCGCAATTGATGGCGCTGGCCCAGCAGATGATGCCGCAGTCCAACACGGCGCGCGCGGTCTCGCCCGAGGACCAGCAGTTGCTCGAGAAGATCGGCAACGGCGTTTATTCGGGACAACAACAGGTCATGGCCGATGTGATGAAGTTGCAGACAGAAGTCAACGGCATTGAAAGCCAATGGGACCAGGATGTAGCCGCGCTCGTGCCACAACAAGAAGCTCAGTTTCGCGCGTTGCCGGTTTGCCCCGGCGAAGCCAGCATCCCGTCGAGCCAGGACCAGGAGAAACTGGAGCTCAAGTTTGCCGATCAGCGCATCTCCATCGCCTCGAAGTACCTGGGACAGATTGTGCCCATCGTAGGCAAGATGCGCGCGACCGTGCTGCCGCAGATCGACTTCGGCGACGGTGCGCTTGCCGCCTGGACACAAATCTCCGATCCCGGACTCAAGCAGCAGGCTTCGCCCTCGGCCCAAGGAGCGGAGCAGCAGGGGCTCGGCGATGTGGGCATCGTGGAGAAGCTGGTCGAGGATGCCTCGTCAAAGGCCGCCCATGCGGTGATGGACAAGAAGGCAATCCAAGAGAAGTACGCCAACGCCGGTGGATGTGGACACTAGCGCGGGGTTCAATGTTGAGAACTCAATCACCGGGACGAAAAGATGCTGCTCGATTATTGACTGCGGGGAGGGACCGCGGGTCTCGATTGCGAGGAGGCCCGCCAGGAACCAAAACGGTCAGACCGCCGCGAGCGCCTGGTCCAGATCCGCGATCAGGTCTTCCTTGTCCTCGATCCCGATGGAGAGCCGTATGCGGCCCTGCGTGATGCCCATCGAAGCGCGCACCTCATCGCTCACCGAGCCGTGTGTCGTCGTCGCCGAGTGCGAGGCCAGCGACTCGACCCCGCCCAGCGACTCGGCGCTCAGGAAGATCTTGATCGCCTTGAGGAACCGCCCCGCGGCCTCGCGCGACTCCACCTCGAAGCTCATCATTGAGCCGAATCCTTTTTGTTGCTTCACGGCCAGATCGTACTGCGGATGGCTCTTCAATCCGGGATAGGCCAGCTTGCTGACCTTGGGGTGCGTGGAGAGGAACTCCGCCACGGCGCGGCCGTTCTCCTCATGCTGCCGGATGCGCAGCGGCAGCGTCTTGATGCCGCGCAGAACCAGGTAGCACTCAAAGGGCGACAGCACTCCGCCCGCCGCCTTCTGCACCAGCAGGAACCGCTCCTTGTGCTCGGACGTGGAGCCGATCAGCGCCCCGCCCAGACCATCCGAATGGCCGTTCAGATACTTGGTTGTCGAATGCATTACGATATCCGCGCCCAGTTCGAGCGGGCGTTGCAGCACAGGCGAGAGGAACGTATTGTCCACGCTGACCTCGACGCCGCGCGCGTGCGCAATCTCGCTGACGGCGGCAATGTCGGTCAGCACCATCAGCGGATTGCTGGGCGTCTCGATGTGAACCAGCTTGGTTGTCGGCCGGATTGCCGCCTCGACCGCTGCCAGATTGCTGGTGTCCACATACTCGATCTCAATGCCGTAGCCCGCCACGATCCTGTCGAAGAGCCGCACCGTTCCGGCATAGACATCCTTCGAGCAGATCAGGTGGTCGCCCGCGCGCAACATCGCCACCAGCGCGGAGATCGCCGCCATCCCGGTGGTGAAGGCGTGGCCGCTGTGCCCGCCTTCGAGGGCCGCCAGAGCCTCTTCCAGCCGGTCGCGCGTAGGGTTTCCGGCGCGCGAATAGTCCCAGCCGCGGTCCGTGCCGATGCCGGTCAGCTCAAAGGTCGAGGAAAGGTAAACTGGCACGTTGACGGCGCCCGTCAGCGGGCAAGGGTATTGCCCGGCGTGGACGGCAAGGGTCGAGTATTTGTATGGGGAAGTGGCCATGGTCCGTGCTTGATCTCCTGACTTCTAGATTATCGCAACGAGGCGGACGACCGCTGAATGCCATCTTGGACCCGCAGGGCAACCGCATCTTAATTGCTATATGCGCAGCGGGTTTGGCTTGTTGAGATGGGGAGATGGACAGTCCCCTGAAGAATTTTGCCGAGTTGCGCGACCCGCGAGCGGAGCGGACGCGCGAAGATCTACTCGAGGAGATTCTATGGATGGCCGTTGCGGCGGTTCTGAGCGAGGCCAACGCATGGAACCAGATCGAGGATTAGGCTCATTCCAGGCACGATCTGCTGCTCGGCCAGCGCCGGGTCGAGGAAACGTCCAATGAAATCACGGCGATTCCTAAACTTCTCGACGCGC
>JBEKNI010000062.1:0-20195 GCA_049522975.1 Occallatibacter sp. | reverse complement strand
GCGCGGCACGAGGAGTTATCCGAGCGGACCGGCCTGAAGGTCTACTTCGCGCATCCGCACAGCCCCTGGGAGCGCGGGCGCAACGAAAATACCAACGGCCTGCTGCGCCAATATCTGATCAAAGGAGAAGACTTGAGCGGCGACTCGCAGCGGCAACTGGACGCCATCGCCGCAAGTCTCAATGCCAGACCGAGAAAGTCGCTGGAGTGGAAAGCGCCGGCAGAACTGTTCCTGCCCAAAGGAGCTTCGACTTCAAAAAACCCTGGGCAACTTCAACAGATAACTATCCTGTTGCATTTGGAGCTTGAAAGCGCCGTGTATGTCGGTGCCGATTGCACAAGGAAATGAACGTGATCCTTGTCTGTGCCGATATCCAGAAACGTTACCGGATAGCGATTCTCTATTTCCGGCAGATTTCCTTCACTACCACGTCAACAGGATTGTCAACCACTGACCGTCGATACTCTGCCGAAAATACCAAGTGGTACAGCAATACCGTCCCGTTGTGGCTCTTGTGAATGTATTCGCACATTCATCAAGGCTACGCCGCAAGCGGAGGGGAATTGGACCCGAAAGAGATTAAAAGGCGTAGTGGGGATGCGTAAAATGGCCTTTTGGCGAAGAAGAAAAAGAGAACAAATGCCGGAAAAGTAGGGTTGAAATTGCGCGCATTGGAGACTGGAGGGTGGTCAAAGGGGCCTCGCGTTAGCAACTGTTTCCATTTTGGGTGCTGGGAGGCAGATTATCTGCAAACGCCCGCGGCGCGGCCACGGGCTCTCTCTTCGCTTGCATGGGGGCTTCGACCACCACCCTGCAGCAGTCAAGATAATTCTCAGAGAACTTACAGATTGTGTTCGTTGAAGACCACTGCGGTGAAGCTGAAGATATCCGTGCCCTCGTCCTTCCAGCAGCTTGAACTCATCTGCGCCTTGCGACAGGTCTGCTCAAGAAAGGTCTGCCGGTCCCATTTCAGTTCCACCGGAACCTGCGGAAGCAGCAGGCCCTCGGAGTCTCCATTCTTCATCAGCAGTCCGTGCTCGCCGACCTTGATCTGCTGAATGTCCAGCACGCGGCGCAGCGGCGAGAGCACCGAGACTTCGTATTCGAGAGTGGGCAACTCGGCTGACGCGACCGGCCGGAATCGCGGATCGTGCAGAGCGGCGTGCGTGGCCGTGTCGCGTACCGTCATGTAGAGCGGCTTGATCGCGGAGGTGTAGCCGATGCATCCGCGCAGTTCGCCGGAGACGGTCAGAGTTACAAACGCGCCGCGCTCCTGGTTCAGGATTGCGCTGGTGCTGGCGGGCGGCTCATAGAGTTCGTTCTTTCCGACCACATACTCGACTGACTTGCGCGCCAGCGCGAGCAGTTCCTTCTTCTCTTCAACGGTCAGCGAGAACGGAGTCACCGCCGCCTTTCCGGCTGGAGCTTTCACAAAAACATCCGCGCTGTATCCGACCACGCGCGAACGGTCGTTGATCACATCGCCTGAATTGGCATACTTCAGCACCCGCGCCTGGTTGGCGCCCATGCGCTCGGCATAAATCATTGCGGCCACGATAGGCGCGCCGCCGCAGGCCTCCCATACGCGCGACTCGAAGTTACGCGACATGCTGAAATAGTCCCACGCCTGAAGCGCATCGAGCGTCTTGTGATCGATCTTCACCGCGTCATCGTAGGTGTGAAAGTGCGACAGATCGGAGCTGGCGAGCACTAGAGTATCGCCAGGATTGGATTCGCTCTTGATGAGTTTTGTCAGCGCCACTCCCAGCGCGCGGCTGCTCTCGTAACTCTGATCTCCCATGACGATGGGCACGATTTCGAATTTGCCCAGTACCTTCTGCAGCCACGGCAGCTCGACCTCAACCGAATGTTCGCCGCCTGCCGGAGTCGGATCGTGTCCTTCGCTGGAGAGCCGGATGCTCGAGTCCATCTTCACAAGCTGCCGCGCGAAGGCCTTATCCACCTGCACATTTCCCAGCGGAGTTGCGTAGGCGTCGCCTTCATAAACGGAAGAATAATTGAAGGCCACATGGTGCGACGGCGCGATGATCACGACGCGCGAATATTTGCGTCCCTTCAATGCGGCAAAGGTGTATGCGGCCACGGGCCCGGAGTATTCGTAGCCGGCATGCGGCGCAACCACGGCGAGAATCGGATCTGTAATCGGCGGCCCGGAGACCTGAGCCAGCAGACTATCGATTATGTCGGAAAGAACCTTGGGGTCGGCCGGATAAAAGCTGCCGGCAACGGCCGCCTGCCGCACCTTGGGCGCGTCTCCAATGTGCGCGCCCTGGAATGGCGCGAAGACCAGGAATGCCATCAGTGGTGCCGCCAGCCAATAGACGTTGGGAGTCAAACTGAAATTCATTTGAGAAACCTCCACAAAACCTTCATCTTTGTCGCCATTTTGCTCGTTCCAAATACATTGTTAGGACGGTGGGTGCTTACGCTTCTTACCCTGAAATCCGAGCAGCTCAGCATGAACATCCCTGGCATGTTTATTGAATGCTAACTGCTTTTCTAGAAACGTATCGATATTGCCGCCTTTATTCGATATCCATATATTAGCTTCGTTGAAAAGTGCTTGCGCCGCCCCCTGAAGGTCCTTTCCATTCAACGGCGCAAAGTTTGTATACATGGATACCTCCCGCCAGCCGCGCAACAATGCTAAGAGGAGTCGCATAACCTCACGCTTGAATAGCTCCATTTCTTCATCTTCATTATCTTCAACGAAGTTCCCATTTTTCTTCCAGTCAGATTTGTATGCAACCGTTTGGAACAGCATAATGAAGCTGGTTGCCGATTCGTTGAATTCGGAAGCTATCTTCAAGAAATCATCGGCCCATTTTTCGAGCCATGACGATTGTCTCTGCGTTATTGCATTCTGTTTTTGAATTGTTCGGTTGATGAGAATGCCGAACACGGCGATTGTGACAGGCGTTGCAACTGATGCCATGAATTTCAACACTTCGTTCTGAGCGAGGCCATACATACTTTGTTTTCCCCCTTCAATTGTGCCAGATGCCGGCAATCGGCTGCTGGCAGAATGGACAAGCGTTCTTGCGGATCAGTATCTCGCTGGCCGTAAATCCCACGCGCTCGACTAACATCTTGTGGCATTTAGGGCAATAGGTATTCTGCGCGGGATGACCGGGCACATTGCCGATGTAGACGTAGTGCAGCCCTTCGGCGTCGGCAATCGCCTTGGCGCGCTCCAGCGTCGGCACCGGCGTGATGGGCAAATTCTTCAAAAGATATTCGGGATGATATTGCGTGAAATGCAGCGGCACATCCGCGCCCAGGTTCGCCTTGATCCATTGCGCCAGGCCGCGAAACTCCTCATCGCTGTCGTTGAGCGTAGGCAGCGCGAGATACACAATTTCCGTCCACTTGCCCAGCTTCCGCAGAGTTACCAGCGAGTCCAGCACCGGCTTCAACTGGCCGGTAACAACCTTGTTATAGTAAGACTCGGAGAAAGATTTGAGGTCGATTTTGACAGCGTCCATCTTACTGTATGCGGCCTTCAACGCATCTTCCTGCATATAACCGTTGGAAACCACAATGCTGCGGACGCCGGCGGCGTGCCCCGCATCGGCGGCATCCATGATGTATTCGGCGAAGACCACCGGCTCGCTGTAAGTGTAGGCAATCGTGAGGCAGTCATACTGCTTCGCGAGTTCGGCGACGCGCTGCGGGGGCGCGTACTGAGAGGGAACCTCTTCGGGGCGCGATTGCGAAATATCCCAGTTCTGGCAGAATTTGCAATTGACGTTGCAGCCGGCCGTGGCAATCGAGAACGCAGTGGTCCCCGGCAGATAGTGGAAGAGCGGCTTTTTCTCGATAGGATCGACGTGCGCCGCGCAGACCCGCGAGTGGACCAGCGTGTAATAAGTTCCGCCGCGATTTTCGCGCACGCCGCAGTAGCCGCGCTCCTTGTCCCCAACCGCACATTCGCGCGGGCAGAGCTTGCACTTGATCTTGCGATTCGGCAGCTTCTGGTAGAACTTTGCCTCGACAACAAAGCGCGCGTCGTCCTCGCTCCCGGTGGTCTCGCCGGATGGCCGCGCGGCGGCGGGCTGGGCAACGCTGCTCATCCCTAGCACGGCTCCCCCGCCCAGCACTGCGCCCGACGCCAGCGCGCACTTCAGAAACGAGCGGCGATCCAGCGGGCTTCTACCGGCTCCTTGCACATTCAGTTCGCAAAACATAAAAAACCTTTCCGCAAATCTTTCCGCTATACCTCGACGATTGAAATCTTCTTCGGATCATTTGTTCCCAGATGGTGCTCCGCGTCAGCGGCGGTGGCGATGTAACTCGGCGCGCGCTCTTCGGCCGTGAGCGTCTTCAAACCCTTTTCGGCACGCTTGCGCTCGATTATCTGCCAGCCCGTATGGTCGAGCGCCACCGGATCGGCGGAGACGAGCAAGGCGTTGGCGTTCCAACTGTGTTCCGGCTTGTAACCCGGCCCGCCCTCGTACATTGCCGTGGTCGCATCGCAGATCGTCAGCCGCATCCGGTTGCGAATCTCCGGCAGCATATTCAGGTCCGCGACATAAGGATTGCAGCCGTTGGGATGGTACTTGTTGGGATTATGAATCACGCCGTACATATTCTTGAGAGCGATTGTGACGCCCGCGCCGTCGTGATCCTTCAGCACTGGAAGATTGATCAGCGCGGCGCATCGCTGCGTGAGAATCTTCGACAAGCGGCTGCCCACGCTGCCATAAGCCGCTAACTCCTCTTCGTAGCCTACGCGGTCGGTGCCGAAGCACTGCACGCGGTCTCCGCCCATTGCAAGGTGAAAGCCGGCGCGCTCCAGCTCTTCGCTCTCCCGGTCCCAGACCACAATGTCGCCAGGCTTGACGCCCGCCTCCTGCAACCGCTGGCAGACAGCCGCGACGAGCTGCACATTGGTGGAGATTCCGCGGCCGCCGAGAGTATTTACCTTCAGGCCCACCGTCTCGCCGGGGCGAACCAGTTGTCTCCACGCCTCGACTGGATGATCGCGGCCGTATAGGGCCTGCATGGCGCGATCCAGCAGAGCCATCATGCGGTTCGAATCCACTGTGGCGCCAGCGCCGCGCAGTTGCTCATCCCGCGCGATGACGACCCTAGACTTCCCGGCCGCCACGCCGGATTCCGCGGCTGCCAGCGCTCCCGCCGCGCCGCCCGTGAACAAGAGCGCAGCGCCGGGGAGAGACGCCTTGAGAAAATCCCTTCGGCTGCTGCCGCGCACATTGCCCATTTGCGTCCTCCGCTGATCGTGCGGGTCGCGTGACCTCTTGTCAACTGCTACGGCAATCCGCTGGGCTTTGCAGTGATGGCCGGCACTTGAAAAGGAAAACCGTCCAGAATCAACTTTACGCCGGTCTTATTCTATCGCGCAGCCCAAGCGGGAGGATACACTCGGCAAGAGGAGTGTTCCAGTGACCACGAACGCCGACGGCTTCGCAAACCTGCCTGCTCCCGCCTCGCTCCCCGGCAAGCGCGGCTACAACCTCTTTCTTTTGCTGGTGGCCGGCCTGGGCGGGTTGCTCTATGGCATCGATGTGGGCATCATCGGCGGCGCGCTGCCGTACCTGGAGGCGACCTCGCACCTGGACCCGGCGCAACTCTCGGTCATCGTTGCGGCGGTGCTGCTGGGCAGCGTGATCTCCACTCTTTTCGCCGGGTTACTGGCCGACTGGCTGGGCCGCAAGCCGCTGATGGTTCTCTCCGGGCTGACGTTTGTCGTCAGCATTCCGGTCATCGCTCTCTCGCACGGCTACGGGCCGCTCTTCCTGGGCCGGCTTCTGCAAGGCATCAGCGGCGGATTCATCGGCGTGGTGGTTCCGCTCTATCTTGCCGAGTGCCTGTCGGCGCGGGATCGGGGCAAGGGGACAGGCGTCTTCCAGTGGATGCTGACGCTGGGCATCGTGACGGCAGCCGGGGTGGCCATGTATTACAGCTATCGGGTAGCGGCTGTGGCTAGCGTTGCCGATGCTGACACTCTATTGCACTTCAAGGACCATGTCTGGCGGAGCATCTTCTGGGTCTCGCTCCCTCCCGGCGTGCTCTTTGTGCTGGGCAGCCTGCTAGTCGGCGAGTCGCCCCGCTGGCTTTTCCAGCGCGGCAAGCCGGCCGCCGCCCGCGCCGCCTTGTTGCGTTCGCGCAGCCCCGAGCAGGCCGCCTTTGAACTCGGCGAGATGGAAGCGGCATCCCGCTCCGCAGGGGTCGCGCGTCCGGCCGGACAAGGGCTGCACGACTCGCTGCTGCGCCGCAAGTATATCATTCCGTTTATGCTGGCTTGCATCATTCTTTTCTGCAACACGGCCACCGGCATCAACTCCATCATCCAATTCAACACCGGCATCCTGCTGCAAAGCGGCCTCTCGGATCTAGCGGCACATTGGGGTTACGTGATCTTCACCATTGTCAACTTCTTTATGACCATGGTGGGCATGATGCTGGTAGATCGCAAGGGGCGCAAGTTTCTGCTGGTTCTGGGCACGTCGGGGATCATCGTTTCCATTGTGAGCGTAGGCATGCTGTTTCTCTCGACCGAGCAGCTGAGCTTTGACTGCCACGACGCGGTCCAGGCGCTGGTGACTTCCAACCAGGAGCTATCGTTGCGCTTCGATGCGGCTGAAGCCAGCCAGTTGCTGGCCGGGCGGGTGAATTCTATGGACCGGATCGACAGGAGCAGGGCTTCCTTGGCCATCATCTACTCCTACGGCGACTTTACCGCGGCAACAAACTTTGTTCGCTCCGATGATCCCGCCGCGGCTCCCATCCAGATCAGCCGCGCCAACTGCGTTTCGGCCAACAGGATTGAAGCACTCTTTAAAAATCCCTTTGCCGATCTGGCCGCCGCCCAAACCGCGCCACTGCGTATCGACAAGGCGCTGATCGGCCAGGTGCCCACGGCCCGCCACGGCTGGATGGTAGCCATCGGCCTATACGTCTTCATGGCCTTCTTTGCGGTCGGCCCTGGCGTCTGCGTATGGCTGGCGCTCTCGGAGTTAATGCCCACGCGCATCCGATCCAACGGCATGAGCATCGCGCTGGTAATCAACCAGTTAGTTTCAACCACGCTGGCCGCTATCTTCCTGCCTTTTGTCAGCAAGCACGGCTATTCGTCGATCTTCTTTCTCTTCGCCGGCTTCACGGTGGTTTACCTGATCGTCGCGGCGTTCTTCCTGCCGGAGACCAAGGGCAAGACGCTGGAAGAAATCGAGGCGCATTTTGAAGGAAAGGCGACTGGCTGAGGAATCTTTGAATAGGCGCGACGGTTCGGCCCGGGTTAGTCTCGTCGCTATAACTCAACTTGCAAAACATCCAGCGGGCCTTTTGGGTCCACGCTTGCAGGGCGGGTCAGGCCGCCTTGCGCAACCGGCGGCGGGCGGTGAGAATCAAGGAATTGAACGGGAGGCAAGTAACTCGCGTCCGTCATAGCCCATGCGCAAACCAATGACTGCAGAAACCAAATCTTCGTTGCCGAGAGGCCACTGGAGTTTCCGCGACCTTGTCGCTGCGGTCGCCCTTTTCGTCGCCAGCGCCGCCGCGGTCCTGTGGCAAAATGCGCATCTGGCAATTCTCTGGGATGCGAGTTACACGCTGGATTCGAGCTTCCGCATCGCTCTCGGGCAGATGCCGTATCGCGATTTTCCGTTCGCGCACGCGCCGCTCACTTTTCTTATTCAGGCCGCCATCATTCGCTTCTTGGGCCGCGTCTTCTTCCATCACGTTCTCTATGCCGCAATAGTGGGCGGAATGGGCACGGTGTTGGCCTGGCGAATTGTGCTGAGGACACTGCGAGGACGCTTGAGCGCAGCGTGGACCGTCTCTCTACTGCTGGCCGCGCCGCTGATCGTGCTGGGCATCTACAGCATTCTGCCGTTTCCCTCCTACGACTGCGACTCAGCCTTCTCGATTCTCGTTGTGATCCTGTGCTTGCAACGCCTGCCGGAGAATCTTGCCGCATCGCAATCAACTCTCGCAACGCGGCTTTTGCGGTCCTTCATCGCGGGCGCGGCGCTTCCGCTTCCGCTCTTCTTCAAACAGAACATAGGCCTGCCTTTTCTCGCGACTGCGCTTGCTCTGGTCCTTCTGCTGTTGATCGCGAGTCATTTGCGCCGCGGTTCGGCTTTGCGCGGCGAAGCGAGAATGTTCGGCGCGATCCTTGCCGGCGCATTCGCAACGCTCGTTGCCGCATGCCTGCTCCTGCACTTTACCTGCGGCCTGGGCAACTACATTCATTGGACGATCCGGTTCGCCGGCGAGCGCCGGATGCCGGCCTGGCGGGAGATACTCGGCGTCTATGCCGAGCCTTCGCTGCTCTGGCAGCTTCCGGCAATTGCAGTAGCCCTCGCGCTCTTGCGCTGCCGCTTCGCCAAGGCTCTGTGGGCGCGCATCGCTGCGTTTGTACAGCTGGCCGCGCCTTTCACCTGGACGCTGGCCAGTCTGCTTCTTTCCTCGGACGCGAACGACCGCGCCGACACTCTTCTCGCTCTCTGGCCGCTCTTGCTTGTACTCAGCGCCGCGCTTACGCTCTGGAATCTCTGCCGCAAGCCGAGCCTGCGCGCCGGCTTTCCATTGATTTTGCTCGCCGCCATCCACGGGACCTTTCTCTCGCAGCAGTTATGGGGATCGACTTATGCCATCTGGCCGTTGCTGGTAATTCTCATCTCCGAGATGATTGTTTTCCTGGCTTCCATCAAGCCGGTTGGCGCGACGGCGCAAGTTGATCCTCAAACTCCGTTCCTCGCGCCGGCGCTGGCCGTGGTGATCGCGGCAACGCTGCTCATTTGCGGCGGCCTCTACACAGCCAGCGAAGAGCGCCTCTCTTACGCGCAACTGCCGGTTGGCCCGATCCTACATTCGGCGATTCCCGCGCTACGAGGAGTCTCCGTCTCTGGTCCTTACTTGCCTGAATTTGAAGAACTGCTGCGTTTCGCCGCAAACGAAATCCCCGCATCCGACGGGCTCATTCTCATTCCCGGCGAAGACCCGTTTTACTTCGCCACCGGCCGCGTTCCGCAGTTTCCCGTATTGCTCTTCGACAAAGCCACCGACCCCTACTCGCCCGTGCAGCTTGTCGAAGAGGCGCAGCAGCGCAATATCCGCTGGCTGATCGTCAAGCGCAATCTGCAAATCAAGGAAGATACGACTCCGCAACGCGCGGCTACCTTCGAAGCTCTTCAGCAGGTTTTTCTGCCGTACCGCAAACTCAGCGGCTACGATGTCTACCGACGGCCGTAGCGCCGTTTCCGATGAATCGGCGCGGGAGTTATAATCGGCCCTATGGCGGCGGATGCGCACACGAGTTTACCGGAGACCCTAGTGGTGGAAGCCGAGCGAAAGCTGCACGCGCTAGAGGCGCGCCTGGAGGAGCTAGGCAGCCTGATGGTGGCTTACTCAGGCGGCGTGGACTCGGCGTTTCTGGCGGCCACTGCGCATCGCGTTCTTGGCACTCGCATGTTAGCCGTGCTGGCCGACTCTCCCAGTCTGGCGAGGCGCGACTTCGAGCAAGCCTGCGACTTTGCACGCTCGCAACAGATGCCGCTGCATGTGATCGTGACCGAAGAACTGGAGCGGCCCGAGTACCAGCGCAACGACGCCGGCCGATGCTTCCATTGCAAGGACACGCTCTTTGATGCGATGAAGACGCTGGGCAAAAAGCTTGGATTTGAGCGCATTGCTTACGGCATGAACGCCGACGACACCAGGGACTTCCGTCCGGGACAGCGCGCCGCCGAAGAACACGCCGTGCTGGCGCCGCTGGCCGAGGCCGGACTTACAAAGTCTGAGATTCGCTCGCTGGCTCGGGCCGCAGGTTATCCGCTGTGGGATCGTCCGGCCGCGCCGTGTCTTTCTTCGCGCGTCGAGTATGGCCGCACCGTAACTCGCGAGGTGCTAAAACAAATCGAGATTGCCGAGGAGAGCCTGCGCGGCTTGGGCTTTCGCGAGCTGCGCGTCCGCCATCACGGCGAGCTGGCCCGCGTGGAGATTGCCCGCGCTGAATTGCCGCTCGCCCTCACCATGGAGATGCTGGACGCCATCGCCGCCGCTCTCAAGCAGGCCGGGTTTCAGTACGTCACGCTCGATTGCTCAGGCTTTCGCTCAGGGTCGATGAACTCGGTCTTGCCCGTCGAGATTTTGTCCAGGCGCGGCGCATAGGTAACGATTTAGAATTACACTGCCATGCGAATTGCTTATCTGGAGTGCTTTTCCGGCATTAGCGGCGACATGCTGCTGGGCGCGCTGGTGGATGCGGGCGTTCCCTTTGGCTGTCTTGAAGAGGCGGCGGCCGCGCTGGGCGTGGGCGCGCGCCTGGAGATGCGCAAGGTGAGCCGCGGCGGGCTGGCCGCAACCAAGGTGGACGTAATTGCGCCGGAGCATCCTGCAACACATCCGGCTCACTCCCACGAGCATCATGGAGCGCACACCCACGCCGCGCATCGAAATCTTTCCGCGATTCTCGGAATCATTCGCTCGGCTCCGCTTCCCGAAGCCGTGAAAGCTCGCTCGATGCGCGCCTTTGAACTTCTGGGCGAAGTCGAGGCCGTCATTCATTCCATCCCCGTCGAAGAGGTTCACTTCCACGAGGTGGGCGCGGTGGACACCATTGTCGATATCGTCTGCGCCGCCGCGGGCGCCGAGGCGCTGGGCGTTGCCCGCTGGCTTTCCTCTCCGCTCAACGTGGGCAGCGGAACCGTCATCTGCCAGCACGGCACGCTTCCAGTTCCCGCGCCGGCCACGCTGGCTCTGCTGGCCGATGCGCCGGTCTATGCCGCCGGGGCCCCAATGGAGCGAGTGACTCCGACCGGCGCGGCCGTGCTGCGAATGTTGGATGTGTGCTACGCGCCGCTGCCCGCCATGCGCATCCTGCAAACGGGCTACGGCGCGGGCGGGCGCGAGACGCCGGGAGAGCCGAATCTGCTGCGCCTGCTGGTTGGCGAGGAGAGTTCCGATGCGGCAGCGGATTCCATTGCGATCATCGAAACGGTGGTCGACGACTGCAATCCGCAAGTACTCGCTTACGTCAGCGAGAAGCTGCTTGTGGCTGGCGCGTGGGATGTGTACCGCGCCTCGGTGCAGATGAAGAAGGGGCGCGCCGGCGTTCAGATGACCGTCCTCTGCCATCCCGATCTGGTGCCCGCGCTGCAGGAGTTGTTGTTCCGCGAAACCACCACCATCGGCCTGCGCTGGCGCCTGGAGCACAAGGTCGCCCTCTCGCGCGAAATTCTTGAAGTGAAAACAACCTGGGGAATGGTGCGCATCAAGATTGCGCGCCTGCCCTTTGGCAAGATTGTGAACGCCGCGCCGGAGTATGAGGACTGCCGCGGGATCGCCGTGGAATATTCCATTCCGCTCAAGCAGGTGATGGAAGAAGCCATGCAGGCTTACGCGGCGGTAAAGGAGATTCGCTGATGGATCGCGCCCTGATTGAAGCTCTGCTCAACGAAGTGCGCGAGGGACGCACGCCGGTCAATGAGGCTCTCGACCGGCTGAAGGGCATGCCCTTCGAGGACCTGGGCTTCGCCAAGCTCGACCATCATCGCGCGCTGCGCACCGGAATGCCGGAGGTGATCTTCGCGGTCGGCAAGACCGCCACGCAGGTGGCGCATATCTTCGCGCGCATGGCCGAGGCCGGAGGCAACGTGCTGGCCACGCGCGCCTCGCGCGAAATGTACCAAGCCGTTCACGCTGCCGAGCCGCGCGCCGAGTTCCATGAGACGGCCCGCGCCATCACGCTCACGCAAGCCCCCGGCATCCCCGGCAAGGGGAGCATCGCGGTGGTCTGCGCCGGCACGAGCGATTTGCCGGTGGCCGAGGAGGCCGCAGTCACCGCGCGGCTGATGGGCAACACGGTCGAGCTGATCGCCGACGTGGGCGTGGCCGGCATTCATCGCCTGCTGGCGCAAAAAACTTCGCTGCAATCGGCGCGCGTGCTCATCGTCTGCGCCGGGATGGAGGGCGCTCTGCCCACCGTGGTCGGCGGCCTGGTGAATGCGCCGGTTGTAGCCGTGCCCACCAGCGTCGGTTACGGCGCGTCCTTCGGCGGCGTGGCGGCGCTGCTGGGCATGTTGAACACCTGCTCGCCCAACGTCTCGGTGGTCAACATCGACAACGGCTTCGGCGCGGCGTGCATTGCTTCGCTGATCAATCACCTGTAAGAATATTTCGACAGAACATGCTCAGGACCGCGCAAGAGCCAGCTCTTGCCACGAAGAAGCTCGGATTTCAGAGGTTGCTGTTAACCATTTCGATATTAATGCGAGACTCAATTTTTTCTTGAGATTCCTCGTGGCCGAAGGGGAGCTCGCGAATCTGATGCGGCGGAGCAAGGAGCCGGCGAGCGTCCATCTTGATCCGCAGGTAGTGATTCGCTGCGTTCCAAAGGCAAAGGCCGCCTGACCCGCGTCACCGGACGCCGCCACGAGACGGCGCAGCGCCTCGTGGCGGCCCGCGACCCCTCGTTGTACGATGGGCAGATAGACCTTTGTTCATTGCGGGAGGGCTGGAACGTGGCGGGAAGCTGGAAAGTTTTTCTTTGTTGGGCGGTCGTGGCGGGATTGGGGCTGGGTTTGACTCCGAGGGCGGCTTGGGGGCAGTTGGCGTTCCCGGATGCGAATGCGCAGGCTGCGCCGAATCCGCTGAGCGACCCTACGGTGAAGCCGGGCAAGGTGCTGCTCTTCGATCTCGAGGCGCGCTTTGCCAAGGATGTGCTGGCGCGGGGCGGGGCGGGCTTTGCCGCTTGGTTTGCCGAGGATGGCGTGGCGCTGGGCAATGGAGCCGCGCCGCTGGTGGGGCGCGTGGCCATCGCCAAGTCGGCCAACTGGGACCCCAAGGTCTATCAACTGACCTGGACGCCGACCGACGCCGTAATGGGGCCTTCGGGCGACGTGGGCTGGACCTGGGGCCACTTCGAGGGACACAGCAAGGATGTGAATGGAAATCCCATTACAACCTCGGGGCGGTATATGACCATCTGGCGCAAGCAGGCCGACGGAAGCTGGAAGGTGGCGCTGGATGCCGGCGCCAATGACGAACCCAAGGCCGGCGATTGCTGCAAGATGCCGCCAGGAGAGCATTGAGGAGCGAGGGAATAGGGCCGTTGGGGTGAGTGGTTTCCCACATCTGCAGCACAAGACGCAACAGATGTGGGGCAGCCGGGAAGGGCCGTGGCCGAGCGGGCGTTCCCGTTGAGCAGGAGGGGCAGGATCAAACTGCCCGACGCCATCCTTCAGGCGACCGCCGAAGTCGCCGTCCGGGTTCTCATCGCCCGCAACACGCGCGATTTCCCTTCAGGTACGCTAAGGGTGCGGATTCCTTACACGCTATAAGCATGTTGGCGGGGCGAATTTGGGACAGAACATTCTTCCGGTCGAGATCCGGTTCGCAGGCGGCCTCAGTTGACGGATGCGGATGATGAAATGGCGCTCGAAGCGGCGATTAACAATCTTTCCAGCCCGATATTTCGCAGACAATTCATCAACGACATTCAAGTCGGCGTCATCATGGGGGCTGCCCTTGTGGGTGATTGAAAGGGCTTAAGCGCAGGGCAGTCTCACCTCGCGCACACCGGCCACGCGCCATTATCATGGAACAATATGGCCTTGTTGAAGGAACTGTTGAAGCCGCTGGCCGAGGATGGCGCGGCTCTGACTCGCGAGCAGGCGGCAGCCGTACTCGAAGAGATTCTCTCCGGCACTGCGCCCGATGTCGAGACGGCGGCGCTGCTGGCTGTTCTGGCCACGCGCGGCGAACAAGCGCCGGAGCTTGCCGGCTTTGTCCAGGTCATGCGCGAGCGCGTCTTGCCGCTGCCACTCACGCCCGAGGAGCGAAGCCAGCTGGTGGACGTTGTGGGGACGGGCGGCGGGGGACCGCTGACCTTCAACATCTCCTCAGGCTCGGCGCTAGTGGCGGCAGCGGCGGGAGCCAAAGTGGCCAAGCACGGCAACCGCGCCGTCACTTCGCTGTGCGGCGCGGCGGATGTGCTGGAAGCTCTCGGCGTGCCGATTATGCTGGGGCCGGAGCTGGCCGTCGAGTGCCTGCGCGAGACCGGATTCATCTTCTTGTTTGCGCCGCTCTATCACCCGGCGATGAAGGCGGTGGGGCCGCTCAGGCGGGCGCTGGGATTCAGGACGATCTTCAATCTCTGTGGGCCGCTGACCAATCCGGCCGGGGCGCGGACGCAGGTGATCGGCGTGCTTGCGCCGAGTCGCGTGCTGCTCGTTGGCCGGACGCTGGCGGCGCTGGGCGCAAAGCGGGCCTTCGTCGTGCATGGGACCGACGGAATCGACGAGCTGACGACCACCGGCGAGTCGATTGTGGCGAGGATCGAAGAGACTGAAGGCGGCGGCGAACCGGCGATGCACGCTGCGCGCGTGACGCCGGAGATGGCGGGGCTGCCCCGCACCACGCTGGATCAGTTCACCGGCGGCGATGTGAAGACGAATGCGGCCTTACTTTACGACGTGCTGACCGGCGTTCCCGGCGCGCGGCGTGACATCGTGCTGTTGAACGCCGCGGCGGGCCTCGTGGCGGCGGGCCTGGCGGGCGATCTGAAAGAGGGCGTCCGGATGGGCGCCGAAGCCATCGACTCCGGCCAGGCTGCGGCGACGCTGGCCAAGCTGCGGGAGTTTGGGGCGAAACACGGGACGAAATAGCGAGTTGGCGAAGGTTTTGAAGGTGGCCTATACTATGGTATAGACCACGCCTCGGAGGTCTATCATGAGCGCGACAGCTTCGACTCCTAAGCCGGCTCCCAATCCGAAGGTCGAGGCAAATTCGGCCTCCCGGTCCGTGGTGAAGACCGCCAAGCTCTTCAAGAATGGCCGCAGCCAGGCCGTGCGTTTGCCCAAGGAATTCCGCTTCGAGGGAACCGAGGTAACGATCCGCCGCGACCCGGCGACGGGGGAGGTTTTGCTTGCCGAGCCTGAGGCTGAGCCAAAGAAAACCTTGCCGGAGATATACGCAGTCCTTGCTCAAGAAGGTTTGCCCGATGATCTTCTCGCGGAACGACAGGCTCTTGTGGCCCGAAGTTCCTGGCAGGAACTGTTTGCCGCGTGGGAGGCGTTAGGCCCTGCGGACGACGAGGAGATTGTGCGCCGCACGGCGCCTCCGGTCGAGCGGGATTTCTTCTAGATGCCACCCTCTTATTTGCTTGATACGAATATTGTCAGCTACTTCGTGCGGGACAACCACCCGGAGATCGGGAAGCGCCTCGACCGCACGCCTCTGGAAGAATTGGCTGTCTCCGCCGTGTCGGAGGCCGAACTCCGATTCTGGATTATCCATCGTCCCCCAAATGCGCGCATTCGCGTCGGAGTCGAGGATTTTCTGATGCGTGTGCCCAGCTTGCCCTGGGATTCCGGCGCGGCTCAGAGTTGCGCGCGGACGCGGGAGATTCTGAAGCGTCAGGGACGAGTGCTCAGCAGCGAAGATCTGATGATCGCCGCCCACGCGCTGTCGCTGGGTCTGACGCTGGTGACGCACGATGAGGCGTTTTCTTTTGTTGAGGGGCTGAGGACTGAGGATTGGACGTGCACATAGGGCGAATCTTGGACTGCGTCGATCCTTGAATCAATTCTGCAGAAGCTGATGGACTGAAATTCACTATCGCTTTCCCGCGCTGTTCTTGTATGCTTTGCGTCCAAGGGGTGAAAGGACGCAAACCATGTACTTCAAGCAAGCAATCGCAGCATTTGCTTTTCTTGGCGGCTGGATGGCCGTCGCGCAGCAAGCCAGCCAGGTCGAATTGAAGATCGAACCTGCCAATCGCACACTCACTGTCAGCGCGGAGGAGCGGGTCACTGCCGATCCGGAAATCGCCGTTCTGCACATCGGATTCGAGACCAAGCCATCGGATGCCAAGACTGCGTATGAAGCCGGAGCCAAGACTTCCAATGAGATTATTAACGCGCTCAAGCAAGCGGGGATTCCGGAGACTTCCATCCGCAGCGAGTCACAGCATCTGGATCGGGTATACAGTAGTGCGCATAAGTTCAAGTTGGTGCAGCAGTGGACAGTGAAGACGCCGCCGGAACGCGCTGCTGAGATTCTTGATGTGGCCGTGGACGCAGGCGCCACCGATAGCGGCGAGATAGATTGGATTGTGAAGGACGATAAAGCACTCGAAGAATTGGCTCTTGAAAAAGCTACTGAAAGAGCTCGGGAGAATGCTGCCGTCCTGGCCAAAGGCATGAACGTGCATTTGGGCGCACTGATTTATGTGACCAATGAAATCTCTGCACCCTCCAATCGCCTGTTTCTGTCACAGGGGGCTGTCGCCAACAACTCCGGCGGCTTTGCCATGCGAGAGGAACAGCGAACGCCACTTGCCATCGAGCCGCGCAAGGTGAGCCGCGTGGCCGCCGTCTACGCGGTCTTCGCAATTGAATAGCTCTATCGCAGCAGAGCAAGCGTCAGCGGATCGGGTTCGCCGTTGAAGTACTTTGCAAGGGCGTCGTTATAGTCGGTGGGAGCTAGTTCGGCGTCCACGGCGGCGCGGGCAAAGAGGGTCATCGAGGAGCGGAACTTGAGGTCGTCGGGGGAGCCGAGGATCTCGTGGATGGTGCGCCCCTCGACCAAGGTGACGAGGCGCGCGCAACGGCCCAGGCGCGGGCCGAGAACCGGATGGCGGAGATATGCCACGGCCTCTTCCAGCGAGCCGATGCCGTAGAAACTGGCTTGTGAGCTGCGGCCCAGTCCCTTCATCTGCGGAAAGATAAACCACATCCAATGGCCGCGCTTCGAGCCGGCGTGCAGTTCATCCAGAACCCGCGGATAAACAGCTTCCTGGGCGCTCACAAAGCGTTCGAGATGGAAAGGATCTGGCATGGCTATCACTCGGCGTGAAAGACGACATCGAAGAGCAGCAGGCTGACGGTAGTGAAGATGATATCGTATCCCACCAGCATCTTGATCCAAAGCGTCGGGTCGCTCTCGCCGGTGAGGATAGCGGTGGTGGCCTGCACCATGGCCAGCAGAGCCGGAATGAAGATTGGAAAGAGAATCAGCGAAAGCAGCAGTTCGCGGTTGCGGCTGCGGATGGAAAGCGCGGCGAAGAAGATGCCGTTGGAGACCAGCGCCCAGGTGCCGAGCGGCAGCACCAGCGCCAGCAGCCAGCCCTGGCCCGCGATGTGGAGGTTATAGAAGACGAAAAAGAACGGCGCCAGCACCACCTGCACGATGGAAACGAAGAGGAAATTCGCAATGACCTTGGCCAGGTAGAGTTCCGCGCCGGGAGCGGGGACCATGCGCTGGGCGTCCATCACCTGGTGGCGGATCTCACGCGACCATGCCTGGTTGAGGGCGCTGACCGAGGCGAACATGGTGGCCACGCAGAGGACGCCGCCGGCGATCTGCTGGGAGAAGGCGCCGCGCGGGTCGAAGGCTATGGAGAAGAGCACGACGACCAGTCCGGAGAAAAAAAGCATGGAGACGAGGGCGTCCAGAGAGCGCCACTCGATGCGCAGGTCTTTGACCAGATGAGTCCAGAGGGCACGGGAGATCATGCGTGGCCCTCCGGCGCTTTGGATTTTGTCAGGTCGGCGGTCTGGGCTTCCGTGGCGCGGATATAGTCTTCGGACGAGAGAATGAGCTGAGTTCCGCGCGCGCCGGCGGAGACGCTGATCTTGTCGAAGAGGATCGCCGTTTCATCGACGAACACGGGATAGGCTTTCTTTGCGCCGAAGACGGTGACGCCGCCGCGGATGTAGCCGGTGAGCGGCTGCACGTCTTTTAGCGGAACCATCTCGGCCTTGCGCAGGCCGGCGGCGCGGGCCAGCTTCTTGAAGTCCAGTTCGGCGTCGCCGGGGATGACGGCGAAGAAGTATTGGTTGGGTCCGCCTGTGGTCAGCAGTGTTTTGAAGACTTGCTCGGGCGGCATGCCAATCTTCTTTGCAACGGTGATGGCGGACAAGTCTTCCGGATCGACCTCGTACTCCTGAAGTTCGTAGGGAATGTTGAGAGCTTCGAGAATGCGCGCACCGTTGGTCTTCATAGCCCACCAGCCTGTAGCCAGCCTATTGAGCAAGCTATGTTTTGAAAGGGCACGACTTCAGTCGTGCCGCTAAAGCCGCAAAATATATGTTGGGCTTTAGCCCCTGAGGGACGGCTTTCATCATTTTCAATTCTCATCACAGGCTGTCAGGCCTCCCTTCTTCCAGGGAAGCTACGCGTCCGGCGTGCAACGTCAGCACAAAGTCGGCGATAGGCGCGGCCAATTCGCGCTGGTGCGTGGTGAGGACAATTGTCCGGCTGCCGTGGCGGAAGCCGGCCAGCAACTCGACCATCTGTCGGGCGGATTCAACGTCCATGTTGGAGAAGGGTTCGTCGAGCAGCAGCAGTTCGGGCGCGGAGAGCAGCACGCGAGCCAACGAGGTGCGCTGGCGCATCCCCTGCGAATACTGGCCCAGGATGCGGTCAAGCCGCGGGTCAAGGCCCACCTGATGCAGAGCGTCCGCCGGCGTGAGACATTGGCGGCCGGGATAAAGGCTGGCGAAGTAACGCAGGTTCTCCTCGGCGGTCAGCTCGTCGTAGAGCATCGGCGCGTGGCTCATGTAGCCGATGCGCTCGCGGGCCTCGTGTGGCTCGTCCTCGCCGAAGACCGTGACCTTGCCGAAGCTGGGGCGAAGCAGGCCGGCAAGAATGCGCAGGAGCGTGGATTTGCCCGCGCCGTTTTCGCCGAGAAGGACGTAGCAGCGGCCGGGCGCGAAGTCTACCGAGACCTGGCGCAGCGCAGCGAAGGAGCCGAAGAGCTTGGAGACGCCGTCGAGGCGGGCGCAGAGCGAGGAAGCCACTGCGCCTTTGTCGGAAGTGGTTGTTGGGCTAGCTCGCATTGTCGACGGTCGATTGCGAAATGGATTTGACCCATCTACGGATCACATAGAGTGCGAGGATACCATAGAGTACGATTGGTGATACGGCCAACAATGCTAAGGGATGGTGGTAGAGAATCGTTAGATTGCTGACTGCCATCGTTCTTTTGATGAACAGAATGATGATTAAGACGAATAAACCTAGAAAAAAAGCCATCACGCATATGCCTATTATGCGGCGAACTCTGGGGTGTCGACCTAGATCCAATTTTCGAAGACCTATAACCATCAAGCCTATTGCAATCGCCTCAAGCGCTGACTCGATCAAATGATGGGAATTGAAGTACGACTCTCCCTTCTTCCAGAGGCTCAAAGAAAAAACTGCGAAGTTCATTCCCGTTAAAATGAAAACATCCGAGAGCGACCGTTTCCAATTCATCAAATCTCCTTGCGGGCGCAATTCTAGCTGGCCGGTTTAGTCTGTGGGACAGCCTCGGCGCGAGGGCTGGAATTGGGCGCGGCGCCCGGTTGCGCGGGAGCAGTTCCGGGCTGACCGCCGGGCTGGGCCGGGGCGTACTTGCTGGCGCACTTGGCTTGCAGCACCGTTGCGTGGAATTGGCCGTCGCGGCCGTAGGTTCCCTCGGCCAGGGCCTGGGCATCGTCCTTGAAGGTGTCGGGCGGCGGCTCAGAGCCTTTGTAGACGACCGTGAGCAGCCGGCCAGCGGCGGCCTTGGGCGAGTGGCTCTCGAACTCGTTCATTACAAAGGTGACGTGGGGGCCGTCATGCTCGATCGAGCCGGGTTTCACGAAGCCTTCGACGCGCAACTGGCTGTGATAGGCATTGTCGCCCATGCCGCCCAGTTCGGCGATGGTGACGTAGTAGCTCTTGTTGGCGCCGTAGCCGGACCAGGCCAGCCAGACGATGGTGCCGACGATAATGGCGGAGGCGATTCCGATGCGCACGGCGTTGGGGGAAGTTTTCATAGTCACCTTCTAAGATACGAGCCTGAACAGGCGTGGTCAACAGCCGCAGGGAACAGGGAACAGGGATCAGGGATCAAGCCGCCAAGAGATGGACGACTTTCAGAGAGTTGGTTGTTGTGGCTCTTCCTCCCCATCTTGGGGTGAAGAAATCGGTACGGACCGGTCACATCCCTGACAGATTAGACCGGGGACATACCTGACACTGCACAAGTCCATGGTTGTTTGTTTACAACGTTTTTATGGGCTGGAAAGAGAGCAGTGCGATGGACGAGAAGCTGCGCTGTGCGGTTGCCCCCTGGGCTGAAACAAACAGTTAAGACCCACATCGCCGTTCGGTGCAAAATGCTCGACCGGCAAGACCACTGTAGCGCATTAGGACGGCATCTGGTGAAGCGGAGGCGG
>JBEKNI010000061.1:0-20585 GCA_049522975.1 Occallatibacter sp. | reverse complement strand
AGCGCGGCATCGCCCAGCGGCAGATCCAGATCGATCAGCAGTGTGCTCTGGCTGGACTCCTGGGCCAGGGAAACCGCAAAATTGCAGGCCAGGGTGGTCACGCCGTCTCCGCCCTTGGCGCCGAGAAATACCTCCAGCCTGCCGCCCGTCTTCTTCGCGGGACGAGTCGCTGGACGGCGAGCCGAAGCCCGGACCAGAGCCTCGGCCATGGTATTTGGCGCAAACGGCATCGTGAGAAACTCGCGAGCGCCCGCCCTCATACAGCGGACCAGCAGTTCCGCGTCGGTCTTCTCCGAATAGACCATCACCGTCGCCGGAGCATTGGCGCAGATGCTTTCCACCAGCTCCAGGGCATATTCGGGGTGACTGTCCAGGTCGATGATGATCACGTCGTAATGCTGCTCCAGCAGCTTGGGTACATCGTCCAGGCTCGCCGGGTAGGAAAAAAACTCACGGATCTCGCCACTTTGGCATTCCGCAAGCGCTTTGGCAGCCGCCTTACGGCGATCCTCGTCCGGGCCCAGCAGCGCAATCGAGAGAAGATCGGCGCCGAGAGAGTCCGGGTACTGATCATCGAGATACGGTGAAGATTCTGAGTTCACGGGCCTGCTACCCCCCCCCGCTTGTAAATCTCCTTGCGGGTTAGCCGAAGAACGATAGGTCGACTGCCAGTTGGACATAATTCTACTCCGAATTCTCAAGGAGCGGCGAAAAACGAGATGAGCGTTCCTATGGCAATGGCCGGAGCGTAAGGCATCTTGCGCTTCAGCATATCAGCGATTGAAGTTTCCGGATCGCGACCGATTCCGTCCGGATTCCGGCCGAAGATCAGATCGCCCGCGCCAAGCAAGAGCCTCTTGAGGACCTTGCGATAGGTTATCCAGCACAAAACCATGATTCCCCCGGCCATGGCGGTCAGGACCAGGGCTAAGAGCAACTGCGCCGGGCCAATCCAGGCTCCGATCGCGGCGCACAGTTTGACGTCCCCGGCGCCCATGCCGCCCATCCAGAGAAAAATCCCGAAGATAAGAATCCCAAGCCCCGCGCCTGCAAAGCTCTGGCCGAGGCCGTGCCAGAAGCCGTGCCGGATGCCGGCCCAATCCGTACGCAACCAAAAACCCTGGCCAACGCCATCCCAATCCGAACGCAAAGGGGAAATCACGATCCCCGCCAAAAGGAAAGGAAGCACCAGCCAGTTGGGAATGCGGCGGCGGCGCAGATCCGTGACCACCGCCACGGCCAGCACGATCAGAGTTGGCCACCAAGCTAACCCGTGCTGCAGATGCTGCATGACCGCACTCCTCTCCCTCCCCATGCGCTTCAGGAGGACCTTGTTCTAGCAATTTTCTTGCCATTCTTAAAAATCTCTAGCCAAATCAAAAAGATGGCCAAAATTGCCCGCTATTCCGGAAATTTGTTCGTACCAACGTATATTATTGATGGGGTGCTGTCCAGAGGGGTGTACACGAATGTTTACGGAGAGGGACTGCGGAGTGAAGCGGGGCGTATACACCCGACAGACGCACTTCTTCTGTGGCGCCGGCGCCTTTTTGCGGGATGGGCAAGGGCAGATTCGCCGAGCGGGATACACGTGACAATCTTGGTACACCTGTGGGGGGATGCATGAGCGTCAGGCACCAGTTAATTACGTTACCATAGAAACCTCACAAGTACACTACAGTGATATGGAAATCGTCCGATTGAATGGACGATAGCATGGCAAGTCCTTGATTTGCCCTCCAAATTCAGCAGCATTGCACAAAGTAAACGCATCAAAATAAATCGGATGCGTCAAAAAATCTGGCAGATTGAACAGCTTCAGGAGAATTCTTCCCTCCTCTCAGGAGAATTCTTCCCTCTTCTCATTAGTTACCACTACCCCACTGATTTGAAAAGCGTTCATACCCAGAAAAAAATTACTACAGTAATCTCGACAAGGGCTTTATTTGCCGCTAATATTCCTGGTCAGAGTCGACGATTGCCGATTGCGCTTTTTGTGTGGGCGGGTGTGTTGTCAGGGCGACGGGATCCCGTCACAAGCGAGTCAGGCGTCGAAGCTTCGGATTCAGGAAGATGAACTCTGCTGCCCCGCTTCTTCCCAGAGGCGGCAAGATAGCATCTTCTGTTTGGGAGCGGGTCCAGGAATGATCAAGATCGGACTATACTCGGAAGACCGGACACTCCATACGCTGCTTTCCTCGGCTCTCGGGAAGGAATTCGAGATTCTCCTTCAGCCGGATGAGGATGGAATGAACCTCCTCCGCGCTGCCGGCGATTGCGATGTCATGATTCTGGACCTTCATTCGAATCATGATTCGCTGCAGGATCGCATCGGCTGCACCCAGCGCCTGATTGCTTCAAAAGTTCCCTCGGTAGTGATGGCCGACGACGGCCTCCGCTCGACCGCCTTTGAACTGGTTCGGACGGGAGCCTTCGGCTATTGCCGCAGGCCGCCCTCTATCCGCGATCTCAAGACCATGCTCAGCCGGGCGTTCGAGAACTCCACGCTGAAGCAGCAACTGGAGACCGTGCAGCAGCAACTGGACGTGCCTGTCAGTTGCGACCGCCTCATCGGATCAAGTACGCAGATGCAGCGGGTCTACCAGCTCATCCACCGCGTGACCAACCTCAATGCCTCCGTGCTGGTGACCGGCGAAAGCGGAACCGGCAAGGAACTGATCGCCCGCGCCATCCACAATCTCGGCACACGCGCCAACCGCCCATTCGTGGCTGTCTCCTGCGGCGCCATCCCCGAAACCCTGATCGAGGCCGAACTCTTCGGGCATGAGAAGGGCGCCTACACCGGCACCGTTGGAGCGCGCGAAGGCTACTTCGAGCAGGCCGCCGACGGCACCCTGTTCCTGGATGAGATCGGCGATCTGAGCCTGTTCACCCAGGTCAAGCTGCTGCGCGTCCTGCAACAGATGGAATTCAGCCGCCTGGGCTCGACCAAGCTCATCCCGCTGCGGGCGCGCCTGATCTTCGCCACTCACCAGGACCTGACCAAGCTGGTGGCCGAAGGAAAGTTCCGCCAGGATCTTTTCTACCGCATCAACGTCATGCGGATTGAATCGCCGGCCCTCCAGGAACACCCCTCGGACATCCCCCGGATTGCCCGCTTCTTCCTGCGCCACTATGGGCAACTCTTCCAGAAGCCCATGGACGACATCGAACCCGATGCGATTGTCCTGCTCCAGAGCCACCGCTGGCCCGGCAATGTGCGCGAACTGGAAAACGTAATGCAGAGGGCCATCATCCTGGCGCCGGGAAAGATGGTTCGCGCCGACGATCTGAGCGTGAGCATCGAGGAGACCGATTCCGACATCGGCGACATGGGCGAAATCGGCGATATCGTCGATATCGCCGATTACCACCCGGCGGGCTCCTTTGAACGTCAGCTTCGCGACTATAAGATCAAGCTCGCCGTCACCGCTGTCCGCGAGAATAACGGGAATAAGACGCTGGCTGCCCGCAGCCTGTGCATCTCCCGGGCTTATTTGCATCGCCTGATCCGGTTGGCCGAGCCCGATCAGCTCTATGATCAGAACCTGCGGGATGCGGAGACTGCTTGAGCACGGAGTCTCCGCTTGACCCCAATCAGAGCAACCCCAAGCTTCTTCGGATTCTGCGAAGGGGCTTTTCCTTTCCCGTCATGCTGGCTGGCCTTCTAGCGCTTCTCGCCGTGCTGACGGTGCGCTCGCGCTTCGACAATTCCGATCTCTGGTGGCACCTCAGGATGGGCCAGATCATCTGCGCCACGCACGCCATCCCCCTTTCGGATGTCTTTTCCTACACCACCAACCATCAACCTCTGGTGCCGCAGGAATGGCTCTCCGAAGTGACCATCTTCGCTGCCTGGAGATGGGCCGGCCTCTCCGGCCTGATGCTCTGGCTTTGCTTTTTCACCGGCGCTCTTCTGGTCGCCGGCTACGCTCTTTGCTCCCTCTACTCCGGAAATGTCAAAGTGGCCTTCGCCGGCGCATTGGCCATCTGGTTCTTCGCTTCGGTCGGCTATGCCGTCCGCCCGCAGATGATCGGCTACCTCCTGCTGGTCGCCGAACTCGTGCTGATCCACCTCGGACGCACCCGCAATCCCCGCTGGTTCCTCTGCCTCCCGCTCCTGTTTGCGCTCTGGATCAACTGCCACGGCTCCTTCCTCCTGGGGATCGTCGTGGCGGGCGTCTTTCTTTTCAGTTCCTTTTTCAGTTTCGAAATGGGTTCCCTGCTTGCGCGCCGCTGGGAGCCGCGCTGCCGCCGCATGTTGATGTTGGCGATGATCCTCTCGCTGGCGGCTTTGTTCCTCAATCCGGCTGGCGCGAGGCAAATCTTCTACCCCATCGACACCATGCTGAACCAGCGAATCCAGATGGCCAACGTGCAGGAGTGGATGCCTCTCAAGATGAGCTCCGCCGGCGGCATCGCGCTGATGGGCGTCCTGCTAGGCAGTTTTCTCCTCGCAGTCGTCCGTCGATCTGAATTGTTTTTCGATGAGCTGCTTTTGCTGGCGATCGGCACATGGCTGGCGGTAAGCCATATGCGGATGCTCATTGTCTTCGGCATCCTGGCCACGCCTGTCTTGACCCGTCAGCTCTCAACTTGCTGGCAGGACTACCGCGCCGATGAGGATCGCATCTGGCCCAATGCGCTCATGATCGCGCTTTCCCTGCTGGCCGCCTGGATGGCCTTTCCAGACGCCCACAACCTTCAGGCACAGGTCGAGGCGCGGAACCCGGTAAACGCGGTCGAGTTTATCCGAGCCAGTCATCTCTCCGGACCCATGTTGAACGACTATCCTTTGGGAGGCTACCTCATCTGGGCAGCGCCGGAGTACCCGGTATTCGTCGATGGCCGCGGCGATGTCTTCGAATGGACCGGCGTCCTCGGCGAATTCGAGCGGTGGGCCATGCTCCAAAGCGACCCGCATGAGCTGCTCGAAAAATACAAGATAAGTTTCTGCCTCTTGACCCGCGAATCCCCCATGGCCCACGTCCTGCCGCTCATGCCGGAATGGAAGATGGTCTATTCCGACAACAACTCCGTGGTATTTGTCCGTGCCGCAGCCAATCGCCCCGCTCCGTAGCGAGCCGCCCCGCGCAGTAGCCGGTACCAACCCCGCGTGTTATCGCCAGAGAGTAGCGCCGGCCTCCCGGCCGGCTGTAGCGTGGACCTCCCGGTCCACGCTTATTTCTTTTTACGGCACGACTGGTAGGTCAGGGCTTCAGCCCTGACTGCCGCAAGCCCAGCGAATCAACGCGGGCTTTACACTGCAGTTGTAGATGGCTTATGCGGAGGGAGCAGGGGGTTTTAACCCCCTGGAAATGAGGCTCAAACAGCGTGGCCTTTAGGCCCGGACAGGTACTCTCATGGTCAGGTCCAACTTTAGTATTTACAGGCTGCGGAAAACTCGAAAACGAGCCCGCACTGTATCAGGGCACGACTTCAGTCGTGCCGCAAACGCCTGAAAAACAAGGCCGGGCTTTAGCCCCTGAGGGAGCGCCCAACGTGTAGGCGGACTTAATCAGAGGTTCCCTAGAAGAACGATCCGGATTATCTCTTTTTGGCAAAGCTACGATAGGTATTTCCGAGGTCTCGGCACCGAAGTGCCGCCTTCCTTGAGAACTCAACACCCTTGACGGGGTCATTATCGGCAGGAAAATCGCGGTCCAGCTCTACACGCTCTTCTCAATGATGAATCGAGGCCGTGCTTTCACCTCAGAGAAGATCTTCGCCAGATATTGCCCGATAACTCCCAGACAGAGCAGTTGGATTCCGCCCAGCATATAGAGGGGGATAACTGTCGAAGCCCATCCGGGAATGGCTGCGTTGGTGAAAAACCTGGTAAACAGCGCCCATGCGGCAAAACCGAAGCTGACCAGGGAAACCAGCATCCCCAGAATAGTGATGGCCTTCAATGGCATGGCGGTGAATGAGGTGATCCCATTGACCGCCAGCGAGATCATCTTCGATAGCGAATACTTGGTCTCACCGGCGCAACGCGAGTCCCGGTCATAATAGACGAACGCGGAATGAAAACCGAGTTGCGGGATCAATCCTCTCAGCAGCAGGTTCGTCTCCTTGCAATTGCGCAGCTCTTCCACCACGCGCCGGCTCAGCAGGCGAAAATCGGCGTGATTGAAGACCAGTTCCACACCCATCATCTGCAACAGCCGATAGTATTCTTCGGCCGTGGTGCGCTTGAAGAAGCTATCCGGCCCGCGCGTGCGCCGGATGCCGTAGACGATTTCCGCGCCGCCCAAGTAAGCGCGGATCATCTCCCCGATCGCCGCCGGATTGTCCTGCAGATCGGCGTCCAGGCTGATCAGCGCGTCGCCGGGAACCGTCAGCAAGCCCGCCAGGATTGCGCTCTGCTGACCGAAGTTCCGCGACAGTTTCAATCCGTGGATGCGAGCGTCTCCCATGGAAAGGCGCTCAATCGCGCTCCAGGTTTGATCCGTCGAGCCGTCATCGATGAAGTAGATGGACGGTTCCGCAATCAATCCCTCCCGGCTGAGCTCGTCCAGCAAGCCGGCGAGGCGAAGAGAGGTCTCCGGCAACGCCTGTTCTTCGTTGTAACAAGGAACCACGAGGGTCAGCCTGGGAGAAGAAACCCGCTGCCGCGCCAGGGAAGCCGCTTCCACCGGCTCGGGGGTCGAGTCGGAGGATGTGGTTCTCGCGCTGGAACTCAAGGATGTCATGCGCTTCGGTGGCGTCGCAGATCATTATAGTCAACCGGGCTGTCCTGAATCTGCATCGGATTCGCCGCCGCGCTAAGTGTGCGAGTTGTATTCGAGCGGCCCGGCTATCACCAATCCGCTGTTCTGCCGTCCGTGAATATACCAGCAGCACCAGTTCGTTTCATGCGCTTGGTCGTCGGGAGGCGAAATCAAATCCTTGTAGAGGACTTTTCCATAGAGAAAGACCTTTTCTTCCCAGGTTTCGATGCGCTTGAATCGCTCCTCGGAGTCGCAAAGCGCTTTCACGTCATCCCGGCAAAACGGTTTGATCACAGCGGATTCGCCCGGAACCAGAATGATCGGGACCACCGGGGCGCCCGGCTTCTCATTCCTGTACTCGGGCGTCTTGGGAAGGTGCTTTTCATCGACGGCAATCTTGGTGCGCTCCGCCGTGGCAACGATTCTGGCGGGAGTGCGGCCGCGGTTGGTGGCCACCACGGTGAAGCTGTTCTCCATGCTCCGGGATGGCTCGACGGTGATCAGGATCCACGGCCTTTCAGCATGGATGACAGCCTGGGCGTTCAACAACGCGGCATGAGCGCTGGCGGCAGCGGCCTCGGCGGCAGCCTCTGCATATCCCGTCTGGCGGTCGATCTTTCTGAGCAGTTGGACTACCAGCAGGATACCGGCGTATCCCAGGAAAACCAACACCAGATTGGCGCCCCAGGTGATTCTCTCGTGAAGGGTCCACACTGGAGCCGTGGGAGGCGGATCGGCAACCCTGATGTGCGGTTGCGGGTATTCGTGTGCTCCGCCTTCGCCGCCGGTTCCCGAAGTTGGGGCGGCGACCTGAGTATCGGCGGCCAATGAGGGAGGCGCCTGCCGATTCGCGCTGGGAGGATTATTCGTGTTGGCCAAGACCGCCGCTGGCGTCTGCGGGATGGCCAACAGCACCGCTAAGATCGCCAAACCCTTGAGCCCCATGGGGAAAATGTATCACATGGCGCTCGCAAGAACTCGCGGATGCCGTCCAGCCAAAAGGCAATAGCATGAACCTCATGCAAGGTCAAGGCCAACGAGGAATGTGATCCGCGCGCCGCCCGCCAGCCCGATCCCGACAGCCCGCGCACCATCGCGAACCGGTCTCCAACCTCATCCCGGCCGGCTATTTCTCCACTTCCACGCCCCGCCAGAAAGCCACGAACCCTTTGATCTTCCGCGCCACAGGCTTGGGATCGGGATAGTACCAGGCCGCATCCGGATTATCCTGCCCGTCGATCAGCAGGTTCATGTAGCGGGCCTGCCCTTTTGTCGGATCAAGCGAGGTGGTGGTGCTGTTGCGAAAATACTCGCGTTTGAGGCTGGATTCGGGAAAGTAGACATTCCCCTCTACCGTCTCCGTCTTATCGCTTTCGGCAATCACTTTGCCGTTCCAGATTGCTCTTGCCATGGGCTCTTACGGTCAGATCCGCTCCTGCTCCTCATCGGCCCTTCCGGTTCCGGCGAGAGGTTTCGGATACGACATTAGCAGAGATTCGCCGCCATGGCGAGTCCAATTGCGATTCAAAGCGCCCTCAGGGTCACTTCGCTTCCGCAATGGAGACAATGTGAACGCTCTTCTTCGCCTCATCGGCGGTGGCCGTGACGGTCACATGGTCGCCATAGAAGGCCTTCACCGCGTCGGGGTTGTCGATGGCCCAGACTTCCTTCTTGGCCTCGTCCACAAAGACCGGGGCCGAGCCCATCTTGATGCACTTCTTCACGCACTCCGCGCCGGAGCCGGCATGTTTGGAGCCGCACATCGCGTCGGAAATCCAGCCGTTGATCGTGGTCGAATCGGCGGCGCTGGCCGCAATCGAACTCAGGGCAAATCCAGCTATCAGCAGGGCAAATACACGCTTCACAGGAAACCTCCAGGGGATTTGGGGACTCACACAACTCCATCATGCTCCCGCCAGCCCGGATTCGGCAAGAGGTTTTTGTTTCAGGGCTTGGCGGGATAAGAATACTGGCCGTGCGCCTCCTGCCGGCCCGACAGGCTGTTGCGCCGGGCTTCCACGCTCTTCTGCATTGCCTCGTAGCGCTGCGCGGCGCTGGAAAAACGGTTCACCAGCTCCGAAGTCTTGATCAGAAACCCCGGATTCTTCTCCCGGATCGCCTCCAGAATCGGCGCGAACTTGGCCAGAAGGAAGAATCCCTCGCCATTGCAATCCACAAACAGCTCGGCCGAGACCGCTCCGTGCAGCACCATCGCCGCCGCCATCTCCCAGTAGGTCAGCACCTGCCGCAGCCAGGCATTGTGCGGATCGGCGGGATTCGACGCCACGGCAAAATACTCCTCCGCGGTAGCCGGCCAGAACTCGCCCGTCATCCAGGCCCGCGCCTGGCGCATCAGCGCCTCGGTGCGCAATTCATACAGCCTGAGAATGATTTCAGCATCCGCCGGCGTCGCAAGCATACGTTCCATAATGGAATTCTCCGTGGTCAAATCCTATCAGTTTTCAGCGCGCTGATGGTACTGAGGCGTTTTGTTTAACCGGCTGATTCTCAGCTTTTGACCAAGATTCGATTATCATGCATGGAGCATCCTTTATATCGGCAGGGCTGGGCGCTAGTGCGTTGGGGACGCGTTTGTAAGCTTCCAGGTAATCGATGAAATCGTACTTGTGCATGCGTTTTTCGATGGCTGCCTTCTGAATATGGGCACACGAATCTTTTTCCCAGAAACTTCGCGGTGAATACACCCGGAAGGTCCACAGGATATTTCCGTCGGTGATCATCTGTCTAGGAGCACATGAGAAGCATCGGCAGCTGGTGCGTCGAAGCCGCAATCGAAAGGGCAGTAAACAAGCCGCACAAATTGCTCGCCTTTGCCCAGGTTGACGATCAAGTCAGCCTGCGCGGTTACTGGCATAAGGAAACTGTTGAAATTGACAATCGTTCCGCTGAGCATCACGAGTTCTTGCGCCGGAATCGAAAACACGATCGGTGGGGACGGCGGAGCAGGCCATTGGATCGGTGGGGGGCTCCCCGGATCTGGCAGAATAGCCGACGGGAAAGGCGGCCCGTTCTGTGGGACTCCTTGGAGTCCAAACAACAATAGCGCGAGTAGAGGTAGGTGTTTCATCGCTGGTTAGCAGTGTTTTGCCAGACAGTAGGACGGCAGAGGCAAGAAAAAGTCATCCTTTAATAGCAGTGAGGTCTTCCTCGTTGTGCGGCTTCCGAAAACGACTCCGAATCTTGTCGATATTGACGCCTTCGGTAGCCGCGCCCGCCGCCAGTTCCTCGTCGGTATAGTACCGCCCCGAACCATCCAACTCGCCGGAGGCCAAGCGACGCGAGACCTCGGCCAGAGCCCGGTCAACCGCATCAAGCATTTGCCGCGATGTCATTTCACCAATTGATTTCTTGCCCATCGCCTCTCCTACGCCGGCTGCAACTTCTTCGCGCCCTTCTTCGCCGCACTCTTGGCAGCGGGCTTTGTTGCCGCCTTCTCCACCACCGGCCCATGCGTCTCAGCCGTCGGCAACGGCGGCGCATTCCCGATTCGCTTCGAGTAGTGGCATACCACTGCGCCCCCGGCGGCAACCGCAGCTCCCTTCGCACCCCGCTTCTTCGGCGCAGCCTCTTCCTCAGCAGCCTTCTTCTTATTTGGACATTCCAGATAAATCCCCGAGCGCAGCGTCTTCTCCACCAGGTAACTGCTGCCGCATTCAGGGCACTTCTCGGCCACCGGCTTCAGATTCGAGGTGAAGTCGCACTTGGGATAATTCGTGCAGCCCCAGAAGATATTGCCGCGCTTGGCCTTGCGCTCGGCCAGATCGCCCACCCCGCACTTGGGGCACTTCAGCCCCTCGATGATGTTTTGCTTGACATACTTGCACTTTGGATAACCCGAGCAACTGACAAACTCCCCATAACTTCCCTGGCGCAGGACCAGCGGCTTGCCGCACTGCGGGCAGTCTTCGCCTGTTGGCTGGGGTGCGGCCACTTTCTGCTGCTGCTTGCTGCTCAGCTTGCGGAAGGTCTTGCAGGGCGGGTCCTCATTGAATCCGGGGCAGGACATGAACATTCCGAAGGGCCCGCGCCGCAGCACCATCACCCGGCCGCAGTTGTCGCAATACTCTTCGGTCTCCCCGGCCTCCTGCGCCTCGGGCGTATTCAGATCCGGCTTGCCTGCGGTATTTTCCTTGGTGAAGGTGCAGCTCGACTTATCCTTCTTGTCATAGGCCGAACAGGCATAGAAGCTGCCGAACTTGCCCCACTTCAGCACCAGCGGCGACCCGCACAGATCGCACTTCTCGTCGGTCTTGTGCTCCATGCGCTTGATGTCTTCCATCTTCACTCCGGCGTCCTTCAGCTCCTCCACAAAGTAGCCGTAGAAGCCGTTGAGCAGATCAATCCATTTCTCATGGCCCTCCTCGATCTCGTCCAGTTCCTCTTCCAGCCGTGCCGTGTACGCCACGTCGAAGATGTAAGGAAAATTCTTGACGAGTAAGTCGCAGACCACCATCCCTATCTCGGTGGGATAAAACCGCCCGCTGATCTTGGTCACATATTCGCGGTCCTGAATTGTATTGATGATCGACGCGTAAGTCGATGGCCGGCCGATCCCCCGCTCCTCGAGAACCTTCACCAGCGATGCCTCGTTGTAGCGCGGAGGCGGCTGGGTGAAGAGTTGGCGATCCAGCAATGCCTCCAGTTCCAGCTTCTTCACGCCGTCCAGGTTGGGCAGCTTGTTGCTCGCCTCATCGTCCTCGTCCTTCTCCTCCAGAACCTCATAGACCTTGAGAAATCCGTCAAAGCGCACGACCGAGCCACTGAGCCGGAAATCGTATGTCTTACCGGTCTTCGCCGAGACCGCCGCAATTCTTGCCGTGGTGATTTCAAAGACCGCCGGCGTCATCTGCGACGCCACAAACCTCTGCCAGATCAGCCGGTAGAGCTTCAGTTGTTCTTCCGTCAAGTAACCTGCCAGCGACTCCGGGGTCCGCGAGGCATCGGTGGGCCGGATCGCCTCGTGCGCGTCCTGCGCGTCCTTCTTGCCCTTGTATGTGTTCGCCGACGCGGGCAGATATTGCGCTCCCAACTGCCTGCCAATCCACTCCCGCGCCCCTTGAATCGCCTCCGGCGCAACCCGCGGAGAATCGGTTCGCATGTAAGTAATCAGGCCGACCGGGCCCTCCGCGCCGATGGCCACGCCCTCGTAGAGCCGCTGCGCCACGCCCATCGTCCGCCGCACGTTGAAGCCCAACTTGGCGGCCGCGTCGCGCTGCAACTGGCTGGTGATGAACGGCGCCAGAGGCTTGCGCTGCTGCTCGCGCGACTGCACCGAAACCAGCGACCACTTTGCCTTGTCGAGAGCCGACAGCACCTCCGCCATCGACCTCCGGTCGGGCAGCGCATTCGAGATGTACTGGTCCTTCCCGTCTTTGTCCTGACCATTCGGAACTCGCACCGGCTCGCCGTCAATCCCAACAAATCGCGCCTTGAGCTTGGTCTCCGCCTGCTTCTCCGGATAGAGCACCGCGTCCAGCGTCCAGTACTCCACCGGCTTGAATGCGCCGATCTCACGCTCGCGTTCGACAATCAGCCGCACGGCCACCGTCTGCACCCGCCCCGCCGAAAGCCCCCGCCGCACCTTCTCCCACAAGAGCGGCGAGATCTGGTAACCCACCAGCCGGTCCAGGATGCGCCGAGTCTGCTGCGAGTCGATGAGATTCTGGTCCAGATCCCGAGCGTGGCTGAAAGCCTCCTGCACCGCTTTCTTTGTGATCTCGTTGAAGGTCACCCTGCGAATCTTCTTCCGCTCCTTGGCCGATGTTCCCAACTGCAGCGCCAGATGATACGCAATCGCCTCGCCCTCGCGGTCCGGGTCGGGCGCAAGGAAGATTTCGTCGGCCTTGGCCGCTGCACGCTTCAGTTGCGCCACCACCTTCTCCTTGCCCGGAGAGACGATCAGCGTCGGCTCGAACGTCCGATTCTCCAGCTCCACGCCGATCTCATTCTTGGGCAGGTCCATGATGTGGCCCACCGACGCCAGCACCTCGAAGCCCTTGCCCAGATACTTCTCAATCGTCTTGGCCTTGGCGGGCGACTCGACGATCACCAGTGATTTGTTCATTGCCATCCTTGATTCCAATCCCGATTCCAATCCCACTCTAACCTGTCCGGCTGGTTGGACGCGGCTCTGCCCTCTTCGGTTGTGTTTTGAGCGGCCCGGAATCGGCCACCCTGCCCGGCCGCCTTCCCCCTCCGGGAAAATGATCCGCAAAGAATGGACCCTACCACGGAACACCACTCCGTTTCCACTGTTGGCCGGCTTCATTCATCTCTGTAATCTCATCTTTGCGTGCTCAAAGTTACCTTCGTGCCTGGCGATCCGGCCCATAATCCCATCATAAGATTGCCCTGTCGCGCGGCAAGCAGAGACTCTCGCCAGTGCAAAGCCCTCCGATAAAGTATCTGTGGCGCGAGCGGCTGCGCGCAGACCGGAAGAATACTCTTCCATGATTCGGATCAGAAACATATCGAACCCCGGAGCGCAAGGCGGCAATCGCCTCCCGCCCGATCGTCGCGTATATCTCTATGCCGGCGATGTGGCCACCAGCACCCTTCCGGTTGTACTGTACACGCTTCTTGGATCTTGTGTCGCAGTCTGCCTCCATGACCCGGTCATGCGCGGCGGCGGCATGAATCATATTCTTCTTCCGGGCAGCAGCCTGGACTCCGATAGCTCGCGCTATGGGATCAATGCAATGGAGCTGCTCATCAACGATCTGATGAAGAAAGGCGGAGACCGGCGGAGGTTTGTCGCCAAAGCATTCGGCGGAGCCAATGTATTGCCGGGCCTGAAAACTGCCTTGATCGGAGATATGAATGCCGCCTTCGTCCGCAGATTTCTTGAGGTCGAAGGCATTCCCTTGGTGGCCGAAAGAATGGGAGGAGCATCCGGAATCAACGTGCACTTCAGCACCGGCTCGGGCGAAGTGATTGTTCGCGCGGTTGACGGTTCGCGGCTGCCGAAGATCGTCCGCGCGGAAAGCACCTATTGGCGCTCGCACATCGACGATGCTCGTCGCAGCGGAGAGATCACGTTATTCTGAAAGTGCAACTACGCCGGGTCCCCCAGGTCTCGATTTTGAGACCTGGGAACCCACGTACCCCAACCCGCCGCCTAGTCCCTAAGTCCCTGTCTTCGTCACATCGTCCGCACGTAGTTCTTCCCCGGTAGGCACCGGATGCGGCCAGTAACCTCCAGCTCGAAGAGCGCCATAAACACCTCCGACGACGTCAATTGCGTCTCCAGCAGCTCCAGAATCTCGTCGATCTGCAAGCTCGCGTCGGTGCGCAGAACCTCCAGCACCATCGCCTCCTCGGGCCGCAGAACCGGGTCAGGCAATAGAGATGCTGTGGTCGCGGATTTGGATTCAAACGGCGCTTCGGCCTCCAGCTCCAAACGCACCTGCGAGGGCAGATCCTCCCACACGTCCTCCCAGGTCGCCACCAGCTTCGCGCCCTGTTTAATCAGCGTGTTAGGCGTCCACGATCCCTTGCTGGTCACGTTGCCGGGAACCGCGTACAGGTCGCGGTTCTGCTCGGCGGCGCAGCGGGCCGTCACGCGCGTACCGGAATTCTCCGCCGCCTCCACCACCAGCACCGCGATGCTCAGCCCGCTCAGAATCCGGTTGCGCCGGGGAAAGTTCTGCGGCGCGGGAAAGGTCCCCATCGGCACCTCGCTCACAATCGCCCCGCCAGTAGCCAGAATCTCCTCGGCCAGCTTCTTGTTTTCTTTGGGATAGACGACGTCGATCCCCGTACCCCAGACGGCCACTGTCGGCATGCGCGCCGCCAGAGCTCCCCGGTGCGCGCAGGAGTCGATCCCCCGCGCCATCCCACTGATAATCAACAGCCGGCGCACTGCCAGGTCCCGCGCCAGCATCTCCGCCACCCCAGACCCGTAGGGTGTCGGGTGCCGCGTCCCCACAATCGCAATCCCCGGACGGCTCAGCAACCGCGCATCCCCGCGCACCCACAGCACCGGTGGCGGGTCGTAGATCTCTTTGAGCCGCTCCGGATACTCCGGGCAGCCGTACGTCACCAGCGTCGCCCCCTGCGCCGCCACCCGCGCCCACTCCGCCTCAGCCGCCTGCCGCGCCTTGCCGTCAAAGATGAACTGCGCCGCCTCGGCAGGAAAACGCAGCGCTTCCAATCCCGTCAGCGGCAGCGTAAAAATCTGGCTCGGCACATCCAACTGATTCACCGCGTCCAGAATCCGCTTCGGACCCAACCCCGGCGCCAGGGTCAGCGCCAGCCACGCCAGCCGCTCTTCGTCGAGCAGAGGCGCGGGAGACTGAAGCACGGTTTGGGGCATCGTCGTCATGCGAGGGCTACTGTCCCAGAATTGTACAGATTAATTTCTTCACAGGAAAGCATTTCCTGCGCTTTCCGGCAGAACTTCGCCCTTGCCCTCGGAAAAACGCTTTGAAAACACCCCGGAGGAAGGTCCCGCACAACGCTGGGAACCGCTTCCGCGCCGGAGAAGTATTCTAAGAACCAGTGAGTTCCCTGCCCCATCCCCGTCTGCGCGTGGCCGCCATCGGCTTCCTCAATCCCGCGCCGCTGATGTGGGACTTCGAGCACCCGCCTCTCGACGCTCCGCTCGCCCTGCGCTACCAAATCGACCGCATGAACCCCGCCGAGTGCGCCGCCCGCCTGGCCTCGGGCGCGGCCGACATCGGCCTCGTCCCCATCGCCGCCCTGGCCACCATCCCCGGCCTGCACATCCTGCCCGGCTGCGCCATCGCCTCCAAGGGCCGTGTCCGTTCGCTGCTCCTGGTCCGCCGCGCCAGCCAGCCGCTCGCCGCCTTGCGGTCCGTGGCCGCCGATACCGCCAGCCTCACCACCCTGGCCCACGCCCGCATCCTCTTCCGCCACTGGGGCAACCCCGCCGTCCCATTCCTGCCCGCAGCCGCCGGCCTCGACGCCATGCTCGCCCGAGCCGACGCCGCCATCCTCATCGGCGACCCCGCCCTGCTGGCCCTCGAAAAGCGCGCCAACCGCTTCGAACGCACCGGCGAGGAGTTGGTCTATCACGACCTGGCCGAGGAGTGGCGCGCCCTCACCGGCCTGCCCTACGTCTCCGCCGTCTGGGCCGCCGCCCCCAATACTTTGGGTGCCCCCGGTCCCTCGCACCTGGGGACCGGGGATTCCACCACCGCCGACTTCATCCAATCCCGCATCCACGGCCTCCAGAACATCGACGCCCTGGTGGCCGAGTGGTCCGGCCGCATCCCCATTCCCAAAGAGACCATCCGCGCTTACCTCACTACCAACATCCACTACGTCCTCGACGAAGAATGTATCGAAGGCATGAAGTGCTTCTTCCGCATGGCCGCCGAATGTGGCGTGCTGCCGGAGTTGAGCTTCTCCCTTGACGGGTTGCGTTGAGATATGCGCGTAAAGCGCGGGTACCCCTTCGGCGCGCTTTGTTCTTGAGCCGGAGGTGGAATAGCAAAACTTGCGGTCTTTTTGCCATGTGTACTCAATAAGGAGATTGCGAGTAATATGTAAGGAGATTTCCGGCACTATGTGTACCCTCGTCCCGGATCGTTGGATACGACAGAGAGAGAAGAACATGCACACAAGATCGATTCTTTTCCGGCTTATGCTTTTTCCGCTGTTATGCGCAATCGCCGTTCCGGCACAGGCGCAGACTGCCAAGCCCGCTGCCTCCACGCGGCAGCGGGCTGCCGATACGGCTTCCCGCGATCAGCTCGCGGCCTTGCTGGCGGAGTTCAAAAGCCATCCTGAAGATGCCCCCCTGCGCGACCAGATCGTTGCGTTGGCCAAGACTTTGAACCCGGCTCCGGCGATTCCCCAACTTGCGCAGGATGATTTTGCCAAAGCTGCCGCGCAGGTGGCAGCCGCTTCCTCCGCGGACGATTTCAAAGCGGCCGCTGGCCTTTTTGAACAGGCCGCCCTACAGGCTCCCTGGTATGCCGATGCCGACTTGAACGCCGCCTCCGCTTACGCCAAGGCCGTTGACTTCGACGGCGCCAGGCGCAATCTGGCGCTTTATCTGGCGGCCGTCCGCCCTGGCATTGACACCTCGAAGGCGGAGCTGCTGCGGCGCGACCTTGACCGGCAGCAAGCCGCGCAGTTTCAGCAGGAGTTGCAGCGGTTTAGCGCCAATCCAAGCAATGCCGCCCGGCTCCAGATCATCAAGCTGGCCCAGGCCATGAAGACTCCGCCCGAGATTCCCGAAGAAGCCCGTGGGCATTATGTGATGGCCGTAGTCTACGGGAACACGGCGGAGGACAAAGCCGACTATGAGCGCGCAATCGAGGAGTACAAAGCAGCCTTGCTGGCTGCTCCCTGGTGGGGGGATGCGTATAAGAAGCTGGCCCTCGCCCAGACAGACGCGGGCCGCTTCGACGACGCCATCGCCAGCTTGTACCTCTACCTGCTCACCGAACCCGCCGATGCCCGCAACACCCAGGACGAGATCTACAGGCTCCGGGCGCTCGGCCAGAAGGCAGCGGACGAGCAGGCAAAGAGACAAACTGAAGAACAGCAGCGCCAACTCATGGCGGAGCGGCAACAGGGAGAGCCTACCGATGCCGAAGCTGGGAAATATACCGTCGAGGGACGGTGGTATGCAATCCCCACTCAGAACGACTTTTTTGTCGGCGGCAAGTCAAATCCCGAATGTGACTACATTGTCAAACAAAATGGCGGACGCTGGACAATTACCAATGGATGCTCCGCATCGAAACGGACCATCGATAAGATAGAAGTCAAAACCAGGCAACTCAGTTTCCGGCTATCGGGACATGATTCGAGTTTCCCATACTCGGAGGTGATTATTACATTCACGCTATCCGAGGATGGGCAAACATTGGTGGGTCGAGGAACCCCTTACGATAAGGATTTCTTTCCTGTTGGGGACCACACCGTTCGCTGGATGCGCAGAGAGTGACAGAGTAAGGAGAAATTGCTCTTGGAGCCCCTCGATAAGGACGAGGGCCTTGTCAAGGCGAACTGAACCGGGGCGGCGCGCAGGCGTCGCCCCGGCCCTGGCTCCGCTACTCTTAAATCTCCCACCGCAGCAGCGCCGCGCCCACCGTGAATCCGGCGCCCACCCCGGCCAGCAGCACCAGGTCGCCCTTCTTCAGCTTCCCTTCCTCAATGGCCGTCTCCATCGCCAGCGGGATCGTCCCCGCCGAGGTATTGCCATACTTCTCGATATTGATAATCACTCGCTCCCGGTCCATCCCCAGCCGGTCGGCGGTCGCCGTAATAATCCGCAAATTCGCCTGGTGCGGAATGAAGCAGCCCAGATCCGCGCCCGTCACGCCGTTGCGCGTCAGCACCTTGGTCGTGGCCTCTAGCATCTTGCGCACGGCAAACTTGTACACCGCCTGCCCGTCCTGGTAGATGTAGTGCATCTTCTTGTCCACCGTCTCGTGGCTCGACGGATTCAGGCTCCCGCCGCCCTTCAGGTTCAGCACCTCGGCCCCCGACCCGTCGATCTCATGCGCATAGTCGATGAAGCCGATCTCGCCCTCTTCGCAAGGCTCGATCAGCACCGCGCCCCCGCCGTCGCCAAACAGAACGCAAGTCGTCCGGTCGGTGTAGTCGGTCATGCGCGTGTTGGCATCCGCGCCGCAAACCAGAACCTTTTTGTGCGCTCCGCTCTCCACCATCTTCACGCCCGCCTGCAGCGCGAAGACAAAGCCCGAGCAGCCCGCCGAGACATCAAATCCCCACGCCCCCTTGGCCCCGATCTTGTCTTGCACCAGGCAGGCCGTCGCCGGGAACATCATATCCGGCGTCACCGTGCCCACGATAATGACCTCAACCTCGCTGGCCTCGATCCCCCGCATCTCTAGACATTTTTTGGCAGCCGGCGCGCAGATGTCGCTCACGCCCAGCCCCTTGGCCAGCACATGCCGCTCGCGAATCCCGGTCCGCTCCAGAATCCACTGGTCGGTAGTATCGACGATCTTCTCGAGATCTTGATTGGTCAGAACTTGCGGCGGAACGTAGGTTCCCAGCGCCGTAATCTTCGCGCGGCAGCCCACGATGGGACGAACATTAAGCGTCAATGCATCTCTCCTTGCGGCTATCTACGATTGTCATCCTGAGCGGGCGCCCAAACTGCCTGTCATCCTGAGCGACCCTGAGCGCAGCGAAGGGGAGTCGAAGGACCCGCTTCTGCCCTTTCCGCTTCCATCTCAATCGAGCCGGGTCAATCAGCCCCAAAACGCGCAAAAAGCGCCGGGTAACCTACTGCGCCCGTACTAGCCCGTTACCGTTGCTTCCTTCCGGACCTGGCGGGGTTGGCGGGATTACGTCGCGTAGGACCCGGCACTTGTCGATTTTAACACCCTCGGACCGTGGGTTCAGGGACCAATTGCGCGTTCGCGACTATCCGGAAGCTGGCGGAAGTCGCACGTAGTCAATTAGACTGTTGTTCCATGAACAAGCTATGGTGGTTCCTTGCGCGAATCGGTCGGCATGTGCAGTCGGCAATGCCGGTCTTATTCTTTCGTAAAGTGGCGGGTACCGCCCTGTTTCTGGCAGTTCTTGGCGGTCTCGTGATTGCGATTCAAATCGTTCCGGAGTGGCAGGTCAACAGAGCTAGCGTCCGTTCTGCCGCAGCGAACCCCGAAGCAAAGACAACACCTGCGGATGTGGCTGCCTTACAGAATGAGATGCGGAAGACCTTTGTTCAGGTGGTGGGTGGTGCCTTCGCTCTCTTCGCGCTGTATCTCACATTTCGCAGGGTGAAGGTAGCTGAGCAGGGGCACATTACGGATCGTTATACGAAGGCCATCGAACAATTGGGGGCATTGACGGCAGCGGGCAAGCCGAATGTGGAAGTGAGGCTGGGCGCGATCTATGCGCTGGAACGGATTGCACAAGACTCGCCTCGCGACCACTGGACAATTATGGAAGTGCTCACCGCGTATGTGAGGCAGAATGCTCCTGCACCTGCCCAGGCTCCAACGAAGGAAGAGAATGAAAAGGCGATTGCAAGGGGGCCAGCCACGGAGATTCAGGCCATCCTGACCGTGCTGGGACGGCGGCGGCGGGAACGCGAGCGTGAGCATGAGGGGCTGTACCTAGATTTGATGGATAGCGATCTGCGTGGGGCGAATTTTGACTCGGCGCATTTTGAAGGAGCGCACTTCCGCGGAGCATATGTTGGGGGGGCGGATTTCCACGCTGCGCACGTCGAAAAAGCGGACTTCGAGTCGGCGCATATTGAAGGAGCGAGCTTCTTTCTGGCATATGCTGAACGTGCTTGTTTCTACGAGGCACATATGGAAGGAACGAATTTCTGCGAGGCGCACGCGGAAGGAGCGAACTTCTGGAACTCGTACTTGGGAGGGGGGGACCTCAACTTTGCGCATATGGAAGGAGCGTGTTTCGAAAACGCGCATTTGGAAGGGGTATTTTTTTATGGGGTGAATTTGGAACGGGCGTCGTTCTCCGGTGCACATGTTGGGGGAGCGAATTTTATTCTTTCGGTCGGTTTAACTATCGAGCAATTCGCGACGGCGAAGGGATGGGAACAAGCTGTATTTGATGAAGCGTTCGCACAGGAGTTGATAGCGGCCCAAGGAAAGGACGGCACTCCGAAGGAGGCTATCCTCCAACCCGAGGCGCAAACGAGCGGGTCGCGTTCAGGCGAGGACCGGGCAGGAGGGCGGACAAAGGCTCCCAATCCTCCCAAGATGCGGACATAAGCGAAGAAAACCCCGCGCCCGAATCACAGATGCTATTGATCCGGCCCTGAAGGAATGTCACGCAGCGGCATAACTTACATCCCTTTGCCTGAAATAGCTCTGAACCCGCCGCGGTTGTTTTTGTATGCTGCGCAAAGCACCTACGGCGGTCCTG
>JBEKNI010000060.1:0-20657 GCA_049522975.1 Occallatibacter sp. | reverse complement strand
CGCCGCACCGCCTCCAACTTCAACTCCCGTGTGAACTTCCTACGCAACATTCCCATGACTCAATTCTCCATTGGCTGAAAATCGAGTCTCAACTGCGTGTCTCACTTTTGGGGGCAAGTCCAGCGACACCTCATCCAGTTTCATTGATTCGTCTTCTGTTATTGACTGGATTTCCTGGATAACAGAAGGAGCCAGAGTCGAGAACTCCGAATCAAATAAGGGAAACCTTTTTAATAGCTCCCCAGATATCCCGCCTCGATTTATCGCGCCATTCAGGTCGTATGCGCACACAAGCAAATACAGCGGAAGAGCCTGCCTTGGTTTCTCCCGTCGCTTTAGAAAGTCAGCCATTGCGAGGTAGACATTCCTTGCAAGCCCAAGGTTGCCCTCTGCCGCGTGCTGTATTGCCCTCCGGTTCAGTAGGGACCATTTGACGTCGTCATTGCTAGGCTGACCGGACCGTTCCGCTGAGAATCGATGCGTGAGAGCCGCTTTCTCGTTGCAGAACTCCTCATGGGAAAACAAGCCCTGTAGCCCTCTGAAATCCCCCCAGATAGCGTCGATTGACCTGCGGTTCTCCTCAATGAATTGGGCCACGTCTTCCGAACATACGTAGAGCACTTCGTTTGTTCCGAATGACGAACCGGTCGGATCGATAGCGGCGATTCGTTCGGCCAGCTCTTCTTTGCTACCTGAAACCTTTAGTCCCGTCGAGCGGCACATGGCCTTCAATTCCGCTGCTCCGCGTCCGTGCATGATTCGCCATTTTGCATCGGTGATCGTTCGAAGGCCGCCGTCGCGAACTAAGCGCTGAACGGCCGATTCAACCGACTCATCTAGCAGGTCGGCCCAGTTGTAAGATCTGGGCAGACTATTGATTCCATTCGGAGATGTGAAATAGAGGAGGAGTATTTGGTGCCCCTCGGAGGTGCGCCAGTTATCATCGGCGGGGAACGCAGGCTCGATCATGGACGCTCCGTACTACGCGGGTCAACTTTTGCGGTCCGTTTTGGTTCCGCGAGGAGTTCACGGGCGGGACGAGTCTCGCCTCATGCGCTGTCCCTCGCACCTTTCGCGGTCGACGCTTCCACATGAGCGTCTCGCAATTCGAGGTAGTCATTCAGTTCATATTCGACGATGAAGCAGAATCATACCATAGGATGTGCTCGCCGGGACTACATCGCTGATTCAGTTTCCAATAAAGCGCAGCACGGCCTTTTCCAGGATGCCACCGGCGCGGGGAAGAGCGGCTTTCACCGGGGCGCTGAAGCCTTCGCCTAACTCGGTCGACCCGGCGCCGATGGTCAGTAGCTGCGCTTCGCGGGGCAGGGAGTTGTAGAAGTTGCGGGCCAGGGCGAGCAGTTCCGCCGCGTCGAGCTGGTGCGTCGAGTGGCCGTGGCCAGGCGGCGCAGGCTCAACGGGAGTTAGCTTGATTGATCCTGGAGCGGAATCGACGGAGCAATCGATGAAGAGGACGGAGCCGGCGCGGGCTACGTCTTCGGCCAGATCGGGAGTCCATTGAAACGAGGCGAGGACGCGCACGCCGGGTTGATCCGCGAAGCGCCGCTCGGCCCATTCGGCAAGCCAAAGCCCTACGCCGTCATCGCCGCGCAGCGTGTTGCCGCATGCGAGAATCAGGCATCGGGCTTGGGTGAGAGTCATTGATGGTTCCGGCTTTGAAAGGGCACGGCTTCAGCCGTGCCGAATGATTGCTAAAAAATAGATACGGCTTTAGCCGCTGAGGGACGGCCTGCGGTTGAAAAACTTCCCTCAGGGGCTAAAGCCCATACTACTATCTGTCACCTGGCGGCACGACTGAAGTCGTGCCCTGATACAAAGCGGATTCCTGAAACGCGTCCCCCCAAAAAAGCAACCGCAGGTCCTTCGACTCGCTCCGCTCGCTCAGGATGACAGCTCTCTTGGAGATTTCATCCTTTGATTCCAATCGTTACCGGACGAGCTGGTCCACAACCTCGCCGTCCGCGTTGACCAGCGTGAGGACCAGCGGCATCTGGCCGAAGGCGTGGGTGGAGCAGCTCAGGCAGGGATCGAAGGTGCGGATCACGGCCTCGACGCGGTTGAGAGCGCCCTCGGTAAACTTGCCGTCCTTGACATAAGCCTTTGCGGACTGGAAGACGCCGCGGTTCATGGCGTTGTTGTTGTGGCCGGTGGCGACGACCAGGCTGGCCCAGGTCATCTTGCCGTTCTCGTCCACCTTGTAGTGGTGGTTGAGGGTGCCGCGCGGGGCCTCGATCTGGCCCGCGCCTTCCAGGCGATTGACGCCGGCGGTGGCGCGCACATGCTTGTCGAGGATGAGCGGATCGGCGAGGATGCGCTCGATATTCTCGATGCCGTAAAGGGCCTCGACCAGCCGCGCGTGATGGTAGTGGAAGGAACTCTCGACCGGCCCGGCGGAGATCTGCTTGAACTCGGCCAGTTCCTTGTCGGCCTGCGGCGTTCCCATGGATTTGACGATGTTGAGCCGCGCCAGCGGGCCTACGCGGTAGCTGCCTTCGGGATAGCCGAGCGGCTTGTAGTAGACGAACTTGGTGTAGCTGTAGTTCTCGTCGGCCTCGCCGATCACCTGGGTGAAGCGGCTAGCGTTCATGCCGTCCTCGATGATCGCGCCCTGCGGATCGATCAGCCGCAGCGCGCCGTCGGTAAATTCGATGGACTCGTCCTCGTTGATAATGCCCATGTAATTGGTCGGGAAGTTGGCGAAGACCTCGATCTCCGGCGCGAAGGTGTGGGCGATCTGCTTGTAGGCGGCGAAGGCCTTGGCGAGGTTGGCGTAGGCCTCTGGGATCATGGCCAGCATCTCGTCGCGATGGGCGGAAGTCAGCGGCTCAGTGACGCCGCCCGGTACCACCCAGCCGGTGTGGATGCGTTTGCTGCCGAGCAATTCGATGATGTGCTGGCCGAAGCGGCGCAGGCCGATACCGGCCAGGCCCAGGTCGGGGCGCGCGGCTGCGACGCCGAAGATGTTGCGCTTGACGGGGTCGGACTCCATGCCGAGCAGCAGGTCGGGCGAGGAGAGATGGAAGAAGCTCAGCGCATGAGACTGGACCATCTGGGCCATATTCAGCAGGCGCCTGAGTTGCGCGGCGGTATGCGGAATGCGCACCGACATGATGGCTTCGCAGGCCTTGGCCGAGGCTAGCAGGTGGGAGACCGGACAGATGCCGCAGATGCGCGCCATCAGGCTGGGCATCTCGTAAAAGGGCCGGCCTTCGGAGAACTTCTCAAAGCCACGCACCTGGGTGACGTGAAAGTGCGCATCCGCGACCTGGCCCTGGTCGTCGAGCATTATGGTGATCTTGCCGTGGCCTTCGAGGCGGGTTACGGGATCGATGGTGATGGTCTGGGTCATGACTCAGGCTCCAAAACGGGTAAGGGCTGAAATATCCAGCGGCTCGCCGGTTACCAGCGCGGTCAGCGCCGAGTGAAAGGTATCGGCCGAAGGCGGGCAGCCGGGAAGGAAGACATCCACCGTCACAAACTCGTGGATGGGCCGCACGATCTTGAGCAGCTTGGGCACGACGACGCAGGGAATCTGCTGCTGCGCGCTGGCGTTCTCGATGTACGCCCGGTCGAGAATCGCCTCCGGGCCGAAGGGATTGCGCATCGAGGGGACGTTGCCCGCGACGGCGCAGTCGCCCATGGCGATCAGCATCTTGGAGTGGGCGCGAACCTTCTTGATCTTCTTCTCGTCGTCCACCGAGGCTACGGCTCCCTCGACCAGGGCAATGTCCACCTCGTCGGGGAACTCCTTGGCGTCGACGATGGGGCTGTAGACCACATCGACCAACTCGGCCAGTTGGAGGAGCCGCTCGTCCATGTCGAGGAACGACATATGGCAGCCCGAACATCCATCCAGCCACACTGTTGCCACCTTCAGTTTGCTCATTGCGCTTCCCTCATCAGGTTCAAGTAGGGCAGAAAATCGGGATACTTGGGGTGATCGGAGCCGATCTTGCTCTTGTCGAAGAGTGCTCCGGTGGGGCAGCACTGCACGCATTTGCCGCAGCGGGTGCAAGCCGAGGCGCCCCATTCCTCGTGCAGATCGGTGATAACGATGGAGTCGATGCCTCGACCCATCACGTCCCAGATGTGCGCGCCTTCAATCTCGGCGCAGACCCTGACGCAGCGGGTGCAGAGAATGCAGCGGTTGTGGTCCACGGTGAAGCGCTCGTGCGAGGCATCCACGCCGAGCGAGGGGTTGCGGTAGGGCAGGTTGATGTGGGTCAGGCCCTGCTCCTGGGCCAGCGTTTGCAACTCGCAATGGCCGTTGGAGACACAGACCGCGCAGATGTGATTGCGCTCGGCGAACAATAACTCCAGAATGACGCGGCGGTGTTTTCTGAGCCGCTCGGAGTTGGTCGTCACCTCCATGCCCTCATGGATCTGAGCCACACAGGCGGGCAGCAGCTTGTTCGAGCCCTTGATCTCCACCAGGCAGAGCCGGCAGGCGCCAACATTGCTCAGGCCCTCCATCTGGCAAAGAGTGGGAATGCGGATGTCGTTCTCCCGCGCGACCTCAAGAATCGTCTGGCCGGCCTTGGCGCTGATTTCCTGCTCGTCGATGATGAGAGTTTTGACGCCCATGCTTTCGCTCATGCCAACACCTCCGATTGAACGGGCGCGGGCGCTTCGATATTACAGACCCCAGCCGGACAGCGTTTATTCACAATATGCTCGATGTACTCGTGGCGGAAGTACTTGAGGGTGCTGAGTACGGGATTCGGCGCCGTCTGGCCGAGGCCGCAAAGGCTGGCCTCCTTGACGGTCTCGCAGAGGCTCATCAACAGCTCCAGATCGTCCATGCTCGCCTTGCCTTCGCAGATGCGGGTCAGCAGGGTGAACATCTGCGCAGTTCCCGCGCGGCAGGGAATGCACTTGCCGCAGGATTCGGTCATGCAGAACTCGACGAAGAACTTCGCCACGTTGACCATGCAGGAGGTGTCGTCCATGACGATCATGCCGCCGGAGCCCATGATCGAGCCGACCTTCATGAGGGCGTCGTAGCTGACTCCCAGGTCCAGCATCTCAGCGGGAATGCAGCCGCCCGAGGGTCCGCCAGTCTGCACCGCCTTGAAGGTATGGCCGTCCGGCACGCCGCCGCCGATGACCTCAATGATCTCGCGCAGCTTGATGCCCATGGGCACTTCCACCAGGCCGGTGTGGGTGATCTTTCCGGTGAGAGCGAAGACCTTGGTGCCTTTGCTGCGCTCTGAGCCCATGGCAGCGAACCACTTGCCGCCGTTGCGCATGATGGGAGCGATGTTGGCATAGGTCTCGACGTTATTGAGTAGCGTAGGCTTGCCCCACAGACCGCTGACCGCGGGATACGGAGGCCGCGTTTTCGGCGTGCCGCGCCGGCCTTCGATCGAAGCCAGCAACGCCGTCTCCTCGCCGCAGACAAAGGCTCCGGCGCCGAGGCGAATCTCCACATCGAAGTTGAAAGGCGTGTTGCAGATGCCGTTGCCCAGCAGGCCGCGGCGGCGGGCCTCGCGAATGGCCGTGGTCAGCCGGGAGACGGCCACCGGATATTCGGCGCGGACGTAGATGTAGCCTTTGCTGGCGCCCACCGCATAGGCGGCAATGGCCATGCCCTCTAGGACGCGGTGCGGATCGCCTTCCATCACGCTGCGGTCCATGAATGCGCCTGGGTCGCCCTCGTCGCCATTGCAGACCACATACTTCAGGTCGCCGGCGGCCTTGGCCACCGTTCCCCATTTGAGCCCGGTGGGATAGCCGCCGCCGCCACGGCCTCTCAGGCCGCTCTCGGTGATGCGGTGAACCACGCCGTTAGGGGTCATCTCAGTCAGCGCCGTCAGAAGCGCTTTGTAGCCGTCGCGGGAGATGTAATCGTCGATTTTTTCCGGATCGATGTAGCCGGCATTCTCCAGCACCACCCGCACCTGCTTGTCGAAGTGGTCGTTGAGGTCGCACTGCAACTCAGCCACCGGCTGGCCACCCAGGCTGGAGACAATCGCCTCGGCGTTGCCGGCTTTCACATGGTGATACAGATGCTCTTCAGGGTCCACACGAACCAGAGGACCGGAGGAACACGGCCCCATGCAGCCGGTGCGGCGGACGAGCAGATTTTTGCCTGAGGCAGCCGCGGCCTTCTCCAGCGCTTCGCGCAGACGGTCCGCGCCCTGGCTCATGCAGGCCAAGTCCATGCAGACATTCACTTCAAAATCGTACTTCGAGTTTTCCTGGGCGGCGGCCTTGGCAACCTGTTCGAGTTCTTCGAGTGTCATTCGACTGCCCACCTTTCCAGTTGCTCGATGATCTGCTCTTTGGTCGCTTCGCCCACCACTTCGCCGTCACAGAGCATCACCGGCGCGCGGCTGCAAGCGCCGACGCAGCGGGCGGTGAGCAGGCTGATCTGGCCGTCTTTCGTGGTCTGCCCTTGCAAGATGCCCAAGCGTTTTTCGGCTGCTTCGACCAGCTTGGCGGAGCCTTTGATGTAGCAGGCTGTTCCGGCGCAGACGGTGGCCGTGTGCTTGCCCGGCGGCTTGAGGCTGAAGTAGTGGTAAAACGTCACTACCCCATAGGCCTGGCTCAGCGGCACGCGCAGGGATCGGGCCACAAATCGAATCGAATCGTCGTCCAGGTAACCAAACGCGGACTGTACCGTGTGGAGTGTTTCAATCAGCGCGTGACGGGCAAAGCCGTTCTTGCGCATGGTGCCATTCACGATCTTCCATCGTTTGTCGTCGCTGGGCAGCGGCGGTGGTGTGAAAGCCGGCAAGATTCCTCCCTGTTCCGGAACAAAACGCACGGAAGTTGTTCCTTTGCGCCGGCTCCGTCTCTGGTCTATTCTTACGTCTCCGGCCCTCTTCTTATCCGTGACAACGGTCACGCGGATAGGTAACCCATTCCATTCTGCGGGATTAGGGGAAAAGTGTTCCGGAACAGGAAGGCAGAATTGCGCGCTATCCCAGCGCAGGCAGCCGATCGGAGACGCCGAAGAGGAAGATGGCGCCGATGACAAAACTGTAGACGGCACCGGTCCAGGCAATCACGTGAAAGAGGCGGGGATGATGGTGTCCGCTGGCATTGAATGCGCCGCCCATGGTAGCGGTCATCCCGGCATTCATGGCCACCAGGCCCACCGAGAAGGCCGCGAGTCCCAAGATGCCGCGCGAGGTCCCGCCCAGATTGGCAGTGAGAAAGAAGAGCGCCAACTGGCTGGGCGTCTCCGCGCCGAGCCCGTGCAGGATGCCGATGACGAAGACCGATTTCCCGTTGTACATCCATTGAAAACGATCCGGCTGCGGGGCTTGAGGGTTCCAACATCGGCGCACCCGCCAGGTCAGCCAAAGCACCCCGTTGATGGCGATGGCCAGGCGGCTTTCGATGCGGCTGTGCGAGTGGCCGTGCGCGTCTTTGCGGAGAATCCCCGCGACTACGCCAATGCCCAGAACGATGAGCGTAAGGCCGATCAGCCGCTCAGTCCAGTGATCCAGGCCCTCGGGAAGGCCCATGTGCAGCTCCAGGACTGCGATGCCCAGCGCGGCCACTGTGAAGGCGTGACCGAGGGCGTAAGTCATTCCCAGGCGCAGTCCGCCGCGCCAGTTGCGCTGCACGGCGGTGATGTCGGAGATGGCGGCCAGATGGTCATAATCGAAGCCATGGCGCAGCCCAAGCAGCAGGCAGGAGCCGAGCGCGGCATCGAGTTTCCAGTCGCCGAATATCGGAGTCACAAAGCCCAGTATAGACGAGAATCGGTGAGATTGACCGGGGGGCCGGCCTTGTTACCTGGCCGGAACAACCTGAATCTGATAATTCCTGTAGTCGATGGTGATGACCGTCCGGCCAAGAAGAAAGCTGTCGGTAACAGCTCTGGCTTGGGTGGCCATCCCAAAGCCGTTCACGTTGGCGTACGTCCGCATTACTTGGGCGGGGCCGGTGAAGATGGAGGGGCTTTGGGACGCGGTTCCCTCGATGCGGACAATCGAACCGTCCGTCGCGTCCACCCAAAGGGTTCCTTCGATCATATTGGGAGCCTTATGCCTGGGGGTGATCGACAGCGCAAGGCAATCGCGATCCCCGATGCGCTGAATGCCGCCGGGTTTCAGTTGCATCTGATAATTCGCGGATGTAAGCCATGAATGTTCCCGGTTGCCGGGCAAATTGATCTTCCTTTCGCTGTCGAGGATCGAGCCCAGCACATGCGTTTGGATGAATCCCGAGCCGGATGCGGAGAGGATGGTGTAGTTCTTGCCTGTCTCTTGGCGATAGTCTGTTCTTACCGTCATCTCAGCTGCGGGATGGGTTTCGTCGTTGTTCCTGTAAACGGCATAGTGTTCGGTCACGGTGTAAGACGCCACGTGGTCGACTCTGGCTTTGACCGCCGCGTCGACTCGTTGAATGACCGATGCGGAGTCAAGCTGCTGGGCCGCGAAAACAGTTGCTCCCAGGCCCGCAAGGAGAATCGCCCCAATCGTTCGTTCCAGGCTCACTCTACGAAAACTCATTCTGCTGGACCTCCGCGCCGCCGCCTCTTCCAGATTAAGCCCTTTGGACCGTTGTTTCTTCTGGCCAGCCTCCGGGAGCGATGCGCTATGCTGGTCTCCGGTGTGAGCATTGCCTGTGGAAGATGGAATCCGGCCAAATCGAGAACGGCGCGAGGTGCTGGTTCGCGGCGTCATTCAGGGAGTGGGCTTCCGTCCGTTTGTCTACCGGCTGGCCCTGGAGGAGGGGTTGGCGGGGTTTGCCGGCAACGACACGGACGGAGTGACCATCGAGATCGAGGGGTCGGTGGAGCGGCTGGAGGCATTTCTTGCTCGCTTGCGCACGGAAGCGCCGCCCTTGGCGCGCATCGATTCGATTGCCGTCAGGGCCGTGCCGGCTACCGGCGAGATGGGCTTCCGGATCGCCGCCAGCGAGGTGCTGGGCCGGGTGAGCACCGGGATTCCGGCCGATGCGGCCACCTGCCCGGATTGCCTGCGAGAGTTGCTGGACCCCAAGGACCGCCGCTACCGCTATCCGTTCCTCAACTGCACCAACTGCGGGCCGCGCTTCACCATCACGCGCCAGATTCCCTACGACCGGCCGCAAACGTCAATGGCCAGCTTTCCCATGTGCCCGGCGTGCCAGCGGGAGTACGACGATCCGCTCAATCGCCGCTTCCACGCGCAGCCGAATGCCTGCTGGACGTGCGGGCCGAGGGTCTGGCTGGCGAGTGCCGGCGTTGCTGGCCTTGAGAGCGATCCCGCTAACTTGCTAACTCGCGATTTCCGCGAAGCGGAAGCTAACTCGCAGCCCTTGTCAAAATTGTTCTCGACGGCGCAGGCTTCTTCATGGAAAGCGAAGGACACCTCAACCTCCAAGCAGGACGACCCAATCGACCAGACCATCAATCTCCTGTTGGCTGGCCAAATCATGGCCATCAAAGGCATCGGCGGTTTCCACCTGAGCGTGGATGCAACCAACCAGGCGGCGGTGATGCGGCTGCGCGAGCGCAAGCGCCGCTATGGAAAGCCGCTGGCGGTGATGGTGCGCGACCTCGATGCGGCACGGCAGGTATGCGCTCTGACTGCCGAAGAAGAAGCTCTCCTTACTATGCCCGCGCGGCCGATTGTGTTGGCCCGCCGCCGCGAGGGCAGCGGAATTGCGGAGGCCGTCGCGCCCGGGATTCCCTGGCTGGGGATCTTCCTGCCCTACGCGCCGCTGCAGCATCTGCTTTTCGCCGATCCTCGCGTTCGCGCGCTGGTGATGACCTCCGCCAATCTAAGCGAAGAGCCGATAGCCATCGACAACGATGAGGCATTGAAGCGGTTAGGTGGGATTGCCGATGCCTTCCTGATGCACGACCGGGAAATTTTGCAACGCTGCGACGACTCGGTGACCGCCGTGGTGGATGGCGCGCCGCAATTGATTCGAAGAGCACGCGGCTTTGTGCCGCTGGGTGTGCCACTGCCATTCGATGCTCCGCCGCTGCTGGCCGTCGGCGGACATATGAAGAACGTCTTTGCCCTGGCGCGGGGGCGATTCGTCTACCAAAGCCAGCATTTAGGCGATCTCGAAAATCTGTTGGGGCTTGAGTTCTTCAAAGAGTCTCTCGACCATTTAATGCGCACCTTTGAGATCGAACCGCAAGCCGTCGCACATGACCTGCATCCGGGCTATCTCTCGACCCAATGGGCGAAGGAGTGGGCGCAGCAGCACGGTCTGCCGCTCATCGCCGTGCAACATCATCATGCGCATGTGGTCGGATGCATGGCCGAGCATGGGCTGGAGGGGCCGGTTATCGGCCTCGCGCTCGACGGCACCGGCTACGGGACGGATGGAAAAATCTGGGGCGGGGAAGTTTTGATCGCGCGGCTAAATAGCTTCCAGCGCTTCGCGCATCTGGAATATGTGCCCATGCCCGGCGGTGAGGCGGCTATCAAGGAGCCGTGGCGCATGGCGCTGGGGCATCTGCGCGCTGCGGGCTTCGATGTTGGTTCGCCGGAGATGCTGAAGCTGGTGGGCGCCAATGAGCAAGAAGCGCGCGTGCTGGAGCGAATGATCGAGCGCGGTTTGAATGCTCCGCTCACGTCGAGCCTAGGTCGCCTCTTCGATGCTGTGGCCGCGGTCGTCCTTGAACGGCGAGAGGTGGATTATGAAGCTCAGGCGGCGATTGAACTGGAAGGGTGCGCGGTTAGCGAGCAGGGCGACATGAGCCGCGAAGACTATTGTCTCGAGCTATGGGATGGCGGTGAATCTCGTCGTCCCCACGTGATTCCCGCGAGCCGCATGTGGAAGGCTATCCTGAGCGATCTGCGCCGTGGCGAAGACCTCAGCCGGATAGCAGCCCGCTTTCACGCAGGGGTGGCAAACGGATTTGTTAATGCTGCTGCCATGGCCCGCATTGAGACCGGAATCAATCACGTTGCGCTCTCCGGCGGTTGTATGCACAATCGCCGATTGGCGCGACTGCTCTGCGAAGGGCTAGAAGAAGAAGGCTTCGAGGTATTTCAGCACACCCAAGTCAGTCCCGGCGATGGCGGACTGAGTTATGGTCAGGCCGTTGTGGCTAGTGCAATCCTGAATAAATCACAGTTAGCCGGAGATGCGCACTAACTGCTGGGCCTCCTCGCGCGGGCCGAGGATCGAGATGCGCGGAATGCGCCCGCGCACCATGGCGACTTCGTCGCAGCGATGCAGGCGCGGGCAGCTTTGGCAGTCCTTGAAGATCTTGTCGGGCAGCTCGGACTTGTCTTCGACGGTGCGGAAGCCGTACTTGAAAAAGAAGTCGGGGATGCGCGTAAAGAGGCAGACGGACTGGACGCCGTGTTCTTCGGCCTCCTCGATGAGCGCGGAGAGAATGTGTCCGCCCGCGCCCTGGCCCTTGGCTCCAGGCTTGACCACGATGGAGCGCACCTCGCAGAGATGCGGCCCGTAAAAGTGAAGCGCGCCGCAGCCCAGGAATATGCCGCCGTCGGATTCGGCGACTGTAAAGTCGCGGATGTTTTCGCAGATCTCCGCGAACGGGCGGCGCAGCAGCGTGCCGTCGGCCGAGAGCGAGTTCACCAGATCGTAGACGTTGGAGGCGTTCTTGAGCAGCGCCTTACGCACCAGCATCGGCAGCCTCCCCAGCGTTGAATCTTCCTGGCGCGGCGATGCGCCCAATCCGTTCTGTGGCGGCTGCGAGGGCCTCCCGCACACGCTCGTGCGCAGTCCCGCCGATCACATCGTGGCAGTCGAGCGTGGCTTCAAGCGTAATTGCCGCGAAGAAATCCTCCTCGAACTCATTGCCGAATTGGCGAAGTTCATCGAGCGTGAGCGCGTTGAGTTCAACACCCTTCTCGATGGCGAAGCGCACGGCGTTACCGATCTTCTCGTGGGCGGTGCGGAAGGGAACGCCCTTGTGAACGAGGTACGTAGTCGCAGCCATCGCATTCAGATAGCCCGTCTGCGCAGCCTCCTTCATGCGCTCGCGATTGAATTCGAGAGCGGCGGTAAAGCGAGCTACAAGCTTGAGCATCCGCGGCACAAACTCGACGGCGAAGGCCGGCTCCTGGGTCTCCTGCATGTCCTTATTGTAGGCCAAAGGCAGGCCTTTAAGCTGAAGCGTGACGGCCTGCGCCGCGCCGTTGATGCGGCCGACTTTGGCGCGAATCAACTCGGTGAGATCGGGATTCTTCTTCTGCGGCATGGCGCTGGAGCCGGTCGAAAAGGCCTCGGGCAGCGTGACAAAGCCAAACTCCGCTGTTGCAAAAAGCGTAATCTCCTCCGCAAAGCGGCTCAGATGCAGGCCGACAAAGGTGAGCGCCTGAAGATACTCCAGAATAAAATCGCGGTCGCTGGTTGCGTCCATGGAATTGCTGGTCGGCCCAGTAAACTTCAACTCCTTCGCGGCAATCGTGCGGTCGAGCGCCAGCGTGGCGCCAGCCACCGCGCCGGAACCCAAAGGGCAATAGTTGAGCCGTGCCGTGCAATCCTTGAGCCGCGCCGCATCGCGCAGAATCATCTCAACATACGCCAGCAGCCAATGCGCCACTAGCACCGGCTCTGCCCGCTGCAAGTGCGTGTAACTGGGCATGACGGCTTCATCCGCTTTGCGCGCTTGCTCAATCAAAGCTGAGGCCCATGCGGCAAGAGCATCGACCACGAGGCCGTTTTGCCCGCGTACATAGAGGCGCAGGTCGGTGGCGATCTGCTCGTTGCGACTGCGCCCAGTGTGCAACTTGAGGCCCAGTGAGCCGATGCGCTCGACTAACGAGAGTTCGACAAAGTGATGGATGTCTTCCGCTGTTGCGTGATCGCGCACCAGCGTCTTACCGACATCGGATGCGTGCTCGGCGGCAATCGCATCGAGAGCCGCGCGGAGCTCCGCTCCCTCATCCTTGGTGAGGATCTTCGCGGCAATCAGCGCGGAGGCGTGCGCCTTGCTGGCGGCGATCTCTTCGTTGAGAAGCCGCCAATCGAAAACAATCGACCGCTGCCACGCTTCGAACTCGGCGTCGAGCGGCTCGCGAAAGCGGCCCGACCACATCTTCCCGGATTGTTGTTCGTTGAACATTGAATTATTTCTGCTTCCTTAGTTGACCCTTTGATCGGCCTGTTCTTCCGGCTCTTCCAGTTCACAATCACAGCTGAAAAGTTGTCCGTGGCAACATGGACACTCTTCCCAGTCGCACCACGCATGGTGGTAATAACCTGGCAGCGCGCCGCAGTCATGGCACCGGTGGCACGGCGGCGGCGGTTGATGGTTGATCTCGCTGCCGTAGAGAATGGGATCGAGTTCACCATCAATTGTTCTGACCGGTGTCTTGACGCAACCACTCGCCTCATTCATATCGAGTCCACAACGTTTGCAAATGGCCATACTACTCCTTCTCTTTACCGCTGTTGAGCTGGGGCATTTCGCTGCCTTTGCTGAGGGTAAGCAGGCCAGTCTTCGCATAGGTGAGCAGCTTGGCACGAGAGTCGGTGATGTCGAGGTTGCGCATGGTGAGTTGTCCGATGCGGTCGCGCGGCGAAAATGTGGATTCAGTCTTCTCCATACTTAGACGCTCGGGATGGAAGGTCAGATTCGGCGACTCAGTGTTGAGAATCGAGTAGTCGTTGCCGCGGCGCAACTCAAGTGTGACCTCGCCGGTGATAGGCTTGGCGACCCATCGCTGCGCGGATTCGCGCAGCATAATCGCCTGCGAGTCGAACCAGCGGCCCTGATAAAGCAGGCGCCCGAGCTTGCGGCCATTGTCGCGATATTGCTCGATGGTGTCCTCGTTGTGGATGCCTGTGATGAGCCGCTCGTAAGCAATGAAGAGCAGGGCGAGGCCGGGCGCCTCGTAGATGCCGCGGCTCTTGGCTTCAATAATGCGATTCTCAATCTGATCGGACATGCCCAGCCCGTGGCGGCCGCCGATGCGGTTGGCTTCGAGAAGCAGCTCGACGGGCGAATCGAATTGTCGGCCGTTGAGTGCGACGGGGAAGCCCTCTTCAAAGCGGATTGCGACCTCTTCGCGCCGGATCTCGACATCGTCGCGCCAGAAGGCCGCGCCCATGATGGGGACGACAATCTTGATCGACGAAGAAAGATGCTCCAGGTCCTTGGCTTCATGCGTTGCGCCCAGCAGGTTGGAGTCGGTCGAGTAGGCCTTTTCCGCCGACATCTTATACGCAAAGCCTGCCCGCTGCATAAATGCGGACATCTCGGCCCTGCCGCCTAACTCGTCGATGAAAGCCGCGTCAAGCCAGGGCTTGTAGATCTGGAGGCTGGGATTGGCGAGCAGGCCGTAGCGATAGAAGCGCTCGATGTCGTTGCCCTTGAAAGTCGATCCGTCGCCCCAGATGTTGACATCGTCCTCCTTCATCGCGGCCACCAGCATGGTGCCCGTAACGGCGCGGCCGATGGGGGTGGTGTTGAAGTAGCTGACGCCGGCGGTCGAGATGTGGAAGGCCCCGGCCTGTAGCGCCGCGATGCCTTCGCGGACGAGAGGGCCGCAGCAGTCGATGAGGCGAGCCTTCTCGGCGCCATACTCGAGGGCCGCGCGCGGAATGGCCTCGTAGTCGGTTTCGTCGGGCTGGCCGAGGTTGGCCGTATAGGCGTAAGGGATCGCTCCCTTCTGCCTCATCCAGTGCAGGGCGGCGGAGGTGTCCAGCCCGCCGGAGAAGGCGATTCCGACCTTCTGGCCGACGGGCAGGGATTCGAGAATTACGGACATGTCTGGTAACCTTTGATCAAACGGTTGCCTTGAAAGGGCACGACTTCAGTCGTGCCGCTGAAACTCCTCAAAATCTTGGGCTTTAGCCCCTGAGGATGCGTTTGGTGATACTGTACTTAACTCTTTGCCCGATTCGACGCAGTTCTAGCCCTGAATTCCGCATAGGTTTCGTTTTTTGTCGGTTTAGGCGGTCGAAGAGGTTCGTCTGGTATCCATTCAACAAATCTGTGGACTTTCTTGTCCCTATCTTTCCAATAAGCGCCTCTGAAATCGATGAAAAACCTACCACCTTTTGGGTGCTTGTCGGGTAATTCGATAAAAAGTCCAACAATTTGGTCAAGTTTCGGTGAACGTTTTCTTATTTCCTTCCGTAGTTGTTCTGGCGTGAATCCAAAAGTCTCGAAAGGCCAAGTGTTCTCTGAAAGATTCGTACTGAATGCAGCGTGACAGTAGCCATGCTCCTTTACTTGAAGCTTTTTGAATTGGTCAAACTCGGCTCTGTTGATTCGGATCTCCATCGAAGTCGTTGCCTCTAAATGTGGAATCAGCCGGAGCAAATCCGGTTCAATGTTGAGTAGTTGAGGCCGGTTCAGTGTAGCGCGTTTGATGATTTGCTGCTAAATACGCTAACCCGATAGCCAATAATGCACCGGCAATGCTCAGGGCTAGCCTGATGGCAAACCTGCGCCCAAGTTTTCTTACATCTTCACGTCTCAACTCCTGCCATTGTTTATTGACACTTGCAGTGTATTCAGATTGTTCTCGCGCTAAAACTGCAAGTTCACTCGGGGTTAGACCGCGCCTCTTAGATTCATTAGCAAGTGCGGTCTTAGCATCTTCCGTTAGAGAAGAAATGTCAGCAGCGAGACGAGCCAACTCGTCATTTGAATAGCCACCGTATACCTTGGCAAAATCAGTCATTTCGGGAAGTCCTCAAATATGGCAATTTTTCAATGTTTCATTCGGAACGGCACCTATTGAACTCCATTTCACAGCGCCCCTACGGGGCGCGAGATTCATTTTGGCCTCTTTCCCAGGACTGCGCTGCGCTTGTCCTGGGCTATTCTCCTGCGCTCCCTACGGGAGCTTCTACGCCAAGCCGCCGAGCAGGAGCAGCAGCAGCGCCTTCTGCGCATGTAGCCGGTTTTCCGCCTGATCGAAGGCGATCGACTGCGGGCCGTCCAGCACCGCGTCGGTAACTTCGGCATTCCGGCGCGCGGGCAGGCAGTGCATGAAGACCGCGTGCGGCGCGGCCTTCGCCATCAGCGCCTCGTTCACCTGGAACGGCCGGAAGATCGGCTCGCGCTTGGTGGACTCGTGCTCGAAGCCCATGCTGACGCACACATCCGTGTAGACCGCATCGGCGTTTTCAACGGCGGCCTGCGGGTCCTGCAAGAGGCGAATCTCGCAGTTGTTGGCTTGAGCAATGTCCCGTGCCAGAGTCACGATCTCAATGTCCGGCGAATAGCCGCGCGGCGTGGCCACGGTTACGTTGACGCCGAGTTGCGCGCCGGTGAGCATCAGCGAGTGGCAGACGTTATTGCCGTCGCCCACATAAGTGAAGCTGAGGCCTGCCGCTCCGCCGAAGTGCTCATCGAGAGTCATGAAGTCGGCCAGCGCCTGGCACGGATGCTCGAAGTCCGAAAGCGCGTTGATGACCGGCACTCTCGAATTCGCGGCCATCTCAGTAATGGTATCGTGCGCATAAGTACGGAGCACGATCACATCCACCCAGCGCTCGACGTTGCGCGCCACGTCGGAGATGGATTCACGCTCGCCGAGCGGGGAGCTGGTCTGGTCGACAAAGATCGCGTTGCCGCCCATGGTGTTGATGCCGGCCTCGAAGCTGAGGCGCGTGCGCAGGCTGGCCTTCTCGAACATCAGCACCATCTGCTTCCTATCGAGCGCATGGCGATACTCGCGAGGATTGCGCTTGACCTCGTGGCCCAGCTTGAGAATGGCGCGCACTTCGCCGCTGGTCAGATCGGAGATCGAACACATGTCCTCGCCGGCAAGGCGCGCGGCGGCGGCAAGAATGTCGGGGTCATTCGCTACGGAAACTGCGGGTCTTTCTAGAAGAGCTTTGCTAGCCATGGGTTTGTCCTCCTGACAAACAAGTCTGAGAAAGGGTTGAAGCATCCCACCCTAGCCACAAAAATGAGTGCGTGGCGAGGGTGGGCACCCAGATTCCGCACGAAATTTAAACTCCGGCGTGAGCTGCGGCGTAAGTGGTGAATACCTTGTCGAGCGCGGCAATCGTTGTATCCACGTGAACGCGCTCGAAGATGTAGGGCGGCAGGAAACGCAGCGTCGTATCGCTGGTGCAATTGATCACAACGCGGTGCTTGAGCATTTCAGTGACGGTGTGTTTGCCCAGGTCGGAGGAGTTCAATTCAGCTGCGATCATCACGCCCTTGCCGCGCACGTCGATGATGCACGAATGCCGCTCGGCGAGCTTGTGCAGTTGCTGCTGGAAGTACTCGCCGATCTCCGTGACGCGTGCGAGAAGGTTCTCCTTTTCGATGTGGTCGATGACCGCAATGGCGACGGCACAGGCCAGCGGACCTCCGCCGAAGGTAGTGCCGTGCATTCCCGCATGGAAGGCGCGGGCAACTTCGTTGGTGCAGAGCGTCGCGCCCATGGGAATGCCGCCGGCCAAAGGCTTGGCCAGCGTGGTGATGTCGGGCTTGATGCCGAAGTGCTGATAGGCGCACCACTTTCCGGTGCGGCCCAGGCCGGCCTGAATCTCATCGACGATAAGAAGAGCGCCGGTGGAGTCGGCCAGGGCACGCGCTTCGTCGAAGAACTCCTGCGTCAGCGGACGAACGCCGCCTTCGCCCTGAATCGCTTCCAGAAGAATCGCGCAGACCTCGTTGGAGAATTTGGCGCGCAGATCTTCAATGTCGTTGAACTTTACAAACTCGAAGCCGGGAACGACAGGCTCAAAGGGCGCACGGTACTTTTCCTTGTAGGTTGCCGAGATGGCTCCGAAGGTGCGGCCATGGAAGCTCTGTTCGAGAGCGAGAAACTTCGTGCCGATCTGTTTGCCTTCCTCGCGCAGAACACCAGCATGAGCGCGCGCCAGCTTGAGCGCGGCCTCGACAGCCTCGCAGCCGGAGTTGCCAAAGTAGACGCGATCCATGCCGGTGATCCGCGTGACCCGTTCGGCCAGATCGGCCATCTTGTCGTTGAAGTAATAATTCGACGCATTAATCAGCGTGCGGCTCTGTTTGGCGATGGCTTCCTGAATCACCGTGCTGCTGTAGCCCAGCGCGTTGACGCCGATGCCGCTGAGCAGGTCGAGATAACGATCGCCGTTTTCATCGATCAGATGAACGTCTTCGCCCGCGACAAACAGAACAGGAAAACGATCGTAGGTGTGAATCAGGAGGCGCGCTTCAGCGGCTTTGATCTCTTCGAGTTTGGTCATTTCTCCGAGCTTGGTCATTTCTTCTCCTTAGGTCTTCTAGGCCACCATGACTTCGGTGCCGTATGCTACGCGGGAACTGCACAGGTCGGGCAACGATCCGGCAGCCTCGGCGGGTAAGATGCGAACGCGCTTGACGCCGTTCAACAGAGCCTCGCGGCAGGCGCTCAACTTCGGCAACATGCCGCCGGAGATGACGGCGCTCTTGGCCATCTCCGCAATTTGATCGATTGACAACCATCGCATCACTGCGCCCGTCGCGCCCTTCACGCCCGGAACGTCCGTGAGGAAGACGAGCGCGTCCGCTTTGCAGGCGATGGCGCAAGCCGCGGCCATCTCGTCGGCGTTGACGTTGTAATACTCGCCGTCAAAGCCGAGAGCCATCGACGAGAGTACGGGCACGGCGTTCAAACTCCAGATTGCATCGAGCCAGAGCGGATCGCTTGCTGCGATCTCTCCGACAAATCCCAGATCGGGCGCGGTACACTTTTTGCGGGCTCTCAAGACGAGGCCATCGCCGCCGCACAGACCCATCGCCGGAACACCCAGCGCGCCCAGCGCGGCGACGAGGCCCTTATTTACCTTTCCCGCCAGAACCATCAGTGCGACGTCGCGGGTTTCGGCGTCGGTGACGCGCAGCCCGTTGACGAACTCGCTCTGTTTGCCCAGAGCCTTTAACATGCGCGTCAACTGCACGCCGCCGCCGTGAACCACGGCCACCTGATGGCCGTCGCGGGCGAGATCGGCAATGGCGTGCGTGCAGCCTTCCAGCAGCGACGGAGTCTCCAGGCCGGCCCCACCTAATTTGACGACGTACCTCATTCCAGCCCTTCCTGCTCAGGCCAGCCGAGCATGACGTTCATATTCTGCACGGCCTGTCCGGAGGCGCCCTTCAGCAAGTTATCCAGGCAACTGACGATGACCGCGCGGCGGCCGTCTGCGGCAAGTTGGAAGCCGATGTCCGCGTAGTTAGTGCGGACAGAGTATTGAATCTGCGGCAAGGCCCTGTCGTAAAGCCTGATCATAGGGTTGTGCGCGAAAAAGTCATTGTAAATCTTCGCTATCGCGGCCCGGCTCTGCGCTTCGCGGAAATGCACATAGATTGTCGAAAGAATTCCGCGCGGAATCGGCAGCAGGTGTGGCGCGAAGACGATCTCGCTCGCTGTGATGCCGATCTGCTCCAATAACTCGCCGGTGTGGCGATGGGTAAAGACGCCATAGGCGGAGAGATTGTCGGCCGCATACATAAAATGCGTTTTGGCGGTGGGCGCTTTGCCCGCGCCACTCACGCCGCTCTTCGAGTCGGCGACGATGCCATGCGTCAGATCGACCAGTCCCGCGGCGACCAGCGGCTTGAGCGGCAGAATGATCGAGGTCGCGTAGCAGCCGGGATTGGCGACGAGTCGCGCTCCGGCAATCTCGGCGCGATGCAACTCAGGCAGGCCATAAACAGCTTGGGCCTGGGTTGCCGCGGCGAATTCGGCGTCCTTGTCCTCGAATGCATAGACTGCGCGGTTGGCCGGATCAGTGAGTCGCCAAGCCCCGCTCAGGTCAATGACGCGCAGTCCGCGTGCGAGCGCTTCCGGCGCCCATTCACGAGACTGTTCATGTGGTGTGGCGAGGAAGAGAACCTCGACGCCGCGGCTCTGAAACAATTCCCAGGAAAATGCCTCCTGCTTGAATCCGCCGCTGCCTAAACTGTCCGCCAACTGAGGATGAATCTCGCCCAGAGGCACTCCGCCCCGCGCCAGATCCTTTTCGTCGACGCGCCCCGCGAAGACCGGGGGCTTGCCTTTCAGACGAGGATGGCGCAGGAGCAGCCTGGCCAATTCGGCGCCGGCGTAGCCGGTAACTCCCACTACCGCTGTTTGCACTGTATCGGTCATGATTCCAGCATCTTCCTCAACCGCGTCTCCACTTCGCTTGCCCGGCGAACGTCGGGGCAGATCACCAACACCGTGTCGTCGCCGGCCACGGTGCCCACAATGTCAGCCCATCCTTCATGGTCCAGGGCCGCGGCCAGCGGCTGGGCCCCGCCGGTCACCGTGGCCACCACCACCTGGTTCATGGCATGGCACACGCGCAGCCCGAAGCCTTCCAGCATCTCCCTGAGTGAAGGCGGGCTATTGTCCTCGATCCCCGTGGCCGGGTCATTAGACAAAGTGTAGCCGCCGGGGCCTTTGGAGAGGCGCAACTCGTGAATGTCGCGCGAAAGCGTGGCCTGGGTCACCGCGAAGCCTCGTCGTCTCAACTTGCGGCGCAACTCGTCCTGGTTGGCGACCAGCCCGTGGGCCACCAGTTCGCGAATCGCATTGTGCCGCAGTGTCTTCATCAGCCTGTTCGAGAGAGATCAAAGGCGCGGTTCCGGGCGGAGCAACCGCTCTCGTATAAATATACATCAGAAATGCATGAATATGCGAGGCCGGGCAGCAAAATCTGTGGGCGGATTCAACAACGAAGCGCAACGGCAACTCCGGTGGCAGGTGGATGGGATGGAGTAGCATCCAGCAAGCTTGACCAGCAAGTAAGGTTTGCCGAATGTGCTACCGCCATCTCATCCA
>JBEKNI010000059.1:0-20854 GCA_049522975.1 Occallatibacter sp. | reverse complement strand
CCACGCCCAGAGTGCGTGCTGCCGCCGCCTGGCTCTGGCCCGGCTTAACAAGCCGTGCCGCCTCTTGCTGGAATTCAAGCGTGTACCTGCCCCGCTTCCCATTCCTCATCTTCGCTACCCTTCGCATTAGAACGGCTTGCTAAGGAGTGCGTTTTGCGGCGGCAAGGTCAAGTACCCCACGAGAAAAGGCAAAAGCAAAGACAAAAACAACAGCAACAACCAAAACGCCGCTAAGGAAAAAGCAAATGCAAAAGCAAAGACAAAAACCTTGACAACCCCAGCCGTCTCATGGAAGGCTTGGGCCCGTTGTCTCTCAACTTTTGTTTGTTGTGCTTGGCCGCGCTCAAAGTCCAAGCGTAGCGCAATCGCAGGAAACCATTTTGTTGGCCAGGCTGGTTCCGATTTCTATCGCGCCGGAGGCGCAATGGTTGTTAGCCCCGCGCTTCAGCGCTTTCAATTACCCACAATTTCAGCCCCCATGTTAACACCCGGTTGAATATCTAGAAGACGCATTAAACCTCTCCAGATCGTTTCGTTGCCGGGTGGAGGGTCCGAGTTGCGCGCCAGTAACCGCCCAGTCGCGCCAGCTTAATCGGATAACGCCAGAGCAAGTGTTGCTGCGCGGGCGGTGGGGCTTGTCGGTCACCAATCGATCCAGAATGCGCAGTTCCAGATCCGTGAAGACCAGTTCAGGGCCGGCTTCCGGATCGATGCGATGGGTCATGGCGAGCCAGAAGACGCGCCAACTCAGAATGCAGAACACCGCCAGCAGATTCGTCAGACGCGGAGCGGTTCTTAGTCGGGCCTGTTCGGCGCGGCAGCCCGATTTGAGGATCTTATGAAAGACCTCGATCTTCCAGCGCAGCGCGTACCATTGCACTTTTTCCACCGCCTGCCGGCGTGAACTCACCGCCAGGTCGCGATCGGTTTCCAGCCGATCTGCTCCCGATCAGGCGGCGTCTCTTGTTCTCGTGTTCTCGTGTTCTCGCGCCTCGATCACGGTCACCGTCAGTTCCGGATATCCTCGCGCTTGTAACGGAACTCGGCGGTGTCATGCACGACCCAAAACAGCTCCTCTGTGCGGAGAATCCGTTCTCGTGTGGCAAGAAAATGGCCAGCCAAAATCTGTTCTTCACTGACCCGGCTATTGGAGAAAAACCGGTAAGCGGCCTTGGCCGCCGCCCAATCCTGACAGGCGAAGGGAATGCTCGGTCCCACCCCTTTGACCAACTGCTCCAGCAAAGACCGCAGCCGTTTTTCCAACCGCGCATCCGGCAACTTCGGGGCCGCCAATTGCTGCTCAATCCAGTCCTGGCCGCCACCCGGCTCGGCATCGATTTTCCGATTCGCAATTGCTTCCATGACGGCAGTTCAATTTCCGCCGGGCCGCTGTGCAAAGTATCTTGTTTGAGGCCGAATCTGTTTTGCCAACACCGACCCTGGCCTGCCGGAGTTGTGGGTAATTGAAAGCGCTGAAGCGCGGGGAAAAGAGATCAGCAATAGCCAGTCAGCCCCGTAGCGGCGGCGAAGACGGCGGAATCGTCATCACGATCATCTTCACGCGATAGCCCCGCTGGGGTGCCCGGTTCTAGCCTGCATCCTTTGCCTTCGCTCGTCCGTCTCAAAGACAGCGTGCGGAGCCCTTTTGCCGGCGAACGCTGTTTTCGCCGGGATCTTCGTCTACCATTGTAATTTCAACCCGATGTCGCATGGGAGCCGGATAGTCAGCGCCGTCCGGTCCCGGAACCCAAGGAGCCGGCCGTAACCGGACCCGCCCGGACTAGGTCGCTGCCTGGGCCGCGCTGAAGCGATCCGGCGGCAACCAGCCCGGCTCGGGAGCGAGTACCTGCCTTATGTGGATTGTCCGGCTTGCGCTGCGGCGGCCTTACACCTTCGTCGTCTTTGCGCTTCTGATCCTGATCCTCGGCGTCTTCAGCATCGATACGATGCCCACGGACATCTTCCCCAACATCGACATTCCCGTGGTCACCGTGGTATGGAACTTCACCGGCCTATCCGCCGATCAGATGGCCAACCGCATCGTCACCAACAGCGAGCGCGGCATGACCACAACGGTCAACGACATCGAGCACATCGAGTCGCAGTCGCTCAACGGCATCGGCCTCATCAAGATCTTCTTCCAGCCGCACGTCAACATCGGAGTGGCTGTCTCGCAGGTGACCGCCATCTGCCAGGTGCAGTTGCGCTCGCTGCCGCCCGGCTCCACGCCGCCGTTCATCATTCAGTACAACGCTTCCAGCGTGCCCATCCTCATGCTGGGCCTCTCTGGAGAGGGCCTGAACGAGCAGCAGGTCAGCGACGTGGCCAAGGTCAACATCGGCGTCCAGTTGGCCACCATTGAGGGAGCGCAGACTCCATATCCTTACGGCGGCAAGCAGCGCCAGATTCAGGTGGACATCGACTTGCCCGCGCTGCAGGCCAAGGGCCTTTCGCCGGTCGATGTCGTCAACGCCATCTCCGCCCAGAACCTGATCGCACCCTCCGGCACAATGAAGATTGACCGCTTCGAATATGCGGTCGAGACCAACTCCGCGCCCCTGCTCGTCGACCAGTTGAACGACCTGCCCATCAAGGCGGTCAATGGCGCGGTCATCTATATCCGCGACGTGGCCCATGTGCGCGACGGCAACCCTCCCCAGACCAACATCGTCCGCGTGGACGGCCGGCGCGCCGTCATGATGGCCGTCATGAAGACCGGATCGGCCTCCACGCTGGACATCATTAAGGGAGTTCACGAAAAGCTCGACAGCATCCTGGGCCAACTGCCCCCGCAACTGCAAATCAGGTACCTCTCCGATCAGTCGATCTTCGTTCGCTCGGCCATCGGCGGGGTGGTCCGCGAAGCCATCATCGCCGCCTGTCTCACCGCCATCATGATCCTGGTCTTTCTGGGCAGCTTCCGCTCGACCATCATCATCGCCGTCTCCATCCCGCTCTCGATCCTCTGTTCGCTCAGCGTGCTGGCCATGCTGCACGAGACCATCAACATCATGACCTTGGGCGGCTTTGCGCTGGCCGTCGGCATCCTGGTCGACGACGCCACCGTCGCCATTGAAAACATCAACCGTAATCTCGAATCCGGCAAGGAGCTGGAGCAATCCATCCTCGACGGTTCCGCGCAGATCGCCGTCCCCGCCCTGGTCTCCACCCTGGCCATTTGCATCGTTTTTGTGCCCATGTTTTTTTTAAGTGGCGTGGCGCGCTTCCTCTTCGTGCCCATGGCCGAGGCGGTGGTCTTCGCCATGCTGGCCAGCTATTTCCTCTCCCGTACTTTGGTCCCGACCATGGCCAAGTACCTGCTCAAGGAGCACGACGAAGCCCAGACCGCCGCCAAGCGTTCCAGCCGCAACCCCTTCATCCGCTTCCAGAGCGCCTTCGAATCCGGCTTTGAGAGCTTTCGTCATGGCTACCTGCGCCTGCTCACCCTCTGTGTGGACAACGCGGGAGTCTTTCTCGTTCTCTTCCTCCTCTTCGCCGTCGGATCGTTGGCGCTGGCGCCCTTCCTTGGCCAGGACTTCTTTCCCGCGGTGGACTCCGGCCAGTTTAAAATCCACCTCCGCGCCCCCACTGGGACGCGCATCGAGGAGACCGCCGCTCTCTGCGACCGGATCGACTCCACCATCCGCGAGCAGATTCCCTCCAGCGAACTGGTCACCATCCTCGATAACGTCGGCCTGCCCTATTCGGGATTGAATCTCTCCTACTCGACCTCGGCGCCCATCGGCCCGGCCGACGCCGACATTCAGGTTCAATTGACCAAAGATCACCACCCCACCGCGCAGTACGTGGACCGGCTGCGTGTTGCGCTCAAACGCCAATATCCCGGCGTCACCTTTTACGTACTGCCCGTCGACATCGTCACCCAGATTCTCAACTTCGGCCTCTCGGCGCCCATCGACATTCAGGTTGTCGGACCAGACCTTTATGGCAATCGCGCGCTGGCCGAGAAGATGCTTGATGAGGTCCGATACGTTCCCGGCGCTGTCGATGCGCGCATCCAGCAGCCCTTCAACTATCCCAATCTCACCGTGAATGTGGACCGCACACGCGCCCAGGCTATTGGCTTGACCCAGCAGAATGTGGCGCAGAGCCTGCTGGTGGCTCTCAGCGGTAGCTTTCAGACTTCGCCCAATTTCTATCTCGATCCCAGAAACGGCGTCAGCTACAATGTCGCCATTCAGGCGCCGCAATACAGGCTCGACTCGCTGGCCGCGCTGAAGAGTCTGCCCGTCACCGGCCCTCCCGCGGTCCAACCCGCCAACCTCGCCGCCGCACCGGGCGCTGCTCCCGCCGCCGTGCCTGGCGCTGCCTCTACCGCGGCTCCCGGCGCTCCCGTTCCCACCCAGGTCCTGGGAAACCTGGCCTCCATCGTCCCCGGTGCAGAGCTGGGCACCGTCAGCCACTACGACGTTCAGCCGGTCATCGACATCTACGCCAACGTGAGTGGAACCGATCTGGGCACGGTGACCCGCAAGATGGATGCCATCATCGCCCGCCACAAAGCCGATCTGCCGCGTGGCTCGCATTTCACCCTGCGCGGTCAGAGCGAGACAATGAAAAACTCCTACATCGGCCTCCTCGCCGGCCTCGCCTTTTCCATCTTGCTCGTCTATCTGCTCATCGTCGTCAACTTCCAGTCCTGGCTCGATCCTTTCATCATCATTGCGGCGCTCCCGGCGGCGCTGGCCGGCATCGTCTGGTTCCTTTTTCTCACCAACACGCGCCTCAGTGTCCCCGCGCTCACCGGAGCCATCATGTGCATGGGCGTGGCCACGGCCAACTCCATCCTGGTCGTCAGCTTTGCCCGCGAACAGCTCGATGTCCTCGTCGGCGATGCCCGCCGCGCCGCCCTCAATGCCGGCTTCGTCCGCCTCCGCCCGGTGCTGATGACCGCGCTGGCCATGATCCTCGGCATGGCGCCCATGGCCCTCGGCTTGGGCGACGGCGGCGAGCAGAACGCCCCCCTCGGCCGCGCCGTCATTGGCGGCCTGCTGCTGGCCACCGTGGCTACGCTCTTCTTTGTGCCCGCTTTCTTTTCCGCGGTGCATGGCTGGCTGGAACGCCGACGCCAGACGCCATACGGCCTACAACCGGCCGGAACATTCGACGAGTTCGACGAGATTTCGGAGTAATTCCTCATGACCAACGAATCCAATCCGAACCTTCCACCGGCGCAAACTCACGAGACCGCGCCAGATCAGAATCCGGACCGGAAGCCCATCTCGCCGGGCAAAGCCCTCGCGGGCCTGGCGCTGGCGCTTATCGTCCTCGCCTGCCTGGCCGGCTACGGCATTCTCCGCCGCCGCCAGGCCGAGAGCGTCCTGGCCGACACCACCAGCGAGCTGGCCGCTCCCACGGTTATCGTCGCCGCTCCCAAACCGGGCGCGCCGGTCGAGAGCTTTGTCCTCCCCGGCAACGTCACCGCCTTTACCGATTCCCCCATCTACGCCCGCACCGCCGGCTACCTGACCAGGTGGTACTTCGACATCGGCGCTCGCGTGACCAAGGGCGCCCTGCTCGCCCAGATCGCCACCCCCGAGATCGACCAGCAACTAGCCCAGGCCCAGGCCGACCTGAATACCGCCCAGGCCAACGCCAACAATGCCCGTACCCAGGCCGATCGCTACACCGGCCTCGTCCAATCCAACGCCGTCTCCCGCCAGGACACCGACACCTTCGTCAACCAGGCCGCATCCACCGCCGCGCAAGTCAAATCCGCCCAGGCCAACGTCGAGCGGCTGCGCGAACTGCAGTCCTTCGAGCAGGTCTATGCGCCCTTCGACGGCGTCATCACCGCACGCAACATCGACATCGGCCAGTTGATCGACCCCGGCGCGGGCAAGGAGCTTTTTCACCTCCAAGCCATTCAGACCCTGCGCGTCTACGCCAACCTGCCGCAGGCTTACTCGGCCAACGTGAAACGCGGCGCAGCGATCGGCCTCACCTTTGCCGAACACCCCGGCAAAACCTACCAGGGCACGCTGGTCCGCACCGCCGACGCCATCGATCCAACCAGCCGGACCCTGTTGGTCGAAATCGACGTGAATAACCGCGACGGTGAACTGCTCCCCGGTTCGCTCGCCCAGGTCCACTTCAAGACGCCGCCCGCCGCGCCCGCCTTCATCGTCCCCGCCGCCGCGCTCATCTTCCGCCGCGACGGCCTGCGCGTAGGCATCGTCGACGGCAGCGTCGCACATCTCGTACCGGTCGTCATCGGCGAAGACGACGGAGCCAATGTGCGGATCGTCACCGGCCTTGGCCCCGCCGATCAGGTCATCCAGGACCCGCCCGACTCCCTCATCGAAGGCGAAAAAGTCCAGGTGGTTCAGCCCGCCGCCCAACCCACCGCGGGAGGCAAATAAGATGCCAACGCCTCCTGCCGGAGACAGACTCGACATCGGCCTCGAGGATAAGCTCAATGTCGGCCCCGCACTGTATCAGGGCACGACTTTAGTCGTGCCGCAAATGCCCGAAGATAAAGGTCGGGCTTTAGCCCCTGAGGGAAAGCCCATTCGGAATGAGAAATGAACGGAAAGGATGTCAACAGAAGATGAACTATCCCGACGACGATAACGGCGATGTACTCCGACGGATGGAAGAAGATGGCGATGACCTCACACGTGCACGGAATATTGACTTCAGTGTTGTATTTCCAGTTGAGAGTGCAGCTGAAAAATTTGCAGAACATTTCCGGGCACAGGGCCTTGCAGCGGAGGTCTATTTTGCTGAAACGATGAAGGAGTTTCCTTGGAACGTGAACGTCGTCAACCACATGACACCATCGCACCAAGAAATCGGGGATTTTGAGACCTCCTTACAGGAAGTCGCTGATTCCCTGGGGGGCCATAACGATGGCTGGGGATGCTTTTCTGAGCCAAAATGACGCCTCTTCTCAGGGGCTAGAGTCCGATATTTCTTCTCTATGGCACAAGGTGCGGCGGATTCAGCGGCCTTGCGTTCGTTTTTTTTCTGCTGCTTGTCTGACCGCCGCCCTGCGGGTGCCCCCGGTCCCTCGCATTTGGGGACCGGGGAAACCACAACCCTCCACCGTTCCCATTTTCGTCTCCCTCTTCGCCGCGATCCTCCTCACCAGCTGCAAGCCCGTAGGCCCCAACTACAACCGCCCCGGCTACGACGCCCCGCCAGCCTACAAAGAAACCGGCGCAACCACAGCGATTCAGCCGCCGCCCGCCCCCGCCAATGGCGCATGGCAGCCCGCCAACCCCTCCGACGGCCTGCTCCGAGGCAATTGGTGGGAGATCTATCAGGACCCCCAACTCAACCAGCTCGAAGACCGCATCGCCGCCAACAACCCCACCCTCCGCCAGGCCCTCGAAACCTATCTTGCCGCCCGCGACCAGATCGCCGTCGCCCGCGCCAGCCTCTATCCAGCACTCTCCGCCGGCGCCTCCGCCTCGCGCGACCGCATCTCGAAGAACGGTCCCAACTACGCACCCACCAGGCCCGCCACCTACAGCGACTTCGTCCTCGACGCCCAAGCCAATTGGGAGCCGGACTTCTGGGGCCGCATTCGCCGCACGGTGGAAGCCGCCCGCTCCAGCGCCCAGGCCAGCGCCGCCGACGCAGCCAACATCGACCTCAGCCTCCACGCAGAGATGGCCGCCGATTACTTCCAACTGCGCGGCCTCGACTCGGAGATCAAGCTCCTCGACTCGACCGTCGCCGACCTCGAAAAGCAGCTTGACCTCACCCAACGCCGTCTTGCCGGAGGCATCGGCACCGAGGCCGACGTAGCACAGGCCCGCACCCAGCTTGAAACCGTCCGCGCCCAGCGAGTCGATCTCGGCGTGGCCCGCGCCCAATACGAGCACGCCATCGGAACCATCGCCAACGAGAATCTCTCAGCCTTCAGCATTCCGCCCTCGCCGCTCGTCCAATCTCAAGACTTGACGTTGCCCAAGATCCCCCTCGGCGTGCCTTCGCAGTTGCTCGAGCGCCGCCCCGACATCGCCGCCGCCGAGCGCCGCGCCGCCGCCGCCAACGCCCAGATCGGCATCGCTGTCAGCGCCTTCTATCCCACCATCACGCTGAATGGCACAGGCGGCTTCGAGAGCCTGCACGGCGGCACCTGGATTCAAGGCCCTAGCGCTCTTTGGTCCCTTGGCGCGCAAGCGACTGAGTTGCTCTTCGACGCCGGCCAGCGCCACGCCCTCACCGATCAGGCCCGCCACAGCTACGAGGCCCAGGCCGCCGCCTACCGCAGCGTGGTTCTCGCCGCCTTCAACGACGTGGAAGACCAGCTCTCCGGCCTGCGGATTCTGGAGGCTGAATCGGCTGTCGAAGAGAAGGCCGTCGCCTCGGCCCAACACTCCCTCGACCTCTCCAATCAGCGCTACCAGGGCGGCGTCACCAGCTATCTCGAAGTCCTCACCGCCGAAGCCGCGCTCCTCCAGAACCAGCGCACGGCTGTCGATCTTCAAACCCGCCAGTTCATCGCCAGCGTAGCCCTGGTCCGAGCCCTAGGCGGCGGCTGGGATGCAAGCCAGTTGCCGAAGTAGGACAGATATCTAGCAGATTCTAACTAGTTGACGAATCGATGCCGAAGGCAGATGATGGGGTGCAACCTAGTTCCTGCCATTTGGAGCATACCTGACCTTATGCGCGCTTTCTAGCTTTATCGCTACCCGGCCACAATGCGAATGGTTATAAACAAAATAGCCACCGGCCGTGTCAGCCAAGACCCAGAATACATATTCCACGCTTTGCAGGAGATTCGGACCGAGCTAGAACGGCTTGCCGACCTTTGCAAAGAGGGACAACTTGTAATGACGCTAAAATCTGTCGAGAGAATGCTGAAAATGGCATCACTACAAATTCAGGGAGCCAGGATCAACTTCGACGGCCTCGAAAGAGGGGCCAACGTAACAGCGACAACGATGGAAGACGAACTGTCAACTCGCGCATTCTTCTCGTTGGAATCCGCCGAGTCTGCGGCGTGGAACAATAAAAGGGCAGGTGGAGAAGACGTATCGGACAAGTTTCCGTCAACCGATTTTGAGTTCGAAGAGTATTCAAAGTGTTTTGCCATAGGTCGATACACTGCTGCCGTCTTTCATTTGATGCGGATTTTGGAAATAGGGTTAGCTTGTCTAGCTAAGAGCATAGGAACTGATCCGGCAGATAAGAGTTGGGAGCAAATATTGAATGGCATTCAAGTTGCCCTTAAGGCCAATAGCCAAGCGAAGCCACCGGGATGGAGGGATACAGAACAGTTTTATTCTGAAGTCTCAGCACAATTCAGAAACCTAAAGAACGCGTGGCGGAACTACACCATGCACGTTCGAATTACTTACGATAAAGAAAGAGCAGAAGAAATATTCGTTCACGTGCGAAGCCTCATGAAAACGATGAGTTTAAGGATTCAGGAGTAGCCGTGATTGCCGGGGCTCAGGTTTCGAATCTAAGACCTGAGATACTCAGCTGCCGCAACATATTCTTGAATTGCGACCTGGATGTTAGCAAGAGCTTCCTCCTCAGTTGCTCCCTGCGACCAGCAGCCCGGCAAACCGGGGCAGGAGATGCTGTACCCTTCTTCGGAGTGGCGCAGAACGACGCGACAGTTTGCCATGGAAGGAATGGTACACCCTTTGCAAAACCACCCGCAAAAGCGGATGAGGTTTGGTCTTCTAGTCCCTAGTCCCTAGTCCCTGCCTTACAACATCCAGCCGCAAATGACTGAACGCCGCCGGAGGCACGTCGGTCAGCGGCAGCCCTGGTCCTTCCCACAGCACCCGCGGCGATCCTTCGCTCACCGAGTGCAGACCCTCCAGATGAAAAGTGTGTGTCCCCGCGCGCAGCCCCAGCGAGCCGCGATCATAGCGCATCGCGTTGCCAGGCGAGCCGCAGACCTGGGCGAACGGCGGGCCAGTCTTGGCCACTTCCACGCCGTCGATCACCAGCCGCGTGCCGTCCCGAGCCAGCAGGTGGAAGCTATAACCCCCATCGGCGGGAATGTCGATGAAGCCGTCCCATGCCGCCGCGTAGTGCGTAAAGCCCTTCGCATCGGCGTGCAGGTTCGGCCCTTCGCCAGTGAACATTGCGTGTTCGGCGGCCAAGTCTGGCAACTCAGTCCATTCTCCGGGATAGATTTGCCAGGCGAGCCCGGCCGTCGTGGGGCCGAGCACGCGCGCGTCCTTGTGCCATCGGGCCACAGCCACCACGCCCTGCGCGGCCCAGTCCTGATTTGTCGAATCGGGGTCGTCCTCCTTGCTCATTACATGCAGCAGAACCCGGAACCGTCCAGCGCCGTTTCCCCCTCCGTCCAATTCGGTTCCATCTGCATCCGGAAAGCGGTGGCGCACACGGCGTCCCGTGGCTTGCGTTCCATCCCCGAAGAGCCATGTATAGCGCGCGCCGGGCGAGAGCTTCGCGATGAAGGTGACCTGCTGCCCCGGCGCAAAGACCGGCGGGTCCACGGTGAAGGCCGCCACCGGGCCGTGCGGAGCGGTAAAGTGAGCCGGGGCCGCGCCGGCCGAGGCTGACAGCGGCAGGTCCGCATCGCTGGCCGCGCGGCTCTGGCCGTATTTCACGTTGTCGAAGGTCACATCCGCTACGTCGCCGAGAATCGTGGAATCCTCCAGCGGAGGCTGGTCCAGCGCCCAAATGTTGCGGAAGGTGAACCCATGCAGCCCCGGGTACTCTTGCTCCATCTGCGCCAGCGAGTACCAGTCGTCGAGAAACAAATTCTCAAAGGTGAACTCCGAGTGAACGCCCTTGGCCTCCTGCGCGCCCCAGAAGCCGAGCAGCCCGAAAGTCTGCCCGCAGGCCCCGATGCCGCCATGCAGAATGTCGGAGTCGCGCAGGGCGAAGTTGCGTGAGTTGAAAGTCTTTCGCGGCCAGCCGGCGCGTACGATATTCGAAATGCTCGTCGAGAGCTGGCTGTGCTCGATGAGGATGTCGTGGACATCCTGCCCCGGCCGCACCATATCCGCATCGCTGTACCCGTCCCAGTTGCCCTCCATGGCAAAGACATCATCGGAGGCTCTCAGGAAGGAGTTGCGCACGATGGTGTCTCCGCCGCCCAGCCAGTCCATCCCGTCCTGGTTGGCGTTGGCCGGGTTTCCGCCGATCAGCCGCAGATCGTCGAATCGGAATCCCGTCGAATCCTTCATCTGGATCGACCAGGTCCTCGACCGGACAATGCAGGTCAGCCCGTCGATCTCGACGTTATGGGCTTCGAGCGCGCCGATGCAGTGCCAGTCCGGCTTCTGCATCCAGCCTTCGTCGCCGTTGGGGTCCTGCGGGCCTTCATAGACGATGGTGCCGCGGCCCAGCACCTTCACATTCTCGACCTTCCACAAGTTGAGGCTGCCGAAGAAGTACGAGCCGGGAGCCAGATAAATGGTCTCGCCGCTCTTCGGATTGAGGCTTTCATGGTAGACCCCTGGCTTGTAAGCGTGTATCGCCTGCTTGCGCGGCATGGGCTGCGGAGGCGCGCCGGCAAAGAGAAAGAGCATCTTGGCGTGGTTCAGGAAGTCGCCGGGCCGGGAGATGGAGAGCTTGGCCGGACCGGGGAGCTGAAAGCGGATCGTCTGCCCTCCGCGAATGGGCCGCAACCCCAACCGCCAGGGCTGAATGTCAACGCCTTTGTCCCAGAAACCCTCCTCGGCTGCGGTAATCTCCACGCTCACCGGGCCGGTCACGTCAAAGCTGACGAATTCGTAGCTCGCGGCAGCGTGCGCCACGTCTACCGTCTGGCCATTCACGCGCACGGCGAATGCCGTCGAGCGCATCTCGGCCGGAACGGGCGCGGCCCGCACGCGAGAAGCCGCGTGGGCGGCCACAGGCAGCGCGAGAACAGCCACGAACAGCGGACGAAGACCCAGCAAGAAGACGCACTCCGGCAAAAAGTGGGGACAAAACCACTCTAGCACCGGAGGCGCTCCTCCTCAGAGTCACCGCCCGCTGAGACGCTCTCGCGCTGGCAAGTTGGCCCGTTCCAGGCGGGCAGCCTCCCCCTCCAAGTCAAGCGAATGCAATATTCACGCCAGCCAATCGTCTATGAATTAGAATCAACCCAAAATCCCTGCGAACCAAGCCGCTTCATCTTTCGTAGAAGCTCGGGAGGCAATGAAATGACCGTCAGCCCTATCGACAGCGCACAAAGAACAGGCGCAAAAGTGGCGGCAATTGCCTACCTGATCACCTTCGCCACCGTGGTCTACGTCCATTACGGCATTCTCTTCCGTCTCATTACCGGCAATGCCGCCGAAACCGCCCGCAATATTCTGGCGCACGAAACGCTCTTCCGTATCGGCACTGCCGGGGACATCCTCTTCAGCGCGGGCGTGATCGTGCTGCTCACGGCCCTCTACGTGGTTCTCAAGCCGGTCCATCGGGACCTTGCCCTGCTGGCGGCCTTCTGTTGGCTCGTTTGGGCCTTCATGTGGCTGGTAGTCGCTCTCAACAACTTTCACGCTTTGCAGCTCCTCAAAGGCGCGGATTACCTGCGAGCCTTTGAAGTGGAGCGGCTGCAGGCCTGGGCGATGCTCTATTTCAAAATGGGCTTTGATATCTATTACGTCGGCCTGCTTTTTTGGGGTTTGGCGTCCACAGTCTGCGCCTGCCTGTGGTTCAAGTCCCGCTATATCCCTCGAGCGTTGGCCGCCTTTGGCGTTCTCTCGTCCGCGTTTTGCGTGGCGTGCACTTTCGTCTTCTACATATTTCCCGGCTTCGACAAGATCGTTGGCCTGGGCTGGTTCGATTCGCCCATGGGTCTCTTCGACATAGCCCTGAGTTTCTGGCTCCTCTTCAAGGGACTGAAGCCGTCCGCGGCAGCCCAGGCGCGAGCGCAGGCCGGCGCCGTCTAGCCTCTCCTTCCAGGCGCGGCCTCCGGCGATTTCGCATCGCCCCGGCATTCCACCGGTCACCTCGTGATACCATCTCGGCAAGGGCCTTCCCCGCCCGCCAACCGGCCCTCTCAAGGAGCTTCCCATGAGCCCACTCTCCCGTCGCGAATTCCTCAAATCCTCGCTTGCCGTTGGAACTCTGAGCAGCATCGGCGCTCTGCCGTTGCATGCCGCGTCCAGCCCAGCCACCGGCGTCGTCACCCTCGGCAAGTCCGGCATGAAGGTGACCCGACTCGCCTTCGGCACCGGCAGCAACAACGGCTACATCCAGGCCGAGCTAGGCCAGCGGGAATTCACGCGCCTCATCCACTACGCCTACGACCGCGGCATCCGGTTTTTTGAGACCGCCGAAGCCTATGTCACCCCCGCCATGCTCGGCGAAGCCCTCAAAGGCCTGCCGCGCGAGAGCTATCAACTGATGACCAAGGTGACCACGGATAAGGAAGCCAATCCGCTGCAACGATTCGACCAGATGCGCCGCACCTCGCAGACCGAGTACTTCGACATCCTGCTCCTCCACTGGCAGCACACTCCAGACTGGACGGCGACGACCGGCCGCTGGCAAGACGGCGTCCTGGAAGCGCAATCGAAGCAGATCATCCGCACGCGGGGCGCGTCGGTTCATGGCCTGCCCGCGCTCCGCCAGATGCCCGGCAATAAATGGCTTCAAGTGGCCATGATCCGCATGAACCACAACGGCACGCGCATGGACGGGCCCAGCTACCAGGACAACAACAATCCAGCCTGCGTGCCGGAGGTCGTCGAGCACGTCAGGCAAGTGAAGAAGGAAGGCATGGGCGTCATCAGCATGAAGCTCGTTGGCAACGGCGCATTCACACGCCACGAGGACCGCCAGGCCGCCATGCGCTTCGCCTTCAAGACCGCCGGAATCGATTGCGCGGCCGTGGGCTTCAAGAGCACGCAGGAGATCGATGAAGCCATCGACAACCTGAATCTCGCGTTGACTTAGCGATTCTTCTCGCTCAATCGGGCGGCGGCCGAGGCAGCGGTCAGGCGCCCTATATCCCCTCGCCCATCGAAACATACTGCCGCAGCCGCTCCAGCTCCTCGCGATAGGCTTCGCGCTCGGCGGCCTCGGCGGTGAACTGTTCAGCCGGCCGGGGCTTGCCGCCCAGCCGTTCCTCCAGCTCTTCCACGCGAGCCGCCAGCGCGATCAGCGAATCCGAGAGCGGGTCCTTTATCTCGTGCGGATCGGTAATCAGCACCCGCTGCCCGTTGCGATAGACGATGTGCGCCGGAACCCCCACCACCGTCGAGTTGGGCGGCACATCCGACAAAACCACCGACCCGGCGCCCACCCGCGAATTTTCCCCGATGGTGATGTTGCCCAGCAGGTTGGCGTTGTTGCCCACAAAAACCCCGTCGCAGAGCGTCGGATGCCGCTTGCCGTGGCCCTTGCCAGTGCCGCCCAGCGTGACCCCTTGATACATGGTCACGTCGCTGCCCACAATGGAGGTCTCGCCGATTACCACCCCGGTCGCGTGGTCGATGAAAAGCCGCCGTCCCAGCAGCGCGCCAGGATGAATATCGACCCCGGTGAAGAAGCGGCCAACCTGCGAAAGCAGCCGCGCAGCCAGCCGCAGCCGCGAGCGCCACAGCTCGTGCGAGACGCGGTGAATCCACACCGCCCACAGTCCCGGATAGCAGAGAAAAACCTCCAGCCGCGAGCGCGCGGCCGGGTCGCGCTCCAGCACGGAGTCGATGTCTTCGCGGATACGGGCAAATAGAGACATGGCAGAGCTTTCAAATCCTGGCTAGTGTCCTGAGTCTGAAATCCGCAACACAAAACTGGCTGTCATTCTGAGCGAACGGGGCCCCGAACGTCTTTCAGTTCGGGGGTCGTGAGTCGAAGAATCTGCGGTTGTTCTTCGATGAACTTCAGACTCGGGACACTTGTACCGAAACCGTGCGAATTTGTGATAACCGGAATGTGGCGCCGGTCTCCAGGCCGACTGTCGCGCGGGCGTCCTCGCCCGCGCCTGTCCGGGAGCAATTACCAAATCATACAGCCGGGTGGCGGGTGCCCCAGGTCTCGCCTTTGAGACCTGGAAACCACGAATCCCAACGAACTCCGCGCGACCTCCTAAGCTGCTATCGCCTCCACCGGCAGAGCCAGAGCCTGCTGCCGCAGATTCTCAAACAAAATGCTCGACAGATAGCGTTCGCCGAAGCTGGGCAAGACGGCGACAATCAGTTTGCCCGCATTTTCCGGCCGCGCGGCCACCTTCAGCGCCGCAGCTACGGCCGCGCCCGAGCTGATGCCGACAAACAGGCCCTCTTCCAACGGCAGCCGGCGCGCCATGGCAATCGACTCGTCGTTCGTCACCTGCACCACTTCGTCGATTAGCTTGGTGTCGAGAATGCTCGGCACAAAGCCCGCGCCAATCCCCTGAATCTTGTGCGGCCCCGGCTTGCCGCCGCTCAGCACTGGCGAGTCGGTCGGCTCCACGGCAATCGCCTTGAACTCCGGCTTGCGCTCCTTGATGTACTTGGAAACTCCCGTGATCGTCCCGCCCGTGCCCACGCCGGAGATGAGAATGTCCACCTTGCCCTCCGTGTCCTCCCAGATCTCCGGGCCGGTGGTGTAATAGTGGATTGCCGGATTAGCCGGGTTGTCGAACTGCTGCAGGATGTATCCATTCGGCGTCTTGGCCAGGATCTCGCTCGCCTTGGCAATGGCCCCCTTCATGCCATTCGGTCCCGGCGTCAGCACGATCTCCGCGCCAAAGGCCAGCAGCGCCACGCGCCGCTCCAGGCTCATCGTCTCCGGCATGGTGAGGATGATCCGGTAGCCCTTGACCGCCGCCACAAAGGCCAGCGCAATGCCGGTATTCCCGCTGGTCGGCTCAATCAGCACCGTCTTGCCGGGCACGATCTTGCCCCTCCTCTCGGCATCGTCGATCATCGCGAATCCAATGCGGTCCTTGACGCTTGAAACTGGGTTCTGGCTCTCCAGCTTGGCTACCACGGTTGCGGGCAGTCCTGCCGCCACGCGGTTCAGCCGCACCAGCGGGGTCTTGCCAATCAATTCGGTTACATTCGCGGCTATGCGCGCCATTGTGATCTCCTTTTTCCGGGGGCTCCCGGAAGGTTCTGTTTTGTGGGGTAATGAGTCAAACTGTGGGGCGGGAAACTCTACGCGCGAACGCCGCGCAAGTCACCGTCGCAAGGTCCACCAGGGCGGTGTTAGCGACATCGACTCATGAAAATAGGTTAATCCCGTGGCCTGCATTCTGGCAAATTTTTCTTTTGCCTCACCCCGTATTCCTCAGCCCCGCCGAAATCCCGCTGATCGTCGCCGCGATCGCCCGGTTCACCTCCGGCGTGTCCTCCCCGGCCCGCTTGCGCCGCAGCATATCCACCTGGATCAGGTGCATCGGATCCACGTACGGGTTGCGCAGCCTGATCGAGCGGGCCAGCACCGGATTCGATTCCAGCAGCTCATTCTGTCCGGTCACGGCCAGCACCGCGCGTTCGGTGCGGTGGAACTCCTCCTCGAACAGTTTGTAAATCCGCTCCCACAGCGCCGCATCCTCCACCAGCTCCGCGTAGAGCCGCGCCGTGGCCAGATCCACCTTGCCCAGCGCCAGTTCCACGTTGCGCAGCAGGTCGATGAACAGCGGCAGCTCCCGCGCCATCGTCCGCAACAGATCGAGCGAGCCCGGCCGCGCCAGGTACTGCTCCAGCGCAAATCCCACCCCAAACCAAGCTGGCGCCAGCAGCCGCGATTGCGTCCACCCGAAGACCCACGGAATCGCCCGCAAATCCGTCAGCTTGGTTGATGCATTCCGCCGCGCCGGCCGCGAGCCGATCTTGGCCTGCTCCAACTCCGCCACCGGCGTCGATTGCTCAAAGTAAGTCACCACATCCGGGTCGTCCAGAATATGCTGCCGGTAAAAGCGGAAAGCGATGCCGGAGAGCTTGTCCAGCGCCGTCTCCCACTCCGGCTTGAGAACGCCGGTGAAATGTCCCTCCGGATCCCGCGCATTGGGCCGCGCCAGCGCGTCCAGCGACGCCGCGATCATCAGCTCCAGATTCCGCTCCGCCAGCACCTCGTCGGAGTATTTGAAGTTCAGCACCTCGCCCTGCTCGGTAATTCGCAGTTGCCCCTCAAAGGAATCCATCGGCTGGGCAAAGATGGCGCGATGCGTCGGTCCGCCGCCCCGTCCCACCGTCCCGCCCCGTCCATGAAACAGCCGCAGCTTCACCCCAGCTTCCCGCGCCACTACATGCAGATCGCGATGCGCCCGGAAGATCTCCCAAGTGCTCGTCAGCATCCCGCCGTCCTTATTCGAGTCCGAGTAGCCCAGCATCACCTCCTGCCAGTTATCCCAAGTCGCCATCAGCTTGCGATAATCCTCCCGGCTCCATAAGTCGCGGCAGATCTCCGGCGCCCGCCGCAAATCCTCAATCGACTCAAAAAGCGGGACCGGCATAAGACCGGGGTCCCCGGCGACGGGTCTTTGTCGCTGGGGTGGCAGACCTGGGTCACGCCCCGAACCTTCCACCCGCACCCCGCCCAGCCGCGCCAGCCGCACCACGGCCAACACATCCTCTACCGTTGATGCCCCGCTGATCACATACTGCCGAATCGCCTCCGGCGAGCAGCCGTCCTTGATCTCCGCCACCACGCGAAAGGTCTCCAGCACGCTCGAAGTCTCCTCCGAAAGCCCCCCTGGCAGCGACTCCGCCAGCGTCTCGGCAATCGTCTCCCGCAATGCCGTTGCGTGAACCCGCGCATGTTGGCGAATGTCGAGCGTGTGAAGGTGCAGCCCAAAAGCTCGCACCTGCAAGATCAGCGGATCCACCAGCGCACGCGCAATCCGCAGCCCGCGATTCTCGGCCAGCGACGCCCGCAGCGTCTCCAGATCGTCCACAAAGTCCAGAACCGAGCAGTAAGGCGGCAGCGCCTGCGCCAGCTTATCCAGCTTGTCCTGGCCCCGCCCCAGCGTGTACGGCATCACCGGCAGCGCCGTCCCCGCGCCGCCCGGCTGCCCCGCCACTTCCAGCGTCCGCTGAATCCGCGCCTTCAGGCAGATCGCAAACCGCCGGTAATACTCGAACTCGTACTGCGCCCCAAAGACCTGCGCCTCTGGCGTATGCACCAGCGCCACGTAAGCCTCTAGCCGCCGCAGCAGTTCCGCGCTCGCGCCGATCTGTTGCGCGCTGGTCGTCAACAGATCGCAAATCTCATCCAGCCGCCGCTGGTAGTAGAGCAGCAGATGCCCCCGCGCCAGCCGGATCGCGTCCCGCGTCACCTCCGGCGTCACAAAGGGATTCCCGTCGCGATCCCCGCCGATCCACGAGCCGAAGCTCAGCACCTGCGGCAACTCGTGCGCCTCCATCTCCACGCCGTAGGCTGCACGCAGCGCCTCGGCGATCTCCCGGTAAAGGCTGGGCAGCGTCTCGAAGATCGAGACATCGTAGTAATCCAGCCCCATCTTCACTTCGTCGTAAACCGTCGGCCGCCGCGACCTCACCTCATCCGTTTGCCAGAGGGCGGTAATCTCCGCGCGGATCGCCTCTTCCAGCCGCGCCATCTCCTGCTCCGGCACGGGAATCTGGTCCAGCCCCGCCAGAAACTCGCCGATCCGTCGCCGCTTGAACATCACCGTCCGCCGCGCCGCCTCCGTAGGATGGGCGGTGAATACCGGCACAATGAGAATCCGCTTCAGCCACTCCAGCGCCTCCTCCGCGCCGATCCCCACCCGCCGCATCTCGCACAATGTACCTGTCAAAGACCCGCGCTGCCGCCCTGCCTGCCCGCTCAAGTGCAGAGCCGTCCGCCGCCGCTTGCGATGGTTCGTTTCCGCTAGATTGATGAGTTCAAAATAAAAAGCAAAGGCCCGCGTCAGCAGAATCGCCTGCTCCACCGGCAGCGAGTGTACCAACTCCAGCGCCGCCGCCGCATCGAGCGCCGCCTCCTCGTGCCGTCCGCGAGCCTCCTCGTCGCGCCGCCGGATCGTCCCCTGCCGCAGCGCCTCCACATGCGCAAACAACTCCTCGCCCGCCTGCTCGCGCAGCACCTCGCCCAGCAGCGTTCCCAGCGAACGCACATCGCGCCTGAGCGGCGCCTCCTTCAGCTCGCCCGTCTGCGCCTCCAGCTCAGCCAGCCGCGACGCCCAACTCTCCGCGCTCCACAAAAGTCCCATCGTCTCTAAATTATGCACGACGGGTGATAAAGATTGTCTTTGTCTGGATCGTTCATCGAGCATTAGCAAAGGAACGCATGGTTAAGAGGAAAGAAACGCACCCCTTAAAAAACTCTGTCATCCTGAGCGGCCCGACTCGCCTCTGCGAGTTACGTCCAGCAATGAACCCGCCAACTTGCTAACTCGCCATCCCGCGAAGCGGGCTAACTTGCCGAATGGTTTCCCGGTTCTTCTGTACTTTGGCGAAAGAATGGAGAAGCTGGCTCCAACAACCATCCCGTTCGTTAGGAGTGAGCGCAGCGAGTCGAAGGACCTGCGGTTGCTCTTATCATTGTCCCCGCCCCTCAAAAGACACCTAGGGATTGCTGACCTCGAATACACGAACTGTTCCGCCTCTATCGTAAGAGTATGTGATAATTCCGCCCGTGGAAGGCGTTATCAAGAAGCGGCCGTCCGGGCTGAATGAGACGGACCCGCAGCCGAACTCTGACACTTTCTGGTGGTCAAGAGCCTTTCCACTATGAGCGTCAATCAGCCAGGCGGTTCCAGTGGCGTACATGCCCACCGCAATCAATTGTCCGTCAGGACTGAACACAGGCTTTGAAGGATGAGCACCACCAAGAGCGAGCGAATGAAGCATTGTTTTACGCTCCATGTCCCACACCTGGAACCCACCGGATTCAGTGACCGCCACGAGTAACTTGCCATCACTGCTGAAGTTCAATGCCTCCACGTATCGGCCAAATCCCGTGAGCACCGCGACCCGTTTTCCGGTAAGCATGTTCCAGAGGGTAACTGCATCCCAGTGCCCTGCTGCCAAGGTCACACCGTCAGGACTAATTGCAAGCGAGAACGCACCATGGCTTCCAAATGCGCTTACTTGTTTGCCGCTGGCAAGTTCCACGATACGAATGTGGAAACTGTGAATACCCTTGCCGGGCAGCGACTCGGCGACATAACGGCTATCTGGGCTGAATGTATAGACCGCAGAGACATTCTCCGCCAGCGAAATCAGCTTTTTGCCGGTTTCCATTTCTCCGACGCCATGAGAGGTCGCGTAGTACTTCCAATTGCCAGAGATGGTCGAAACGCCAGAGATGGTCTTGGGCTCAACCGCTAACTTCTTGATCAATCGCCCCTCAGGAAAGCTCCACAAGATCAGACTGCCAGAATAGTAACCGTCGGCTCGCGCTATTAACTCGTCCGATGCCACCATTTTGCCATCCGTACTAAAACCGACAAAACTCATCCAGCCCCAATTGTCCGTCTGCCAACCGACACCTATCTTCTTCACAAATTTCAGCGCAGGCGGCTCACTGTTAGAAACCGTCGGCAATAGAAGTAAAGCGACGATGAAGACTGCGGAGCGAAGGTTCATAATGCATAGTCTAAACCTCATCAATTGCCTCTCAGTATTTTTCAATCGGGTTTTTCCCACGCTAAGATGGCCGGGCGCCCACCTCCCAAGACCGGATGCCCGAACTCCAGATCCCCAGACCAGTGAAACCACAAACCCGCCCGCCGAAACCCTCATTTCGATCGCGGCCGCGACCCCATTCCACTTCGCCCGAAGAAAACCTCCGCCCCACCGCAATCGTTTGCAGAGAATTATCCCTCTTCGGAAGACAATAAAAGAAGTAGCAGGAGCGGGCCTTCACTGACCACTGTTCACTGTCCACTGTCCACTGAAAGGACACCATGACCGCAGAATCCGCCTCGGGACTCGCCTTGGTCCCGGCTATTCCTCTCCCGGCGCTCGACCCCGGCCACAAGCAAACCCGCGCCGCCATC
>JBEKNI010000058.1:0-21000 GCA_049522975.1 Occallatibacter sp. | reverse complement strand
GAAGCCAGGTGCCCAAGATTGCGCTTTGAGATTTGGGACTCCGAGCGCTAAACGCGGTGCGTTTTAGATATCAGTCTAAGCGCGACGTTTATCTTTGAGAGAAGCTATATCGGCATCGCGCCGGCCCAAATCTCGACAGAACTGCCGCAGGTCGCCTTCCATCGTCGTTAGCCTCGTTTCGATGCTATTGAACCGGGCATTATTCAGGAAGATTCCAACCAGGACCAATATGGACGGAATCGCGTTGGCGAAGGCGAGCTGGAGATTCGTCATACACGCACCTAGGCGTAGTGTATCCAAATTCGATTTGTGACGGAATCTCATTTCGCAGATTGCCGCGGAGGGATGGGTGACACTTGCATCGCATCACAGAAACCGCAACAGCGAATCCGGATGGTTCCTCTTCACCCGCGCAAACCACGCGCACGGAAAGTAAAGCAGCACCACCACCGCAATCCACATCGCGCAAACCACAGCCAGCCGGTGCCCATACGGCTGCCCGTCCGGAGGGTAATTCAAGAAGAAGCCACCATGAAACAGCCATCGCACCGGCTGATGAGTAAGGTATCCAAGCAGCCCCGCCGCAAGATGAATCACATACAAATGCAGGATGTAGAAGAAAAGCGGAACGCGTCCGTAAGTTTCGAGAACCCGCCCCGGCCTGCCCCACGATCGCGCTCCTGCCCACGCCAGCAATAGGAAGATGCCACCAAGCGTCATCAGCAGATACTGGAGCGATGGCGGATACTTCTCCACATCGAAAAACAGAATGATGGTCTTCGACAAAGTCGGCATGACATGCCAGTCCCCCGGCGTGGAGTGAGCTATCCCCGCGCCCGGGTTGCCATAGACATTCGTCGCGCGCAATAGCGCGAAAAGCAACAACGATCCTGCGCCAGTCCACAGAAGCGCACGGCGGCTCGATGCAGAATTGCTCTGAAAAAGTGAACCCATGCTGTAGCCAAGCAGAGTCACCGCGCACCACGGAATCAGCGGAAACAGAACAAACACCGTGATGCCGCCAATGTGCGCGCCCCCGCGGCTATGCAGCATGAACAGCAGCCACTTGTTCGAAGCGAAGTCTGCAGGTTTGAGCCCGTCGAACAAATCGTGCAAGCCAATGATGAGCAATGCCAGCACCATGATCGGCGCACGCGGCAGGCGTGCGAATACCGCCAGCAGGACCATGGAAAGTCCCAGGCAGCAGATCACGCCAAACATGCCCCAGCCGGGATGGAATGTCCAGGCAAAGCCAATGATGGTGAACTCCAGCACCACCAGCCACACGCCGCGAACAACAAGATATTTTTGCAGATCGCCGCGGGAATGCTTGCGACCGTAGAGGTATGCGCCTACTCCAGCGAGAAGGAAAAACGCCGGTGCGCAAAAATGCGTGACCCAGCGAACTAAAAAGTAGAAGCCCCAGGTCTGGTCGATGTCTTCCGGCTCGAACGGGATGTTGCAGATGAAATCGCGCGTGTGGTCAAGGGCCATGAAGACCATCGCGAGACCGCGAACAATGTCGATGGAGGCAACACGTCCACCGCTCTGATTGGCAATCTGCAGGCTGGGGTTTTGAATGGGAATCTCCTCGATCAGGCCTGATTTTCCTCGAATTGTACCGCGCCTTGACCTACAGCCGCACCCCCCAGCGCAAAAACGTCTGTTCCAGCACCGCCATCACGACCAGCAAGCCTATTCCCCAATAAGAAATCGTCGGCTCCGCTCCCGGGTCGCCGTACGGCTGTGACTGGTCGCGCCGCGCCGCGAAGAAATTCATCAGCGGCGCAAATGTTCCGATGGCCACCAGCATGAAAGGCCAAAGAGGCATCATCGCCAGCAACACCAGCGCGCTGCCGAAAGCCCACGCCAGCATGCCCGAAGCCATCATCTGCGGCCGCAGAGCTTCGTCACAATTGGTCAGATTCAGAAGACGCGGGAAACCCATCCATGCCACCTGCACGAAGCCGACGCCGCCAAACAGGAATGAGATTCCGAGCAACGCCGGCGAAGCCAGTCCCAGGCCGGCCAGCACCTTGTATACATCGCCATTCTTGAAGAAAGGCGGCGTCAGCAGATAGCCCGCGAACACCGCCATGCCAAGCAATCCGAGCCAAAGGGTGAGGTAGCGCGCGAAGCCCTGTCCCCGCAGCCGCGTGTGCAGCGCGAAGAAGATCAGCCCAAGAACCAGGCTCGCCACCGGCCCCGCTCCGGCGATCACCGCAGCCTGCACAGTTCCATTGGCAATGTCTTCCTCGTGCAACCCGTAGACCGTTGGCTTGAGCCCAAATAGCAACGCGGTGAACCCATGCGCAAACTCATGCAAGCTTACCGTGATCAGCGCCGCCGCTGCGTAGGCCGTTGCGGATTGCGCCAGACGCGCACGTTGCTTCCACAGATTCACTGATTCCCCTCATCGGCTGGGGTGGTATCTCCAAAAGCTCGATCAAAGTCGAGGATAACTCACCCATTCACCCTCATTGGGTGAGAATCGATTCCCAGTTCTTTGCTCGAATCTGCCTTCTTTTGTTTGTCCTCCGTCATCTGTAAGAAATTCACCCGCCCTGCGACTAACTTATATAGAAACATCCACAGGCCTCCAGCCAGAAAGCGAAACATCCCGATGCAACCTATCCAGCACTCTTTCATTCGCAATTCCATCAAAGCCGGAAGAATCCTGTTTACAATTCTTCTAACCTTTGTTGCGTTCACCTGCATCCCCGTCTTCGCCCAGCCAAGCCCGGCGGTAGCGGGCGACTATGCCGGAATCCTCGGCGGCGCGCTGCATGTAAAACTCCACATCAAAGTCGACACTGCCGGCGCGATCACCGGAACGCTCGACAGTACGGATCAGGGTGCAATCGGCATCCCCTGCGCCGAGTTCCACGTTGATGGCCAGACCCTCGCCTTTACCGTTCCCGCAGTCCGCGGCACATGGAAAGGCACGGTCACCGCCGATGGCCTTACCGGGACCTGGGACCAGGGCGCACCACAGCCACTGAACTTCACCCGCGACACATTTGTACCCGCCGCCAAGCCCTCGTCCGTCGACGGCATCTGGCTCGGCACTCTCACGGCAGGCAGCGCTTCGCTCCGCATCCAGTTGCACATCAAGAGCGACAGCACGGGGCACGAGTTCTGCACCCTTGACAGCGTCGATCAGGGAGCAATGGGCAATGAGTGCGCAAAGGCCGTTTTTGTCGCGGCCGACTTCTCCTTCGAAGTACCCATCCTCCATGGCAGTTGGTCCGGCAAGCTCTCCGCGGACGGCAACACCCTTACGGGAACCTGGAGCCAGGGCAGTCCGCTCACTCTGAACTTCACACGTCAGTCCACCGCCCTTGCTGCCGCGCCCATTGCCCCGCCCAAATTCGATCCGGCTCTGCCGCCGGTCTCCGCCGCTGACCTCCAAGCCGTCCTCGACAAAGACCTGGCCGAGGCCCTGAAGACCGGCCGACTCGCCCCGTCCACCGGCGCCGGAGTTTCCATCGCTGTCGTTGAGCATGGCGTGCGCCGCGTCTTCAGCTATGGCGCCGCCAAAGCCGATTCCATCTTTGAAATCGGCTCCATCTCCAAGACGTTCACCGGACTCATCCTCTCCCAAATGGTGGAGCAAGGGAAGGTGAAATTCGATGAGCCGGTGCGCGAGTTATTGCCGCCTGGAACCGCCGCCAAGCCGGCGGGCGACGAAATCACGCTTCTCGACCTCGGCACGCAGCACTCCGGCCTGCCCCCATTGCCAGATAATTTTTCGCCGGCCAATCCCGCCAATCCCTACGCTGACTACGCCGCCGCCAATCTCTACGCTTATCTCGCCAAACACGGCCTGGGCCGCCCTGCAAAATCCAGCTTTCTCTATTCCAACCTCGGTTTGGGGCTGCTGGGCCAGGCCCTTGCGGTGCGTTCCGGCCAGCCCTATCCGGCGTTGCTCAAAGAAGAAGTGACTGATCCGCTGGGACTCAACGACACCACCGTTGCGCTCAGCCCCGAGCAGCAGGCCCGCTTCATTCCCGGCGACAGCGGCGATCATCAGCCCGCACACGCCTGGGATTTCGATGCTCTGGCCGGCGCCGGCGGCATCCGTTCCACCGCAGGTGACATGCTGACCTACGTTGAGGCAAATCTGCACGCTGATACCCTCAAGCCCGCAACCCCGTCGACTTCGGCCCAGTCGCCCGCTGCCCGGTCGCTATCCTCCGCCCTCACGCAGCAGCATGATCTCCGCGCCGACGCCATGCCGGGGATGCGGATCGCCCTCGCATGGCTCTACGAAACAGAATCTGGAAACTACTGGCACAACGGCGCCACCGGCGGCTACAGTGCTTACGCGTTCTTCAATCCCAAAGGGGACTACGCCGCCGTCGTGCTGCTCAACACCACGGTCAGCCGCGAAGGCAGCTTTGCCGACCGTCTCGGCCAGCACATCAGCCAGCGCCTTGCCGGCAAGCCAGCCATCTCTCTCGCCAATTAGAGGCAGGGCGGTGCCCGCGCCGCCCGGCTTGTTTTCGCTCACCAGGAGAGTCGGCCTTTGGCCGGTTTGCTGACGCGCGTGCCTGGTGCATTTCCGCTTTGTTCCCTCGATAAATTCACGAAAGAACAACATCAAGGGCGCAAGCCATTGAAAAATAAGCGTACTTGAAAAAATATTTGACATTCGTTCCTGTTTAGGATCATAATCGTGACGGTTACTATTAACCTCAAGGAGGTAATTCATGCGTCGTATTCTTGCAGCCACAATTCTTGTTTCCCCGTTATTCCTCACTGCAGCGGCTCACGCAAGCCAGCCGGTTACCGATGCCCCTGCCTCAACCACCGCGCGCCCCATTTCTACCGGAGTCGTCCCCGCCCACGTCCTCTACTCACCCAACATCGATCTCACCCCCGCCGCCGCACAAACATTGACACCCGATGCGGAAGTCGTTCTCACCCTCAACGTCAACGAGAAGGGCCACGCCGAGGATGTCGAGGTCGTCAAGTCTCCCAGCCACTATCTCGATGGCCCCGTAGCTGCCGCGGTCCGGCAGTACCGCTTCCGTCCCGCCACGCTCGACAACCAGCCCGTCACAACCCCGATGACCCTCACCGTCGTCGTCGAGCACTAAACTTCAGCTTCCCCCTTTCTGCAACCGACCCAGTTGCAGCCGACCGCGTTGTCTCCTGGCGGTCTCCCCTCCATCCTGACGACAGTTCACTGTCAGGGTGGAGGTTTTTTTTGCCCAGGCGATCCTCTGCGTTCCCATGCTTCCCCGCCGCCGCGCCACGTCCGCTTTTGCCACAACCTCGTCCGCATCGTTGTCCGGTTTCGGACATCCTTTCGCGAATCCGCACAAGTCGAGCCAATTCAGGCCTCTTCGTCCGCAACGCATCCGCATGCAAGAAAGACCACTTACGGCTGAAGCCGTTTGGCAGGGGACGTGCTCCTTCCAGGAAAACTGGACATCGGATTCGCGCCGGAGGGTTGCATGGGAACCTTGTTTCAGGATCTTCGATTCGCGTTTCGTCAACTGGGCCGCACTCCCAGCTTTGCCGTCACCGCCGTGCTCACGCTGGCCCTCGGCATCGGCGCCAACACGGCAATCTTTAGCCTGGTAAACACTGTGCTTCTCAAGCCGCTCGCAGTCGCGCATCCGGAACAGATTGCGGAATTGGCCCTGAGCCAGAGCAGCGGGCCCATGCTGCCCGCCCTCTCGTGGCCTGAGTACAAGCAGATTCGCGCTCAAGCTGGCAGTTCGTTCAGTGACGTGATGATCCATAGCCTTGGCCTGGATGGAATCGCGACCCAGGGCCAGCAGCCGCAGCGCATCCTCACCTCCTACGTGAGTGGCAATTTCTTCAGCGGCCTGGGGCTGAGGCCCGCCGCTGGACGCCTGTTTCTGCCCAGCGAAGGCGAAGTGCTGGGCCAGGACCCGGTGATGGTCCTCGATTACGACTACTGGAAACAGAAGTTCAATGCCGACCCAAACGTAATTGGCCGGCCCGTAACCGTGAACGGACATCCCTTCACAATCGTTGGCGTGGCGCCTAAAGGCTTCCACGGCGTGCAGGCTTTTGTCTCCGGGGCGGCGTATCTGCCACTGGGCGAACAGATCATTGAAGGCCAATCTGCCGACTTCATGAATGGCTGGCAGAACCGGAATTTCCAAGTCTACGCCCGGCTCCGTCCCGGCGTGACCCTCAAACAGGCAACCGCAGACCTGGGCGTGGTGGCCGAGCAGATGATCAGTCTGCAGCCGGAATATGAGAAGAAGACGGCGCTGGCAGCTTTTTCTGAAGCGTCGCTGCGCGTAGCTGCCGGCGACAACAGCACAGTGCCCCTAATGGCGGGATTCTTTCTGGCCCTTGCGGCCATGGTGCTGCTGCTGGCGTGCGTGAATGTGGCCAACCTGGTGCTGGTGCGCGCCACGGTACGGGAACGCGAGATGGCTATTCGCTCCGCATTGGGAGCGCGGCGCTCGCGCCTGCTGCGGCAAATGATTACCGAAAGCGTGACGCTTGCGCTGATGGGCGGCGCTCTTGGCGTGGCCCTGGGCGTGTGGGCCAGCAGCGCGCTTGGCCACTTGAACGTGCACGCCGATATTCCTATCAATCTCTCCTTCGACTTCGATTGGCGCATCTTCTTCTATTCGTTTGGCGCTGCCATGCTTGCCGGTGTGGTGGTGGGATTAGTACCCGCGCTGCGCATTGCCAAGGTGAACGTGAACTCTGTGTTGCGCGAGGGAAGCCGCGGCGTCGCCGGCGGGCGAAGCTGGTTCCGCGACACGCTGGTTGGGCTGCAGATTGCCGGCTCGCTTGTGCTGCTGGTAGTGGCCGGCCTGTTTGTTCGCAGCCTTACGGCCATGCAAACCATGGATTTCGGCTACAAGCCGGACCAGGTGCTCAACCTCGTCATCGATACGACTGAGATAGGGATGAACGATGCGCAGGCGCGTGACCTCGCGGCCAACACCGTGGCTCGCCTTCATCAGCTTGCCGGAGTCGATGCGGTGAGCCATGCGAACTCCGTGCCTATGGGTTACTTCAACAACGGCAGCGACACCGCGTTGATTGACGGAACACCGGCTCCGGCCGATCCCTCTCAATTCTCCACAGGCTCCGAGGTCGTCTCGCCCGAATATTTCGATGTGATGGGCATTCAGCTTCTGCGCGGGCGCGGCCTTGCGCAGTCGGATAACGAACACAGCAGAGATGTGGCCGTAATCAGCGAATCCATGGCCAAGAAATTCTGGCCCAACCAGGATGCCATCGGACACATGTTCCGGCTGCAAGGCGAGAAAGATCGCAAGCTTGAGGTCGTCGGAATCACCCGCGACGCCGAATTTCGATACTTCGGCGGAGGCAAGACGCAGCCCTGGTGCTACCTTCCCTACGCTCAGCACGTGGCCGGCAACAGCCTGATGGTCTTCCAGCTCAGAACGGAAGGCAACCCCCTGGCGCTGGCCACCACGGTGGAGAAGACAATCCACTCCCTCGCTCCCGGACTTCCCGTCTTCCAGGTGCAGACGATGCGTCAGGGGCTTTATACGCTGAACGGGCTGTTGATCTTTCAAATCGGCGCTTCGCTTGCCGCCATCATGGGCGGCATTGGATTGACGCTGGCTGTCATCGGCATCTATGGCGTTGTCTCCTACGCAGCGAGCCGGCGCGTGCACGAGATCGGCCTGCGCATGGCGCTCGGCGCCAGCCGCGGAAGCGTCTTCAGAATGATCTACCGCCAATCGATAGTGATTGTTGCCGCCGGATTGGGAGTTGGGCTCGCCCTCGCTCTTGCCATCGCACAGACCGTTGGCCACTTCGTGGTAGTCAGCGCGTGGGACCCGATAACCTACGTTTCCGTGACCGCTGTGCTAGCTTTTGCTGCGCTCGGCTCTTGCTACTTCCCCGCTCGTCGCGCCACCGCCGTCGAACCGATGGTCGCCCTACGGGAAGACTAAGCCGACTCGATTGATCACATAGAATCCCAGGTCTGAGAATCAGACCTGGGCCACCCAGAGTCGTGTTTTTCTGATCCCTGATCCCTGTTCCCTGCTTTTCACACCGGATACCGTTCCAGCAATATCGCCTGCCGCGCCACGGCTCGGCTGAGCCCAACCGTGTCCGCGGGTGTGTACTTCGCAAGCCGCCGCAGAATGGCCAACTGCGTCCGCAGCATGTCCCCCTCCGCACAGGCCGCCAGCACCCGCCGAGCCGCCTGCTCTGCAAGGCCCATCGACTCCTCAGCCAGCAATCCGGTCATCGACGCCGCAACGGCCGCCGATGCCTTCCCCGCTGCCGCCAGCTTTCGCGCCCGCAGCAGCGCCGACTCCATCGCGTACACTTGTGCAATCATGTCGGCCAGGTCGGCCATTACCTCCTGTTGCTCTTCGAGCGCCGCCATGAACCGCTGGCTGGCCACGCCGGCCGCAAAAAGCGCAAGCTTCTTCGACGCTGCCAGCATCTCCGTCTCCCGCGCCAGCAGCTCGCCCGTATCGCCGCCGGAATCGAACGACGGAGGCTGCATCACCTCGTCCATCAGCTTTTTGATCGCCGCCAGCAGCGGCAACTGCCCTTTGAGTGCCCGCTTCATTAACCATCCGGTTATGATCAGCCGGTTGATCTCGTTCGTGCCTTCAAAAATGCGGTTGATGCGCGCATCGCGATAGTATCGTTCCGCCGGATAGTGCTCCACATAGCCGTACCCGCCCATGGTAGCCACCAGCTCGTCGGTCACCGTGCTCAGCATCTCCGAGCCGTAGACCTTCAGAATGGAACACTCGACCGCGTACTCCTCGATGCGCCGCTGTATCTCTCGCGGCGAATGCGCCAGGTCCTCACCCACCTGGGCAAGGCTTGCGTCGATCATCCCCGCTGTCCGGTAGGCCATGCTCTCGGCCGCGTACAGCCGCGTGGCGCTCACCGAAATCTTGCGCTGAATCAAACCAAACTCGGCGATCGGTTTGCCGAAAGCAGTTCGCTCCTTGGCATAGCGCACCATGTGCGCCAGCGCATGACGGGCCCCGCCGATGCAAGCGACTCCGAGCTTGAAGCGGCCCACATTCAGTACATTGAATGCGATATGGTGGCCTTTTCCCGCCTCGCCCAGCAGGTTTGCGGCGGGACTCCGGCAATCCGAAAACACCAGCGGGCACGTGGACGAGCCGCGAATCCCGAGCTTGTGCTCCTCCGCGCCCACCGTCAGCCCCGGCGATGTGCGCTCCACAAGAAACGCAGAGAACTTCTCCCCATCGATTTTCGCAAAAATCGTGAACAGATCGGCGATCCCGCAGTTGGTCGTCCACATCTTCTCTCCGTTGAGAATGTACTCCGTTCCATCTTCGGAAAGAGTGGCCCGCGTCCTAACATTCATCGCGTCCGAGCCAGAGGTTGCTTCGGAAAGAGAATAGGCCGCGATCCATTCCCCCGAAGCCAGCTTGGGCAAACAGTGCCGCTTCTGCTCCTCGGTTCCGTACCACACCAGCGGCAGCGTCCCAATGCCTGTCTGCGCGCCGAATGCGGTTGAAAAGCTCGCCAGCACGGATATGTGATCCGAAATCACCGTGGACGAGACCTTATCCAGCCCTACCCCGCCGTAATCCTCGGGGATATCGACCGAGGTAAACCCAAGCTCAGCCGCCTTCACCAGCTTCGAGCGCAAGACGCCCGGTTGCTTCGCCTCGATGGCGTCGGCAGCGGGCAGGATCTCCTCGCGCGCAAACTGCGCCGCGGTGGAAGCAATCTGCCGCTGGTCTTCGTTCAGATCTTCCGGCGTAAACACCTCAGCCGGCATGCGCGTTTCCAGCAGAAAACTGCCGCCCGCAGCGGCAACGATGGGAGAAGAGACGAGAGCAGGCATGCAAATATCTCCAACTGCCAGAACGGTACGACAGCGGGGCTTCTGAGAGCAAATCTTAAAGCTCTATTGGCAGTTCGAAGTCGATGATATATGATATATATATCTTGATTGGAGTCTATGAGAGCACTCGTCGACATTCCGGAACGTCAACTCGAAGACCTGAACGCAATCTGCGAGGCTCGCAAGCTCTCACGCGCTGAAGCCGTGCGTCAGGCGTTGGACGCATTCATTGAAGAGAACCGTCCCTCGCGCGAGGCGGCATTCGGCCTTTGGAAGGGACAATCGGTCTACCTGCCCGGCGAATCCGAGCCGCTTCCGGAAGATGGTCTCGCCTATCAGGAGAAGATGCGGAGCGAGTGGTGAAGGCAGTCATCGACTCGAACATACTTGTCGACTACCTCCAAGGCATCCCTCAGGCTCAGAAAGAGCTGGCACTTTATCAAAACCCCGCCATCAGCGTGATCAGCTGGATTGAAGTTATGGCTGGCGCGACCACAGCCACGGAGAGAACTGCTAGGGCTTTTCTCCGGTCGTTCGAATTGCTGGAGATCGATCCCAAAGTCGCCGAGCGGGCCGTCGTTCTCCGTAAGGCGAGACGCATCAAACTGCCCGACGCCATCATTTGGGCGACCGCGCAGGTGCATCAATGTCTATTGGTATCGCGCAACACCCGCGACTTCGACCCTGCCGATCCAGGCGTTCGAGTACCTTATACAATTTAGTCGGCCGCCCGATTCCGGCTCTCCGGCATGCGGCCGATTCAAATCAATGCAGCCTGCACCTTGCGGTGTCAGCGTGTCCCGGGATCCAATAAACGAGGCAGCTCTTCGGATGGCCCGAAGCCAGGGCCGTCAGCGTCGCGCGATCCATGGAATCTGCCGGAACCGTCAACCAGCGATCCTCATCTTGGCCTTCGGCGTGGAAGGTCACGTGCGCTTCCAACCGATAGTAGATGTGGCCTCCATATCCGCCATCCCGGATGTGATCGACGACGACTCTTGTTTCAGAAACCGTCCCTTCCACAGATGAGTGCCTCTCCCAAAATTCCGCGGCGCGCAAGTTGCTCCAAAGATAGTAAGCGCTGACCCCGAGAACGATGCAGCTCACACAAACCCAAAAGGCGTATTGCGGCTTCGGCGCCGGCAGCTGTGCTGAATTGTCAACGCGGACGTGGCTGTGGCTCATGCTCGGGCAGTCTCTTCGAACAATTGTAGCCTTGGTATCGGCGGTCAATTACGCAGAGGACGAAGGCACCGCCCGGACCTGCGCCGCCTGTCCCCATCGCATACAATGAACCTTATCCCGCCTGTGGAGGCACGCCCTGTTCGCCGCGCTCGCAAACCGTTTGGATTCTGCCGCCAGCCTGCTTCGCGGGCTGGCGGCGCAGGCGTCGTTGCACCTCGCGTTTGCTCCCCAGACAGGGATTCGCCACTACCTCAAAACCCTCCAGGAAACCGATCAGACCTTCAAAGGCCTTTACCACTGGAATCTGTTCGACGCGGCGCTGCTGATCCCCTATTTCCTGGTCATGATCGTGCTGGCCATTTATGGTGTGCACCGCTATACCATGTGCTACCTCTACTTCAAATACCGCAAGAACGCCAACCCCAATCCCAACAGCCACTTCGACGAGCTACCCCGCATCACCGTGCAGCTTCCCATCTTCAACGAGCAGTTCGTCATCGACCGGCTCATCGAGGCCGTCTGCGCCATGGATTACCCCAGCGAAAGGCTCGAGATCCAGGTGCTCGACGACTCTACCGACGAAACCCAGCAAGTGGCCGCAGATATCGTTGCCCGCTATGCGGCGCTCGGCCATCCCATCGTCTACATCCACCGGACTAACCGATACGGTTATAAAGCCGGCGCGCTCGATGCCGGCCTCAAAGTTGCCAAAGGCGAGTTCGTCGCCATCTTCGACGCCGACTTTGTGCCCCCGGCCGACTGGCTCATGAAAGTCATCCATCACTTCGCCGAACCCGAGATCGGCATGGTGCAGACCCGCTGGACGCACCTCAATCGCGACTACAGCATGTTGACCCAGATTGAGGCCATCCTGCTCGATGGCCACTTCGTGCTGGAGCACGGCGCGCGCTACCGCTCCGGCGACTTCTTCAACTTCAACGGCACCGCCGGCATGTGGCGCATTCAGGCCATCACCGACGGCGGCGGTTGGCAGCACGACACCCTCACCGAAGACACCGACCTAAGCTACCGCTCGCAGATCGCCGGCTGGAAATTCAAATACCTTCCGCAAATCGAGTGCCCCGCCGAGCTTCCCATCGAGATGACCGCCTTCAAGACCCAGCAGGCGCGCTGGGCCAAGGGCCTCATCCAGACCAGCATCAAGGTCCTTCCCAAGATCTTCCGCTCCAACGTGCCCCGTCGCATCAAGGTCGAGGCCGTCTACCACCTCACCGCCAACCTCAGCTACCCGCTCATGGTGGTCATGTCCGCGCTGCTGATCCCGGCCATGATCTGCCGCTTCTACCAGGGCTGGTTCCAGATGCTGCTCATCGACTTTCCGCTATTCACCGCGTCCAGCTTTTCCATTGCTGTGTTTTACCTCATGAGCCAGCGCGAACTCTTCCCCAAAACCTGGCTGAAAACCTTTCTCTATCTGCCCTTTCTCATGGCCCTCGGCATCGGCCTCACCGTCACCAACACCAAGGCCGTGTTGGAAGCCCTGTTCGGCATCAAGAGCGCCTTTGCCCGCACTCCCAAGTACGCCGTCGCCAAGAAGGGCGAAAAATCCCAGGCAGCCAAGTATCGCAAGCGCCTGGTGCTGGCGCCCTGGATCGAGCTCTTTCTTGGCTGCTATTTTTTCCTGGCCATCCTTTATACGTTCTCGAATCACAACTACTTCACCGCTCCGTTCCTGATTCTGTTCGTCATCGGCTACTGGTATACCGGTCTGATGAGCCTGCTGCAAGGCCGCTTCGAGCGCTGGCGCACCGGCGCCGCCAACACCGACGACGAATCCAGCCCCAAGCCGTTCCCCGTAGGTGTGTAGGATGAAGCCCCAGTCGATTGTCTGGGATCCGGGAAAGGCTGCGGTCAACCTGGCCAAGCATGGAGTTGATTTCGAGGAAGCAGCGACGGTCTTTCGAGACCCCCTATTGCTGGTCCAACCCGACCTGGAGCATTCTGAGGATGAGGACCGTTGGTTGGCGCTGGGAAAATCGGCTCGGCAAATGCTCCTCGTTGTGGTGCATACTGAAAACGAACAGACAATCCGGCTCATCAGCGCACGAAAGGCTCAACCTCGGGAAAGGAGACGATATGAGCAGCAACCCTAAGCAAATGGTGAATGACGACGATATGCGCGAAGAATACGACTTTTCCAAAGCTGTTCGTGGCAAATACGCGGATCGGTTCCCGAAAGACGTGGTAATGGTGACGCTTGCCCCCGATGTGGCCGCCGCATTCCCTGACGCGGATTCCGTGAACCAGGCATTGCGCGTCTTGATTATGGCCGCGAAGAAGGTCTCCCCGGCAGCCTGATGGACGACCGCGCCGCGATCCGGGCTACACTATCCCTGAGGCCACAATGCTGACCGCCGAAAAAGTCCGTGCCGCGCTGGAAGAGCTTACCCCCACGCAGGAGAAGGTCGATCGTGCTGTGAAGCTTGCCGTGGAGATCGCGCAGCCCTCCCGCGTCATCCTCTTTGGCTCATGGCCACGAGGTGAGGCCAAGTGGGACAGCGATCTAGACATGGCGGTGTTGATGCCCGATTCGGCCGAACCGGAGTTCGGCAGCATTCATCGCAATCTGCGCCGCAAGCTAAGCGAAATCCCCATGACTATCGACTTGGTTGTTACCACCGAGGGGTGCGCAAGCCAGTTTCTCGGCTCGATCAACTCGATCTATCACCGTATTCTTACGCAAGGTCAGGTTACCTATGAACAGCCGCTCGTAGACTTAGGCGGAGAAGCTTCTCATCAAGGCCGCTGAGGGCGAATCGAACCTTAGCTCCGATGGGATTCCCGATTCGATTCTCGGCTTTCATGCGCAGCAAGCGGTTGAGAAGCTCATCAAAGCCTGGCTCGCTGCGCAACAGATCCCATTTGAACTTACGCTCAACCTGGAAAGACTCCAGATCGCTCTTGAAGCCGCTGGAGAGACTTTGCCCTCGACGCCCCTGCCGCTCGACGAATTGAGCGACTTTGCCGTCATCTACCGCTACGACCTGCTGTTTCAGGTCGCTGCTCCCGAGAAGGCAGACCTGATCGAGACCGTCCGCCTGATCCGCGAGCACGTAGTCGCCCGCATCGCCGCGCTCGCCACAACCCCCTAGCCGCCTCCGCTACAATAGACATACGCGCCTGCCGCGCCGGGACTCCGAATCCCCTGCCCGGCCGGAGCGTCCAATCATCATGCTCGTCAAAAACGTTCCGGAAGCCCTAACATTCGATGACGTGTTGCTGGTGCCCGCGTACAGCGACGTGGTGCCGGTGTCGGTCAGCACGCAAACTCAGCTGACCCGTGACATCACCCTGAATACGCCGCTGCTCTCGTCCGCGATGGACACCGTCACCGAGTCGCGCATGGCCATCGCCATGGCGCAGCAGGGCGGCATCGGCATTGTGCATCGCAATCTCACCATCACCGACCAGGCCGGCGAGATCGACAAGGTGAAGCGCTCGGAAAGCGGCATGATCGTCGATCCGGTAACCATCGGCCCCGACCAGATGATCTCCGACGCCCTCGATGTGATGCGCCGCTATAAAATCTCCGGCGTACCCGTCACCCAGGGCAAGCGGCTGGTCGGAATCCTCACCAACCGCGATCTCCGTTTTGAAACCCGCACCGACATCCCCATCGGCGACGTGATGACCAAGACCAACCTCATCACCGTTCCCGTAGGCACCACCCTTGAAGAAGCCGAGCTGATCCTGCACGAGCACCGTGTGGAAAAGCTGCTGGTGGTCAACGATCAGTACGAGCTCAAGGGCCTCATCACCGTCAAGGACATCCAGAAAAAGCTCAAGTACCCCGCCGCCAGCAAGGACGAGCAGGGCCGCTTGCGCGTCGGCGGAGCCATCGGCGCGACCGGCGATTATCTTGAGCGAGCCGCCGAACTCGTTCGCGCCCGCGCTGACGTGCTGGCCATCGACTCCGCGCATGGCCACACCACGCGCGTGCTCGAAGCGGTGCGCGAAGTGAAAAAGATGTTCCCCGAAGTCGGCCTGCTCGCCGGCAACGTCGCCACTTACGACGGCGCTTTGGCGCTCATCGAAGCCGGCGCGGACGCCATTAAAGTCGGCATCGGCCCCGGTTCCATCTGCACCACCCGCATGGTCACCGGTGCCGGCATGCCGCAGATCACGGCCATCGCGGAGGCATATCGCGCCGCCCGCGAGCACGGCATCCCTGTCATCGCCGATGGCGGCATCAAGTATTCCGGCGAAATTACCAAGGCCATCGCTGCCGGCGCAAGTTCGGTCATGATCGGCTCGCTCTTTGCCGGCGTCGACGAAAGCCCCGGTGAAACCATCCTCTACCAGGGCCGCAGTTTCAAGAGCTACCGCGGCATGGGCTCGCTCACCGCCATGAGCCAGGGCTCCGGTGAGCGCTACTTCCAGTCCACCGCCGATCTGGCCAGCGCCGAACTGGGCAGCGAAGGAGTAGTCCAGCGCGAGCGCGCCAGCCAGAACCGTCTTGCCAAGTTCGTCCCCGAGGGCATTGAGGGCCGCGTTCCCTACCGCGGGCCGCTCGAATCCATGGTCTTCCAACTCGTGGGCGGACTCCGCTCCGGCATGGGCTACGTGGGCTGCGGCTCCATTGCAGAGTTGCAGGAGAAGGCGCAGTTTGTACGTATTTCCAGCGCCGGCCTGCGCGAGAGTCACGTCCACGACGTGATCATCACCCGCGAGGCCCCCAACTACCATGTGGAGTAATCGCCCCCGCAGCGGCATCCTGTACTGGATCTACATCTGGCTGCCGGTCGCCTCCGGCATCGCTATTATTGTGCTTGAGTCCACCGAATTGTTCGGCTCCGACCACACCAGCCATCCGCTGCGCCGAATCTTCGAGTACATCTTCGGCCACGTCTCCGATCCGCGCTGGGAGATTATCCACCACTACATTCGCAAATCCGGCCACTTCCTCGGCTATGGATTCATCGGCCTCGCCTGGCTGCGCGCCTGGTGGTTTACCTTGCCCCATTCGCGCTTCATTCAGGACGCGTTTCTCGCCCTGCTCGGCACCGCGCTGGTAGCCAGTTGCGACGAATGGCACCAGACCTTCCTGCCCAACCGCACCGGCTCTCCCTGGGATGTGCTGCTCGACTGCACCGGCGCCATCACGCTGCAACTGGTTGTCTACGTCTTCATGCGGACGTTCAAACCGAAGCGGCTCGCTAGGGCAGCATAGGCGCGCCGGAATTCAACGGATTCTACCGCATTCCGACCAGCCTTTCCTCCGTTCAATATCGAACAACTGTTTTCGATTCCGAACAACAGCCTTGCCCTCTCCGATCCCATCTCCCACGTATCTCTTTCTTATCATGACGTTTGCTCGTCCAAGCGATTGGACCGTGGCGTGCAGCGCCATGAGAACGCTCTTGTGTGTGGAGGCTGCAATGCGAGCTCTGCTTTTTGACCTGCGTTATGCATTCCGGCAGTTACGCAAGACGCCGGCATTCACCGTAACCGTCCTGCTGACCCTTGCCCTGGGCATCGGAGCTAACGCGGCAATTTTCACGCTGGTCAATTCGGTGCTAATGAGGAACCTGTCGGTCACCGACCCAAAAACGCTGGTGCGGCTGGGGGACAGCAACGATTGCTGCGTCAACTCTGGAACCGTAGACAATGGAGACTACTCCCTCTTCTCCACCGATACCTACCAGCAGTTGAAGAAGAATGCGCCAGAGTTCGAAGATCTGGCTGCGATGCAGGCCGGGTTCGCCTACCGGCCGATGACCGTGCGACGCGAAGGAGCCGGGATGGTGGCGCGGTCGGTGATGGGCGAATTTGTTTCCGGCAACTACTTCCGCACCTTCGGATTGCAGCCGCGGGCTGGGCGCCTCCTTCTGGATGCGGATGATACCCAGGGAGCTCCATTTACCGCAGTCATGAGCTATGAAACGTGGCAGCACCAGTTTGCCGGAGATGCTTCGGTAGTGGGCAGCACTTTCTGGGTCAACACCAAACCGGTGACTGTGGTTGGCATTGCTCCGCAGGGATTTTTTGGCGATCGGCTGGCGAGCACTCCGCCGGATTTCTATCTGCCGATCGCCACGATGGATGTGCTGGCCAACACTCCGTATGTGCACGACCCGGAGAGCAACTGGCTCTATCTCATTGGCCGGGTGAAACCCGGAGTGGCCATCATCCCGCTCCAGGTAAAACTGAGTCAGTTGCTGCGCCAGACCTTTGCGTCGTACAAAATATTCTCGGAAGAAAAGGCCAAGGCGGAGTTGCCGAAAGTACACATGAAGCTCACGCCGGGTGGCGCCGGCATTCAGCAATTGCAGGAGGAATACGCATCTCATCTGCATTTGTTGATGTGGATTGCCGGGCTGGTGCTGCTGATTGCCTGCGCCAACATTGCCAACCTGCTGCTGGTGCGCGGCATGGGCCGGCGCATGGAAATGTCGTTGCGCACCGCGCTCGGGGCCATGCGCGGAAGAATTATCCGCCAATTGCTCACGGAGAGCATTTTGCTCGCTGGCCTGGGCGGAATCGCGGGCCTTGCCGTCGCATACGCGGGAACGCGGATGCTGCTGATGCTGGCATTCCCAGGGGCGGACAACCTGCCCATCCAGGCGAGCCCGTCGCTGACCGTGATCGCGTTTGCTTTCGGACTGTCGCTGGTGACGGGCGTTTTGTTCGGCGTGGCGCCTGCGTGGATTGCAGCCGGGGCAAAACCGGCCGACGCGCTGCGCAGCGGGAGCCGCACAACGGCAACAGGGTCTTCCTTGCTGCAGCGCGGCCTGGTGGTGCTGCAAGCAGCTCTGTCGCTGGTGCTGCTGGTAGGCGCAGGCTTGTTTTCGCAAAGCCTGAGCAAGCTGCAGAATACCGACCTGAAGCTCGACTCCAGGAACCGGTACATCGTGCACATCAATCCGCAGGCGGCCGGGTACAGTCAAAACCAGTTGGAAGCGCTCTACCGAACCCTGGAAGATCGATTCCACGCGCTGCCGGGCGTGACCAGGGCGGGCATTGCCACATATACCCCGATGGAAGACAACAACTGGAGCAACGGAGTTGAAGTGCAGGGTCTGAAGGATTCCAGTGGAGGTTCTTCGTTTGTGAAAGCCAACGCGGAATACTTCGATTCGGTAGGCACGCATGTGGTGATGGGTCGAGGGTTCGGCAAGCAGGACAGCTCTGGCGCGCCCGCTGTTGCGGTGGTGAATCAGACTTTCGTCAAGAACTTCTTCAAGGATGGCAGCAACCCGATTGGAAGGCGCATCGGGCCACCGGGGCCCAAGTCCGATGGCGACTTCGAGGTTGTCGGCGTCGTAGAAGATACGGTCTACACCGCCGTGCAATGGAAGAACCACAGCATGTATTTCGTGCCCATGATGCAGCGATTCCCCAGCGATCCGGACCCCATTGAAAAGGACACGTCGCTGTATGCCGGCGCAATTGTCGTCAAGACCGACCGCCCAATGAACGACATGGAGAAGCTGGCGCAAAGCACGCTTGCGGGCATCAATCCCAATCTCACCGTGACCAAGTTCCAGACCTTCGATGAACAGATCGCGGACCGCTTCAACGACGACCGGCTGGTGTCGCGGTTGACCACGCTGTTTGGCGCACTGGCGCTGCTGCTGGCCACGATTGGGCTTTACGGCGTGACCGCTTATGGAGTGGTGCGGCGCACGCCGGAGATTGGCATCCGTATGGCGCTTGGCGCCAGGCGTGGCAACGTGGTGACGATGGTGCTGCGCGGGGCGCTGATTCAAGCCGCCATGGGCTTGGCAATCGGAATTCCCGTAGCGATGCTCTGCGTGCGCTATGTGAAGGCGCAACTCTACGAGATCACCAACGCTGACACCACGGTAATGGCGGGCGCAATTGTGACGCTGGCTGTGGCCGCCTGCGTCGCCGGACTCATCCCCGCGCGGCGCGCCGCATCTATTGACCCGGTGCAGGCGTTGAGAACGGAGTAAGGCAAACGGCAAACCGGATCTTCGCAACACGGAAAGCAAAGGGCGAGTGCATGCGCAGACTCGCCCTTTTGCTTGGCGGCATTCGAGGGCTGATTAGAGAAACATAGGTGCGGTTTATAGCGGAAGCTTAATGCGTTTTTCAGCTATTGGCGGCCGGTGGGGGTCCACTCCCCGGGCGCGTTTTGCACCAGTGCCTGCGTTACGATGAAGAGTTCGTCCTTCTGCCCCTCAGGCTTGAAGTCGGGTTGGTGCAGCACCCACAGGTGGTCGCCGCGACAGACTGGACTGCCGGTCACGAATTCCCACGAGTGCCCACCCTCCTGAAACGAGATGCGGCTGAACGTAACATTCGCCTCGATAGCGCCTTTCATCGGCGAGAGTGAGAGAAGAAAGCTCCCCTGCCGTAGAGCCAGGCGCGCAAAGTTCCGCGGTCTGGATCGAAGCCCTGCGGGCGGCGCCAGATGTGGGTGTAAGTGTCCTGCATGACGTCCTCCGCCGTTTGCGGGTTGACGAGCAGGTGGCAGAGGAAGGCACGCAGGCGTGGAGCGCTTTCACGATACCAGCCGCCAAAAGCCTGGGAATCGCCCGCGGAAATCTTCTTCCCGAGTTCCCTGTCGTCGAGCAAATGGCGTCTCCGATGTAGAGTTCGGGCGGAGGACGGAAAAGGTTTGGAGCAAGGAGAGAATTCGTGCAGAAAAACAAGGCGCATCGCCCTGAAGGAGCAATGCGCCGGCACTTGCGGTTAAATTGGTGGAGTGAGGAGCAGGCGGAGTTACGCCGCCGCTTCGCCCGGCTCTTCCTTCTTGCTCTCTTCCAGCTGCTTTTCGAGCTCGGCGCGCTTCTTGGCCTTGATCTCGTCGCGCTTCTGCTTCTTGACTTCGAGCTGCTTCTCGGCGCCCAGCAGTTCGATGAAGGCCTTCTCGGCCCCATCGCCCTTCTGGAAACCGGTACGCACGATGCGCAGATAGCCGCCGGCGCGGTCGCCGTAACGCGGAGCCACGGTGTCGAATAGCCGATCGACAGATTGGTCGGTCATGAGAAAGCTGAGCGCCTGGCGGCGCGAGTGGAGATCGCCCTTCTTGCCCAGGGTGATCATCTTTTCAACCAGCGGACGAACAGCCTTGGCCTTGGCCACGGTCGTCTCCACGCGGTCTTCCACGATTACGGACGTGACCAGGTTGCGCAACAGAGCGCGGCGATGGCTGGTGTTGCGTCCGAGCTTGGTTCCTGCATTGCGATGGCGCATGGTGCAACTCTCTTTCGATGTTAGCTTCTAGCTTTTAGCTGTTAGCCATTAGCTATTCGTCCGCACCAACGACTGCAAAACTCGGCACGGCGAAGCTAAAGGCTAACAGCTAGAAGCTAATAGCTGTTCTTAAAAGTTCTCCGTCTCGGTGGGCAACTGCAAGTCCACGGAATCCAGCGGCTCGTCCTCGTCGTCGTAGCGGCCATAGCTGGCGGCCAGAGCGGCGGCGGGAGGAATGCTGGTGGGTCCGGGGACCGGGTTGCCGTTTTCGTCGATCTTCATGCCCAGCGAAAGACCCATCTGCGCAAGAATCTCCTTGATCTCGTTCAGGCTCTTGCGGCCAAAGTTCTTGGTCTTCAGCATCTCGGCTTCGGTCTTCTGCACCAGCTCGCCGATGGTCTGAATGTTGGCATTCTTCAGGCAGTTATAGCTGCGAACTGAAAGCTCAAGCTCCTCCACGCTCCGGTTGAGGTTGTCGTTGCGCAGCAGGATGCGGCTTTCATCGCCGCGCGCTTCCGCTTCGATTTCCTCCTCGAAGTTAATGAAGATGTTCATGTGGTCCTTGAGCAGCTTGGCGGCCAGGCCGATGGCATCGGCAGGCAACACGGCGCCGTTGGTCCACACTTCGAGCGTCAGCTTGTCGAAGTCTGTGATCTGGCCCAGGCGAGCAGCGTCGACGGCGTAGTTTACGCGGCGCACCGGCGAGTGCACTGAGTCCACGGGAATAAAACCAAGCCCCAGGTCTGCGTCGAAATTCTTGTCTGCCGAGACATAGCCGCGGCCGCGCTTGAGACGCATCTCCA